>JAOZHT010000002.1:0-600000 GCA_026014735.1 Candidatus Bathyarchaeota archaeon
GGTATCGCGGCTTGCCGCGCCCTTCTTCGGCTCTCAAGCCGAGCCATCCTCCAGACAGCGTGGCATGTTACGGGCCAATGGTAGTGTCTGTTTGGCGTTTAGTGAAACACATATGTTTCAAATTAAGTGTTTTGGCGTCGTTGTATATGTTTGTCCTGTGCATGGTGTCATTTTAAGCGTCCAGTATGGATACGCCCATTCACCGCTTCACCCCCCATCGTTTTCTGGTGGGGAGCTGCATCTTTTTTTGTTGTGTAACCCATGTTACTGGGATTGCATTAGAAGCGTCAACGGTTAATATAAGTCTATCGTTGCGGTTTGGCTATGTTGGTCGTCGGTGCTTTGTCTGGTTACGTTGCGCTTCTATCTCTCTCGCACCTGCATTTTCAGGTAGCGAGCCCAACTAATGGGGAAACAACTCTACCGCAAACCCTCATAAAAAGATGTCGCATCATCTGGAACAACCTTGAAGGTTTTTGTTCCACATAGAACCAGGGGTTTTTGGGGTAATTGACACTTTTCTAGGGGCTTATGATGGCATCCGCCGAGTTTTTCTTGATCTACATTGCCGCTGGGCGCATTATGTTCAGATAAGCCAAGGGGCGACCGCACGTCCACTTTTCTGCGGGCGGGCGGATGCGTTGGCGGCATGGATAGGATTTAGGCTATAAAACCCGCCGAGGGGTCCTTCGGAAAGGTAAAATGTAACGGTACCTATGGTTATTTGGGAATTGCATGAGGTTAAGAAGCCAATTCTTAATCGCCATCGCCGTTTTTGGCTTGTTCACCGCGTTCACTGCTTCTTCGATTTTTTCCATAGACCTAACGCTAGTTAACCTTCACAGCCAAGGAGAAATCGCCTCTGACATCGAAAGCGCCGCAAAAGAATTGGGTTATGTCTACGCCAACTATTTACTGTATCAAGGGAACCTTTCCATTTGGCAGGCAAATGTTCTGCTGCTCTACACTGACCTTTGCGCCTTAAATGACACTTACCCGCAGAGCCAAACGTTAGCGGACAGGATGATGACGGAGTTAACGACAGTGAATGCAACGTTTAACGCTTACGTGGCGGCTTCCCCGGAAAACAATGTTCCAACGGAGCAACCCCCAAGTGCCCTAAACATGAGCATCCTCGGAAGCCAATGGAGCGAGATGGATGGGCAAATTCAAGGGTTAATTTCAGAATCCAGGCAGCTTACATTAACCGTTGACCAGCAGATTAGCCAAACCTACCAAACCAACAGGATGTTAAACGTCAGTTTAGTGGCTTTGTTCATCGCGTTTTTTCTCTTGACGTATTTTTTGGTTTTTAGACGCATCCTGCCCCCGATAGCTATGCTTCAGAAAAAAACCAAGGACATCAACCACAAAGAGCCAAAGGAACTCAAACAGAAAAGCGGCAACAACGAAATCACTGAGTTATTCGCTGAATTCGACGAAGTGCTCGGCAGCCTCATAACGGCCACTGCGTCTAAGCAGCAGCTGGAGAAAGAAGTATCTGAACGCAAAAAAGCCGAGGAGGCGCTTCGTGAGGCGCAGACCCAGCTCAAAGAGCACGCGGATAATTTAGAGAAAATGGTGGCGGAGCGCACCAGAAAAATCCGTGAAAGCGAGCAGAGCTACAGGGAGTTGTATGAGAGTTTCGGTGAGGGCTTTATTGCCACGGATTGGGAACTAAATGTTATTCACTGGAACAAAGCCGCTGAGAGAGTAACCACGGTGGAGGCGAAGGATGCGTTGGGAAAAAAAATCTACGAGGTGCTGCCTGAGATGCAGTCGGTGGATGTTACCCCCTATTATTCTGCCCTGCAGGATAGGCAATCCGCCCGCTTTATGATGAATACAAAAAGCAGGGAGACCGGTAAGGACGCGATTTTTGAGATTTCCACTTATCCCTCTACCCTTGGGATACTCATCATCGTTGAGGACAAAACTGAGGAGGAACAGAACAAGCGGCTTTTGGCGATTGGGCAAACCGCAAGCATGGTGGGCCATGATATCCGTAATCCATTGCAGTCCATCGAGGGCGACTTGTACCTGATACGGATGGAGCTTGGGAGTCATCCGGAATGCCGGGGGCTTGAAGGCGTCGAGGAGAGCCTGGAGAAGATCGAGGAGAACGTTTTCTACATCAACAAGATAGTTAGCGATTTGCAGGATTACACAAGACCCCTCGCGCCCCAGCATATCCCGGTGAACATCAATGATTTGCTGAGGGCTGTCCTGTCAGCTATCCAGATACCAAAAAATGTAGAGGCCCAGCTGGAAACAGAGGAGATTGTTTTTCTCACTGACCCCGCGTACCTCAAAAGAATACTCAACAACCTAGTTAACAATGCCCTGCAAGCGATGCCGGAGGGCGGAAAACTGACGCTTCAGGCAAAGGCGACAGCTAACCATTTACAGATAAGTGTGGCAGACACAGGCATGGGCATCCCGGAGCAGGCAAGACAAAAACTCTTCACGCCCCTCTTCACCACCAAATCCAAAGGGCAAGGACTCGGGCTGGCAGTGGTAAAGCGCCTAGTGAACGGCCTAAACGGGGAAATAACCTACGAGACAGAGGAGGGAGCAGGCACCCGGTTCTTCATAGAATTACCGCTAAAAAAAGGGCACTAAGGCGATTTGACTGTATCAAGCCAGCCGTCGCATACAAACACGGGCTAAAATGCAGCGCCACCATAACCCACAACTCCACATATCCCCCTTTTACAGCAGTAACTTTTATTTGCTTAAAGTTTTATGATGTGTGTGTTCTGGGCAACATCGGGCGCCTCGATAGCTCAGCCCAGTAGAGCGGCTGCCTTGTAAGCAGCAGGCCGCGGGAGCAAGGCCCGCTCGAGGCTCTCAAAAAAAAACTTCTATCAGGATTATGCAGACAAAGCAGAACCAGACAGCCATCAGGCAACGAACCTATTTACCGTACTGTTCTCGAGAGATCATTTATTTTGAGAAAAAAACGCAGCGTTTTTAAAAGGCATCATCGGTTGGTCACCTTCACAGGGATTGCTGATAAAAGTTTTATAGTTCTTAAATAACTTCTGACAATGTAAAACAGTTTACATGGGGAGGGAGGACAAAATGGGACAATTAAAAATCCTTTCGGAAGTCGATATAGACCTTCACAATCTTACAGAATGGAACTTTAATGGTTATAACACACAGTATTCAACCCATGGGATACACACCTGGCTGGCAGCCATGAACCCTCCCCTTGCTCGCAAGATAATTAAGCTCACAAAGCCTAAACGACTTCTCGACCCTTTTTGTGGTGGCGGCGCCGTCTTAGTTGAAGGCATGCTTAATCACTTTGAGTCAACGGGTGTGGACATTAACCCGTTGGCGTCTATTATCTCAAGGGCAAAAACAACACCAATTGAAAAAAACCATCTCGAATGCCAAAAAAATGAAATTATTCATTATGTGATAAATCACCCAAATGACTACATTGAATTCCCAAGAAATTCAATGATCCACTTTTGGTACAAACCGTATATGCTAAAGCCTTTGAGTGCGTTAGCCAATTTTATTAACAGCATTAAATATGATAAATTGAGAAACTTCTATCAATGCGTTTTATCCGCTACTGCAAGGGATGTTTCGCTAACTTATAGGAATGAAATTCGGTTACGTAAACTTGAGCCCCAAGAACTGGACCGTTTTACGCCCGATGTAATTGACTGTTTTACTGCAAGAGCAAATTATAGTATCGAGCGTGTCTCAGAGTTAGAGAAGAATTCAATCGTCAAAGTAATTCCAGCAAACACTGCAAAGATGCTTCCATTTCAGGACGACGAATTTACAACCATAATTTGCTCGCCACCCTACGGCGACGAAAGGAATGGCGTACCTTACTTCCAGTTTTCTCGAAATATGTTGTTCTGGTTAAAGGTGTCTAGAGAGGAAATACTTGCGTTTAAGGAGCAGACGTTAGGTTGGGTCGGTAAGAGAAAAGACTTTCGTTGTCCTGATTCACCAACACTGAAGGGATTAATTGAAAAAGTTAAGCATAACAAACGGACTGAGATGGAAGCGATTGCTTTTTATAGCGATTATTACCATGCCCTCCAGAACATGGCAAGAGTAACCTCGGATAAAATAGCCATTGTCATTGGTCAAAGAGTCCTTTTGAATAACGTTTTTGATAATGCAAGGATAACAACAGAATTATTCTCCAACATGGGCATAAAACTGGATGCTTGCTATAGCCGAAAGTTGCCAAGTAAAAGGTTACCAAAGATGCGAGAATACGGAGCAGCAATAGATACAGAGAGCATTCTTATCTATGATTTGAAAAATAAGAAGCTCTAGCCAGATTCTATCCATTTCTTTATTATCTCTTGGGCATCACTTACTTCTTCACAGGCTATTATTTCATCAACCGCTTTTCGAGGCTTTGCATGGACATCAACAATAGAATCAATAGATGGATTTGTATAGACAATTTTATCTTGTGAAGACAATGGCTTGTGGACAAGCCCGTAATATTTAGTATCGAACGTAATATCCCAGAACCGCATCTGAAGGTGGGAAATAATTGCTTTAACTAAACTTCCCTCATATACGATAAGATACCGTCGATCAGGTTTTAGTTCATTCTTAACTGAAAGACCGAATTTAAGCGAGTTGTATGGACATGTTTCCTTAACAAATTCGTACATTTTTTCAATTTTTCTGATAAAATCTAGTGTAGGCTTCACCGTTGCAGTGTCTATTAGGTTGGCTATATTTTCATTTATTCCGCCTATACACAGCAAATCAGGGTTTGGCAGAGTCATTTTGATGCCAACCTTCTTCAAGGATCTGAATAAACCTTCATCGAGCACTATCTTTGCTCGATTGTCAAAAATATCCCACCATTGAATTCTGCTTGCGGGAGGAAATTTTAAGACAGCAATTTTCATAGCGCTCAAATTATTATGCTCAACTGAAGCGTTCCAAGAAATCACTGCTATAGCGGTCTCAAACCAAGCACCCCTTAGATTTCGTAAGGATTGGTCACTTGGTGGTTGTTTTGATGGGTATAGTGTCTTACACGCATAAGTAACTCGCTGTATAATCCCTTCTAATAGGTCGTCAAAGCTTCCGGTTAGCTCATGATCCTTGAAGTAACAACAAAATGGCTCATTGTGTCTTGCTTCAATCTTCGACTTGCTATTGAGAATAATGCACGGATTGTCACATTTTTTACAGTCTAAATTGGTCATTGCCGATCATCAACTCGAATTATTCTTAGTGATTGTAATTTGAGAAGAGGAAGTTTCAGTCCTCGCTTGAATAATGAAAAGAAAGCTGAAACGTTCAATAGCCTCTTTGGCAAGATTAACCCTAACTCCCTTGTTTTTTATTGTAATAGAACAATTTAATTCTTTACACGAAAAATAGGTTACAACTACAATTTTTTGGTTGTTTTGATCTCTCCATGAGATCTGATGAAATAATCAAAGTATTCAGTAATTATTTTGTGCCTGGCTTCAATAGCGGCTCGACCAACAGCTGCCTGTAATATATTCGTTTGGAAGTCTAGTAATTCATGATACTCAGGGTGATAATCAAGCCCACGAGCTGCTTCATATGAGAGTTTGTCTAAAAAGCGAATATAAAATGTTTTAAACGCCGGAAGCTGGTTTACTTTCCCTTTTTCTATTAGTTGCTCAACGAAAAGGTATGCAGAAACAATCACTGCTCTGTTCCTAAACTCGCCTACCTCTTCACCGAATATTTCGTTCATTAAATCCGAAGTTTTGTTATTCTCTATATTTCGTGATTATTTTTCACTTAGGTCAGCATATTCTTTGAAGAAAGCTGTCAATTCTTCATAACGAGCGCTATAGAATGTGCTGTTAGGCTTGTTCCTGTTAAACGAATCGTGTGCTTTTCGCCAACATGTTTGGTTTCTATTTGGTGGTTCTTTTGTTGTTTCCTATAGGGGGAGGGGAGGTAGGTGGTAGAGCAACAAGGCCCAGGGCTCCTTTTGTCTGCAGGCTTGTGGCATGAACGCCTAGCTGCTTTCAAAATTTGTCTGCAGTTGCATGGATTCTGCGTTGGGTAACCAGCAAGTGCCTGCTTTTGTTTGGTTGTGTTGTGTGGTTGTTGAGCCTATTTATAAGGGGGGTAAGAGAAAAAATCGCACGTGTCAGAGGCTGTTTGGTGCTGATTACAAAAATGAAAGTTTGTTCTGGGGAAATGGGTGGTTTGGGGTTTAGGTTTCTGGTTCTTCTTCGTCGCCTTTTGCCGCCAGCTTCGCCTTGATGGCTTTGGTGTCGGTGATTATGAGTTTGTATTTGCGGGCTTGGGTGGAGACGATTTCGTTTTCGAAGAGTTTTTTGAGTGATCGGAACACTTTTTTGGTTGTTTCGCCGGTTTTGTCGGCGAGTTCTTGGAGAGACAACTCTTTGCCTTCGGTTTGCAGTGCCGCGACAACTTTTTCGTCGGTTTTGTTTAGTTTCATCTTTCATCAAACCCTCTAATGTGAATGGTGTTTAGTTTCATTATGTGGGCAGTTGGCTTTTTGTATTTTGCGGTAGCCAACGGATGGCAGCTAAAAATCCACGTGTTTAGCTGCAGGATCGGGATGGCGCAGCAGCAGCTGGGTAGCTGCGTTGACCGCTGATTATTCTGTATAGCAATGAACACATAGAAGGCTCAGCAGTCAACGGCTCTTAAGGCATGTGGTTTGCGGCATTCAACAAACCCTTGTGGCTACTGGTTTGTGTGCTCCATTTGCCCTTGCAGAAAACGCTGAAATCGCAGCATCCACATGGACCCTTAACGCCGATTTCGCAGCAAGCATCCGAATTTTGCTCTTCCATCCCCGCTTCTTCCTTACCTCAAAGTGTAGGCTGTAGGAATATAAGCGGAGTTTCCAACAGCGAGATATATCGAAAAACGCAATGTTACTCAGGTTTGGCTTCGTCGCCGCTTTTGGCGGCACCCTTCTTTTCCGGCGCCACCTTGAGGCCATGGTACTCGTACATGATGCGAAGTGCATCGCGTATGGCTTCGTTGCGGCTGTTGTAGACGCCTTTATCGATAAGGGTGTTTAGCAGGTCCAGGTAGCGTTTGGTTAAGCGGATCGTGATGCGTTCCCGTTTGTTTCCATCAGACATTTGGGTCACCGTTTAGTGTACAGAAGTGCACGTTTGCAGCGCATATAAGTGCTTGTCAGACAAACAGGCACTGTATATCAGCCAAAACATGACCAAACAACCAACTGCAAGACAACATTAAAAACCATTCGGCAGCTAAGCGCCCAATCGACCCAAAAGCACACGGTAACCGCTTTCCCGAGCCAAAACCATGCAGTTACCAAACGCCGCCACGAAGGCTTCGGGAAGAACTTTGGCGCCGATTTTGCTGCGGATAACCATCTCAAAAACGCCATCCGCCGCCAAAACCGCTGGAGCACCCGCGATGATGGCTTTAACGGTATCCATCCCTGCGCTCACCGGGGGATTGGAGAGAACAGCGTTGAAGCGCAGGTCACTGACGGGTTCATAGAGAAAACCGCAGCGAACCTGGGCATTGACGATTCTGTTGGCACCCAAGTTCTGCTTTGCCAACCTTACCGCACGCATATTCACGTCGGTGAGGACAACCTGCAGACGAGGATTCAAAGCCGCCGCCGCAATGCCCACTGCGCCATAACCGCAGCCGATGTCCAGCACGGTGCCCTCCGCTGGCAACTCCATGGCTTCGATGAGAACCCGTGTGCCCAAATCCACCCGCTTCTTAGAAAAAACACTCGACGAAGTCAAAAACTCAAAGCTGCGACCCCGCAAAGATGCGTGAACGATGCCGAATCGGTCCGTGCATTTAGGCTCAGCGGAAAAGTAATGCTCAGAACTATTTTTCTTGCTCATCGCCGCCCCCGCTCTTCCAAACCTTGGGGTAAACGTTACGGGGCATCAGCACCCTTGCCAGCGTCGCCACGGTGCCATAGCGCAGATCCAGCATCTCCTGAGTGGAAACCTGCGCGCGGCCAAGCGCCACCGCCTCGCCCTTAAGCGTAAAAATCGCCACGATGTTACTTTTGTCAACGCCGCTATCCACCTGCAAAACGCCTGGTGCAGTGAGGTTGGCTCCGTGGCAGAGCGCATCTACCGCTGAATCCCGCACGACGATTCTGGGCAGATGCATCAGGGCGTTTTCCATGGGCTCGATGAATTTACACAGGTAACTTTGGTCTTTGGTGCGTTCGTACTCGCCAAACCAGTAGGCGACATCGTGGAGGGTAACGAATTTGCTGCCGGTTTCAGTGAAGGGTCCCGCGCGGGTTCTGCGCAGCTCCTGCATGTGGCCGCCAACGCCCAGGATTTCTCCGATGTCATAGCAGAGCTTGCGGATGTAGGTTCCGCCTTCGCAGCCGACCCTAAAGAGCACGTTGCGTCCCTCGCGTTCGATGTAGTCGATGTAGTAGATGCGACGTGTACGCAGCGCACGCTTAACCGAACTACGCAGGGGAGGACGCTGATAAATTTCGTCCTCAAAAAGCGTGAGCACATGCTTGATGCTGGGTTCATCCACCTCGCCGTGGAGTTTAAGCACACAAACATATTCTTTGCCGCTGTAGAGCAGCGCCTGCACCATCTTGGTGGCTTCCTCCAGCGTAACCGGCAAGACACCGGTGACTTTAGGGTCCAGGGTGCCGCCGTGTCCGATGACGTCGATTTTGAGGATTTTTTTGGTCCACGCCGCAACCTCGTGGCTGGTGGGTCCTGCGGGTTTGTCGAGGTTTATGGTGCCGAATTTGATGTATTGCTTGGCGGGGCGTTCGCTGGGTTTGCAGCCGTATTTTGGGTCGGTGGTGTCTTGGGCTCGGGTTTGCAGTTCCCGTTTGGTTTCCCACGGCGGAGTGGTTCTGGGCATACTCTATGATAGTCTCCTAACAGGGGAAGAAAAAGAAATGCGAGGTATTAAAGCTTAAAAGTTTAGCAGCAGCAGTCAGAGGTCATTTCGGCGAGTTTACCTTCAGCTTCAAGGGCCGAGGTGACTTCCTCGTCTGATGCGCCCCGTTTAACCTCGACTTTATCGTCTAGGGGCATAAGGTGGTTGATGTTGACGCGTCTGCGTTTAACGCCTGTGACTTTCTTGGGCCCCGTGACCAACACGAAGCTCTTATCCATCATGTCGACGACGATGCATTTGCTGCAGCATTCGCGTCCAGCTTGCTTGATGCAGATTCGACCGACTTCAATAGCGGGCATATTTGTGTCTCCTAAAAAACTGTACTGCAAGCGGTCAATATAAGTATAGCAGCAGTTCAGGGTCGAAAAGGCGCTTTGCCACCGCTTTTGCGCTGTTGCTCTGCCACCTCTATCCCCCCTCTATTTATACTAAGGCAAACGCAGAAACCCCCATCATAAGTGGTAGGCATCCATTGATTTGGCAGCTGCGTAGCTGAGCATCCATGGGGTTCTAACTGGGTTTATTGGGCAGATGCCCTAGGACACGCAGAGTAACCGCCAGCTTTGGACGTCTGCTGCTCAGCCAAGACCTCCCTCCCCTTATTTGAAGGCGGAAAAACGGCGGCTTCCAACACCTGCAAAACGGGAAAATATGCGTCTCAATGGTCTACCTCCCCCTTGACGCCTGTGCCTTTTATGATTTTTTGGCATTTTCATGCAGCTTTTCCCCTAACATCCGTTTTGCCCCACAGAAGACCCCGCAGACGGGCCATCAGACGGGCCCACAGAAGGTACAACACAGCATATCAACAAACCCCACCTAATATGGTAACGTGATTAAAATGAGCCAAACCCCCCAAAAACCACTCGAACCCACCCCCATCATGGCGCAGATAAGCATGCTGAACCTGCGCATCAGCGACATGATGACCCAACTCAACAGCACCCTAAAAATGCTGATTGAAGAAAACCAAACCCTAAAACAGGCTGCAGAGCAAAAAGAGAAAACAGGCAAACCCTAATGAAGCCTGCCGCACAAAAAATAACCCAACCTTTCTTTCACCTGGAGGAACCTAGGCGTGGCTAAAAAAGTCATAGCAAAAGTGGTGCTTAGCAAAGAACAAAAAGAAATCCTAACCGCACTATCAAACAAGCTAGGCACCAGCGACAGCGAAACAATGCGCATAGCACTCATGGACTACGCCAAAGAAGTAAACCTCATAAACGAACCCCTACAAAGAAAAAAACCCCAAAACAAACAACCCACCAAAGAATAAAGCGGCGCCTAACCACGCCTACGCAAAGACACAACCACCAAAACCAACAACACCACAACCGCACCAAGCAACACTATGACAGCTATGCCTACCCAATCCAGACCAAACAACACCGAGGTGCCAACGTTAGGCTCCAGAGGCGTCTGCGTGGGAGATTGCGGCGAATCAGACGGGTCTACAGTAACAGACGAAGGAGCGGGCATAGGCGCTGTATCAGTAATCGTTAAAGTTTGGGTGCCACTCCAGCCACTTGTCTCACCAGTAAAAACATAAGGGAACCCACCGTTTTCAAAAACACGGTGAACGTACCCTATCATCGCCTCAACTTGAACATCTATTTGGGCCCCAACAGTATATGATGACTGCCAACCGTTAATATATAACTTCAACCCTTCTGAGGATGAGTATTCTCCACCAATTATAGAAAACACTGATTCAGAGCCCGAATTACTGCGCAGATAACCATCTGAAGGATAAGAGACCTCAGTCCAATCTTGCTCAAAATGACCCTTCCAACGAATATTATAGAGGTAATTGACATTCCAAGTATTACCGGAATCGTCCTGTATAGTAAATGAGGTGAAAGGTTCATTTTGTATTCTTACTTCAATTGCTCTGGCTTCAACATACACGGATTCGGGAATTACCGTTTTTCCAGTGTAAGGGTCAATAGTCGGAGTTGGAGACGTGTCATAGGATGTATCGATGAAGTTAACTGTGAATTGAGGAACAGAGGGTTTAGGTATAGTCGTTGATCCAGTCGTTTCAGTAGTTATTAGACTTAAAAGTGTTATGATGAGACAGAGGGAAAGGATAAGGATAAGACATTTATACACATGTCTAATGTTCATTGGAGAGCTTATAATGTTTTACATAAAATAAATTATGCAACATTTTTGGCGCAAGACCCCACAGGAGACCCAACAAGCGGGCCTTTACTAGGTCCAACCGGGAGTACAATTCAACTTTTCAGTTTATTCGGCATTAAAGTAATCGAAGGAACATAAAATGAAAACAACAAAATTTCAGTTATTTCGAGTTAAGATGACCAACCAAAAAGACAATAACTGCTTTTGGAGGGTGTAAAATTGACAGATATTTATGCGCCAAAAATAACACATACCGACCTAGTTAATGCTATATGGCACTTTGTAGGTGAGACATGGGCACCGGGAATAGTATTCCCAACAGGACATACTCTTCCCGATAATGCAATTGCACATAATAATGACTTCTTCCTTCTGCTTGACAATTATACAGCGATTCTTTACAGACATAATGGCGATGGAACGAGCGGACAGTGGGTTAGTCTAGAAACAGCCGGCGGAGCCATCGTATATGACATCTATGGAACAGACATACCAATCAATGATATCGGAGTCAATTTGCAGATTTACAACCGGTACACTGCCGGTGAAGTTTATCAAAAACTAAACGGTTGTTGGCGATTAATAGGTCTAAATCAAGCGGGCCTACCGCTTGGATCACAACCGTTAACTTTTACCGACGTTTCTGATCCAAATAATCCAGTATCAGCACGATTAGGGCTAGTTTTAGTCGATGGATTCTCGCCTATATTGGCAACTGATCAAGGTTTGGTTGTGAAGAAGGATATTTCAGCGGGTGGATTCGTAGCTGCAAACCAAGGCTTGATAGCATTAGGTTATGGAATGAAGAATCGATTGGATCCTCCAGGAATTTGGTTAACAAAAAGTGACGACACCACCAGCTATAACTATAACATGGACACCTGCTACATTCGAAGAAATCAATATAGCGTTATTCTAGACCCAGAACACCGCAATAGCCCACCAGATAATCCAGCATATCTTCAATGTTATTATAACAATAGCGATGGTCATATCAAACGGTGGCAATACATAGGCACAACACCACAATGGGTTGATATGGGACCATTCGTTCCTAATTTGCCAATACAACTTTATGATCAGGGACACTTAGCTTGCCATGACCTTCATGCAGCCAACGTTTATCCGCAAGTTACGCAAACAGGCGGATTAGGCGAACCACAACATGTATGGCTTGGCGCTTGCATTCAAACAGTGTACACCGAATCAATTAAGCACCTTAATGGTACTGACTGGGATTTTGGCAGTGACACATGGAACGGCGGCACAATCACCGGTAATATCGTTATCCAAAAAACGAATCCGATTCTACAGCTTGCTAATACAAGCAGCAACCCTGAAATATGGTTTAACTCTGGAAGCGAACTATGCAAGGTATATGGTAACGCATCTGAGCATAGTTTGAGGGTGCAGACCCCTGTGGGTGGAGGATTGATTGTTGAGCAAGCATTATCAGCTAATTCATTGTCGGTCTCTACTAACTTAGGCGTAAACGGAACAATAACGGCAGGCTATATTGGTGAAGGCGTTGCTATTCAAGGATGGACCACTTTTCTTACGAATCCGGCATTCGATTATCTTATCCACGCAAACAAAAGATTAACCGTAACCACATCCAATGGCGCAGATACTTCAGGCTGCTTCAACGGCGAAGAATGGGGATATTGGCTAATTTCCCCAGATAGATTGCCAGCGACGATGGAGATAGATTTAGGTTGCTCACAATACTGGTTTGGCGGTTTCTACCTTAGAGGCGACTGGGGAAGCGCTGGTTATCCGGTCAGTTATAAGCTTGAATACCTTAACCTTTCAGACGTATGGACTCAAATAATAGACGAAACCAATAATACCGTATCACGAAAGATCATAAAGTCATTTTGCGACGCAAAAAAACTTAGACTAACCATAAGACAAGGGTCCTACCCCGACGGAACAGCACACATAAAGTTCTCTGCATATAACTATCTGTCTCCAAGAGACAAAGGCTATCTTAATATCACAGGTGGAACAGTATACGGTCAAATTTCTCTTCCGTTAACTGGTTCGAGCGGTGGCTTAGAAATTGGAGGAGACGTGCAAATTTACCGCAGTGATAGCGATGTTCTGTATACACCAGATAATTTCACGCTAAATGGATCATTGACACTCGATAACAATGCAAGATGGATAGGCCTCCGTAACGGCGCATCAAGGCTATTTTCAAATGCTGACGGCGTTCTTCAGGTCCAAAGTGCCTCAGGAGCATTAGGAACGCTTGATGTAAGTAACCTATTCGCAGACCACCTAAACAGCGCAACCAACCAAGGAATATACATCATGGACACCCTCAAGCCGTATGGAACCTCAATCAATATCTCCGGCAGAGTAGATTGCGATAATGTAATCCACGGAGGGGGAGGTAATGGAGACGCATTTCTGGTGGGCGACGATTGCTATCTCAGTGACATTAATGTAGCAAACGCAATAAGCTTACAAGGTGCCCAAAACCGAGGTAATGCACGACTATACTTGGGGTCAGGCAACGACGTATACATAGAACGCGGTAGCACAAACACTCTCTACGCATACCAAAACATTGAACCAGGCGCAGGCAGCAACACAGGCTACTTAGGCGAGGGCGGCCGCTACTGGTATGGAGTAATATCCAGATATGTTTACTACAAGACCTTAAGCCAATTCGATGCATACGACGACCTAAGCATAGTTAAACTATGGGGCGAAAAAGACCAAACGCTATCCCTAACCTACGACACAACCAAACTTGCGCCTCCAACAGATGACCCCTTTAAAATAATCAAAGGCAACAAAGAAAGCGCTGAAACCGATGAATTCTTCGACGCAGGAAAAGTCAGCGGCTTCCTCATGGGCTGCGCCAAAGCGCTGGCCAAAAAACAGGACGAATACAGTGCAACCCTGCTTGAACTCTTGAACGAGAAAGAACGCTTAAGTCAAGAAATCGATAATTTACGCCTCCAACTCCAGAAAATCACCTCTCAAGGAGGTGCAAGTGCATGATGTCCTCCGAAGCCTCACCAGTCATGCAGCAAATCGGCATGCTTAACCTGCGCATAAACGACATGATGACCCAACTAAACGCCGTCCTCAAAGCGTTAACGGAAGAAAACACCTCTCTAAAACAGGAAAACGCCGCATTAAAAGCCCAAGAAAGCAAGTCCTAAAACTTGCCTTCCCCTATTTTTATTCCCTCTTTTGTCGGTGGATTAGTTCCCAAACGTTTTAAAACTTAGCTGCCCCAATAGGTTGACTACACAGCAGTGGTATTGATTTGACGTTAAACTACCATTATATGCAGTTGCCCCGCGAAGTCATCGTTGGAAAAGGCACCCTGCAGCGCATACCCGAAGTGGTAAGGCGACTTAACCTTAAGGGCAAAGCGCTGGTGCTCTCCGATGCGCAGTGCTATGAACTCGCGGGCAAAACCGTCTCGGGTTTCCTTGAGGAGGCGGGGTTAACTGCAGACTTCATTTTAGTTAAATCCATGACGGTGGACGACTTAATCATCGTTGAGCAGCAGCTAAAAGAGCAGAAGCCCCGGGTGCTCTTCGGAGTCGGCGGCGGAACCATCATCGACGCAGCCAAACTCAGCAGCGCCAGCGTCAACGTCCCCTTCGTCAGCGTCCCCACCACGGTGAGCCACGACGGCATCGCCAGCCCCCTCGCCTCGATTAAAGGCTCCGATAAACCCTACTCTATCCTCGCGCAGGCGCCGATGGCGATCATCGCGGACACAGAAATCATCTCCAAGGCACCCTGGCGCTTTGTCGTCAGCGGCTGCGGAGACGTCATCAGCAAATTCACCGCCGTCAAAGATTGGAAACTCGCGCACACCGAAAAAGGCGAGTACTATGGCGGCTACGCAGCCAGCCTCGCGTTGATGAGCGCCAAACTCGTGACGGAAAGCGCGGATTTGATTGTGCAGCATCAGGATGAGGGCTTGCGGGTGCTGCTTGAGGCGCTGATTAGCTGCGGCGTCGCCATGAGCATCGCGGGCAGCAGCCGACCATGCAGCGGCTCAGAGCATCTTTTCAGCCACGCCCTGGACCTGGTGAATTCGCATCATGCCATGCATGGCGAGCAATGCGGCGTCGGCTCCATCTTAACCTCTTTTCTGCATGGGTCAAACTGGCAGAAAATCAAGGCCACCCTCAAACAGATAGGCGCCCCCACCACCGCCAAGGAACTAGGCGTCACAGACGCAGACGTCGTTAAGGCGCTGCAGTCATCCACCGCCATCCGCCCCGAACGCTACACCATACTGCATAAACTTAACCTCAACTACGACGCATGCGAAACCGTGGCGCGGGCAACAGGCATAATCGGCTAGGGACACATGGGCTGAAGCAGCGCGAACTGGTTACCTTCAGGGTCCTCCGCCGCAGCTATCCAGCCCACTTCAGGAACCTCCTGTTTAGGCTGGGTGACTTTGCCGCCTAACTTGACGATTACCTCGAGGAACTCGCTGAGGTTTTCGACGGAGATGTAGTTTATGGGTTTGCTGTTGGGGAGCTGCCGCCGGTACATGCCGCCGTTTACGCCCGGATGCATCAGCATGCCCTTCTCGTCGGTGGGCACGGTTTGGATAACCCAGTATTCGATGGGGCCTTCGGCGGGGATGATTTTCCAGCCGAAAACCTGCTCGTAAAAAGCTTTGAGTTTCTCTACGTTGTCCGCTGGGATTTCAAAATGGATTACGGTATGGTCCATCTTTTGGTTTCACCTCCAGACACACCCATCTGTTAACTGTAGAAATGCACCATGGACTATGGAGAAACTGCAGATTTAAATTTTTTGAAAACAAAACTGGACGTTAAAAAGGAAAGGGGTTGAAAGCTTATTCTTTAGCTTCAGGTTTTGCCTTGGAAGCCTTTTTGGCTTTAGGCTTTTCTTCCGCCGCGGGGACTTCCGCTGGCGCTTGCTTCTTTTCCTCAACTGGAGCGGATTCTGCTGGAGCTGCGGGGGCGGCTGCTTCGGGCTTGGGCTCGTACTTGAAGGTTTCAACGAATTTGGTCTCTGCCATATCGGGGAAGAACCGTTGGATATCCATGGATATGCCGCGTTTTGCGATCTGGATGCCTTCCACGTAGAAGGTGTCCTCGGGCATTTCGATGCTTAGGTTCTTGGCTTTCACAGTCACCTTGAATTTGTCCTCTTCCACCACTGGAACACGGCGGTGAATCAACGCTGCAATCCTCTGGGTTTCCTCGTCGATTTTTTTGTTAACGGTTAAATCGTAGATGAGGGTTCTGCCTGCCAACGCGGGGTTGAAGTCGAGTAGAACTCTGCCTGCGCCGATGGAGCGTATGGTGGCGTTTTTGCCTTGGAATTCGATGCGTGCGCCAACGACGGGGTTGATTTGTTTTGCGAACAACTGCTTTATGGGGACGCGGCGGATTTTCTCGGGGTCACGTGGACCGAAAGCTTTGTCAGATGGGATTTCGACGGTTTCGGCTTTGCCGACTTCCGCGGAGAGAAGTGCATCGTCGAGGGCTTTAAGAACCCAGCCTTCGCCGACTACGACGAGTTTTGGCTCGTAGATTTCTCCTTCTTTGTGAAGGTGCTCTTTTTTTGCTACTTCATCTTTTGTTGTGTCGAAAACTTCGTTTGTTTCTTTAACTTTGGCTACATAATCGATTAGTATGAAATCTCCTTTTTGTAGGGCCATCTTGAATCATCCTTTGACTTATCGGGGAAGTGTAGAGTTTCAAACGCGCATAAAAACTTTGTCCAGCCAAAAAAAGCTAAACATACACTTACAATTCCATGAAGGGGGCAAAATGGAATTTAAGGCTTTTCTTCAGTTCCAACTGCCCCAACAGCAGCAAAGAAGCCCGACAGATGAGCAGCCGCATGTTTTTTTGTGTGCTCTTTATGGTGTGCAGGCTTCGCTTATGCTGCGGATTTCATAGTGGTTAAAGAGTCGCCGCAGGGCATCTTTGACGACTTCACCTTGGCTTTCGTAGAGTCCATCGTTGATTAGTTGCTCCATGCCCGCCACGTAGGGCGCCGCCATGGTTACTTTCAGCTGTTTCTTTTTGTTTACCATATACTCCCAACTCCCGTTGAAAATGCAGTATCAAGAATCTGCATATTTAACGTTAATTTCAATTCTGATTTAGACCAGAAATCAGCACCTAAACACGTCACTGCCGCGCCACCCCAGCCTCCGCCACCTCAAACCGCGAATCACTCCGCATCAGACGCCCCCCACGCAACACAAAATCCGCCGAAGCCCCCGCCAGCGGCTCATAAAGATCCGTAGTCGTCAAAACCACCGCCACCCCCTCCTCACGATTCACCCTACATAGCATAGAAAGCACCAGCAGAGCGTTCTCATCATCCAAACTCGACGTGGGCTCATCAGCAAGCAGCAAACTGGGGCGGTTAACCAGCGCCCGCACCACCGCCACTCGCTGCCGCTCCCCGCCGCTGAGCTCAGAGGGGAACCGCTCCCCCAGCCCGGCCAGCCCAAAGTAGCCCAGAAGCTCCATCGCCCGCGACAACCGAGCAACCTTCTTTACGCCGGCCAGCGCCATCGGCAACTCCACGTTCTCCAGCACCGAAAGCGTGGGCAGCAGGTTGAAGAACTGGAACACCAAGCCGATGTGGTGCAGCCGCAGGTTCGCTCGTTGGCTGTCATTGAGGGTTGAGGCGTCTTTGCCGAAGATCTGCATGGTTCCAGCGGTGGGGGCTTCGAGGAGCGCGATGGTTTTGAAGAGGTTGGTTTTGCCTGCGCCTGATTTTCCCCTTATGCAAACGAATTCTCCGGGGCTAACGGTTAAGTTCAGGTTTTTGAGTACGGGGGTTGCGCCGTAGGTTTTGGATATGTTTGTCAGTTGCACGGTGGGTTTAGGGGTTTGCATAGATTGTTACCTCGCTGTTAACGTAAACGCAGTTGTAGTTCGCCAGCTTATCGGTCCAGTTTGCGGGGAGCGCGGCGGGGCTGCCGTCATAGAGCACATAGCCGTTGCGGTACATCTGACCATATACGAAAAGAAGCTGCGGCGCGGAAGCGTTCTCGCCCAAAAACCGGTAGCCCCCCATTATGTCGACGCCGCATTCGAAGTAGTCGCTTAAGAGATAGTGGATTTTGGAGTCGCCTGCCACGGTCTGGTTAGCCACGGATGCCGCAGTCCAGTCGGCTGCATGGTACTCGCTGGGTGAGTAACGCCAGAAGTAGCCGAAGTAGGGCTCCTCAAGCGCCACCGCCGCATAGACGCTAAAGCAGCCAAGCACCGCCATGAAAGCCACAAGCACAACAGCAAAAGCCACCCAAAGGCGCCTCTGCATTTTCCGATTGCCCACCAGCTGCCAAAGCCCCAGCGCAGCCAGAATAAGAAACGGCGGCAGAATGAAGTTGATGGAGCGGTAAACAAAGCCATAGCCACCTAGGGCGTTAGAGAAGAGCGCCCAGATGCCAAAAGCCGCAACCGCCGCCACCCAGAAAAACGGCGCCAACAGAAAACTCTGGCGACGCCGCAGCTCCCTAAACCCGTAGATGACAAGGGGCAGTCCCAGCAGGGTGGGGAGGGCATAGAGGAGGTAGCGGAGGGGCAGGGTGGGCGCACTGGGCAAGATGGGGATTTGGGTGGTTAAAAGCACAAGCAACGCCAGCATCAGCGTCCACCCCCCGCAGTAGAGGGCGGTTTTTAGGGCTGTGAAGGGTTTGGCGGCGTAGCAGAGGTAGATGATTAGGGATGCAAGGAGGACTTCGTAGGCGCCCACTGAGAGTAAATCGCTAAGGGTTATGGTGAAGTTAAGTGCTGGGTAGGCGAAGAGGGCAAAGTACAGTGAGTTGGCGCCTGCAAAGGCGGCTAGGTAGAGCAGGTTTGACTGGGGTGAATTCGCCTTATCACTGAGGCCTTTTTTGGTGATGAAGGATGCCGCAGTTAAACCCGACAGGATGGCGACGGCTAAAAAAGCTGTAAAATGATGAGTCAACACCAACACCAACGAAAGCACCAGGAAAAGACCCAGCGATTTAGCATTGTGCTTTTGTAGAAAAACAAAAATTAAGCAGAGGTAGAGGGGGCTGGCGAAGGTTTCTTTGGTGACGCCCGCCGTGAAGAGGGCATAAGGGAAGACAGTGGCTAACAGGAAAGCCGCAGCCAGAGAAGCCGCGGTGCTGCCCGTGAGTTTTTTGACGATTAAATAAAAAAGGGGAACCGCCAAAGCCGCAGCCAAAGGCACCGCATAAGCCATCGCCGACGCCGCGGGCAACGCCGACAGCTCCGAGAGCACGGCGCCGAAAAGCTGGACGGCGGGCCAATAGTTGTTGTAGCCATCAAATACGCCGCTGGTAAGGGACACAGGCGTGTTCTGACTTAGCAGTTCAGTGTTGCGGATAAGCGGCCAAGCGTCCACCGAAAAGGGCATGCCGCTGATGAGGGCGGGGTAGAGCCGCACAGTCACCGCTACGGATATTGCCAACAATAGCAGGGAGAGGGCGAGGGCTTTTTTCATGGTTTTAGCTCCATGCGGGCAACGGTGAGGGCGCTAAGCAGCGAGAGGAGCCCAAAGTTGGCGGCGACGACCAGCGGGTCAAGTTGGAAGCTGATGGCGTGGGAAAGCACCTGCAAGTAGCCGAGCCGCTGAAAAACGTTGATGAACCCAGCGCTTAAGATGGCGCCCAGAAAAGAAGCCGCCAGCGCCCAAGCTACCATCCGAGCCGCCAAATCCGCCTTCATTGCGCAAGCGGAAACCCCGATGGAGCGCATAACCTCAATGTCGCCTGTATGCTGCTTCACAAACAAGGCTACGGCGCAGGCAGCGGTTCCGCAGGCAAAAAGCAGCACCACCACCGAAAGCACCAGCAGCGTGTCCTTTGTTACGCCGTAGCGACCAAGGTAGCCTTGCATGAACTGCTGTGAATCCTCGACGCCTATCAAAGATATGTTAATGTTGGCGTGGGCAAGCGGCAGCAGAGCCTCAAGGTCCCGCCTGAGTTGACTTTTGGGTGTCGGAGAAGGCGAGGATGAATCGGAGGGGGAGGAGACGGGGGCGGTTTGGTTGCTGATTTGCTGGTAGATGCGGGCGGCGCTGGTTTGGGCAGAGTCGATTTTTACGCGCAGCAGGCTGGCGTCGCTGTAGCCTAAGCCGCGGAGCCACTGGGCAATGTAGAGCGGCGCCAACGCTTCATCGTTAAGCGCAGAGGCAGATTCGAAGATGCCGCTAACCTGCAAAGTCACGTATCGCTGGGAGAGAACCCCCAAAACCAAGAAATCATCGCCTACATTTAGGTCCAGCCGCTGCGCTAAGCCTTCGCCGACTATAACGGAGTTGGCGTCGGTTAAGTTGAGGGCTTGACCTTCACGGATGGCGATGGAGTTGAGTTTGGCGAGTTCCTCGGGCAGCACGCCGCGGACGAAGACGGATTGCCCATTGATCATGGCGGGCGCTAGGACTTCGGGGCTCACGGCGACCACACCATTAACTTGAGCTGCTGTGTCAGCTAATTCGAGTGGAACCACGCCGGTGAAGGGGGTGCTGCCTGCTTTGCTGTAGATGGCTACCACGTCGGCGTCTTCGCCTACATAGCTTGAGAAGCCATCGTAGAAGCCTAGAAAGCTGTAGGCTGTGACCGAGAAAAGCGTGGAAACCAACGTGAAAACCACAATTAAAGCGGCGACGCGTTTGGTGCGTAGATAACGGAAACGCAGCAGATTCACGCCTGATTCGCCTCCGACGCCACAAAGCGCCCCCTCAGTGAGGGGTAGAGGCAGCCAGCGAGGGAGGCAGCGAACGCGAGAATCAGAATCTCCAAAGCTTGACTGCCCTCAAGAAACGGCGCTAATCCGCTGCTGCCCAAGAGCCAACGCGCAAAAGTCGCCGCCGCCTGCGTGCCCACCACGCCAAGGGAAATTCCTACAAGGCAGCCTACCAAAGCAATAGCCCCTGCATAGCCCAAGATCAGCTGTGTTGTAAGCGGCTTTTTTGCGCCCAATGTTCCAAGCATGCAGAACTCGTATTTTGCTTCGTTGACGACGCGGGTAGCTATGACGTAGGATGCCGCGGCAACCACCACGTACACGGAAACTGACCAAACAGTGATGAAAGCCACCAGCTGGTTGTTGATGTCGGCCGCAAACGCGGCGGTCTGCTGGGTGCACTCGATTTTCAGGTTGGAGGGCAGCGTCCGGGTTAAGTTGGCTATTCCCGCGGGGTTTTGGGTGGAGAATTCGATGAGGGAAACCGAGCCGGCGCTGGGGGAGAGCTCCTGGAGGGTTGTAAGCGGCAGGATTAATTCGGTGTCGGTTTGCCCGTTGGCCTGCACAACCCCAACGATGGAGAGGGAGAAGGCTTTGCCGTGGATGGTTAAATTCACCTGGTCGCCCCTATGGATAGAGGCTGCTTTTGAAAGGATAACCCCTGCCACCGCTTGTGCACCATTTGGACTGGCGGAGCCGTTGACGGCGGCGTTGTGGCGACGAAAGAAGGCTTGTGGGTCATCTATGCCTCGCATAGTCACGGGGTAGGAGCCGTCGGCGGTTTGGATGGCCCCGCGGGTTAGGCGATGGCAGGTCAAATCGGAAAGGAGTCTACTGCCATTTATCTCTGCGACCACGGCAGCGTCGATTTCGCTTTCACCAAGCCCACCTGAGCCTTCAGTGACTATGTAGGTGTCGCCTACACTGGCAAGTTGGCTTAGCGCCGAGGTTTGGGAGCTAATGTTGTTTACCAAGCAATTCACCGCAGTCACCAAGGCAACAAGCAACGCGATTGATATGATAGCTGACGCTGTTCCTCGCCGGCGAAATAGCATTTTGAAGGCAAGCAACCGCATTTTTCTACCTCAGCAAACATGAATCGGTAGCTAAGAGGCAGGTGAAGTCACGTTCAGCCAGATTTGCCCCCACCGCTGGTGATACTGGAACTGGCTAATAGTTTGGTTGTAAAGCCACAGCTCAAAGATAAGCCGCTGATTAACCCCAGGCTCCGTCAAAGTTACTTGGACGGGGTAAGTCCAGGTTTGGTTGACATCAAGCACCTGCCAGTTCTGCTGGAGCACAGAAGCGTTAGCGGGGTTCACAGCGGTGTTGTTGTCGCCAAGTTTAACCTGCACCTCATATAGCATGGGCTTCCCCATCTGGTTACCCACGTAAACATATAGGCGGACGGTTTCGCTGGCAACAACTACCGAAGGATAATCACCCAGCTTCAGGTTCGGTCCCAAAATGCCCAGTTCAGAGAATTCTTCACCCTGCCCCCGCGGCAACAAAACCCCAGAAACCGCAATAAACGCCACGAGGACGGTGAGGGCTAAAACGGCGGCGCATAATTGCCGAGGCGTAATAACGAGGGCTTTATCGTTTGGCGCCGATCCGGTGGCTTTTATAAGGTAGTTCCTTCGGAGCTTATACCATATCCGCCAAAACACCCCCGGACCTTTCAGATACGTGATTACCCCAGCCGCCAACAGGCCAGCTACAGCCGCCGCGACAACCGCAGGAACTCCAACGGATGCGGATTGCCCAGCGGCCTGTGCCTGGGCGGTTACGTTTTGGGCTATGGCTTGGGCTTGGCTGGTTAACTGCTGGGCCTGTTGCGGGTTGGTTTCTTCTAGCAGCTGGGCGTGCTGGGTTAGGTTTAGGGCGTTGTTGATTTGCGCGGTCAGTTGAGTGATGTCTGCGCCTGATTGGTGGGCCGCGAGGATGGCTTGGTATGCAGCGGTTATGTCGACTTCTGCTTCGCTGAGAGTGGGCTGTTGGGCGCTTGCAAGGGCGCAGAGTGCGACCGCGATTATCAGCCAGCCGCCAACCAGTATCTTTCTGTTTACCATTTGTCTGCCATCCACTATCAACGAATTCATGCATAAGACATATATAAAAATTGATTCGAAAACAAGCCCAGAGGAAAAACCCAATGAGCACCAACCCCCATGAAGCGGTTTTAGCAGCCGCAAAAAATCTGCAGCAACCCACCGTCGACGACCTCGTCGAGCACCTTACCGCAAAGGGGCTCAAACAATCTGACGCCATAAAAGCGGTTTATGTGGAATGGAAAAAAGGCACCCTAAACCTCACAGAACCTAACCCCCCAAGGAACATAGCGAAGTATTTTTTCAGCCTACAAAACGCGTGGTTCTGGGCAATCACCGCATTGCTCGCCGTCACAGCACTGGCCATCTTCACGGTTAACAGCTCAACGCTGCTTTACGTCAGGTACGTTTTAGGCGGCGTCTTTGTCCTTTTTCTGCCCGGCTTCATGCTTATTTCAGCGCTCTACCCCCGCAGCGAAGAACTGGACATGCTTGAGCGGGTGGCCCTCTCGATTGGGCTTAGCCTCGCTCTTGTTCCGCTGGTTGGGTTGGGGCTGAATTATACGCCGTGGGGCATCAGGCTTGAGCCGATTGTGGCGTCTATGGCTTTGCTGGTGGAGGCGCTGGCGTTGGCTACGGTGACGCGTAAGTTTCGGTATCATATGCTGGGGTTAGTCGGTAGCTGATTTTTTGATGAAGACTTATTAAATCCTATGCTAATTTGACTTTAACTATGTCAGACAAATGTCCACCAAAAAACCGCCAAAGAAGAACTGTATTACATGCCTCGTTCGCAGGCATGCTCACGCTAACAGGCATCCTTCTTTGCCTGCTTGCAGCCATCATACTGAACTCAACCCCCTTCACGGCGCTAGGCATTTCCACAATCATCCTCGGCGCAGTCGCTTTCGCTATCGAGAAAGGGCAACCAAAAATTCCGCCGCAAGCCAGCGCAATCCTGCTCCAGTCAGGCATCGAAAACATCTCAGCGCTGGTTGAAGAGCTAGGGCTGAAAACCAAAGCCATCTACCTGCCCATGTCGATAACGGGAGATAAACCAAAAGCCCTTATCCCGCTTGACTCCCAAATCGAGCTAGACAAAAAAACAATGCCTAGACGCCTCATCGTCAAGTACGGTTCAAGACCCCAAGACATCGGCTTGCTGGTTATCACACCGGGCTCCGCTGCCGGCGGGTATGTTGAATCCAAGGCGGATGCTACAGCCGGGGACTTGGAGGCGGCGGTCTCCAATGTTTTAGCGGGCACTATGGCGTTGGCTGATGGTGTAAGAGTAAGCATGGATAACGTGGCAGTGCTATTGGAGGTATTGAATCCGAGGCTTGAGAATCAAAACATGTGGATTTACGGCTGTATAGGCAGCCCCATAGCCTCCATAGCTGCATCCATCATTGCGCAGGCTCTCGATAAGCCCGTTACTATCGAAGCAGAAAAAGCAAACCGCAGCAAGCTGATCGTGGAACTGAAAGTTTTGGAGAGAAAACCTTGAGGACCCCGCACAGATACCTGCTTTCGCTAGCCGCAACCTACGCCGTAACCACTTTCCTGTTAGCATTCTACAGCGCCACCAGCCTGGACCTGTATGCTTCAGTCTTCATCGTCGAATACTTCATCCTTACCCTGCTGCACACGCCGCTCAGCGCGAAAACCCAAAAATTCACCAACCTTATCGGCTACGTGCTCTTCGCTGTCTTTCTGCTGATTGCTGGCATAAAAATCATGGAGATTTTGGGTGCAAACGTCTTATGAAAACCCAAGCCGTACTCCTCGCACTTCTGATGCTAACCAGCATTTTCGGAGCCTGCCTACCCATAGAAGCCCAGCCTACCCTCACGCCACATGAAGACCCCACCGCCACCAAGAGCAGCATAGACGCTTACTCCTTTCTGATAGAGTATGCAGACATATTTGCACTCATGGCAAACAGGAAGTACCAGAACGCAAGCGACCTAAGTGAGCAGCTAAGCCACATAACCGTTCCCCCGGACCTAAGCTACATCATCAGCCGCTACAACCAACTCACCCAGCAACTCATCACTACCCTAAGCGACCTGCAAAGGTCACTGGACACTGCCTCTAAGATGCTGGATCAAAACAGGCTCAGCGAAGTAGGACCAGCCCTTGACCGCGCAGGCGTCTTGGTGGCAAAAGCCCAGATTCTACTCGATGACCTCAAAGACGCAACCGCCATCTTAAGCCAGAAAATCGGCGTTTATGCAGGGGCAGGTCAAAGCAAAATCAGTGAAGCCTACAGCCAACTGCAAGCCATGCTGCAGCGGCTTAAAGACCTCATCGACCTCTACCATCAGCTCCTGCAGCGGGCAAACCAAAGAGAACAGGAAATCAGAGCCCAAAACCTCAAAGCCACCAGCCTAACCCTAGCGCTCAATAGAACCCGATGCTTTGTCGGCGGCACCATAACCGCATCTGGCCACCTAACCGCAGGCGACGGATTGGGCAGTCGCAGGGTAGAGCTGCTTTTGGATGGAAAACAAGTAACAACAGCCACCACCGGGCAAGACGGCGCCTACTCGGCGGCGATTAAACTCCCCTACAGGTACGTTGACTCGGTTTCGATCTACGCGCTTTATACCCCGGTGGGCAACGACAAAGAGTCTTACCTAGCGGCGATAAGCTCCACAATCAAAGTTAAGGTCCTATACTACAAAACCCTCCTAGAGGTCTCCGCGCCCACCGTAGCCTACCCAGGGTTATCGATGACCGTCAGCGGCAAAGTCACAGCTCAAGACGGCACAGCGCAAAGTGAACGGCAAATCAAGGTTTACCTCGACGGCGCATTAAAAGCGCAGGGAAAAACCAGCCTTAACGGAACATGCAGCATCAAATTCACCGTTGACGCATCGGCGAAGCTGGGGAACCACAGTTTAACCGTAACTGCCCAGGCAAGCGGCCTATATGCGCCGGCTGCAGAAACACGAAGCTTCAGAATACAGAAAATGGCAACGTATCTCCAATTGGATGCCCCCCAGTTTGTTCTGCTTCCAACGCAAATTCAAGTCACCGGAACCGTAAAATCAGCCACCAAACCCCTAAGCGGGGCAACAGTGCAGTTGAGTTTCATCAACTTCACAACCGCAGCCAAAACCGCAAGCGACGGAAGCTTCAACATAACGATGGATGCCCCTTTAAACACGGCTTTGGCGGGCTACCAAGAACTCACCATCAGTGCCCATCCCTCGGAACCATGGCAAGCGGCTGCCCAATTAAAAGCCAATGTTCTTGCTTTAAATTCGGTGAGTACAGGCCTTGCTTTGGCGTCGTCTCTCTCCGTGTTTGCCGTCGCATACATGAAGCTATCGAAAACAGGGAAGAAACAGATGCCCATACTCCAAGCTAAGGAGGAAAGCAGCATAGAAACGACCCTGCAGAAGGCGCCGACCACAATACCGACTCTGCCCCAGGTTAAGCTCCAAGGAGCAAGAGGAGCAATCCTGCAAGCCTACGTTGAAGCCCTCGCCGCCGTCCAGTCAGCAACAGGCGCCACATTAACAATTAACATGACACTACGAGAGTATACCAAGATAACTTGCCCACGCATTGGAGCTGCCGGCAAACTCTTCGAATCCCTAACCATGCAGGCAGAGAAAAGCCTCTACTCGCCCCACACACCCCAACCAGAAGAGTTGCAGAGGGCAGAGGAACACAAAGAAGCCATAAGGAGGATCCTAGGTGCTGCCAAGTAAACTCCTGATGCTTTCAACACTGCTGATACTGCTTTTGGCATCTGCAATCGTGTGGTTTTATCCACCCACCGGAGATTTCCGCTTGGAAAACCCCTTCTGGAATGGGCTGCAAAAATACACCCAGCAAGCCCAAGCCACACCCTTAACCTCGCTGACTAATTTGCCCGCCGACCAAAAAGAAACAGCGCTGATCCTGATCCCATACAGCCCCTTCACAGCAGCTGAACTGGCACAAATCCGAAACTACGTTACAGAGGGCGGAACCCTCATCCTGCTTGATGATTACGGATACGGAAACCAAGTCTTAACCAGCTTAGATGTTAACATAAAGTTCACTGGGCAACCGCTGCTTGACCCACTCTTTAACTACCAAAATAAGATGCTGCCAAAAATAACCGACTTAGCTACAACGCCCCTATCGGCAAACGTAAGCAGCATCACCTTCAACCACGCAACCGCCCTACAAGTCGAGGACGCCACGATAGCAGCGAAATCCTCTATCTTCAGCTTTCTAGACACAAACGACAACCAAGAACACGGCGAGTCCGAACCCACAGGACCCTTCCCCATGGTTGCCTACACAAAACTGGAACAGGGCTACGTGGTAGCTGTGGCGGATCCAAGCCTGCTCATCAACAGCATGATAAACCTAGACGGCAACCTCCAATTCATCCACAACGCCGCAGCACTCCAAACCAGCAACCCCAAAATCTACATCGACCAAACCCACCTGCCCACCATGCCCATCTATGGCGCCAAAACCGTCTTAGCCACCATCTACGGTGCAGCGGCATCTCCACTGGGAACCATCCTTGTATTTGCAGCCCTACTCACAGTCACGTTTTATCCAATGTGGAAAAAGGTGAAAAAATCATGAATCAAACCCTAACCCAACAAGAAACAAACCTTGAATTGTCCGCAAAAATCCTAAACGAAATCTCAAAAGTCGTCATCGACAAACAAGACATCCAAGAACTACTCCTAACCGCCCTGCTAAGCGAAGGCCACATCCTAATCGAAGGGCTACCCGGCACAGCTAAAACGCTGCTGGCAAAAACCTTCGCCCACGTCATCGGCGGACAATTCAAACGCATACAATTCACCCCCGACATGCTCCCCGCAGACGTCACAGGCTTCTACCTCTACACCCCAGACGGCAAAACACGTCTAATCGAAGGCCCCCTCTTCACCAACGTCGTCTTATGCGACGAATTAAACCGCACAACCCCCCGCACCCAAGCCGCCCTCATCGAAGCCATGCAGGAAAAACAAGTCACAATCGAAGGCGAAACACGCATCCTCCCCAAACCATTCATGGTCATCGCCAGCCAGCTGCCCTACGGCTCAGAAGGCACTTACCCGCTAACTGAGGTGCAGGCAGACCGATTCATGTTCCGCGCCTGGAGCGATTATCTGGGCAAAGAATACGAAGAACAAATACTTGGCAGAATCGACTACATCGAACAACCCGACATACACCCCATTATCACTCTAGAAGAAATCATGCAGCTCCAGCAAGAAGTAAAAAAGGTTTTTGTCTCAGAAAAAGTCCGAGACTACATACTATCCTTGGTTGTTCAGTCACGCCAAGACCCCGACGTGCTGACGGGCCCAAGCACAAGAGCCAGCATCGCACTCTTCAAAGGCGCCCGAGCCAACGCGTATCTATCGGGCAGAGACTACGTCCTCCCAGACGACGTGAAAAAACTAATACACCCAGTCCTAGACCACCGCATCCGAATAAAACCCGAAGCCGAAATGGAAGATGTAACAGTAAACACCATCATCGAACGCCTCATCAAAGAGGTCCCAGTACCAAAAATCGATTAATCCACCCAGAGAAACAAAACATGCCCACAATTAACCTGAAAACCGCCGCTGCAAAAACCTACCTTATAGCAGTCATCATAGTGGGCATGCTGGTTTCGCCGCTTCCCCAGCTTGCATTAGCCATCGCGCTGCTCGCAGTCCAGCTATACATCGCCTACAAGCCCCCGGTCCCCAAAATCAACATGGCGCTAACCTTTGGCACGCTGGTTCTTGCGCCTCTAACACTGGTGCCGCTTCTGGGCAGCCTTTCAGCATTTCTCATGAGTCCCGCGGTTTACCTGCTAGACAGGAACCTGCGGGAAAATGCGTCAAACCAAACCTTCAAAACCACAAAATCCATGCGTACCCCAACGCATACATTAATTGGTCTCACAGCCGCCCTCGGCGCGGTTCTTGTTGCTGCTCTCATACTGCAAAATCTGCCCCTCATATTCGCCGGATCCATTCTGCTGATTTACCTGACAGCAGCACTAACAGTCAGCTACCGCAGAATCCCACAAACCCCCCTCAAAGAAACCAAAACATGGAACAGAATCCTAGTCGGTGAAACCGAAAACACATCCATCAACATCCAAACGGAAGCGAAACTGCCGCTAACCATCACCATAGCAGCCGCCCAGCCATGGATACGGCCTAAACCAGAAAAACTCGCCCTGAAGCCAAAGAGCCAAGCGCAGATAGAGGTAACCTACACGCCGCCGCTTGCAGGACCCACAAAACTCCAGCTTCAAACCATCGCTCTTGACCCATGGGGACTCATGCAGACCAACCAGACACTGCAGCCTGTGGACCTGCATATAATTCCCAGAGCAAAGTATGCACGGTGGCTAGCCAAAAAGTACCTTGAGCAAACCGCATCGGGAGCAGGCTCCAGCGGGTCGGCGCCGCCGCCCAGAGCCATCAAGGTAGCTCGAAGCGGCGTGGAATTCTACGGCAGCCGACTCTACCAGCCCGGCGACCGACTAAAAAATGTGGATTGGAAACATACCCTGATGCTTGATGAGCTGATTGTGAAAGAATACGCAGGCGCACAGGGTACGCCAACCATAATCGTGGCAGATTTAACCGCCAAGGATGCGCAAAGCGCAGATAAACTCATCTACAACGTCGTTATGGCTGCGTTAACTGCGGCAACGGAGTCCCTGCCCTCGGGGCTGGCATGCTTTAACCGAAAAGAAGTCCTAGCCGCGACGCCGCCGACGAATCCACGCGAAACCCTCAAGAAAACCCTACAGATAACACAGAAAATAACTGTGGCTGAGGCACCACAGAAGGTTATGCAGCCAACAGATATCAAGAGACTCAAAAGAACAATAAAAGGACTCAGCAAAACCGAGACAGAACCCTCAGAGAGGTTCACGGAAATATTAGAGTTCGAAGTTGAAGCACTCCAAAGCGCAACTAAAATGCATCCCGCAACCGAGGCTCTCAAAAAATGCGTAGAGAGGTCACCTGCACCCACCATGTTAACGGTGGCGTCAACTGGAAGCGGAGATACGGAAGCTTTGACAGTGGCGCTGGAGATTCTAAAAGCAAAAGGCTACAGCATAGTCACTATCTAAAAGGCGCTCTTTAGCTATCTACCGAGGGGATACGGATACATATACAAAATGCATATACGCTTTGCATATTTGGAGCAACGTTTCTGGGTTGCATTAGCAGGCTATAGGGTTTGTATGACAACTAACAATCTTAATAGTGGATGTAGATGGTTTTGTTAGTTCACTATTTTTCACTTACCGATACACTAGGACCATTTTTTAACCAATAGAAAGTGTGCTTTTTTAGACTGTTTTCTCGCTTTGAAGCCCACTTAATCCATGCATTAGAACTCAGTATTTCTGTAATACAAAAAAATGCGGATTCCAACTTTAAAGGAGATATTTTTGTTGCTTTCTTTTTTGGCGAGAGCACTCTTTTTGAAAAAGTGCCTAAAACAACGTGCAATTGAAATAAGTCTTGCTTTTAAAAAAGATACCAGTTTTTGTTAGTCTGTTAGAAGTAGAACAGCGGATGTTTTTGTTTTCTGGATGAGCCTGTTTTGAATTGCTTTTTTGGTTTGGCGTTTGTAGCTTTTGTTTGTTGCGTCTGGATTAGTCATTAATCGGTCAGAAAAGGTTTGGGCAACAATAATAAAAGGACTTAGCAAACCCGAGACGAAGCCGTCAGAGAGGTTCACGGTAATATTAGAGTTTGAACACGGAGCTATCCAAACCTCCGCCAAAACGCACCCAGCAACAGAGGCAATCAACAAAAGCACACAGAAAACCCCGCGTCAGGAATAATAACTGCGGCATCAACAGGAAGCGCAGACGCAGATGCGCTATCGGTGACGCTGGAGAAACACAAAGAACAAGGCTACATCATAGTAACAATATAAGCTTGCAGGCTAATTGGGCAGCAAGTGTGCGTAATTTTCTCCAAACAGAACAAGGTGCATATACGGTTTGCATATACAATCGAGCGGGGGTTATCGTAAAACATGGCTTCTTTGGAGATTCTATGATTTTTGCTTTGTGCCGTTGTGGGCACTAAATTGCTTTTCAGGTTATGTATGTTTGTGGCGATACGCTATTTTTCTTCACTTTCTATGTTAGTTTTTTCGGTTGTCGTTGTTAGTGTATGTCGGGTTGGTTTTTCGGGGGTTGACTTCTTCAGCGCGTCAACGCATGCTATAAAAACCACCAGTGTTTTCTCTACCGCTATTCTTTTCAGACAAAGTTTATTCTGTAACGCAAGCCCTAAACCAAACATCCACCCTTTTCCGTTAGGGCGGTCAAGCTAAACTGTTAGCCTTCGAGAACTTAGTTAAAAGAAATGGAGATGCTGATAAGCTAAACCTCACTAAACTGGCTGCCGACGACTGGCAGAACCGATGAAGAATGGATTGTTCATGTATAAACGCATATGGTCGCAGCACTTCAGGTTAACAAGCGCCATTAACTATTCCCCGATGATTCCAGTTACCGATTTGCTAAGCCGCTATTTTACGGTGAATACGCCAAAGAGAATTATCGATAATCACGAAGAAAGCTCTCGAGCGTTAGTAACCTCGGACTTGATGTTGCTATCGAGTATTTGCCGAATGCCTAACGAGTCAAGAAAACCCGTCTATGGCTGCGTTAACTGCAGCAACCGAGTCGCTACCGTCGGGGGGACGGAACCACGCCGACTAACTCAAGGGAACCCTCAAAGCAGCCCTCAAAACAACAGAGAAAACAACCATAAACCCACAACCAACCAAAACCATCCAGCCCGCACAAATCCAGAAACTCAAAAGAACAATAAAAAGACTCAACACCGAGCAGACCTAAGTTATAGGAAAAAACTCAAAGGGAGGGCTGTAGCGTAATCACAGTCTAAAACCAATGTAGGTTGCGTGCTTATGCGAATGAGTGGTAATCCGCCTTTGCGGAAAATTTGTCCGAAAAGTACGCGCGATATAGGCGATAACAAGTTTTAAAGCCTACAGGTTTTAGGGCCCTGCTAATTGAAGATGTTTTAAGTGAGTTAATATTTCGTCTTTTCGGGGAAAGCCGCGTGCCCCTACATTAGATACAACCTTTGAAGCGTACCAATTTGCCAAATCTGAGATTAATTCTAAAGAAAGCCTCTTACACTCACCATAAATAACAGCGGAAATGAAAGCATCCCCCGCGCCAGTAGTATCAATTGCATCAACCTCGTATGCAGGACTCTTAATAATACGACTTTTTGTCATCATGACTGACCCTTCACCACCGAGCTTTAAACAAGAAAAATTAGTCCATTGCTGCAATTTCGTTATTATTAGGTCGATATCTCGAGTACCGACTAATTCACATGCTTCTTCAAAGTTAAGACACAGAATATCGCTTGATTTGATAAGATTCAAACACAGTGTTTTATTTTGGGCTATAATATTATGAGCCCCTGGATCAAAGGCTATCTTGGTTTTCGCTCGTTTTGCAATTTCTATCGCTCTCAAAATAGCTTTTTTTTGGTTTTCCGAAATGATAGAATATCCTACGATATAGAGATATTTTGATTCCTCTATTAGCTGCTGATTTTTCGTTATTTCATCATCCGTAAGGTTGCTGTTCGCCCCTCTGAAAACTTCGAATGATCTTTCACCATTGGGCTCAATGAAAGAAATTGCAATGCCAGTTGGAAGACTGTCATCAAATATTAATTTCGATACAACGCTATTTAACTTCAGGTCTGAATCATACATTTCACCCAACACATCGTTACCTGCTTTACCTATAAAAGCGGTGGTTAGGCCAAACAGAGACATACCGACCGCAACATTTCCACCGCCCCCATGTGTAATTTTGGCAAATGCCATTTCCGAAACACCTCCGCGATAAACACAATTCTGCCAAGATGGTTTCTGAGCGATAACGTCAAAGAAAACATCTCCAATAACTGTGCAATCAAAAAAACGACTCATAAATAGTCATTCATGGGTATGTAACAACAAAGGAAAGCCACTAAAACGTCATTTTTGCCCGTCTATAAAAAGATGCTTTTCAAATACATGTCTGCGTCTTTCGCTAATATGAATGTTAATAAAACCAGCTTTATTCATCATTTCTTCCAGCTCGGCTTTTTTATAATACCTAATGTTTATGGTATCGTTTGCTTCTGGTTCTGCTGAAATAGACAATGAGCGATGCTTGATCTTCAGCAATAAGGAAAAAAACCATTTAGGAACGTTCAAACTGGTTATTTGAAATCTAAATATCCCCTGTTTTTTTAATACTCTAAAAGCCTCTTGTAAGTAATTGGCTGTCACAGATCTAGGAAGGTGTTGGAAGACAGTATAAGAGACAACCATATCAAACTCATTATCTGAAAAAATGCGTAAATCTGACCCATTAGATGTCTGTAGGGATATATTACTAAAACTGGTAAGTCTGGTTTTCCCGAGGGATATCATTTCATCTGAAACGTCAACTCCAAAAACCTCATGAAATAGAGGTGCTAAATATGGTTCAAGCCTACCAATACCACATCCTATGTTAAGCAGCTTCATTTTTTCAAAGGGAAGATAGGTTAACCCAGAAAGTAACCTCGCAGCATCTTCTTTTCCCGAGTTATCAAAATCGAGAGGATCTGAAGAAGGGCGCACCCAATTGATGGCATCTTCTTTCGCACGGTTATTCCAATCCGCACGCATTTTCCCATCCACTTTTTCCATCATATAAAGCAACCTCCACTGACAAATAACCACTCATATAGTAGCAGGACTATTAACCGCATCTAACCACCCGCCCCTTTATTAACATTTGCAAAAAAAAAATTTGAAATACCAAATTTGATCATATCCACAACTAAGGAAAAAAAATTTTCAATAGTTACTATCAGCAACAGATTTTTTAACACAAATCATATGGCTAGCCAATTCATTAACTTCAGGAATTAAGGGTTCTATCAAAAAGAAAGTCAGATTACTAAACGAGTTACATATAGGATGGAAAAAACGAGGAATAAATCGTGACCGCACCTCAATTTCTCCCCTGATGCTACGAAATCCAAATAATCTTACAACATAATCCAGCTTTTTCATCTCAATGGGACGCCATACACTCTTATGCGCTTGGTTTGGGTTATTATCGATTGGTTCCTGTGAATATTCACCAACAGGCATTGCTAGAATTGTAATATTTGTTGAGAGACATTCCAAGTTTTGTATTACACGTAAGCCTTCATTTTTATTCAAGTGTTCCAATACTTCTGAGCATAAAATTGCATCGAAGCTTTTTCGAGTAAAGGGTAAGAAACGAACGTCACACATAACAAATTCATCATAAGTGTGCTTTGTTTTGCATGTCTTTAAGTAAGGAAGAAAAATATCAATTCCGACGGAAAAAATATCCCTTTTCTCTGTGAGTGTTCGTATTAGTTTTCCATTTCCACATCCGACATCTAAAATAGATTCACCAATCAGGTTCTTTTTTAGAAAATTAAGACCAGTTAGCGGTATATAGCAGCCTATTCGTTCTATCATTTTTTACCTAATTGTTCTTGGATACCTTGCGATCTCTTTAGTAAAGCGATGTAAACAAACGCCAACGAAGCGCCCTATTGACATGCTCGCCCGGAGTACAAAGGATGCTACAGCAATTTTCAAATCCTTTGTAGTCACGAGAACACCTAAAGAGAGTACGAAATCGACACCAAACCCTATCGGCGCAACACTCAGTACTTTTTGCCATTGTGAAGGGTATCTTGCTATATACACGGGCAATGATACGTGCGAATAAATGCCTCGTTTTAAGGCAGAAACGACAGTAATATCGTCAGCATTACTATAAATTTTCAAGTTAGCCCTTAGAGTACGAGGATTGAAGGCAACAATACGATTCCAAAGATCTAAATCCTCAAAACCTTTCAAGTTCTCATCCCAACCGCCTACAGCGCAGATCAAAGATTTTCTCATTAACCTCGGCCAATAAATCCAATTATTCCTAAAATATGCAACTTGAGTCCAGGAAGCCTCTTGTGCTCTTGCCCAGATCGAAGATCCTGACCAGATCTCATCACAGGTTACTGCATCGCAATTAGATTTATTCAAATGATTTCTAAGCTTTTCAATAAACTCTGAAGGCAGCCATTGATCGGCATCAACAATCAGTATATATTCTGCTGTACTGGCAAATAAACCGATGTTTCTTGCGGCTGGAACTCCCTTTCCATGGTCATATAGATGCGTAACAGGAAACAGGTCAACCACTTGGGAGGTGCCATCCGTCGAATGACCATCAACTACAATTATTTGATCGATTCTCTCTTTAAGCAAGCTTTCTAAGCATTTACGAATGGTACCAACCATATTTCGAACGATGACTATGCAGCTTATCGTTGAATGTGCATTAGAGGTTACGCTGTTATCCACCGATTCTATACTCTTATCAGGACTTTCATCCATTTTCTCTTACCCCTTAATGAACTCTATTCAATCTTGGTGAGATCCTTACCATCAATGGGCCAAGGGACAGGTAAATCCATCAAAGAGGCTATAGTCGCAAAAATGTCCATTGGACTGGCTATATGTTTTATTTTTTTTGGCTTAACTTCTTTTTTTTGGATTATAAACGGTGACCAAAGCCCTTTTGCTTCAGGCATATAACCATGCGAGCCATTGGATCGTTCATATCCTTGGTAATAATTTGGCAAAATTAATACACCCGGATTTGCCACCCATATGATTTCACCAAATTTTTGATCAATAGGAATGGAATATTCTTTCTGATCTTCTGAGTTAATCAACCGACCGTTTTCCATATTTGCTAAAATTTTTATCAAGATAGCGTTAACAGCGTCATTCAATGGCCAGAATCGGGCAATTGTTGAATCTAAAAAAACGATGAAATCACGACCGTCTTTCAAACCTTGTTTTCCAATTTCCTTTGTAACATCGATTACAGAACTAATCGGAACCATACCATGATCAGAAAATATGAAGACATCAGTATCGAAACGCTTACGGTAACTCTCGATAATTTCTTTCACTTCATTATCAACTTTGAGCAGGCATTTGCTTAGCTCTTGTGAGCAAGGTCCGTATTTATGCCCTATTAAGTCAAGTTCACCTAGCTGGAAAAAGTTGAGGCTGACCTTTTGTATCACCAAAGCCTCCTTGAAAATTTTATCATCCTTCATGTTAGATTGACTTAATACTCTGTACGGAACTTTGTTTGTTTTAAGAATATCAAACAAAGTTGGCACTGATAGTGAGTTCTTAACTATCAAGTCGTAAGAAATAGCTTGTTTAAAGAACTTTAACCTGTTCAGGGGAATATTAATAGCCATTGGGGTTAGTGTTAAATTTAGTATACGTTCAGTTAATTTGAATATTGAAAACACCGCAGCAGTCCTAATTATACGGGGAAAGGAACGCAAATTGTCTGCACACATATCAATCAACCGATTAGTGATTGTTAAGGGCCGCGTCCATTTGTATTGTGATTCTTCAGGGTCAAATAAGAATTCAGTCCAAACACCATGCTTTGCCGGATAAACTCCGGTAAATATACTAGCACCTATTCCCTCAAAGGCAAAGAGTGGTTTGTATTGCCCTGTTAGTGATTTTCTAGAAAGCTCATACATAAAAGGAGTCTTATCTTCACTGAAATAATCAATACTGAGACCATCAACCCATATTACAAGAAGACAATGATTAAATGACTCGGCGGCCAATCAATCAATCCCCCGACAAAAAATCTTTCCGCTAATTGAGCAATAGCTACAGAACAATTGCTTGAATAGATTTGCGTTTAGGGTTCGTCTTTTCGGGACCTTATAAAGGCAAGCAAGCCAGGAGTTATTAAAGTTAGTCGTTAGTTTTCAGATTCTGCGCTAAGTTCATCGAACCAGTGGTGTATACAAAATTGACAGCATTGGTTTCAAACCAATCAGCATTAACTGATACTCTATATGATTTTATTGAACCTTCGTCATATAACGAAGCAACGAACACCCCAGAATCTAAAAGGATTTGATTAAATTGGTAGTAAGTTGCCCTACCGTTTAGTGTACCATTTGGACTCACTAGATTGAAATAGCTTTCAGAGAGCGCATAATTGTTCAATAACATGCTGGTATAAGAAAGTGAATCCGCTCCAATCAATTGGTCAGTCGCAGGCATATAATTCGAGATTGATAGAGAGGCCATAATATCTGAATCGGTTATTCGCGCAGTTGCAGCTTGCCTTTCGAGTGAAAGTGAACCAACTGGATGATATAATACATCAATTTCATGGGATGGTAACATCATATTCATCGAAAGCATCATAAAAATAAAAATAAAAAACACAATTTTGATTCTTTGTCTAATCAGGAGTAATACCGAAGTAAGCGATATAATCAGAAAGGGTAATGTATACAACATAAGCCGTTCTAGACCGAGGAGTCTCCCGAAACCCGGTAAATACATGACGGCAATAATCAAAGTAATGCTAACACACGCAGCCAATGCCCAAGAAGGAACCCCCTTCTTCGAATGGGAACAACAAGTATAAAGAAGCAATAAAGCTCCAAGTCCAATTAAGATAAACTGAAGATCAAACCAGCCTGTAACAATTGGGCCACGAGGCGATCCCCCAGCCCAAGCGCCCCATGATGATAGACCAGCGGAACCCGAAACCCAAGTGCCCAAAAAATTTGAAAATTCGGTTAAATTCCATCCTGTAACATGTACACCAATGTATATAGACCATACAAAAAGCTCGATAAGGATAATACTGACTTTTGTAATGGCTTTTTTCCCTAGATGGATGGATTGAGTCTTAAATATTTTTGATATCAAAGGAGAAAGTAAGAATGTGGTCAAAATTACGATTGAGAAATACCCAACTGTAAAATGAGAAAAAGCAAGCCCAAGCCCGAACAGCGCCGTTAGTATTATAGATTTTTTGCTACTCATCGCTAAAGTGAGTATAACCAAGAACAAGAAGATAATTGCAATTGTCGATCTTAAGTTCTGAATGTACTCCTGGAAGAAAAAGAACATAGGAATAAGACCAACCGATAAGTAAGATATATGGGAAGCCCCAAAGTACTTGATTATCGCAGCCGCAAATATGAGCGGGAGAAAGCTAATTATTATCGGAAATATCCATGAAAAAATTGAGAAAACAGAAAGCCCAAGAACCTGAGATAAGACAGTTGGAAAGATTGTGGTACTCAAATATGAATTATATGGCAAGAATGTGTTGCTAGGGTCCCATACGGTTGCTTGGCTTACAGTAAGCGCATTTGCATACTCAAGTGTAGTATCAGAATAAAAAGGGACAGCGAATCGCGTTACTTGCATGAAGATCACAGATAATGAAAGTATTAATACACAAAAGAAAAAGAAGCGCTCGGAAATCAATTTTCTGAAAATTAACTCGATTGCCAAGAGAATACCAGCTGACTGCGCCGCTACCCCAAATAACAATACAAATATTGCTATTGGTTGATCAAGCCGTATACTTAGTAAATATATGTGTGTTGAAATTGCCCCAATTAAGAGACAAAATAACGAAGCAGCTTTCAGACTGGTTTTCTTCATTTAAAGCCAATAGTTCGTCATATTGATTACCAAAAAAAAATTACGAAAATCAATTACGATACTTATGAATTTGCACTTTGGATAAGACCCTTTAATTGGTACAACCAAATAGCAGGGTGAATGTAAGTAATTGTCGGATCTCTTGTCTTGAAAGCTACAAAAAGGCTTATCGCTGGGGACACAAGTATATGTCTCGCTACACTAGACCGTGAAATAGATGGTTTTAAACCAGTTTCTTTTGTTATCATCTTCCAGGCCCCAGCAAGCTGGGAACCATAAGAATATTGATGCTTAAGCTCATCGCGAAGTCCAGTTCGCAGATGAATAGAAGCAACACTATGATCAACGCGCCACTCAAAACCAGCTTTAGCAATTTTAAAAGCTAAAACTGTATCGACTCCTGCGTTAACAGACATCTTTGGGAAGCCACCTATTGCTTTAAGTAAGTCAGTGTCGTACATTGTGTTATCCAAATTTTTGCCTAAGGTAGGAACCGAAGTTTTTTTATTTACAAATTTCGAAGCGAATTGGGGAGAGTGATATACTGAGGAATAATACTTCTCAAACCGCATGAGACCTACTGGTTTGTTTGGAAATCGAATTCCAGAGGCGACGGCCACTTTTGAATTCTGGAAAGATAAGGGTATTTTTTTCCACCAAACAGGAGATAACAACAGATCCTGTTCAAAACTAATAAAAAAATCAGCCGATACATATTCCAAAGCAGTATTGGCACCATCGCTTATGCCCTTTCCTTTATTAGTGATTACATCCCATCCGTATGCTTCGCCTATAGCTCTCGTATTGTCACTACTCATATCGTCCACTATTAACCGCATACCTACCGAGCTGGCCGGAATAACTTTACCAATCCGTTCTAAAACTAGAGGAAGTGTTAAAGAGCCATTCTTCGTCCACATTACCAAATCTACGCGAGAGTTCAATGATCATTCAGCTCTTAAATCAAGATTAGAAGCCCGAGGGTTCTTACAAATATAAACTGCATATGGAGAACCTCTTGTTTTTACATCTAGAAAGAACCGAAGCAACATCTTTTCAGCATTCTTTTTGCTAATAAGATACTCGGTTCGTCCATGTAAGCCATACCTTTTTGAAAGAAACGCAATTTTACTAAATTTTTGCTCGATCTTCAAAACAGCATATGCTGCTACATAAAGTAAGCCGAAAGCAAAACGAGGTCTAAACGCATTTCTCCAATGTTTTAGAGTAAGTAACATCCAACCTTTATTAGTTAGCATGTTCGAGCAGTTTTTGAGGATAGGATCCCAATGCTTTTTAGGTAATATGTATAGGACGGCGTAGCAAAACACACCATCGAAATTTGAAGTAGCTTGAATCGGTAAATATCTGGCATCAGCTCGGATAATATTAATCTTGTTTTTAACGCCATGCTCATTACAATTGGCCGCCAAGCGGTTTATCATTGAAGGACAAACTTCAACAGCAGTTACGGAGCAACATTTTTCAGCTATCGAGACGGTGAATCTTCCATAACCAGCCCCTACATCCAGAATATTGCGATTTTTCATATCTACTGACATCAGTTCTTCAAGCTGCTTTACATCTGCGAATCTTTTACCAGTTTGAGAGGCACCGAGCGTACTGTGGTCATTATTTGATTTATCAGCCGCTAACCGCTCCCAGTGTGAAAATGTGTCTTCAATTACTTCTCTTTTTATCGCTAAAATAGACATGTTATTCACCACTTTCGGAATTTGATAAGGAAGCTTCGCTTTTTTGAAGGCGAACATAACGGTCGGTAGGAGCAGGGGATAAATCCAGCAATCTACTAAAAAGGCCTTTAAAGGAATAAGCTATATTAAAAATAGGCTTTGGGAATAGTTCCCAAGGTTCTAGGCAGAGACCCAGTCTACTTAATGCGGCGCCTCGCTGAGTCAATGGAACATAATACCTTCGTTCCGAATGCGGCCTAAAGCCATTATGAATTTTAAATTCATCTAAGGATGGCATTATATTCATGTGACCATATACTATAAATCGAAGTTTTCGTTCACAAGCGGCATTTACAATGCAGTCTATTAACAAATTATTGAGTCCGGGTATTCTCCGTGAAGTTGAAATAAATGTCTGAAATCTAGCCCCTAAAGTACCCACTCTACAACAAAGGAGACCAACCAGTCTTCCGTCCAGATAAGCGACTGCAATCATTAAAGATTCAGCATCTGCGCCCGCGAAATCCCCGATCGTGTTAGTTTTTGAATAACCAAAATAGGGAGAAAAAATCATACCTTGCCGAACAGGAGTCTCATGATAGAGGTTAAAAATGGCTTTGTTGTCATTTTCATTTTTACGACGTATGTGTGTTTCGATACCTAACTGTCTCGCCTTTCGTATCAAACGCCGTTCGCTCTTTCTCAAATTATTGAACCACATATCATGATTTTCAAGCGTTAGCAGTCCAATCGTTTCTGTTTTAGAATAAAAAGGATAATGCTCAATGTTATCGAAAAAAGACCGCTGAGGAAAACTAATAACATCAACCTGATCATTAATTTGGCATAGTTTTTCGATTGGATGATCAATATTTAAATATTCATCAATCAAACGGCCTTCTGTCAGTAGACCATATCGTGAGATAACAAAAGACTCCTTGTTTGATCTAAATATTTTAGTGGGAGTTAGTTTAAGTTGGTTCTTCATAGCCAGATAACATCGGAGTTTTATTGCTAATAATATTACTTGACGGTTAGAATGCGGTCTTTTGAATGCGTGAGGGTATACTATACGATAATAAGCAAAGATTTTTCAAGCCTGTCCAAGCGCACACGGGAGGAATGTTGTGATACTGGTGGGGGTAAATTATTCGCAGAATCTTTGACGCTTGACCAACTGCCTGCATATCAACCTTTCCTTCCGTATCTATGGCATTTAACAGCAAAGCAGATGTTGCGTACGTCCGAATAATAGGAGGAATTGTAGAAAAAAAAGCGCGAACAAGTGTTTTTTCTTGGTACATTCTCCAATCTCGGGCATACATTAAATTTAGAATAAGAGAAACTGCAACCATCGTTGTTCGGATTGAGGAAGAAGAGGCAGGTAAACTCTTCTTCCTGAGCATATAACAGATATATGGCTCAAAATAAAAAAAAGATATAGATCGCAAGTTTTCACTGACTAATTTTGTCATATCAATTAAACTGTAAAATTCCTTGTTGATTAGTTTTGATATAATATACTGCATAACAATCATTAGATCTCGACGTGCCCTGAACCACAATAACACACTATCCTTTTCTTCGTTGAAGTCTAGCGACATCAATTTGAGATTAGTATAATGAAAGACACGTTCTGCCAAATCAGGGATCACTTGTGCCAATTCTGGGAACCAATCACCATAGGTCTTGAGAAGGATCTCTGAACGCTTAAGATGCCTCAATTCCAAAACCTTTTTTAGCATAAAAAGAGAAGTGCTAATTGCAATATATACCTTATAACATTCGTAATTGAATCTAGCCGCACATTTTACGGAATATTTATTCATGTATTCATAATCAAAATTCTGAATCAACCCCAAAGTGGAAAGGAAGAGCACGTTTAAGGCCACGCTATTAAAAGGAACGTCATTTTTTTCAATTGAAATCAGAGCTCTCAGATCTTTTCCCCAAATTTTTTTACTCTTGTATTTTAAACCATAAGTGCTCAAATCAGGATTCAACTTTTTGATATTCGAGGTTTTTATTATTTGAATATCAACGTCAAAAAATGAGTCTTGCGTCTCAACTCCGATTTTGTTACTTATTCTATTCACCATCGACCGGTATATCGATTTAGAAGGAATCGAATCTGAAAATACGAATAAATCATAATCATTCATTGGAACATAAGTGGTTCCGAATTTGTAGACACTCCCTTCTCCGCGACCAAAACCGCCTGATAATAAAATTGAATCGACACTATGCATTGATTTCAATATTTCGTTAACAACTATAGCCATATGATTTTCAATAGTTCGGTCAATTTCATCGCTTTTATGAGCGGTATAATTAAAGTCATGCATAATTTAACGGACCATGTCATGATGAAAAAGAAAAATCGCTTGCAGCATATTCATGAATATAGCAACCGCCGAATATTTGCACATTTCTGGGATCATTCTCATCAATTTTATCAATCCTACTTCTTGCAGCCCACCACTTTGCTAGTTCGGAAGGCAATACCACCCAGCAGTCTTTATCTGCCACGAGTTCCTCAAGGAAAATATTATAAAGCGAACTCATTTTTTCCTGACCGAATAATTGTTTATCTGGATGAATGATAACGCTGCATAAACCACCTATTGAACGTATATGCTCTCGAACCGAACGCCAAAAAGATAAAAGCTCACAGGGTTTTAACCCTTGCAGCTTTAATAACTGATGATCTTGAGGCATGGTAACTGGAATCTCAAGTAGACCATCTTGAGTGAACGGATATACAGTGCCAACACCATGATCATGCCCGGTTGTTCTGCAATGCGCCTCCCAAGCAGGCAAGGACGAATCATACAAATACCCTTCTGCCTTAACGGCCCGAATTATGCTCTGAGAATGTTGTAGTAATGGCGAGCGGAAACCTGATACGGTACAATTACCTAGTTTCTCGAGCGTTATTTTTGAAACGCGGCAAACCTGTTGTATCTTATGCTCATCAAGAAGTATTAATTTTCCATCGTGACGAAAGCCATGGGAGCCTACCTCACACCCCTCCAAGGATAGATTCTGTATTTTGCTTTTTTCTAAGGCGTAACGTCCTGTTGGTATGTTCCAAGAAGATTTTATTGCATATTTTCTTTCCACGCCTCGAAGTATATCAATTCCCGTGTTAAAGCCTTCGGAGGTATCGACATCATGAGTGATCGTAAAAGCGTACTTCTTATTGTTCTTCCAAAATTTTGCGGTTTTTATAGGCTTACCTGTTGCAGTAATTATTGATACAAGGAGGAGATAACTTAGACCATCAACGGCATTAATTTTAGAAATATATTCTTCAGGATCCAATTTAATCTTTGTAGTCGATTTGAGAAGCAAATCTCCGACTCTGCGAGGAACTAAGGATTGCAAATTAAGCGCAGTCTGTAACCTAAAAGTATTAGTTGGTTTGAGGTTGATGCCGGCAAAACGTCTATTGATTTCTTCAATAACATCAATACACAAGAGGTAAATTTTCGAGCCACGTAACCGACAAAGAATAGGATGACCTTTGGCAGAAATCAGAGTGTCTATTGGTCCATCATAACTAAAACTGCCCGACACCTTAAACCTAATTTTTGCAGTCTTTTCTACGTTCAGGAGTAACGGAAGGTTAATTTCATTATAGATAAACTTTACACCAATGTTGTCAAGTGTCTTTCGAAAAACATCAGTATTAGAAGGAATACATAAAACTCTATAATCAGACAAATGAAAGGTATTACAGTAAGATATCAACAGATCATATTTATGTTCAGCGCCTTTATCGCAACTATATGATAGTTTGAAAAGCTCCAGTATTTGGGTGAGCGCAGTAGGATTAGTTTTAGGTACAGATATACGAGTCATTAAGTCAAGACGTAGGAAATTTTGTAGGAATTTCTGTGTTTGTTAGAAAAAACCCTACCATCACAAAGAAAAGAATAAACAATGAAGCCATAACTTGCCGAATAACAATAAATGGCATTTTAAAAGCTTTGGTGAAAACCGTTATAAATACTTCAGAAAGCACTTCATTTAATATGAGGGCCTCGGTTGATCCTCTGTCCCTTTTTTTTCCCTCTTTTAATGATAGCAGTAGTAGCATTTTTCGGGTTCGACCAGCTTCAAAAGCTCTTTGAGCAATAAAGAGCCAAGAGAGCTTGTATTCTTGTACATTATGCCAAACCTTGCAATGCGAGTTATATACAATAATCTTTCCTGTTTCTGATCGAATTCTCAAAGACAATTCTGTTTCTTCACCGAAAATTTGCCATTGCGCTTTTTCAAGCCAAAAAGCGCCAAGATTTGGAGAATAACCTTTCACAAGAACAAGAGGATCTCTTCGGAAGGAAGCATTAGGACCATTGACACTTCCCACCTCAAAAAGAGACTCAAAACTATTCTTTCGCGAACACCCAAATATCCAATCAAACCCTTGCGGAAACCACTCCCAACCTTTTTTTGCCCATAATGGAATCACTTGACCTGTTGCGGCAACAACCTCATTATCCTCGAAGGAAGCGAGTAAATTCTCTGCCCAATCAGAAAATAAAATTACGTCGTCATCAACAAATGCTATTATATCACCTCTGGCTTGAGCCAAGCCAAGATTTCTGGCCTTAGAAGCACCAGCTTTAGATTCTGAGAATATGACTCGGGCATTCGAATATCCTTTTTTTTCTATATAGTTGCTTATGATATGGAAAAGTTCCTTTGATTGCTCAATAACTAGTATTAGTTCGATGCCTTTAAATGTTTGACATACAAAGCTATCGATAAGCTTCTTAATATCACCTGAGCGCCTAATAGTAAAAGAAGGGGCAATTACCGAAAGAAAATGATTGCCAATATTACGTCTAGAAGCCTCAGAGTTAAAAATTAGCGCTGACACTTTTTTCAAAGATTACCCTTCACAATTCTATTATCAGTCAAATAATTGAAAACAGAAAGGTGTAGTACTGAACAGGCCATTAATATTCGCTGCTTACTATCTATAGTCGACATGATCCATTCTACCGCGAATAACAGCCCAAAAAGAATTATCTCTCCAGACGATCATGTGACTGTAGCCACATTTTCTATCAAATTTTTTAGTAACTGGAACTTCCTTAAGTTTACATCCTTTTTTTATGACTTGTGCAAACAAGTAATTTTCCAAGGCATATTTGTCCAAAGAGCTCTGCCATAAGTTAATACCTTTCACCGATTTAAGACGGAATGCCCTAAAACCATTCGAGGCATCAGTAACAGGGAAACCTGAAACAAGTCTAAAGCCAAGAGTATATAATCGGGTTAGAACTGACCTTGATAAAGGCATATTTATGGTTCGCTGACCCGATAAATAACGGGAGCCTTGAACGAATTCGAAATCGCCACTAATCAATGGATTTAAAACAGTCGGTAAATCTTTAGGATCATCCTGACTATCCCCAGCCATTATCGCACAGATATCAAAGTTTTTTCCAAGCGCATATTCTATTCCACAGCGTATAGCTGCACCTACGCCCTTTGAAGAATGAGTATCCAGTACAGTAGCACCAGCACCAAAGGCCTCTTTTCTCGATCCATCTGTAGTACCACTATCAACGATCACAAGAACCTCGGTAACAAGACCCTGCCCGTATTTATAAATCCCTGAAACCAATCTGCGGATTCGCTTCTCTTCATTTAGGACGGGCAGAATAACTGCTACAGTAGGTTTAATTTCACTATTGACTTTAAGCGTGTTTTCCAATCCATTCATTTATGGCATCACAGACAAACGTAACTTCATCGCTATTGAGTTCAGCAAACATGGGTAATGAAAGAATTTCTCTCGATACCTGCTCTACAAATTTAAGGTTATCTGCTTGGTTGTCATTATATGCAGGTTGTAAATGTATAGGCGTTGGATAGTGAATTAATGCTTGTATACCCTTTTTTGATAATGCCTCCTTCAACTCATCTCTCTTCGCCACTCTTATAACATATAAATAATAAACGTGTTTTACTCCACTAATGCAATACGGCACCTGAATTTGAGGTATTTGACCTAATAAAGTATCGTAAGATTCTGCAATCCGCTTTCTTTCTTCGTTCCATCTATCCAGATACTTAAGCTTCACCAAGAGAATGGCTGCTTGGATTTCATCCAATCTTGAGGTGTAACCTGGTACTACGTGGCTATTAAGCCCAGATCGTCCGTGGTTTCTTAACTGTTTTGCTTTGACAGCAATTTCTTCATCATCCGTAGTTATGATTCCAGCATCACCCATAGCCCCTAAGGGCTTAGTTGGAAAGAGACTGAAACACCCAGCAGCTCCGATTGAACCAACCTTCTGGCCGTTAAATGTTGACCCATGAGCTTGACTGGCATCTTCGATCACTTTTAAGTCAAATCTTCTGGCAAAATCGATGACCTTTCCCATATCCGCGGATTGACCATATAAATGAACAGGAATTACAGCTTTGGTTTTACTATTCACCTTGGCAGCTTCGATGTTTATGTTGAAGGTTTTAGGATCAATATCTACGAAGACTGGACGTGCTCCTGCGTGAGTTACAGCCTCCGCTGTCGCGATAAAAGTATTGGCAGGAACCAGAACTTCGTCACCTTTTTCTATACCAGCTGCCTTCAATGCAATCAGAATTGCATCGGTCCCATTGGCAACGCCGACTGAAAATTTTGAGCCACAATATTTTGCAAATTCTTGTTCAAACCGCTCCATGTTTTTTCCAAGAACAAAAAAGCCTTCGTCAACTACGCGAATAATTTCTTTTTTGATCTCAGCCTCAATCGACCTGTTTTGCCGTTCGATTGCAATAAGAGGTATTTTCATTTCCTCATAACCTGTTGCTGTAAGGTTTATCGGTAAGGCCAGTTTTACATCGGAGGTTAAATACTGAACCAACCACTCGTGCCGGATTTCCGTATGCAACGGATTGAGGCGGAATGTCTTTGGTTACAACCGAACCTCCACCTATCAGAGAGCATTCACCGATCTTCACATAAGGCATTATAGTTGAGTTACCCCCAATTTGGACATGATCTCCAATAAATGGACCATGCATGCAAGAGCGTGATTCCTTACAACCTGGATGTAAATCGTTAAGTATTATAACGCCAGGTGCAAGGAACGCATTATTGCAGATAGTTGTGTGCTGACCCACATAACAATTACAGTGAATTTTTACATTGTTGCCTATGGTAGAACCATAATCGATAACTGCATTGGCCCAAATTCTTACGTTATTACCGATGGTACAATTTTCGCGAATTACTACGTTGTGCCCCGTCTCCAAGTTTATCCCGATTCTATTGCCTTCCTCTATAAAAGTACCTTCACGAATTAACCAGCCTCTTTGGTCGGCGGAATATCTTTTCAAGATTTCGGTCATTGAAAACAAGGCTTAATCAACTATTTTTTTCTCCATGCCCTTGTTAGATACAGAGTTCTGGGCTGCTTCAAGCACTCGAACGGTTGATACGCCCTTTTCACCATTTGTGATAGGGATAAAGTTATTCCTTATGCAGGAGATGAAATGCGCGCATTCATTTGTTAAAGTGTTATTCGTAGAAATATCATATCCCTGATTCTGAAAAACTATTTCTTTGTTTTTGTAGCCGATTTTACTTACCGTTATCTTGGTACTATCCTTGCTTGAAATGTCATCAATGTTTATGATGCCCTCATCACCTGAGATGAATACCCGCCGATTTCTTGAATGATCAAACCAGTTCAAGCTTATGGTGACCAAAACATCGTGTGGAAAGCGTAAATTTATAATCGTAGCGTCGTTTAACTTGTGTGTGATCTCATCCTGTAGTAAGTATGGACATACCGCTGAAACAGTCAACGGTTCTGTGCCAGTTAAGTAACGAGCAATTGAAATTTGATGAGGCCCCAGATCCCATAAAACATCTGAGTAGTTGCCAATTTGTTTACCTGCCCACATGTCAACTGAATTTGTCATCCAAGATTGGATGTATCTAAGTTTCCCAATCTCACCATCAGCCAAGATTTTTTTTGCCTTACGGATGGCTTCATTGTAAATGTACGTGTCTCCAACCATAATTAAACGATTTGTTTCCTCACTGGCTTTCACTAAATCTATGCCTTGCATATAGCTTGTCGTTATCGGTTTTTCAACAAAGACATGTTTTTCTGAATAAAGACATTCTTTGGCTATCTTATAATGGGTAACTGGAGGAGTGGCAATGTAAACAGCGTCAATGCCTTCGGTTTTCAGCAAATCCTGATAGCTATTGAAAACGGCAATGCTTGGATCCCCGTCAACTACTTTTTTCAGGATATTTGAATCTATATCACAACAAGCTTTAACTCGTGCTCCGCACTCATCAAAAATCCTTAGCCATTTGAAGCCCCAATGGCCTAGCCCGATTAGCCCAACGCCAAGTCTATTATTTGTTTTTGTGGATTTTAGATTTTCAGAAATCAAATTTTTACAACACAATTATCGCGTTTTGATTCATACAAAGAATTGACTAGCCTTAAGGCTTCCAAGCCATCATTACCATTGCCCATTGGTTCCCTCTTTTCTTTGATTGCAGATGTAAACTCTTTCCATTCCTCATGCCAAGAGCGGTCATCACCGCGGTAATCTATAATTTGCTCAGAGAATGGTTTTGCAAATGACCGCTTACCAAGAATAGCCTTTTCAACACCGTAACTTCCACCTATACCTTCAGCAATACCATAACCATCTTTACCAAAAACCTCAAAACTAAAAATGTTCCGCCATTGAGTCCAACTAACATGCAATGACGCCACTACATCTTTCTCAGTTCTTAATAGTGCAAAGGCATTGTCCTCCATGGGCGCTATATCCCAAAATTTGGTAGAAGTAAAACCAACTGCTTGATTAAACCCCCCAGTAAACCAACGGAATAAATCTAGCACATGAATACCTTGATCAAGTAATTCTCCACCACCTGCTCTTTCAAAACTGGTACGCCAATCCCGTTCATAATTCGATCGTCCACATGTTCCATATCTACAGCGTAGAAAAGATAACTCCCCAAGCGTTCCCTCATCAAACCATTCCTTCACTTGGCGTATTGCAGGATGATAACGGTGATTAAATCCGCATTTCAATAATCTGTCATTCTCTTTTGCTGCCCGTACCATGCTTTTGGCTTCTTCAAGACTTCTAGCTAGGGGCTTTTCACACAGTACATGTTTACCAGACTCAAGCGCTCTTATCGTCATTGGTGCATGCAGATAATTTGGTGAACAAACAATCACTACATCTATTATCTTGCAATCAGCAATATGGGTCCAGTCGGGGGCAACTTCACAATTCATTTCTGTTGCAAGAGCCTTAGCTTTTTTACAATCAACATCAGCAACAAAAATCAAGTTATCGCCGTTAGCTTGGAGGGCTCTGCCTCTGCGCTGACCTTGAAGGCCACAACCAATTATTCCAACATTAAACGGCCTAATCTTCACTATTTTCCAGCTACCTGAGCAAAGAAAACGTTATCTATTCTGCGCAATGTATAAAGATCTGATGCCATTATTGCAGTCAATCTTGCCCCGGTCATTTGTTGCCAATCGTCCCAAACAGCACTAATCAAACGCCCAGTTAAGCCACATGAAGCATCGGAAGCTAAGAAAACGACGCATTCCGCAGTCACTTCAGTCGGGGATGGCTCATCCTTGTTTTCTTTGGTCCGCTTCGAGACCATAAGTTCTTTGTCTCCCGCTTTTAAACCAGCTAAAAGAACTTGTTCGTGTATGCGGCTAAAGACAGCGCCAGGTGCAAGAGCGTTAATTTGGATATTGTATTCTTTCATTTCCTCTGCCAGAGTAGCGGTCAAACCTACTACTGCACTTTTGGATGTAGCATAAGCTGAAAAGCGTGGTCGCGGGAATGTTGCTCCGCCACCGGAAAAGTTTATGATTTTTCCGCCTCCTTGCTTTATCATGTGGGGTAAAACGTTTTTGCAGCAGAGGAAGGTTCCAATTAAATTGACGTTTATTGCGTTTATCCATTCATCTGTTTCGTTGTCAATAAACGGGCCGATCGAACCAATAATCCCTGCAGCGTTTACCAAAACGTCGATTCGCCCTAATTTCTGAACAGCGGTTTTTACCATTAGTGCAACATCATTTTTGTCTGAAACGTCAACATGCAGTGGTATAACTCGTCTACCGAATACCATGGCTTGCTTGGCTGTATCCATGAATTCGGATTGTGTTCTGGAGGCAACAACTAAATCTGCACCTTCTCGGGCACACATGAGGGCTGTGGCTTTGCCTATACCACGTCCAGCGCCAGTAATAACCACAACTTTACCGCTTAAATTCATAAGAGCACTTTATGGGTTCTTTAGATTCTCAAGTGTCCATCGGGTCGTGATAGCGATGGCTTCCTTTGCCGAAAACCGGGGTTGCCAACCTAATGCTTTGATTTTATCAATCGAGAGATGGACTACTGGATTATCACCAATCCAGCCTCTTGAACCGCCACTGTACCTGCGATGTGGCAGTTTTAGTCCCAGTTCTTGTAAAACGATGTCGGTTACTTCGTCAACTTGGATGTTCTCTTCGATTGCTAGATTATACAAGTTTACTTTTCCGCGAGATTTATGATAACCTGTGTTTATCCCCTCGATGCAGTCGTCTACGTAGAGGTATTCTTTGCTTTGTTTTCCATCGCCAAGTATCTCTAGCTCGGCGCTGTTTTTTGTTAGCTTATGTACAAAATCCCAAACTACTCCTCTTCGGCATCGTTCACCTATAACATTTGCGAATCTATAAGCCCAAAACTTTATCGGGGCAAATTCTGTGAACGCTTCAGCATATGCTTCACAGGCAAGTTTCGATGCACCATAAAGAGAAGTTTGTGTGGGCATGTAATTTTCGGGTGTAGGTGTCACTGTTGCTTCTCCATAAATAGCCGATGTTGACGCAAAGACTAGGTCAACAACATTATTTTTGACCATGGCTTCCAGAATGTTCAAGGTACCAATAACATTGTTATCTAGGTCGGCCTTGTGGTTGTTGAGGCTTGATCGTATGTTGGCATGAGCGGCTAAGTGGAAAACTACATCTTGCCCTTTGAGGCTGCGATATACTACATCTGCATCTTTTATGTCTCCTCTAACGACTCTTAGTTTCGGGTTTTTCTCGTGTTGCCTTAGGTTCTCCATCGTTCCACATGAGAAGTTGTCTAATACAGTAACGTCATAGCCATCTATAATTAACCGATCAACCAGATGACTCCCAATGAAACCCGCTCCTCCAGTAACAATTGCGCGCATCTTTGCTCTTTTCAGCTCACTCTTTTAATAGATTAGAATTGACGAAATATTCGTCACATGCCCTGTAGGCTTCATGGGTTCCTATATCCCATAAAGGATCGCTTAACATGTAACCGTAAACTGGCTCCTTTCGGCAGAGCCATTCAACAAACCGTCCCGGCTGATCCGCCGGCAGCTTGGATGCCAAGTACGTTTTTAGCTGGCGATTTATGCCTTTTTTGAAGAGGTACACTGCACCGCAGACCATTTTTGTTTTAGGCTCGGCGGGTTTCTCGGTGAACTCTATGATTTTTCCATCTTGCGCCGCTTTTACGGTTGCGCATCGTTTGGCGTCTTGGAGACTGGCGACTTCGTAGAGGGCAACGGTGGACTCGTTTTTTGCTCTGAAGGTTTCAAGCATGGTTGCGAGGTTATCGTTGAACATGCCGTCGCCTGCTATGACCAGCACGTCCTCGTCGGGCAGCTTCTCAACGATATCTGCCATGGCTTTTATGGCGCCGGGCTTATCGTTTTCGCAGGAGGAAACATCCGGGAAGAACTCGACGTTTCGGTAGCTTCTAGCGGCTAGCCATCCTTCGAATTGGGGCTGGAAAAGCATGTTGGTGGAGAGGATGATACGGCTGGGCGGCGGATTGAGCGCCTGAAGTTTCTCCACGATGTAGTCGAGTATGGGTTTACCGGCTATGGGCAGCAGCGCTTTAGGTGTGCCCTGTGTGAGGGGCCAGAGGCGTTTTGCGTATCCGCCGGCGAGGATTATTGCGTACACTTATGCGATCACTAACTGGATTTTTTGGGCTTCGGTTTTCTTGAATTCAAGCCAGGCTTGGTCGAATTCTTTGATGGTGTCTTCGGTTTTCTGGTGGAACGGCATCTGCGCCAGCACTTTTGGGGTGATAGTTATGATGTGTGCTCCTGCAGCTGCCGCCTGGGCGACATCGTCGGGGCTTCGTATGCTTCCCACGATGATTTTGGTTGACAGATTGCTTTCTTCTAGGATGCGTTTGCTGTCCTGAATAACTTTAACGGGGTCGCTGCCTGCGTCTCGGACTCGGCAGAAAAATATGCTTGCGTAGGTTGCGCCGCTTAGAGCCGCCAGCAATACTTGGTTTGTTGTCATGAGGCAGGTGACGTTGGTTTTTATGTTTTCTTTATGGAGTTTGCTGGCTAAGACGAGTCCGCGTCCGTTTCCAAACATGGGGATTTTTATGACGATGTTTTTGGGGTTCCAGCTTGCGTATTCTTTTGCTTCCGCGACCAGCGCTTCGTCGGATTCGCCTGTTTTGGTGACTTCTATGCTTACTGGCGCATCGATGTTGGCGAGGATTTCTTGGACGCGATCTTGGAAGTTTATTCCCCTCTCGCAGGAGAAGATTTTCTGGTTGGTTGTTACCCCAGAAATCACTCCCCAGGAAAGGAGATCTTTTATTTCTTTTATGCTTGCTGTATCAAGGAATATTTCCATTTTTCTTCCGCTCCTTTTTCTATAATTTTAGATGCTTCTAAGAGGTTCTTAGCTATGTAATGCGGTTTAACTGCGAGGCGCTCCATCTCCCGGCAGAGGTCGCATTTGCGTTCCCCCAGCAGGATTGATCTGCATCCTGCGGAGTTGCCTGCCGCTACGTCGGTTAATCCGTCCCCGATCATGTAGCATTTACTGAGGTCTAAGCCCAAGTCTGCCTTCGCCTGCAGGATTAAGCCTGGACGCGGTTTTCTGCAGTCACAAATAACCTTGTACTTGCGCCGTGTAGCGTTGGGATGGTGGAAGCAGTAGTATTCTGCGTCGATGTATGCGCCGCTTTTCTGGAGTAGGTTGCGCATTTTTTGGCGGATAGACTCAAAGAGGTCAGGGGACATTTTTCCTTTAGCTATGGCGGGTTGATTGGAGACGATGATGACTTTCAAGCCTAATTTGTTGAAGGCTTTGATTGCTTCGGCGGCGCCGGGTATTAGCTTGAACTGTGAGGGGTTTAGAGGCGAATCTATTAGGCCCAATTCGGGGAAGAAGACGACTTCATTTATGACGCCGTCGCGGTCAAGCAAAACTGCGTCGGTCATTCGCATTCTGACTCCATAACTTCGCAGGCTTCGAAAACTGTGGCTTGCAGGCCGGACTTTTGAAGATAATCCTTTAAGCGCCTACGGATTTTGCAGGCGTCTTTGTCGGTGCTATCTATCCAGACGATAGTGCGTTTCATGTTGAGCCGGTTTCGGTTATGGCTTGACGTAGGGCAGCACAGAGCAGGTGGGTTAACACAACGTGGAAGCCTTCAACTTGGGGCGTCGAGTTTACGGGGGCAACTATGCAGGCGTCAGCCATCTGTTTTAGGGCGCCGCCGTCAAAACCCGCAAGCCCAATGACTTTTCCGCCGTTGTTCTGCACGTATTCGGCTGCTTTTAGAATGTTTTGCGACCAGATTCCCGCTTTGTCTGCTCCTGAGCCGCCGTGTACGCTGATGACTACCAATAGGTCGCCGGAGTTCATTATATTTCTAAGCTGCTCATAGTACACGTTTTCCCAGCCTAAATCGTTGGTTAACGCCGATACTAGGGGGATATTGTCGTTTAGGCAGATTGCTTTAAAGCGTTGTTTGTCTTCGACTGCGGTGAATTTGGCTAAGTCACATGTAAAGTGGGTGGCTGTTGAGGCTGATCCGCCGTTGCCTGCGACGAAGACTTGTTTGCCGTCTTTCCAGGCGTTGTAGAGCAGGGTTAGGGCGAGGTTGATGTCTTCTTGGCGAATATTTGTTGCAGCCGTTTTCAGCTCGATAAGGTAATCTTTGATGAATTTCTCGGTCTTCATGGTTTTCCCTTAGAGGTTCAGTGAGATTTTGGAGCCGTCGGCTTCGAAGTCAAACGCGATTTCGCGCAGGCCTTCTTTTGCCATGGCTTTTCTCAGGCTGTCGCGTCCGTTTTCGCAATAGAACATTAAGAAGCCGCCTCCGCCTGCCCCCATGAGTTTGCCGCCTAAAGCGCCGTTTTTGAGGCCAAGCTCATACCATTTATCGATTAATCCTGTTGAGATGACTGGGGAAGTTCGTTTTTTTACCAGCCAATGCTCATGCTGCAGTCGCCCGAACTGGTTGATGTCGCCGTTTTCAAGGGCATGCTTGACCTTGTAGCCGATTGCCTTTACTTCATGCATGGCGTCAAGTTGTGTTCCTTGCTCTTTCACTGCATTGCCCTGGTCTTTTAGGACCGATGATGAACTGCGTTTTATTCCTGTGTAGAAGAAGACGAGGTTGTTTTCGAGTTCCCGCATGGCTTCATCGGAGATTTTCAGTGAGGAAACGTTGACTTTTCCGTCTTTTGCTATGTCGAGGCATACTAAGCCGCCGTATGCGGCAATGAAGGTGTCCTGGTAGCCGCATGGTTCTTTGAGGATATCCATTTGTAGGCGGCAGGCTTCCTCGGCGAGTACTTGCCGGGAGAGATGCTCGTCTTTGTACATGTGGAGTGCATGCAGCAGCCCCACGGTGAAGCTGCTGGAGGAGCCCAGGCCTGTTTCAGCGGGGACTTCGGCTATGGATATGATTTCGAGGTTGCTGCGTAAATCCAGCATTTCCAGGGCTTCCCGGATTACAGGATGCTTGATGCTGCCGATGGGCTCCACGATTTCCGTTATGGAGTAGCTGACCCTAACGGGCTCTTCGAAGCGGCGGTTTATGACTAGGTAGATGTATTTGTCGATGGCTGAGGTGACCACGAAGCCGCCGTGTTGGCTGCAGTAGGCAGGCAGGTCTGTGCCGCCACCGCCTAAGGTTAAGCGCAGGGGGGTTTTGCTAACGATCAAAGTTGATTCATGAGCTTTCTGTTTAAGGTTAGATCGCGTCTTCTGAGTGCATTTTGGTTTTGTGGGGTTTCATCACGGTGGAGTTCAAGAGTATAAAGAGGAGTGATTCCGCTCGACCCTTTCACACCTTGCACTTTTGCGCTTTTTAGAGCTGAAACCATGGTTACTTATTTGCCACTTTGAATATGGATAGATTATTCATCTCGATAACGGTGAGGTACCGTATGAAGGCAACATCGGTTGCCCATTTAGCAGCGTTTTTGTTTCCCCATCCTGAGGCTACAGCACTTACACGTTGTGCTAGAGGGCGCCCGTAGGTTTGCATGCCGTAGAATAACTGCCCCATTAACCCTTGGAGGCCCCCTATTGCCTTCATTAGTTTTTCAGCCAGGGGCGTAAGGATCTTTAGCAGCAGAGAGCTGTGTACTCTGTCAACGGTTTGGATGACCGCGTCGATGAATCGTCGTTTATCAAGCGGCAGAACGCGGAACCATGAATTGTTAGCTCGGAGAGCTTTCTGCTTGAGGGTGGTTAAGAATTTTCTTCCGCCTTTTTTGATGAGTGCAGCCGTATCTTGCTCAATTTCAGGTGTGCTGCTCTTTTTGTCTATAGTATTCGTGAGCACGCGCATTAGTTAAACCTCGTTAAGCATTGTTTGGGGTTTGCTGTCTTGTCTACCGGTGGCCTTGCTTTTTGGCGGGGTTTTTTGGTTGATTAGCAGTTGATCAAGTATTGCAGCACATATCGTTAAGCAGTTTTCACATAAGGTGAAACCATACTTTAGGCAAAGGACTTCTTTGGTTGCTTTGCAGATGTCGCATTCTCCGATTTTCGTTCCGGCGTAGAGTGGACTTCGGGCGTTGGATGGTTTAGGTTGATAGCTCGGGCAGGCTATGTGTTGGTCGGGGTAATCGCAGGCGTTATTATTTTTGAGACATCGAAAGGTGTGTTTTTTCTGAAAAACACAGTGTCTATTTGTGGTTTCGTTTTGATGCTGTTGTTTTGAGTCCTGCTGTACCATCCACTGTCCTCTCTCTTGGCAGACAAATGGTGTTTATTTGTCACAGCGAAATATATATGCCTTATCATGGATTAAGAGGATAGCAAAACAAAAAAACAACCGAAAACGCCCTAACGCGCTAAGTTTTAAGCCAACCCAACTTAACAAAACTGTAAGCCGCAAAAGCCATACAAATCGCGATAACAAAGCTTACCTGCCAAAGAAAAGCGCCATAAGGCACATCCAGCAGGTTCGCGCCGATAACGCCGCTGACAGCCGAGGGGATCACCGAAATGGAGGTCACAACCGCGAGGATTTTAAGAATACGGTTAGTCTCAAATGACGTTTGGTTAATGTAGAGGTCGATGATGGAGCGTAAATTCTCGATTAAATCATGCGATATCTCGTTAAGGTAGGCGGCGCTGTCCTGCAGCACATGAAACGCCTCTTCCCCGTCCTCATCGAAGCCGGCTAGAGGAACCTTACGGGATATGATGACGCTTAGCATATCCTTAAAATGCAGCAAATTAGACACCACCCGAGAGACCTCTTTGTCAAGTTGGTAGATGCGTTCGAGGAAGTCCTTGGGAAGTTTAGAGCGGGGGGTAGCGCTGATTTTGAGTAATTCAATTTCGATTTCTGAGAGCACCGAGCGGTAACCGCTTAGCATGTAATCAAGGAGGCTATAGAGTACGGGAACCGCAAAAGCGTCGATGTCTCGTCGTTGCTTAAGCGAGGGCAGGATGTTTTCAAGGATAGCCGTGCTGTGCCGAGATACGGTGATGACTTTGGTGCCGTTACATATGGCAATTAAACCCAAACGGGAAATAACAAAGTCTTTGCCTGCATGCTCAGGATACTGGATTTTACCCCGCTGCAGAAAAATAAAGGAAGATTTCGCCACGTAATCGATGTGCGGAAAAATGTCGTCAACCAAGTTGCTTTTAAAATGCAGCTCAGAGACTCCTAGCACTCGACTGAGTTCCAGGAAGCCTTCGTCGGAAACGTGCTGTAGGTCAATCCATTCCTCGCATGTCGAGTCTGCTAAATGCTCTCTAAACTCGCTCCACGAGAGGGTCTTAGGCTCCAACTCAGAGTCTACTTGGCGGATGAGGGTTTCAGGAAACATTTCTTTAGATTCTAACGCGATGCTGCCTCCTGCCCGTCTTCCCGCAACTGCTCTGCCGCCCACCGCTATAGCTCGGGGCAGCCTAAGCAGCCGCAACAGAAGCGAGGGGGAACCGGTTAGGGTGAGTTGGAGCAGGGGCAGGTACTGCACGAAGGGCAAAACAATAATGAGCAAGTCCACTATGTGCCAGGATGATTTGAAGTGTCTCCAGCGGTCCTCTGCCACATAAAGCTTGGTTAGGTACTCGGCGACAAAGAGCAGGACAATTATCCAGTCGCAGATTTCAAGAAAAACCAGCACTGAATCGTTGAGCTGGAAGAATATAGGAACCAAAAGCATGGGCACGATAATTAAGGATAAGAAAATCATGAGGCGATCTGAAAAAACCGCGTCCACCATCTCTCGAAGGTCAGCGCGGGGGTCATTTTGAGGCGCAAAGAGCGAACGCGGCAAGGTTTCGCTTGCAGATTGATTGCGTTGGTTTGGCATTCTATACCAGTAGGCTCTTACGGTCGGCTGCGCTGATAAACTATTCGCTTTCTAGGCTAACTTTAAAACAAGCCAATGCCCCTTAGGAGGAGGCGACTATGCCCCCGGTTTTGGGTTATGCGGAGGGCTCATTGGTTAGGAACTGTTTTTCTTGCCAGTTTTACCGGCGGCCTCTTTGGGTTTCTGATCCAGTTTTGTAGGCAAGTACTCGTCCACGATGTAGGTTAACCCGTATCTGCTGAAAGCTTCAAGCTCCGTCTTACGCTTGATCTTTAGGAAAGTTTTGATTTCACGCTGCCACACCGGGTCATTTTGGTATCTTGGGTCTTTCTGGAGTTCGTAGAGGCGTTTGATGTCTACTTCGTCAAGGGGGTCGGTGGGTAGCTTGTATTCGATGATGTCGCTTGCCCAAACTCCACTCCAGACCGCGTCGGGCGTGTTGAGTTCACGCAGGTGCGCGGCGTTGGCGGAGCCGCTGATGATGACTTGGGCGATGTGCATTCCCCAGGGGTCGCCGTCGGTGAGGATGTAGACGGGGAGGTTGAGTTCGTCGTGGAGGCGGCGTATGAAGCTGCGGGTTTGCCTTGGAGCTTGTCCACCGCAGGAGATAAGCAGGGATTTGTGTTTGTTGTGGACGTTTTCTTCGATGAATCGGGTGAAGAGGGCGCCTTTCTCGATGGCTATGACTTTGTCGGCGCTGGTTTTAATGAACTCCGATGAGGTGACTGCGGGGCCGATGAGGACGCCGTCGGGGTGGCTGGTCAGGTTCACGGTTTTGCCTTCGTAGCCTGGTACAGTGTAGCCGATTTCGAGGTCGCCAAAAATTGCGCTGCGTTCCTCGGGGAAAATGTTAAAGTCCTCCCTTGCGAAGCCGCTGAGGGTCTCAAGGTCTGTGATGATGTTGTTTGATTCCTGCTGGTCAGAGAAGGTCATCTCGTAAGCTTGCGCGGAGTAGTAGACGTCTCTTAGCGTGCTGGTTTTACGTTGACTCGTCAATTCGTTGCTGAACATTGCCACCCAGGCTAGCTGCGTGAAGGGTTTGATGTGGCGGATGTTTCGGGCGCTTCTGCCGACGCTTTTTTCGCCCAGAATGTACTGGCGCAGGTGTTCGTCGTAGGTTATGTTTTCGGTGCTGCGGCTGGGCATGTTAACGGTTGGGAATTGGCCTGCTTCGAGTTGATTGTAGATTTGGCTGCCAAAGCTCTTTAGGCCATTGAGGACTTCCTGTTTTCTCTCGGTTATCTTACCCTTCTTCTGCGCCATACTTCTGTACACTCTTCAATAATTTTTCTATGTCAGGTTTTTGGGTTTCCCCCGCCAGCGTGGTGGAGAACTCGGCGATTTTAGGCAGATACTTGCTGAAGATGCCCAGCCGCTTCTTCTCGTTATGCACGTGTTCCTGCCGCGCGAGGAAATGCTGAATTTGCCGTGCCACTTCGCGTATGGCGTTGGCTTCTTCCCGTCGGACCTCGGGGCGGTCGGAGATGAATTCTTTGCCCACGGTTTTGTAGGGCACTTTGGTGCTGCATATGTGCACGACGATGGCGATGGGCATGTCGGGTTGCACCTTGTAGCGGCGCCAATTCATGGCTGAAATAACGCGGTATGATACGTCGCTGGCTTCGTCGTAGAGCAGCGGGATTTTGTTTGCGAAGCGGTAAATGACAAAGTTGCCCCGTTTAGGCACGCCTCCCCCGTAGGCCATAGCCATCTCCACGATGAAGGGATGCCCCGCGTAGGTGCTGGGTTTACGCTGATGCACCACAAGATACTCGGGGTTAAGCTCCTTAGCTACACCTGCCTTGAGGAGTTCTTCACCCAGCGGCGAAAGACAGCTTGCGTCAGGCGGCAAGAAATCCTTGTAGCGCTTAAGATTCTGCATCAACCTGACGATTTCTTCATGAGTGAGCTTTTTGGGGTTTTTAGCGGGCGGAAGCGCGGCGAATTCAAGGAATTTCTGTGCGGTGATTTCGCCGACGCGGTGGAAATGCTGCCTCAGAAACGTAGACATCGTGGTGCATTCGGTGATTTGGATGAGCCTCTGCAGCAACTCAACGTCTACGCCGTAGGGGTGCGGCATGGTTTCTTTGGGGGGCTCAGGCATGGCGGTGGTTGCCCGGGTGAACTTGTAGAGTCTGCCCTTTGGGTCTACGAAGGTGAGGTTGGCGTAGGGGTTAACCATGGCGGTTTGCTTGAAGTACTCGATGATTTTTGGCATAGCCCGCAGGTAGTCGCCTTCGAGGCTGAATTCGATGATTGTTCCACGCCAGTTGTTCTTGTTGATGAGGACTTTACGGTCCAGAATTATGGGTTTGTTCCGCTGGATGTCAATCATCAACTTGAAAATGTAAATTTTCTCTTGGCCCGTGCTGGAGGTAACCGTGACTGGCTGATGCGTTGTGATTTGCCCATAAAGCACCGCCATTTTGCCGCCTAAACCGAAGGTGCCGCGGGCCTGTTTAAGCTTGTATTTGCTGCCGTAGAGAACTTGGCCGAAGGCGGAGGGTATGAAGCGTGGCGCGATGCCGCTGCCGTTGTCTTCTACGCGTAGCTTGTAAACTTGGGTGTCTTTTGTTGCCTCTGCCTCGAAGGATAAGCGCACGTAAATATCCGGGGGGATTCTTTCGCTTTCTGCGGCATCTAAGCTGTTTTCGACGGCTTCGCGTATGGCGACGAAGATGCTGCGTGACGGATTTGAGAGGCCGGCGATGTCGCGGTTGCGGTAGAAAAAGTCAGATGCGCTCATTTCCTCGAATGTTGCTTGTGACACTTGCTGCTTACACCACTTTCCCCGTTGCTGATTTTGGTGGTTAGTATATTTGTTGCTTGTTCTTTAAGTTAACTGCACTCCACCAGAAAATGCCCAGTGACTCCTGGGGCTGCAAACTAAAAGGGCATGGTTGTTTTGCCAAGAAAATGTTAAAAACCCAGGCGCTGATTGAACAGATACCCCTCGATGGAAAGACAGCTATTCCCACCGCTTGAGCACAATCATGACGCCTAAGCAGACAAAAAACAGCACCACAGCAATCAACACAACCTGAGCAAGCGCATAGGGACCATCTAGGAAGACCTTACGCTGTGTGGGCTCAGGCGTTGGTGTTTCAATCGGGGTCGGATCCTCTTCCTCAGGAGCCGGAGTGGGTGTTGGCGTCGTCAAGGTAGTTGCTTTCGACGAGGAAGAAGACGATGAGCTGCTGCTGTCCCCTGAACTGCCTCCGGGGGCAGGCGAGGGAGTGGGCGTGGGTTCAGTGGCGTTAGTGACCTGTAAAGTTACGATGTTACTGGATGCCTTGGCGTAGGTAACGCTGGTGAAGGCTTGACCCTCAAAGAAAGCCTGCAGGATATAGGTGCCAGTTTCTGGGGGAGTGAAGATGCCAAGCGTGATGCCTGCGTTGTTGGAGGCGAGGGATTGATTTGTAATTGTGCCGTTGGGGTAGGTAACCTGAAGGGTTATGCCCGTGAAGACTTCGCTTGCAGGCGGAGAAGGCGAAACGGTGATGGTGAATGCGGCGGGCTGGTTGATTACATCGGGGTTAGGGGTGACATCTAAAGTCATGGTTGTGGTTCCGTCGATCACGTTTAAGGGCACTATGTTGCTGGCTGAGGGCATATAGAGAGTGCTGTTGTTGCCTGATTTGAATTGTTGGCTGGGAAAGAAGGCTTGCAGAAGGTAGGTGCCGACTTGGGTGGGAGTGAAGCTGATGGGGGGAACTGCGCCGGATCCACTGGAGTTAAAAGGGCCATAGGGGTAGGCGACTGTGCCGTTGGGGCAGGTTATTTGGAGCAAGATGCCGCTGTAGGTGTTTCCGGCGGGTGGAGTAGGTGTTACTGCCATGTTGATGGTGACTGTTTGGTTAACCATGTCAGGGTTGGGGGTGACAGATAAAGCCAGGGTTGTGTTGACTTCTGTTGGGGGAACATCGGTGACGTTGAGGTAAACGAGGCTGCTGGCGCTGGGCAAATAGTAGAAGTTGCTGTTGTTGACAACGAAAACTTGGCCAGGCGAGTATGTTGCCTGTAGAGTATAGACTCCGATTTCCCTTGGAGTGAAGGATATTGGGGCAACCGCGCCGGTGCTTGTACTGTAGGGGCCCAGGTTAGCAAATGATCCGTTGGGGTAGCCTATTATCAGATGTATCCCAGTGAAGCTGTAGGTTGCGGGGGGAGCAGGCATATTTATGGTGACTATAACGGAGTTGTTAACTACATCAGGGTTAGGGTTAACCGCCAAGGAGATGTCGGGTCGAACAACACTTAGGTCTCCGCCCGACCCAAAGGATACAGTGAATGTGAAGTACTTTAGGTCTTTTTCGATATAATCATGGTATGCGACATGGAGGGCTTTACCGTCTGCGTCGACCCTCAGCGAAGTAAACGCCAGAGGTCCATTCGTATATTCCGCAAGGGAACCAGCTAAAAGAAAACTCATCCCCCTAAGCCACGTGGAGTTCGCATACTGAATAGAATATCGAAGCGTATGAGCGGTACTGTTATCGGTGTAGGTGAAGTGAACGTTGCCTAAGTTATCGACTGCCACCGAGCAGTCCGCGCCCACGTTGCCTGAATCAACAACTTGGATATTCCAGCCTGTAGGGGTAGATTTTGCATATTTCAGCTGGCGGTTTGTAGCGTCGTAGTAGGCGATGTAGGCGGTGCCGTTTTTATCCATTGCTAAAGAGGAATACTGCCCCACGTTGGCGGAGGAGTTATCTACGGTTTGTATCCGCAGGCCGCCGGTGCGGTTCTGAGATGCAAACTTGAGGTTGCCGTTGGTCACGTCATAGTAGCTTATGTAGGCAGTGCCGTTCGCAGCTACTTTTAGCGAGGTGAATTGGCCAACGTCCCCCAGTGAATCGATGGTTGTCAGATTCCACTCGCTGCCTGTCCAGCGGGCAAGTTTGAGGTCACAGGTCTGGGCGCTGTAGTAACTTATGCAGGGGTTACCGTTGGAATCAAGCGCTAAAGAGGAAAAGTTGCCGCTGACATCCACCACCTCAATGTCCCAAGGATTCCAAAGGTTGCCGGTCCATTTTGCATACTTCAAAGCATTTTGCCCGTAGAAGCTGATTTGGGGATTATCGTTTGAGTCGAACACCAAGGAGGTGAAAAGCCCTGTGAAGCCAGGGGAATCTACTGTTTGTATATCCCAGCTTTGGTTGTTCCAGTGGGCGTATTTAACATCCTGATTGACGGCGTCGTAGTAGCTTATAGCGGGGTTTCCCTGCGAATCCATCGCCAGCGAAGCATAGTAGCCAACGCCATATGTGCTATCCACGGTCTGGTAGCCGGAGGGGCCGGCGGCTTGAGCCCTAAATAACCACACTGGAGAAGCAAGAACTAAACAGGCCGATAAAACAACGATTGTCTTTATAAGGAACCTTGTATTTTTTGATAAGAAAATTCCACCTGAGCTTTTCGTCCCCAACGATTTCATGCTTTAAAGCCCAAAAGGCTATGAGCGCTGAGGTGCGTAAAAAGCTTTATTGTCAAAGTTTCTGAACTAAACAGCGGCGGTTTAGTCAAGTTTTCTTGACAAACCCCAAATCAAGCTTTGTGACTGTGAAGTCGCTATCACATACCGTTAAAAGCAATCTCGGTTTTCTCTGTAAAAGAAGAGCTAAAACGTCCAAGTCGAGGTTATAAACATGAGTAAAAATAAAGCCAAAAAAGCCCCCCCATACCTCTATGATGGTCCACCCCTAAGCCAGCAGGAGAGAGAAGAACAAACAGACGACATCTACGACACGGGCACCCGAGAGGAAATGCTAGATGACGATGAGATAACGGCGGCGGAAGAGGGCTTCATGATTGGGCACGAACAGGAGCCTCCGGCTAAGAAGGCCACCCGCAGAAACGCCATTAGCCATGACGACAGTATAGCCGACGAGTTAGCGAAAGAGGACGCGGAAGAAGACTAAATCAGCCATAGCTAAGTCCTCTTAGAAAGCTCGTGTAGGATACCCTGAAGCAGCGACAAAATAGACGTAATTCAACCGTTTTTCAGGAAAATAACCGATTTCTTCAGGGCTGTTACAGAAAAAGCTACCACTAACCATAAAAGGCAGAAAAGAGAATGATGCATTGAGGCAGCACAAAAAATAATGTCAATGAGAGATCCTGTATGCGGAGCAGTTCTAGACGAGAACACCGCAAAATTTAAAATTTCTTACGAGGGCGAAACCTACCATTTCTGCAGTTTAGTCTGCAAGAAACGCTTCAAGCGGCAACCCACCAAATTTATTAAATAAAGAAAAAAATTGGTAAAGTGGTGTGGAGTTACTTGAAGGCTCTCCATACCAGTGCCGCTAAAATGCCGCCGATTATCGGAGCCACCCAGAACAGCCATAGTTGCTCGATTGCTAATCCGCCCACGAAAACCGCTGGACCTAAACTTCGGGCAGGATTCACCGATGTCCCCGTTATTGCTATGCCGACGATGTGAACCATTACCAGTGCTAAGCCGATGGATAGTCCCGCGAAGCCTTTTGGAACACGTTGGTGCGTTGAGCCATGAACCACCAGCACAAAGATGAAGGTCAAGACGATTTCAGCGATTAATGCGGAGGTCAAGTCGTATCCGCCGTTATAGGTTGGGCCCCACCCGTTTTGGCCTAGCCCCGAAATAGCGATGTTGAAGCGGGCAGTGCCGACAGCGATTCCGTATAGGATGCCTGCACCGATTACTGCACCGACGCATTGAGCCACAATGTAGAATGCAGCGTCTTTAGCACTAATTTTTTTGGCGATCAGCATGGAAATGGTGATTGCGGGGTTTATGTGGCAACCTGAGATTCCGCCGAGGGCGTAAACCATCGCTAACACGGCAATACCGAAGGCAAAAGCGATACTTAGGTAAGCGAATTGTGTTCCTATGAAGCCGCCTGCTGCCACTGCGCTGCCACAGCCGATAAACACCAGAATCATGGTTCCGATGAGTTCTGCAACATATCGAGAGGTAGGTTTAATCTGTTCAGGTACAGAAGCTGGTTTTTCTACTTCAGTCATTATGGGGTATTCTCCTTCTTTATGGTTTTACTATTCAACGGTTGAACTAAATAACAGTTTGCATCAAAGCCCTAACACGGCAGCTCTACAATTTTTCGTGCACAGAAACATCCATCAGAACCAGCCCCGACACCAGCTTAGGATAGAAATCCGTGGATTTCTCAGGCAACATCTCATGCTGCACCGCGATTTCAGCTATGGTTTTAGCGGGCACCGGATTCACCATGAAGGCGATGCTGGCTTCTCCGCGGTTCACCTTCTCCATCGCCGCCTTGGTCCAGCGGATGTACATGATGTTTTCGTCGATGCATAACTCGCCGGTTTTAAGAATGAAGCGGAAAACGATATCGCGCAGAATAACTACGTCGAAGATTTTGGTTTCCTTCCTTACGTTGGCGTTCACGAAGTCGTAGACTGCCGTGTCATGCTTAAGCTGGAGCCCATAGGCTTTTGCGCCGTCGTAGACGCAGAAGACATGCTCGCGTTGGTGGCTGGCCAAAAACTCCTCGATGCCCTCGACTGTGGGGGCTACTGGGTAGAGGTCAAAGAAGAACAGAAACGCATGCAGCAACTCAGGGGTTAGTTTGTAGTTTTTTAGCAGTCGATGGGTAGGCAGCACGATTAAGCCTTCCTCCTGCACGGGCACCATGTAGCACATGTAGAAGTTGAAGGCGCAGTCGCCTGTGCAGCCGGTTTTGGCGCGCATCTCGTCGCGGTAGGCAAGTGCGCTTTCGTAGCGGTGGTGGCCGTCGGTGATAACCATGGGTTTAGGCTTCAAAATAGCCTGCAACGCACCGATTTTCTGGGGGTCAGATACCCGCCATACCGTATGATGCACGCCTAACGCGTCAGTTACCTGTATCATCGGCTCCGACTCCGCAACCGCCTCCATCCAGCGGACAGATTCCTCTTTTTGGTCCTGATACATCAAAAACACAGGCTCCAAATCCTTCTGCACCGTCCGCAGCATGTTAAGTCGGTCAGCTTTAGGTGCCTTGTAGGTGGCTTCATGGGGGAACACCATGTTCTCGCTGTAGGGGTAGAGCCGCAGCGCCGCAATGATGCCTGTGCGCTGATAAGCTTTGCCGTTAAGGATGAATTCTTGGCGGGACACAAAAACCGCCGGCTGAGTTTGCTTGGTCATCGCGCCCTCCTTTAGCCACTGCTCGATGCGCTGGTTCGCCACCGCGTATTTGTCATCTTCCAGCGGCAGAATAAGGCGGCAGAAATTGTAATTTGAAAGCGCATAGTACTCTTTTTGTTCTGCAACATCGATTTTGTCGTAGGGCTGCGTAATGAGGTCTTTGGGGTCGCCGGCTTTTGGCGTGTAAGTTATGGCTTTAAAGGGTCGAATATCCACCAAGCATGCGTCAACTCATAGATTCAGTTTCTCAAGGGCGCCTATAACGTTGTTGGCTATCTGCAGGCTTGCCCGATGCTGCGCCTCAAAGGTTTGCGCCCCCATATGCGGCGTCGCGATCACGTTGGGTAATGTGAGGAGCCTGCTGTTTTTGGGGGGCTCCTCCTCAAAGACATCAAGCGCGGCGCCTGCGACTTTACCCGAGACCAGCGCCTCGTAGAGGGATGCTTGGTCGATGACTCCGCCGCGGCTGCAGTCCACAATGCATACGCCCGTCTTCATGAGGGCGAATTCTGCGGGTCCAATCAGATGCTTGGTTTTAGGTGTAAGAGGAACATGCAATGTGATGAAGTCCGCCTGAGGCAGCATCTCCGCCAGCGGCACAAAGCGGTCATGCACGCATTCCTCGACAACGATGACTTTCATGCCGAAAGCCAACGCCAGCCGCTCCACGTCTTTGCCGATGTAGCCGCAGCCGATTACCCCCAGGGTTTTGCCGTTGATTTCTCTGCCCATAAGCTTCTCTTTTTCCCATTTGCCCTCTCTTAGGGTAAGGGTTCCCTGTACGATGTTGCGGGCAAGGGCAATCATGTGACCCATGGTGAGTTCCGCTACGCTCTCGTAGGAAACATGGGGGGTGTTAACTAGGCTTATGCCCAGCTGCTTTGCCCGCTCATAATCCACGTTGTCTAAGCCTTCGCCTGCCCTGCCGATGACACGTAGCTTCTTGGCGTTCTCCAAAAGTTCACCTTTAACTTTGGTGGCGCTGCGCACGATGAGAACATCGTAGTCGCCGATGACTTTGGAGAGGTCAGGTTTGGGTATGTCCCATCCCCGCGTGACAGCGTAGCCTTCTTTTTCAAGCAGTTTTATGCCTTCGTCAGCGATTTTGTCGCTTACGAGGATTTTTATGGTCACTGCAATCCCCAAATGTCGTCGATGTTCGCGATTACGTCCTTAATGCCTGCTAGGGTCCATTCGCCCATGTGGCCGATGCGGAAGGTCTTGTCCTTTAGGTTGCCGTAGCCAGCGGAAATCAGGTAGCCGCGTTCACCCAGCTTATTGTTTAGGGCTTTGACGTCTTTGCCGTTTGCGTTGATGCAGCTTACCGTTATGGATTCGTAGCCTGCCTCGGGGAACATGCTGAAGTGCTTCTTAGCCCAGGCTTGGGTGTAGTTTGCCATGTCAAGGTGGCGCTGATAGACTTTATCGTATGTTTCTTCAAGCAGCAAATCCATGCGTTTGTTGAGGGCGTAGAGTAGCGAGACGTTGGGGGTGAAGGGGGTTTGGTGTTTCTTTTCGAACTCAAAGATGTCCACCAGGTCAGTATATGCGCCGCGGTTTGGTACCTGTGTTGCCCGCTGGATGGCGCGGTCGCTTACAAGAGCCACGGCTAAGCCGGGGGGAAGCGCGAAGCATTTCTGGGTGCTGCCAAAGACGATGTCGCAGTTGAATTCGGAGGGCAAGGTCTTATCGCCCGCCATCGAGGAAACCGCGTCGACCGCGAAGATGACGTCTGGGAATTCCTTTTTAACCATCTTGCCGATTTCGGCAACTGGGCTTCTGACGCCTGTGCTGGTTTCGTTGTGGCATACCGTTAGGGTGTCGTATTTGCCCGCGGCAAGCTTCTCCGCGACCATGTCGGGTTTTATGGCTTTGCCCATCTCGACTTCAAGGACATCGGTTGCTTTGCCACATGCGCTGAGGGTTTGCGCGCAGCGTTTGGAGAATGCGCCGTTGACGCATGCAAGCGCCTTCTCTTTAACGATGCTTCTGCCGATTATGTCAAACCAAAGCGTGCCTGAGCCTGTGGTTACGGTGGGTTTGCAGTCGGCTGTTAACTGGAAGAATTTTGTGATTTTATCTGTGATTCCTCCGTATAGGTCGGAGAATTCTTTTTCTCTGTGACCAATCAGATGGTGGGTTTGCTCTTGGAGCATCTCTTTGCTTACTTCGGTGGGACCCGGAATCAAGAGTTTTTTGTGCAAATGGGTAACCTTCAGTCAAAGAGGTTTATTTTTGAAAATATAAGGCTTATGTGCAGAATCCATGCAGTTTTATCAGAAAGTCGGCAAGCAACCGCCATAAAGCAGAGGGCACGTGGATGGCTGCTTAGAGGAGGAAGGGCAAAATAATGCCCAGCGCCACAATCGCCACGCAAGTGAATGAGACGCCGACGGTGATTAGACGGATTGTTTTCTCGCTTAGTCGTTTGCCTGCGAACCGTTTGAGGGTGATGTCGAAGATTCTGCCGCCGTCCAAGGGGTAGAGGGGCAACGCGTTGAATATGGCGACGTTGAAGTTGACAAACCAAATCCAGAACAGCGCATTAGCCAGTATCTGCCAGCCAGGTATTGGGCTGGTGTAGAAGGGCGCCATCGAGTCAGAGTAGGGCACAACCGCGGAAGCCAACGTCGGCGGCACAATGTAGAGTGCCAGCTTGTCTAGGGAGAATGACCTATAGGTCTGTAGGCGCTCATGCGTCATTAAGTCCCCAGCCATCACGCCGAGTACAGTGCGGTTATCCGATACGGTGAGGTTTAAGGTTGTGGTGTAGCGAATCTGCCATTGGTCGCCTCTAGCCACAATCACCTCCACGAGGTCCCCAGCTGTTTTAGCGTCAAGATACTCCCGTAGCCCCGCAGAGTCAGTGATGGTTACGTTGTCAATGGAAACCAGGATGTCCTCGGCCTTTAGCCCCGCAGCTTGAGCGGGCATTCCATCGGTTGCCTGGCTTATGTAGACGCCATCAACGATTGGGGCTAAGCTGCCCACGACTAATAAGAGACCAATCAGGCAAACCACGCCTACAAGCACGTTTCCGCCGACGCCTCCCGCCATTACTTTAAGTGAGCGTCGGGCCCGCGCGGTCTTGATTTGCTCTTCATCGACGTCTACGAAGGCACCTATGGGGATAATTAGGAAGAACAGCAGCCCGCTTGATTTGACGCGTAAATCTACGTTTCTGGCGATGACGCCGTGGGCGCCTTCATGAATCACGATGGCGACGACTATGGCGAGCCAGCCATAAACGATTGGTAGCATCGGGTTTAAGCCGGGTAACAGCAGAACAGCGCCGGGCCCTAATTCTCTGGCTACCTGCCCAACCAGCGGGTTAGTGATGGTGGCGACGAGGCTGTTTAGCAGCAGATACAGGGCTATGCCGGCTACGAAGGGAACAAAGATGAGGAAAAGCCAGGATACATATTTTACGCCGCGCATCCTGCCCAGGGTTTCGAAGACGCGGGCGAACCGCTTTGTTCTTAGAATCAGCAGTGGAAACTTGAAATCGACTCTTTTTTCTTCTGTTTCTTGCTGCGGCGGGGGAGTTTGGGGTTCCACTGAGAATCTCTCCAAGCTAAACAGGCATTCTGAAAGATAAGCATAACGCAAATCGTCGGTTCTATCAGGCAGCCTAAACCGTTTACGGGCAAACTATTTGTTGTATAGCTGGGCAGGCGGCGGATTTGTTTTATATAGGCATATATCGATTCCTGTAATAGCAGTTCTTAAGCGTTGAAGCCACATTAGAGTTGAAAAAGGAGAAGGCTATGTTTCACCCTAAGACAGCAGCGCTGCCAATTCTGGTGCTTCTAGTGATGGGCACCTTGGACTGTGTAACTACCGTTATCGGCACCGTATATTTCGGCGCCTACGAGCTCAATCCCTTCCTGGTAGGCATCGTGGGCAATGTACCTGTCTTTATGGTGGTGAAGCTTGGCGCAACCGTCGGCATCGCCGGTTCCTATCTGCTCGCTCGCAAAATCATCAGTCAAACACAGGATAAAACCACCCGCAGTTTCCGTTACTCAAGCTTGGGGATAAAAGCGGTTTACGCGGGGCTGCTTGGATTTCTGATTGTGGTGGTCGTTAACAACCTCATAGTCCTGTTCACCTAAATAGCCTATGAATCAGCTCCAGTTTCGATTTTATCCTACAAAACTCACTAGGTCAATCTGCAAACCAAAACAAACGCAGGAAACCAAAAGCAACTTGCCCCGTTAAGCCCCCAGAAGATAAACAAGCAGGTTCATGGCTCTTTTTGTTTACCGGAAAAAAAGCTATCAAGCAAAAATCAAATATTGTGGTGGCAACAATCTAGCCTCGTAATCGCAGGGCATAAAAGTAAGAAAGGCTTAACTGCACATGCCACTAAATAGATGATTGCGAGGAGAATAATTTGCCGTTCAACCTATTCCACAAAAAAAAGGAACCCGAACCAGAGACGCCAGCAGTGGCTCCTCAAACAGAAACTCAGCCTGAAGCGCCAGCAGAACCCATCATAGAAGCCGCACCTGAAGCCGCCGCGGACCCCCAGCAAACCCCCGAAGCAGAGCCCCAAATGGAGCCTCAGGTCCCTGTGGAAACAGAAGCAGCCCCCCAAGCGCCATCAGAAACTGTTCAGCCAGCAGCCCAAGAACCACAGCCCCAAGCAGCAGCTGTCGAGCCAGAGGCAGAGCAGCCTAAACCTGAAGTGGCAAACAAAACTTACCTTAAAGCCATGCCCCTCAAGGACCTCTCCGATGTGGAAAGCGTCAAAGAAGAAGTGGGCAACGGCAACATCATCATTCTACGTGTCACGCCCCTTGCAGGTAAAAGCATCGAGGACGTGAAAACCGCCGTGAATGATCTTTTCCAGTTCGCGGAAGCCAGCGGCGGCGACATCGCAAGGCTAGGCGAGGAACGCGTGGTTATTTGTCCTAAAACAGTGAGGATTTGGCGGGAGAAAACTCCAGCGCCAGTCGCTAGCACCAAGCCGCTGCCTACAGCAGCCTAAAGGTTTCTAATGTGTTTGGTACCACGGTGGTTATGCCGACTTTGTTGTCTAGGAAGCTGCCGAAGTTGAGTGTCTTCTGTTTTTCGCCGTGTACCACAAAGATGCGTTCAGGCTTAGGATTCAGATGCGTCAGGTAATTGACTAGTTGGCGTCGGTCACTGTGGCCGCTGAAGCCCTCAATGGTGTTTACGCCCAACTTGACGCTGAGCGCAACCATCTTGCCCTCGTTATCCATCATGGTGACTTCGCCTATGCCCTTCTGCACGCGCCGGCCCATGGTGCCTTCGATTTGGTAGCTGACAAAGATGATTTGGTTACGTTCATCAGAAGCCCAGTTCTTGAAGTACTCGATGACGGGTCCGCCCTCAAGCATGCCGCTGGTAGCCAGCACGATGCAGGGTTCGCCCTCCATGATGCTGCCGCGTTGGCTGGGGTGATCGACGATGGTGAAGTAGTCGCTTTGGAAGGGGTTAACTTCTTCGTGGAGGATGCTGTGGCGTACTTCTCGGCCTAGATATTCGGGGTAGGCGGTGTGGATGGCTGTGGCTTCGCTGATCATGCCTTCCAGAAACACTGGGGCTTCCTTCATCATGCCCCGCTTCATGTAGCCGTCGATGACAAGCATGATTTCCTGGGCGCGGCCCACGGCGGGCACTGGAATGAGAACTTTGCCTTTACGCTCCAAGGTCTGGTTGATGACTCGGGAAAGCGCCTCTTCGGCTTCAACGCGGCTGGGCACGATGTCGTCGGGTCCACTGTAGGTGGATTCAGTGATGACGGTTTCGATTCTGGGAAACTCTGTTGCCGCCGCCTCCAAAAGCATCGTGCGCCCAAACTTGTAGTCGCTGGTGTAAACGATGTTGTGGAGTCCCTCGCCGATGTGCAGATGCACCATGGCGCCGCCTAAGATGTGTCCGCTGTTATGGAGAGTGAGGCGGATGTCGGGGGCGATGTCGGTGACTACGCCGTAGCGCAGTGGAATCGTGTGGAGCACGCATTCGCGGACGTCTTTTTGGTCGTAGTGGGGGGTGACGCCCTGCTTGTTGGCGACGTCGAGGTAGTCGAGTTGCAGCATAGTCATAAGGTTAGAGGTTGGCGCGGAGCAGTAGACGGGTCCGTCGTAACCGTACTTGTAGAGGAACGGCACCAATCCGCAGTGGTCAAGGTGTGCATGGCTAATCACCACGGCGTCAAGCGAGTCAATTTCGAATTCGGGGCAGTCAAAACGGGGGAAAGACTCAAAGGGCCTGTTAGAGCCAGGGTGGATACCGCAGTCCAGAAGCACGCTGCTTTCGCGGGTCTTCACCAGAAAAGCCGATCGACCCACCTCTTGTGCGCCGCCAAGCACCGTCATGCGGATGTCGCCGACGTCGTAGGTTTTGGGGCGGAATATGCGTTCGCCCACGGTGCGAAGGATACGTTCGCGTTCCTTGCTTTCCGAGTGGAGATAATGACGCATGTGAGTGACAATTTTGGATTTGATAGGTGGGCTGCGCAATACATGGGGTCGCCACTTGGTTTTCCGCATGATTTCCTGAAGTACCGCGCCGTTTCTGCCGATGACCAAGCCGGGTTTTTTGGTTTCTATGATGATTTCGCCTAGGCTGGGATCGAAGTTTATGTCGGTGATTTCAGCCTCGGGCGTGATGAGTTCCCGCGTGATTTTCTCTGCCTCCACTTCGGGGATGCGGACGGAGGGGTCGGGGCGGATGACGATGCGTTTTCGGATAACACCCACTATCTCCGCTACGACGCTGGATTGATCCACCAAGATTTCGGGGCGTTTGGTGTAGACGGCAAGCATGGGTCCCTCGTATTCGATGCGGGTGACTTCTGCTTCGCGGGGAACCTTCTGTAGAATATATTGGCTAATCTCGATTTTATCTTTGTCTTTCTCTTGAGTTCGAGCCACAGGCTTTAACTTCCTGTATTAAGCAGCTGGGATTTCTCTTCCTGGCTTAACTCTTTGTAGCCGTTACCATCGATAACGATGATGTTGTAGCTGTTGCCGCTTGCCACATCCCGCTTCATAGCTGCGTTAACGGCTTTAGCGATGGTGGGCAATGTTTCAGCGATGGTTAATCCTTCACGGTACTTATCCTCCAAGACACCGTATGCGACGGGGGAGCCGCTGCCTGTGGAAACCATCTTTTCCTCAGTTAAGCTGCCATAGGGGTCAAGGTTGTAAACGTGGGGTCCAGTCTCGTCTACGCCGCCGACAAGAACCTGCGTTGCCAACGGAATATAGCGGGCAGAGAACAAGAGATTCGCAACTAGCCGCGCTGCTGCGCTGATGGGGATGGGGCGGTTGAGGTTGACTTTGTAGAGCTGCGCGTTGGCAATCAGGATGTCCACAACACGTTGCGCGTCGGCGACGGTGCCGGCGATGGTCATGCCGATGTGTTCGTCGATTTTGTAGACTTTTTTGCCGAATTTATGCGCAACATAGAAGCCCATTGTAACGCGGGTGTCTGATGCGAGAATTACGCCGTCTTTGCAGACAACGCCTATAGTTGTGGTTCCTTTAAGGACTAGTTGGCTAGCTACATTATTTTGTGACATATTTGATACTCCCTAAAACTCCGTTCTGCGGATGCCATCCACTAGGAAGAGTGCAACATGTTATCTTTATGAGGCATTAATTAAAGATTTCGCCGCATCTCCCAAAACAGCGTCACCCCCTGTTTTTTTTGCTAAACGTTTTTAGGCGAGAATTATGCTTATTGCCCCTCGGCGCGTGAGAGGGTGCTTCCCACCCGTTGCGCCAAAAAAATAAAACCCGGAGTTGGGAGGCAAAAAAATATGCGTATACAAACCAAAGAGTTAGCCATAATGGCCCTATATGCTGCCCTGTATGCAGCGCTAGTGAATGTGTTACCCCAGTTATCTTTTGGACCGCTTAACCTGCGTGTAGCCGACGCCCTTTTAGGCGCTGTGCCTTTACTGGGCATGGCGGGGGTTTTAGGACATACCCTTGGAGTCTTCATCGGAAACCTAACCTCGCCCCTTGGAGTAATCGATTTACTCAACACAATACCGTCCTTTGCCATGGCCTTTGTCGTCTACTACGTGTATAGGCGCACCCAAAACGACTACACCGTAATCGCCACCAGCATCGCCTACTCCGCCGTGCTAGGAGCCACCGTGGGCTGGATGCTCTCGGCGCCCTTCAACATACCGCTGCCGCTCAGCATACTCTACGTGTTCCTCGGAAACCTCGTGGTAACGGTGGTGGGCGGGTTTGCGTTGTTTAAGGCACTTAAGAAACTGGGTATCCAGCGGCTAATCGGGACAGGACCAAACCAAAGAGGAGAAAAGACATGACAAAAAATAAGAAATGCGTGGTTGTTCTAAGCGGCGGCCCAGACTCAGCCACCGTCGCGTACTGGGCACGCCAGCAGGGATACCAAATCTACCCCATAACCTTCAACTACGGGCAAATCGCAGTGAAAGAAACCGCCTGCGCCCAGAAAATCGCGGAGAAACTCGGCGTAGCCACCAAAACCATCAACCTCTCCGCCCTCAAAGACATCTTCAGCGACGCCACCAGCCTAGTCAACCCCGACATCCCCCTCACCAGCGAATTCAGCAGCCCCATCATCGTGCCCTTCCGCAACGCCATCTTCCTCTCCGCCGCCGTCGCCTACGCCGTCACCGTGGAGGCAACCAAAATCTTCTATGGCGCACAGGGCAGCGACGAACCCTTCTACCCGGATTGCCGCAGAGAATTCTACCGGGCCTTTGAGAAAGCTGCGCAGCTGGGGACCTGCAGGGAAATCACGATAGAGGCGCCGTTTAGCGGCGGCAAAAAATCAGATTTGATACGCGAGGGCGCTAAGCTGGGCGTGCCTTTTGAGTTGACGTGGTCATGCTACCGCGGTGGCATGCTGCATTGTGGACGATGCGAGTCCTGCGTGAACCGCAAAAAAGCCTTCCGGGAAGCGGGCATAGAGGACCCGACAAGGTATGAATCCTAAGTGATTGGACGCGGTCATGGAAATTTATAACTAATTGTTGTCGCTTCACTGTAACAACATACTTTTTTATAAAAAAAGCGCAGTAGAAGGGTGAAAGGTGTCTATTGTTTGGCTATTTGCCCCAAATGCAAAACAACACTGCAAAACCCGGTAAGAAAACTTGAAAACCCAGTTTTCTGCATCGAAGCATACGTATGCACTAAATGCGGAACCAAATTCAAAACAGCAAATACAGGCGCATAATAGGCCTCTAACCTCACGCCTCATGGTGCTTAAGAAGGTGTTTGGCGGGTTTTTCTGGGAAGTTTTAAATCCGACTTGTCCCACTGCATATGTGGGATAAAGATGGAGTTAGCCGAGCAAGTCACCATAAAAGTAGATTCAAAAGGCAGAATCTGCATTCCAGCAGAAATCCGCGGCGAAATCGGCGACACCGCAACCATAAAACGGGTCCCCGAAGGCTTTCTCATCATTCCAGGCAAAAAAGAGGATGCCGTTGAAAAACTACGAAAAATCATCAATTCAAAACATGAACGAACTGGCAAACCTGAGAATTGGTCGCCTGAAAAAATGAAATCAATTTGGGGCAAAAGTGAATGATTGTGGGCTTGGATGCCAACATCCTCTGCTATGTTCTAGACGATGCTTACCCTGAACATGAAGTTTTAAAGAATCTGCTGCTGGAATTAACCCCTGAAAATAAGGTTGCTCTTAACCCGACAACAATCCATGAATCATACCATGCACTGGTGCGTTCCCAGAAGTGGCTGCCTGAAAAAGCCGCAGACGCATTGATAACAATCATAAATATGCTCAACACGGAATTTTACAGCCAAACCAAAAAAACCAGCACAATAGCCCTCAACCTCTCCGCCCGACATAACCTCGGCGGCAGAGACGCACTCATAGTAGCGAATTACATTGCAAACCAAACCCCAACCATATACACGCATGACAAAGGACTTCTAAAACACCAAAAAATAACCTACAAAAACACCACCCTAACAATAAAAGACCCCCTACAAAAATAACCCGCTTGGTTTTTCAGTCGCCACCCAACCGACGCAGACACCTGCCTGCATGCAACAATACATCACCTGACATAACCTAAAACATTTTTCAGGGTTAAATCCGGTTATTTGGCGACATATTAAATAATTCCGTGTAACATGCTATTACGTGGCAAAAGGAGGGGCTATTGATTGGTAAAAAACGTCATAGAACTAGATGAGCGGGATAGCCGCGTAATCAACATAGTCAAAGCCAAATTCGGCCTCAAAGATAAAAGCCAAGCCTTAAGCGTAATCATCAAGCGCTATGAAGAATGTGAACTTGAACCCCAACTTAGACCCGAATTTGTAGAGGAACTACAAGCTACAGCTAAGAACGGTAAATTCGTTAAAGTTAAGGATTTCGCGGAAGAGTACGGGCTAAAGTGACTTCTTGTACAGCCTTGAAATCGAAGAAGAGGTCTCAAAAACCTTCCACAAGCTCCTCAAAAAGGACCGGCCGCAACTAGAGGCCATACACAAGAAAATCAGCCAAATCCTAACCGACCCCTACCAATTCAAACCCCTAAAACATCCCCTAGAAGGCCTCCGCCGAGTCCACATCGGCTCATTTGTACTCATATACCAAGTGACAGAAAACCCGCCAACAATTCAGATAATAAAATACACCCACCACGACAAAGCCTACCTCTAACAAAAAAAGAATCGGCATTTTTCTGCTGTGTACACGGTTAATACATTTTAATCATAAATTAACTATTGGAAGACCATCAGAGATAGGACCGCGACTTAAACCCAGAGTCATTAAAGAGCAGCTTTAAGGAAAGAAGCTAAATCCATTGCTTGAATCTCATTATTACAATGTTGGCATACACTTAGCCTTTCAATGGTGGAATTCTTCTCGACTTTGAGCTTCCCTCCACAATGAGGGCATGCATAAACTGAAACAATTCCACCTTCTTTTACTTGATCCAACAAGTGATTTAAATCAACTGAGACAGTTTTTGTAACAATAGTTCTACCAGCTGATCTTACCCTTCCAGCTTCCTCGAACATCTGAAGTAATTCATACTCAATCGCTGCCTCCTCAAAGCGACCAGCCTTTACCAATGTGTTTTCAATTTTAGCAATTTGTTCTCGTAAGTAATTCTCTCTACTATCCCTGTGTTGTTGGGATTGTTTTTTATCTAATGTTTTTGAGATAAATTCCAACCGATAAAAATTTCCATCATTTCCTTCACCCAATATATGCCAGTGGCCATCGCCAGTGAATGGTGAGGTGGAACGATTGTAATCTGACTTTTCCAAATTCAATACCTTATCAATATCTATAGTCTGAAGAGCACTAAAAAAAACCGTTATCTCTTTGTCCGTTAGGATACCTTTGCTTTTCGCTGTCATTTCAACCCCTGTCGCATTAGTCGAAAACGATTTTTTGGTAACTGAATACGGGGCACTCCACGATAGCTTCGTCATTAAAGCAAGCAACCATTTTCTATCTATTATTTACCTATCTACTCTTAAATTTTATTGATTATACACAGTCGTGATAGCGCATAGTTTCTAATAGAGCGTAAGAGCCTATGCATATCCCGATTGGGATATTATCCTGTTTAGGCTCTCAAGCCATTAATCTGTAGTTATAGGTTTGCTCGCAAGCTAAAGATGGAAACACCCAACGTAACACGTGCCAGAAAGAATGCTATAAGAAACTTGAATGTGATTTAGCAGATGTGGAGTTCATCGACAAATTGAAAGAAAATGACAGTCTATGTTGTTTGGTTCCAGTAGTAAATCTGCGAGTACTTCCCTGTAATTGGGAAAGCGGGGTCCTCATAGACTACATCTAGTTTTGAACCATATTGGGTAAGCCTACTTTGAACTCGGTTCCAAATTCGCTGCGAAGTCTCGTTTGCATTCCACATACCCCAAATCGTGTCTTGCGGGTGACGCATACCCCAACCATAGTTTATAGGTAAAACAAGGGCTGCCTCAGCCTTAATGCCGCCATGCACAACGCTAGTATTCTGCACTACATCGTTCCAGAAACGCTCAAGAGCTTGGAAATGTTCCTCTCGCAGGGTTCCGTATGGTCCTGACATGTTTTCTGCATAGTTGAATAGTATGACGTATTGGGCTCCGTTTTCATAGGAGGTTTTCATTTGGTTAAAAATTTCGTCGCGATCAGCAAGGTATGGGGCTTGTGTGTACTTCCATGTTAATATTGTTCCCCAGTCTTTGCCCTGCAAACTGGCTGCCCCCCGCACTAAAGCGATTTCTTGAGCAACAGAATTGTTCCAACCTAATTCTGCAAGCACCATGTCGTATCCGCTCTTGTAATCCCACCAGTACAATCCATAATCAGCCGTAAAAACAGGAAAATCGCCTTTGCTGAGGTTCCATTGATCCTTTAAATCGGCTACTGGAAGGCTTGTTTTGTTTACAAAGAGGTTTGCGGCGCCGTCACAGTTAGTTAGGGGGTTTTTGCTCGCCACTTGCTGATAAGTTTCTTCTTGGGCAATACGGTTGGAGCCATTTTCCATTGTATAGAAATCAGCTTTTAATATTTCATGTGAATACCCTGCATCATGGTGGCCATAGAGAAGACCGCCCGTGTATACTTTACTTGTTGAGTTTGCGATTGTTTCTCTTACTGTTATTGTACCGTTTGGTTTGTATGTAGTCGTCTTGGTGTTGCTTAACATGCTCGATATTGTCAACGATGAATTAGTGGGGTCTACACTGGAAGTTGAGGTTTCATTCTTTCTTTGAACTGAGATTGTGCCGTCAGGATAAAAATTTGCAGAATAGTCGTTTCCGTCGCGATACTCCACTTCGCCATTTTCATATCTGTTCACGATTACTCCAGGCGCAATTGTGTAATAAATGAATCCATCAAGAAATTTGCCTCCGGGTTCATCACCCAAATAGACACCTGCAAACATGTCTCCCCATCGTTGCTTTGCTGTGCCTACCCATTCAGCTTTATCAGCAGAGGTTAAAACGTCAAAGTAAGCGGCAAAATGCAGTCCTTTAGCAACCGCATAATCGCCTACCTCGTTTACTGCAGTGGCGTTATTTTTTAATACGCCTGACTGGAGCACAAACAGGTTAGTGTAATTTGCGACCTTTTCGATTAGGGTTTTGGCGTCTTGTACGTTGTTTCCGCCGTAGGTTACGCCAACATAGAAGGGGTCAGTCTCTGGTGGCTTATTGTTGACAATAACCAGAGTTGCTGATACGGTTATTATTAGGAGAACCGCAATAGTGGCAAATATCACCGTTCGCTTCATTCCATGGCCGCCGTTAAGTTTTAGATGTCGGTTTTGTGTCACTTAGGTCGTTATGTAGTTTACGCATTTCCAATGGATTCTCCCAGAAGCTTCTAAAAACTTATGCGTTTGTTAGAACCCTGTATGTCGTTTATCCTGTTTAGGCTCTCAAGCCATTAATCTCTTGTTAGAGCTTGTTTTTGCGGTTTAGAATACGCCAAACCGGTTGGCCCTTTATGTAAGGGGAGGGAGGCTACATGCAAGCAACAGCGCTACCCCACTGCAGACCCTTGAAGTCTTCGGCGGCAAACACACAGCACACCCCGTGTGGCAGTCAACAAACTCATAGACAAAACAGCCAAGCCCCCACAGGCGCCTACCTAATAGCCGCTATGCGCCACAGTTGTTGAGCCTATAAATAGAGGGGGGTAGAGTAGAATTTGCACGTGACAGATGGGGAAAGCAAAAAATAACCGCTGACCCACAGTCTATCTTGATCGGCATGATTGAGAACTTTAACCTTATCGCGACTACTGCACGCGGCAACGAACGCGCCATGATAAACGAAATCCTGTTTCTGCTCAAAGACGAACTCGGCGATGCAGATGCCAAGGCAGCTAAAACCAAAATCCGCGGATTAATCGTCGCCAAAACCAGCCAAGACCCCCTCGAAGTCATGGAGAAACTCCGCAAAATCCTCTCGGAACGCTCCTACATGTTCCGCTATGCCCTACGCATCGTGCCCATCCAGCAGGTTGTGCAGACGAATTTAGCGGAGATCAAGAAGGCAGCTTTGGAGTTGGCGCAGAAAATCGGGGAAGACCAGAGTTTCCGCGTCACCGTCGAGAAACGCTTCACGGAGCTGCATAGCAGAGACATCATTGAAGCAGCTGCTGGCGAGATTAAACGCAGGGTTGACCTGAAAGCGCCGGATTGGGTGCTGCAGATTGAAGTGGTAGGTGCATTAACGGGTGTTTCGCTGCTAAAACCCAGCGATGTCATGGCTGTTGTTAAGGAAAAGATGCTTTAAAGCTGCGTTGAAAGCAGCGCCACACGCTCCACAACCAAAGCCACCAGCGCCTCAGATTCGGTGCCTCTTTGTGCGGCATCCAGCATGTTTTGGGAGATACCGAAGACCTCGCGGATTTTAGCACTTTTCTGCGGCGTTAACTCCAGCACGGAATCGTCGGGTTCAGCCCCCACCGCCAAGGAAACCGCATCACGCATCCGCTCCAGCGCCCCAGCGTCCTTGCCAACCAGAGCCACGGCAACCTCGCTGGTTTGAGGGTTTATGCCGATTTTAGCTATGGACTGGCGGATTTGCCGCTGCGCAGCCGCATAGAGCATCATCTCCACCGCCACAGATTTAGACAGGTTAGTTTTGCCCGAAAAAGCCGCCAGCGCGTTGACTGCTGCAAAATAGAGGTGCTCAGATGTGGCGATTAAGCCTGCGTCAAAGAACTGTACCTCAACCTCGCCGATGGCTGAACCGCGGTTGGCCTTCAAAAACGCCTCTGCAGATTCGAACTTCACGCCGTGGTACCCTGTGGTTTCGATGTATTTTCCGTACTCTTCGATGCAGAGCAGCATAACCTGTCCTACCTGAGATCCTTTAAGAGTTTATCCGCTAAATCCCTGGATAAACCGGCTTTTACGAGTTTCTCCACTTCACCCTCAAGCTCCATTCCCGCCTTTCCAGCGGAGATTTCACGCAGGGCTTCTTTGAGGTCCCAAGGAAAAACCACCCAGCGCTCCGTCTGCTTGGCAAAGAAATCAGGCTGGACTGCGGATTTTGGTTTATAGTAGAGTGTGGCAGCTTTAACGGATGATGCACCTAATGAGGCAACGTGTGAGAGGGCAAGCTGGAGGGTTTGGCCGCTGTCGGCGATGTCATCGACCAGCAGCACCGCTTTGCCGGCAACCTCGCCTACCAAGCCACGCTTGAGAGTAGGCTCAGATTTGGTTTGACCGATGCCCACGTAGAACTCCACCTGCAACGTCAAAAACTCAGCATCCAACAAATCCGCCAAAAACCGCGCAGGCACCACGCCGCCCCGCATCACCCCAACCACCACATCAGGCCTAAAGCCGCCCAACCGGATTTTTTGGGCTAGGCAAAAAAGCATCTGGCAGATTTCATCACATGAAGGAACATCATACTCGACCACGCCAACCAAGGAGAACCCCAAAAAAAGGAGGACCCAGCACGGTTAAGCCTTTCGCCCCAAACCGACCTGCCCTCTGAAGAGGCAACATTAACCTGGAGCTAAGCCTGCAGAATTAGCATTGTAAGCTTATTAGGGAGAAAAGACGTATTGATTAAATCGTAGGACTATATACACCAAACACAAGATATGTTTCGCAATTCGTAATATAGTTTAAAAGCAGAGAAGTCCTACCAGTAATCAAAACAGAAAGGAGACACGCATATGGTGAAAAATGTGAACGAAGAGAAGATTAAGCGTTTGCTCACGGATCCCAAGATGGCCGCCATTAAGGCTATGCTGGAGAAGGACCATGCTATCGATTGTTTACTGCTGCTCTATATCGGGCGCGGCAAATGGAAGGATGCAAAGGACTTCATGCGGGATAACAGCCTCACACTCAGCGACGGAACCTTCCGTGCGCGGATGATAGAGATCGAATCTCTAGGTTTGGCAAAGAGCGAACGCATCGACCCACTTAAAAAGTTCTACATGAAAACTGAGTTGGGCGAAAAAGTCGCAAAGCTACTTCTCGGGTTTTTCGACGAGCTAGAAGCATAAGTATTTCTTCCAATAAATTTTCTTGTTTCTCGTTTTCTTAGTTTTTAAAGGGAACTGTATTTCTGTCCAACACTTCCCAGCAGAACTCCTGCAACACAGGGAAACCACGACTCAACAGTTCTCCCCCACCCTTTTTCCCCCACACCAGGCACACAGATCCAGCCCCAACTCAATTCAGCAAAGCCCCTGTACTCAGGAACAAAAAACACTAACCAAACAACACCACAAGACCCCCCAGAAGCCGACGACCACACCGCAGCCACCAACAACCACCCAACCAAAAACCAACAGTCCCAAACCTAACAGACATCACAGCACCCAACCACATAATTAACGGCAGATAAACGCCTTGGAATCTGTACTGGTTTGCACCGGCAGTTCTATTCCCACATAGTCTGCAACATAGAATCCCTAATAGGCGCCAATAGGTTAGATCGGCGGTGTTGTAGATGCGTTGTACATAAATATAATATGTAATCGTAAGTCATAATATTTAAATTGTAGTTGTCGAAATCCCTAGTTGTATTAAACACTAAAGGGAAACCAAAATGAACAACCTACAAAGAAAAATAAGAAAGAATTCAAAAGCCCTTAGCCCCGTCGTGGCATCAATCATACTCATCGCAGTAACAGTCGCAGTCAGCGTCGTCGTTGCAGCATGGATGGGCGGCATGACCATTAACCTGATGGGCACCGCCGAACAAGGAGTCATCACCAACCTCCAATTCACCGACGGAGGCACAGGAGATGACACAATCACGGCTACAGTACAGAATACTGGTGATATAGCGATAACTATCACTGGCGGCTTCGTAAACGGTGATGCAGCAACAGCATATGCTGGAGATACAACCATTGCCAAAGGCGCAACAGGTGACATAACTCTTACACTTCCAACAGGCACACTCGTTGACGCTACTCAATTCCAAATTAAACTGACGACTTCCAAGGGCAACGCAATCGCGTACACCTCAACCTACACAGCATAATTTCGTGAAAATTAGTTCCACCTACGGTGAAAAAACCAATTTTCACCTCCTTTTCCCTTTCTCTCTTATTAACAACCCCCAAGGAGCACATCATTCATGGTAACACAAATCAAGGAATACACCTCCGCCCAAGCCATCGCGGAGAACCTAGACAAACAACTCGCCGAAACCAAAAGCGTCCTAGGCGAGTACCTACGCAAACTAGACGATGTCCGCACCCTAGCTGAGAAATCCAAAAAAATCCGAGAGGTCGTCCTCAAATTGGCAGGCAAAAAAGCCCCAACCGACAACCCCGGAGAAATAACCGTGGGCACCCTTAACATCGTGTTAGACGCCACCCCCTTCCATGAACTCGCCGCCATAGAAGCAGTGGTTCGCAGCCATCAAGAGAGGCTTCTGGTTTTGCAGAAGGTTCGGGAGGCACTCAAGTGGCTGGATCAACTCGGCGACACTGAAGGCCTCAGATACATGGTTTTAGAGGACGAAGGCATCCCTGAACGCATACTTTTCAAAATAGCGTAGGCGGCAAGATGCAGAAGTGACCTCGACCAGCAGCATCCAGATAGTAATCGATGAAATTAAGAATTTAGCTCCTGACATCCACACCGCCCTTGTCTTTAGAGGCAACGGCGACGTTTTAGCTAACACCGAAAACGCCACTGCCGAGCAAACCCAAGCTCTCATCAGCAGCTTAGGCAGCATAGACGCTCAAGCCATCGGCGGCATCGAATCCTTCACCATCCAAGACATCAACAGCCAACTTGCTATAACCGCGGTAGGCGACACCTTTCTGGCAACGGAGTCTTCACGTACAGGCAACCAGAAAGCTGCGGCTTCGCTGATACAGGTGGTGATTCCAGCGGTTATTCGCCTATCCACAGAAAACACCTTACCAGAAGCAGAGGCGTTGGAAGAGGTGGAGCAGTCGCTAACCGCAACAACAAATCTGCCTGTTGAAGTCCCCGAAAACCCACTCATCCCTGAACCCACCTTGCCCGCTCAACCGTTTCTGCCAAACGCGCCCACTTCGCAGTTTATGGTAGAACGTGTCGGGGGGCTGCTGGTTGCCCAGGATGCCGTGCGGATTGACTGTGAGGTGGTTGAGAGTTGGCGTAGTCTTTACGGCGACAGGGAACTTCTCTATGTGGAAGTGGTAACCTTAGAGGGGAAATCCGTCACCTGCAAGTTCAAACTCCAAAAAGAAGGTAAATCAAACATTAAAGGAGTCATCCAAATCCCCGATAAGATCCTTCAAACCCTCCAATGTGATAAGGGCAAACTCGTCATGGTTAAACCGAAAATAAGCGAGGAGAACCAATGAAGAAACAGGCTATCGAGCAGACATTGCAGCTTGCCGACGTAGCTCCAGTTATAACGGTGGGTGAAGATAACTCAGTTTTCGCTAACCTCGCCGCAAGTTTAGCTGAAATACGAAAACTAAAAGGCGTCACTGGCTACATACTTCGCGGCGAAAACTCAGCGGTTGTGGATTTAACGGAGCAAAACATAATCAGCGAGTATGCATTGCTGTCGCTGCAGATTAATCTTGCCAGCCACGAGATGACTAAGCACTTTAACTTAGCCGACGTGGAAAGTGTGCTTGTAGCGGGCAAAAACGTTAAGGTGCTTTGCATGAGCCTTGGCGGAAACAAAATCAGCGTTTTTATGGAGAAAACTGCGGTGCATGCCTGGATAATAAAACGAATCCTCCTTTAGAGCATCTATCTCTGTGGTACATTCAGCCTAGTTAACATATAAAAATGAAGGCTCCTTTATTTTTCTGATTGACCTGTCAAAAGTGACGTTGGCTCTTTTTCCTTATTTTCTGGGTCAATCAAAGAGGCCTTATTTTGCTGCTTCGATATCTGCCCTGTGTTCTTCTGGTTGTGCTGGGTTCGATGGATTGCTTAACTACGGTAGTAGGCACAGTTTTCTTCGGAACCAAAGAACTAAACCCCTTAATCGCGGGCCTGGTGGAATCAAATATAACGTTGTTTGTCGTAGTTAAGTTAACAGCTACTGTTGCCGTGGGCATCATTTTTGCTTTAGCCGAAAGAATGCTGATGCAGAGTCATGAGCAAAAAGAGGACCCTTCATTTCGGATGGCGAACAATATTCTTCGGGGAGCCTACGTGGTGATTAGTGGCTTTTTAGGGTTTGTTGTAATTAACAATGTTTTGGTGCTGCTGCAGGCGACATAACTATTTTTTGCGGAGATTACATTGGAGCACTTTGGGGCAAACTAAGCATTCGTCGGTAAGTGTATTTTCCGGTGAGGTATTTAGCAATCCGCTGAAGTGAGCGCATTTGGCTGGCGAATCTAAAACTAGGGGGTACTCTGCAGGTTTAACGCTGACTATTTTTGTTTTTTCTGTCAGTATCTCGAGACGTGACATGCAGTAGGGGCAGGCGTAATGGGTCTGCCTAGGAATCACTGAGGTGTCGGTGATTACTGTGGGCTTGTCGAATTTTTTTTCGCAGCCCTTGTAGGGACACCGAAGTTTGTCATGTGATTGTCCATGGAAAAACTGCAATATTCCACATCCGAATAAGTAATCGGTGGTCTTAAGATTTAATAAAGCTTGCTTCGTGGGAATTTTGAGGCGTTTCTGTAGGACGCAGATACAGTGCACTTGGGGCAGGGTTTTGAACACTTGTAATGCTAATTGTTTTTTCACCCCTACGTTCAATCACATAAATTAAAATATACCTTGCATACACACATATTTTCGTAATTTTTATGAACAAATCGCAACTAGACTTATATCCTTCCAAGCCCAAGTAAATTCGAGGAAACGGTGAAACAAATGGAAACCCTCACCAAGAAAGCAACCCCCAAAGAAACCCTCTACATTCCCCACGTGTAGTGAAAAAACATGACTGAAACATTCATTTCAATAATCCTCGGGGCAAGTTCGCTGGCAGCAGCATTCGCCTATTACCAAATCAAATACAGGAAATTCCTCAAAGAAACCCCAGTCCCAAACTAGCCTGACATAAACACCGCAAAGGAGATGATGCCACTAAAAAAAACTAAGCAAACCAAACCAAATCAAAACAACCCCTTTTTTTGTTATGCTCCACCACCCAACCTCGATTTTATAGGGTATACGGGAAATATGTTTGCCCTTCTTTGCGTGGATAGCCCCTAAAACAAATATGGCTTACACCATACAGGCTAGGCATTTCTGCAAAAACTTATTATCGATGCCAAAGGTAAGCCAACTCCATGCGAAGAATAATCATAGAGGCACCCAAGAAAGAAATTGACAAAATCGAAAAAAACACTCCACTCCAAGACGTCACCTCCTCCGAAATTCTTCATCTGCTAAAATTTGACCGTGAAGAATTCGCTTTTGTTGCCAAAGTGAAATTCAAAGAGCCAACCTTTAAAATCGAAGACTATGTTGCCCTGTTCGGCAAGAAAGACATCAAAGTGACCCTTCTAGACCAGAATAAAGATGGCGCTTACACTTATTTTGTAACCGGTAAAACCCCGCCTACAGAAAGACAGCTATTATCGTTTGGCGGTTACCCCTTTGCTCCATTTCAAATAAAAAACGATAAAGCGAAAATGGCTTTTCTTGGGGAAGCGAGACAGATAAAGAATCTTTTATCATGCCTTGGCAAGTTGGGGGTTAATTACCGAATAGTTTCGCTTTCTGACGCGAAATTCACGGGGGAATCACCGCTGAGTAGATTAACTGAGAAACAAAGAAATGTTCTGGTTTCAGCCTTCGAACATGGATACTATGAAACTCCCCGAAGAATCGATAACGAAGCGCTAGCCGGGAAACTACATCTTAAAACCTCCACGGTAGTTGAGCACCGCAGAAAAGCAGAGCAGCGCCTTCTATCGGAAATAATTAAAAAATCGTAGCCTGCGACTTACATCCATGATTTCTCAGTTGCTGCCCCCACGGAGCAGAATCCCCGCGTCCCCTAAAAGGTTAACAAAGTTAAGGGGCAACAGGTCGTAAGCATACGAGTAACCCCGCACACAGGTCCTTACGCAGATGTTGCATTTTTCAGCCCGTGCAACATGATCCAGGTACAGTTTGCTTTTGAAATAATCATTGAAAGATCCCTGTTTTAGGTCATATGTGTGGTCGTAGGTGCAGTTGAAGATTTTTTTGTCCGCGGAAACATAAACAAACATCTTGGGAAACCTACATGTCCAAGCTCTGCCTTCAACAAAATGTTTCAGCACATACCTAGTCTCCATCAGTGGAAACCCCTCTCTTTTTAGTTTTAACAACGTAAGGTAAAATTCTTCAAGTTGCTCATCGCTTAGTCCCCAATCCAAAACAGGTGATTCTGTACGTCCATCTTCAAAGCCTGATTTCACCGTTGGCTCAACCGCGTTATAGGAGATACCGACGTTTAAGGCGCGTGCGAACCTAGCCATCGGCTCTATCGCCTCGAAATTTAATCTGCTGATGGTGGTGACCAGGGTTACTCTTGTATTTCCCACCTCTCGGATCCGTTTGATTCCATCTACAACTTCCCTAAACGAACCGCGTCTGCCCCGGATGAAGTCATGGTAATTATTGAAGTAATCCAGCGAGACGAAAACAAAATCTAGATTCCGCAGGGACTCCGCTTTCTCCTTCAGCAAAGAAGCGTTTGTATTCATCGTGGTTAAGAATCCCTTCTGCTTTGCGTAATCCACGATTTTGCCGATGTCACTTCTAACCGTTGGTTCTCCACCGAAAAGGTAGTAGCCGCGCATACCAAAATCGTATGCTTCATCTAGCAGGTCAAAAACTTCCTCAGTGGACAAGTCAGCGTTTGTTCTGTTTGACATCTGCCAGTAAGTGCAGGTTTTGCATCTGGAATTACAGCTGTAAGTTATTGCGTGAGCCAAAAAGAAGGGTTTGCCTGTGTATAGCCTTGATTTTACCAGTGAAAGGCCAGCTTTCAGGTATCTTTCTTTTGCAGTTTTCTTTTTTTGTTCAAGAGATTTTTCTAATATGATGTATTCCTCCATGTTCACCGGTTTGCTTTCGCAGTAGCCGCAGGTAGAACTTGGGGTTGGAAACGAGTTCTTCCTTGGCTACTTGCAGAAACGTTTTCCTCGAGGCAAGAGAGGCCTCTTTAAAACAGTTGATTAAACAAAATTTTGTGTCACATAACGGAATATCCGTTAAATTCAGGTTCCAAATTCTCGATTGGTCTTTAAGATTGCAGATTTTTTCCCGTTTGTAGCATGGGTAAACGTTTAGGTTGCAGTCGATTGAGATTATGCTTTTGCCGGCGTTACAAGGGTACTTCATCGGAAAGCCGTTATGGGCTCTCACTACGTCTCTTAGATAACAGGAAGCGGTGATTACATCTGCGCCATCCATCTTCATCTGCAGGATCTTCATCACCATTTTGCAGAGTTTCTGTTGAGTTTGACATTCTGCCTCAGACAATTCTCCGCCGACGTTGAAGGTGCTTTTGTTAGAAGAAATAAATGGGTAAGATAAAGCAAAGGAGAGCTCTAACTCATCGTTGACATACTGGATAACCTGTTCTACATTTTCCACTGTCCAGGAGGGGTTGAGAAAAGTGATGGCGTATAGTTTAATTCCATAAGCTTTAGCGGCTATGATTACTTCCCTTGCTTGCTTTGATATCCCGCTAACATGCTTTGCTGCATCCCAAAGGCCCTCATTGTAGTGGTCGACAGAAATCGAGAGGATATCTAAGTGTTGGCGCAGCTTCTCCAAGTCCAATTTGGAAATCGTGCCATTGGTTGTTAACGATGTAATCATGCCTTTTTTCTTGGCGTATTCAACCACTTCCACCAAGTGAGGGTAGAGGCTTGTTTCGCCTCCTGTAAAATAGATGACTGAGAAACCGTTTTTTGCCAGGACATCTATGGCGTATCTTGCATCGTCCAATTTCATGTCGACTGGTTTGGAAGCCCAAATATTGCATCGGTCGGTGCATTTTGCGTTGCATCTGGTTGTAACTTGGAAGAGGGCAAATTTCAGTTCGCCTTTTGTCTTCACCAACCGAGAGACTGTGTATACTAGTGTTTGAAGATTCATTGGCTTTCATTTTTCCAAATTAGCCAATATGTTTTCTACCGCATAGGCTAGGCATTTTAGGGGGTAAAGTACAAACCAGTAACCGCGTTTTGCTGTGCCTTAATGGATGAAAGATAAGGATGGAGCCTCGAGCGGGCTTTGATCCCGCGGCCTGCTGCTTACGAGGCAGCCGCTCTACCAGGCTGAGCCATCGGGGCGCCAATGGCTAAACAATGAAACACCAATTCTTAAATCTTCCATACTCCTAGGATTAAAACGGAGCGGGTTAACATGGATAAGCGTGAATCCAACGAATCGGTTTCTGAGTTAGGTGAGCATCGAATCATCGAAATTATGGAGAAGCGCCTTGTCGCCATGCCCGACATCGCGGTGCCGTTTGGCGACGATGTTTCAGCGGTGGATATCGGCGGTGGACGCGTGGCTGTTTTGAAAACCGATATGTTGGTGGCTAAAACCGATGTGCCCAAAGACATGAGTCTCTATCAAGCTGCACGTAAAGCCATCGTTATGAATGTAAGCGACTTCGCGTCCAAGGGGGTAGTGCCCACCATGGCTCTTGTGGCTTTGGGGTTGCCGGAGCACTTCACTGAGGCGCAGGTTGAATCAATCGCCGATGGACTTAACGATGGCGCAAGAGAATATGGCGCCTACATAGTGGGCGGCGACACCAACGAAACCCAGGATCTAATCATCTCTATTTCGCTTTTTGGAACTGCAGAAAAAAACCATCTGATGCTACGCAGCGGAGCCAAACCAGGAGACCTTTTGGCGGTCACGGGTTTGTTCGGCAAAACCTCGGCTGGGCTGCGGCTTCTGCTGGCAGGCGGTGTTACTTCGCAGGATTTGGATCGCCGCTTAAGCGAGGCGGTTTTTGTTCCTAAGGCGCGGTTAGCTGAGGGACTGGCGCTTGCGGGTTCTGGGGCTGCTTCGGCATCGATGGATTCCAGCGATGGACTCGCATGGAGTCTGCATGAGCTTGCGCATCAGAGCAACGTTGGGTTTGTGGTGGATAGGGTGCCGCTTGCGGGGGAAGCAGCGGAGTTTGCGATGTATAATGATTTGGAAGCTGCGGATTTGGCGCTTTACGGCGGCGAAGAATACGAGTTAGTGGTTACCTTGAAGCCGGACATGTGGGCTGCGGCGGAGGCTGCGGTGAAGGCGGCTGGGGGAAATCTTGAGCGGATTGGATACGTAACCGCAGAGAAGCATGTGCTGCTAAAAGTGGGCGGCGACACACAGATAATTGAGCCACGAGGCTGGGAGCACTTCAAGAGCGGAGAGTAAATTGCTGATCCAGCGTATAGTTAATGATAGTTATGCATGAAGCTGCCAAATACGGCGTTTTTCCAAGACTGATTTTTTCGCCGAACCGCAACGCAAAATCCTCTGCCTTCTTAGGCAACCCAACATGGTCGCCCAGCACAAAGAGGCAGTTCGGGGGGAAAGCAACTTCGGCGACGTTTTTGCCGTCTTCTTCAAGCACGTAGATTTGATGGGTCTGCGCTTTGGCTTTAAGCAGTGCCTCGAAGGGGGTTTTGTCTTTGCTGATGCCGGGGTGGGGTTTGCCAGCGAGGGTTTTTTTGAGGATTTGCTGCCAGGTTTCCATGTCGGTGCGTACGTCGTAGAGGGTTGAGCCGTCGATTTGGATGTGCTGGGGCGGGTTGGGTGAGCCGTTGAGGACTGCGTGGAAGGTGACGTCTCTGCGTAGGCCATGGCTGAGGAAGAGGCTGGCGACGATGCATTCGTGGGCTATGTCGAGTCTGCCTGCATCGTGGAGGCAGCCAAAGTTGGGGTCGGTTTTTCCCATGCGGGAGAAGAGCACGAATTCGCGGCTCAAAGTATTCATGCTTAACGGTATGGCGGGCTGCTTAAAGTGCTTTCTCAGAACCCGTCGCCGGCATCTGCACAGATGAACAAACCAAAACTCAGCAGGCGCCTAACTATCAGGCGCACCAGTCAACGGATGCCCAGGGACTCTGGGATTCACGCTGCATTTGCCTTAGTATAAATAGAGGGGGGGATAGCGTGGCAGAGCAACAGACCCCTACTACATGACGCCGCCCCAGAAGGGGACTTTCTTGCGCATCAGGTTCACGTATTCCTTAAGCACATCCACCTCTTCCGAGGTCAAGTCATCCACATGTGCCGACAGCAGCGCTTTGGCATCGTTTTCGGGGACCTTCACGAAGAGCACGTCGCGTTCGAATATGTGTCTGCCCGCGATGGGTTTATCCATAGAAATCGCAACCTGCGAGCCCACCTTTGCTTCGCCGATGGCTTTTCCTTTGTCCTGAATCTGCTCGACTTCGCCCAAGTCAGCGCTGTCCTCGGCGCGGATAAGCGACACCTTAGGCTTGATTCTGCCGCCCACAACCTCCACGCCCGCCACCAAGGGTTTAGCTCGGCGGAAGATGCAGTTTGGCAGCACCATGACTTTGCCGGGTTTAATCAGCGCCTCGAATTCTGCTTCGCTCTTAGCTGCCTTCTTGGTTCTGACCCATTCTAGGTAGTTGTCGATGAGGTTATAGACGATGGGTTCCTTGAAGATGGGGATGCCGTTTGCTGCAGCTTCGACCTCCGCGTCGGGGAGGGTTTTGACGCCGAACGCCAAAATCGCGCCGACCAGCGGCTCACGGGTTTTAACAACCGACGCCTCGATTACGTCGCGTTTGCTGATGTCGCCTACATCGGCCATGCGGACCAGCACGTTGTTGGCTTTGAGGATTTCAGCCATTGCCTCCAGCGAACCCAGCGTGTCGGCTTTAACGATGACGCCGTCGGTTTCGGTTGCTATGCGGATTCTGCCGATTTCCTCAGTGATAAGTTTACAGTACTTTGATGCTTCTTCTCCGGGGGGAACAGCAAGCAGCGGCGCCCCCGCCAACGCAGACTCCAAGCCAGGCGCAACCACCTTGATGCCCGCGGAGGCGTAGACGGCTTCGACGCTTGTGAATTTGTCCCGTGGATCCCGCATCTCATCTAGGGGCTTTGGCACAAGGATGGTGCGTACCCGCGCGGAGATGGGGCCATCTTTGCCGCCGACCACCACCAAATCATCCCTATGCAAAGTGCCATCGTAGACAATCGTGTTAAGCGTCATGCCCAAACCCGGTTCCTCCTTGACTTCGAGCACCGAGCCCTTGGCGGGTCCATCGGTGGTCTGCAGCCGCTTCTTGAGGAACTGCTGAGTCAACCCAACAAGCACCATAACGAGTTCTGCTAGGCCCTCGCCGGTTTTGGCGCTGGTAGGCACCAACGCGATGTTCTGGGTGAAGTCGCGGATGTGGTCGAAGCGGTCGGTTTTGAAGCCCAACCGAGAGAACTCGCCCATAACCTGATAGAGGCGATTGTTAAAGTCCTCCTGCACAAAGCTGCCCTGCAAAGCGTAGGATTTAAGGAAGGGCGTGGACTGCTGGGCTTTCCATCCGGGGATGCGGTCGATTTTGTTGACGGCGACGATGAATGGGGTTTTGCGGGCCTTTAGAATCTCGATGCATTCAAGGGTCTGCGCCTCAAAGCCCTTAAGGATATCCACCACCAAAATCGCGATGTCCGCGACGCTTCCGCCCCGCCGCCGAAGGTTAGTGAAGGCTTCATGCCCAGGCGTATCCACGATGAGTAAACCGGGGATTTCAATGCCTGTTTTAAAGGTGCCCATGTAGGGTCCGATGAGTTGCTTGAGGGTTTCCACGGGGAAGAAGCTGGCGCCGATATGCTGGGTCATGCCTCCTGCTTCGCGGGCTTGCACGCTGGTTTTTCGCAGCTCGTCTAGCAGCGAGGTTTTGCCTGTGTCCACATGGCCTAGAACACATACGATGGGTTGGCGCGTCGGCATTTTGGGGTCTCCTAAATTTGTTGGGTGGAAATGTATTGGATGTTGCTTAATAAATCCGCTGATTTTATTTGTGTTGCGGCGCTCTTTTGTAGTTTTGCTTGGTCGGCAAAGATACTATGCCCTAACAAGCCCCCTGTGATTGCGTCCGTGAAATATGTCGCCTTCACAAGGTAGCTTAAGTTAAAAATAGGAAGGCGATTTTAACGGGAACTACTAATTGGTATCATAATAGTTTCTTGGTCTAGGATTGTGTCATAATTGGATTTTAAGGTGGCTGTAAGCCAAAACGGCTCAACATAATTGTATGCCCCGACCATAAAATACGTCTTCTCGACAGTGCGTTCTTCCCCTGCCTTTAGCTTTTCTAATTGATAGATTTTTCCATTAAGATATTCATCAAGGGAAACATCGGGATTATAACTGGATTTTCGAGTGGGGTCTGTTTCTATTTCATTGGTTTTACTGGTGTTTAGTGTAACAATCAAGTACTCAACGTCGGTATTTCCAAGGTTAGCATAGCTTAGAGAGAACACATCAAATGCGCCGCCAAGTCTAGTGCCATGCCATGTGCCTAAGCAGATAAAGTTGGTTATCTTAACGTTGGGGGTGGGGTGTATGGGCGGAATCGATAATGTCGCTTGGTCCAAGGTTACGCCGTTGGATTTTATGCTAGCAGTTAAAAGAGATGCATCAGAATCAACGCTAACAACCCAGTAGAACATGAAGTCCTTTGTTTCCCCTACCGTAAGGTCGCCTAGTAGGCACGGTTCACCTATCTTAAATTCAGCAAAGTGATCGTATGGCGGTGTAGAGTTAGCGTATATGAGCCGTTGGCTGTTTTCTGCGGTGGAATTGGCGCTAAAAGTGACGGCCAGGTCCTTGGCTTCACCTGCTCCGGTATTATTTAGGTTTAGCGTAAACCATACATTTACAAAGCCATCACTGGAACCAGCTAAGGATCCCGTTGAGGAGAAATTGGTTATCTCAACGCTGGGTTGAAAATTAAGGGTGCAAGTTACCGATAACAACACTCCAGCAATCAAAATCGCAACAATAGCAATCGTGGCTACAACCTTTATTTTCATAAATTCAGCTCTAAATTTCAGCATATAAGAGCTTTTTCGTCAAAGTTTCTTGACTAAACCCTCTGCGAAAGCTTTTATTGCATAGCATGCTTTGGAGAAATGGTGACTGTATGCCTTTCTGCGTGAAATGTGGTGCCCCAACAAAACCAGATGACAAATTCTGCGCGGCCTGCGGAGCCGCCGTCCCCAAGTATAGCCGTGAAGAATACAGGGTTGCAGGCAAAGACCTCATTGACCGCGTCGGAGAGCTGCTGCATGAAGGCAACGTGACGCGCCTGATTGTGAAGGATGAAGCCGGCAAAACGTTGCTGGAGATTCCTGCCACCATCGGGGTGCTGGGTGTGGTGTTGGCGCCGTGGCTTGCGGCGTTGGGTGTGATTGCCGCGTTGGTGGCTAACTGTACGTTGGTGGTTGAAAGAAGAGAATAGGGCCTACTCGGGCGGTTTAACTATGAGTAGGAAGATGCCTAAAATCAAGAGGAACACGCTTAGGACGCCGAAGAAGGCGCCGAATCCGCCTAGGGCAGATGTGAAGGTGAAGTAAATCATTACTGCACCGATTATGATTAGTGCTAACCCGAAGACTCTTTCAAGTAACGAAACCCAGAATGTATCGCCTTCATGACTCATGCTGTTTTCTTCCCTTGCCTGATTTCTTTGTGTTTCTTTGATATAAACAAGAGGGGTTATTTTAAATTATTCCATAATCCAGCGCCCAGCCCCACGGCAAAGCAAGGAGATAATGCAGCACTGAGGCGCCCTCGCACCCAAAAAACTTGTGGCGGAAGCTGAGGCGGGTGCCGGTTGCTGCTCTGAGCGTCTATCCCCCCTCTATTTATAGCCACATAGTGCAGGACGCTGCTGCCACCGCGCCCTCCCCTCCGTGTTTTCAGACAGATCAAAGTTCTGAGTCAACTGCTTTTCTTTAGTTGTTGTGGGTGACCCCTCTTTACACAACAACCCAAGGTTTGCCTAAAACAACCCGATTTGGCTTCAGGCGCGGGGGCGCATTGAGGGCTGGTTGTGGAGTATGCCACAAGCAGAACAAAGGAAAACTATATTTCTAAATGTAGAACTCAGCCGACTCAGGTTTTGCAGGGGGTTTGCGCTAAAAATCCCGCTGCATTCAAGGGTCTGCGCCTCAAAGGCCGGGGCGGGGTAAGAGGGAAGGTTTGCTGAGGCCGGGCACTATAGGAGAAAAGAAAATGCAAAACTATTGCTTCAACTTAATCAATATTACCCAGCCTATTCAGCCCATATCCGCTCTTATCTCGATTTTCCGTTTTTCCTGTTAAACAAAAAAGGGGGGAAGGATAGTTTTATGGCATATTTTTATGGACGTCTTTTGAGCATCAGCAATGTCATTACTGCGCCGACAGCGATGATTGCGACGAATAGACCTGCAATTGCCGGAATGAAGTACTGGTCAGCAATAGATTCAACTGGAGCGGCGGTTGGCTGTGGAGTAGCTGCTGCGGGGTCAACTGCGAAGGCGGTTACCGCGTGTGATGGCCAATACGATTCAGAGCCGCCGAAAGATGCGTAGACTGTGAATTTGCCTTCAATGTCAGGCATCCAGTTATAGCTAAAGAAGCCGTCTGCATCGCTGATTGCTGTGCCGATTGGGCGGTAGTTGCCGTTGCCGTCAACCACGGACAAATCGATTGAAACGCCAGTTGCGTTGGTTGGGCGTGGCTTTTGCATGTAGACGTATGCCATCCAGTCGCTTTGGCTCGCGTCAGAGACCGCTGGGACTCCATTGGGGAATCTTGCCGCTTGCTCTTTTTGCTTTGTGCCTGCAGAAATGTCGACGATGTTGCCTTTGATCATGACGCTGCTTCCAAATGGAACTACGTCGTTTGATATGTATGCGTTCATTGCGCTTGGTCCTTTGCCGACTGCGTAGACTTGTCCATCGTAGTTGTTCCAGTAGGTTAAGACGCCGTCTGCAACCTGAGTCGTGTAGGGGTTAGCCCAGCCCGCCATCTCCCAGATTGGTTCGCCAGTGGTAACGTTTAGACAGCGTGTTTTAGCGCCCTTGAATAAGGGTGTGTCTGCTGAGTGCTCGTGTGTGCCGATGTAGATTTTGCCGTCGCAGATAGCATTGATCATCAAAGTGTAATACTCGAATTTCTCCATGCCGGTTGGAGCTTCATAGCCCCACATTAAGTCACCGTTTGTGGTGTTGTATGCGAATACCATGCCGAGGTAACCAGTTGAGAAGAGTGTGCCGTAAGCAACTGAGCGGCCTTCAGGATTGTAGCCTGTGCTGCTGATGTAGTAAGCATATGGGTTGTAGTCGCCTTCAGAGATGGATGTCCAAGCTTTCTGTCCATTAGTCATGCTGTAAGCAACCCAGGACATATCGGGGGATTGCGAGAACATGAACACTTTCGAGACAGGATCATGAATTTCATATTGCAGCTGTTGACCGGTTGTTTTGTCTACTAGCGGAACGTCAATGGGTCCCCACAGAAGTGTTCCTAAGGACTCTGGTTTGAGGCTAATAGCCCAGAATGTGGCTGAGTCGGCGATAGTGTAGGTCGGTGCTGATGGAATAGTACCGTTGCTGACAAGCATCATGTCGTCAGCGATAACTGCACGGATAGTTGGGGAAGTCGAGAATTTCGGTGCTATGGTTACGTTCCAGTCGTAGCATGGAGCAGTGTTAGTTCCTAAGCCTGCTGCAGTCATTGATGCTGATTGAGTGTAGATCCAGCCACTAGGGGTGCCGCTGGGTTTAAAGTACCAGCCACGTCCCGAAGAGGAGGTGGTGTTGCTGGAAGTCCACTGTCCAGAGGTTGAATTGTATGTCCAGGTGGTTAATGGGCTAGTTGCGCTTGCAGAGGTTGTTGGTCTTTCGGGGGTTATCGGTACGTTTGCAGTCAAGATTCCTGAGACCTGAGATATGAAGACGCGTGATGAGTTCCATTGGTTGATGTAGTAGCCACTGGATGCGCTTCCGCCGATGCTGTATCTTAAGTCCTCGCCTTTGGGACCGTAGAGTTGACTGTGTGAGTGTTCAGCTGTATCTGAGGGAACGTTAACTAAACTCAAGCCGTCACCGTTAGTTATGCCTGTTCGTGGATGGATGCCTAAGCCATAGTCATCTGAGAATAGCCAGCTTGGTTCAACGACGCCGTGTTGGTTCATGTCATCCCAGTCGTAATAGTAACCGAATGTGGGAAAAGCAGCCATTGTTGCGTTTCGCCAGATTTCTTCGCCCGTTTGCAAGTCAACACAGACATAGTCACCTGGAGTAGCAGAGTACCAGTTCGATTCGCGATAGTAGAGGCGCCCGTGCATTATGATTTGGTTTTGTGGAAGTCTTGTTTGATATTGGTGTCCTGCATTGAAAACTTCGCCTTCAACGGAAAAGCTTGTGCCGCCTACGACACCGCCGTCCTCAGTGGGTTTTGTCCAAAGGATGTGGCCACTGCCTGGTGCAATGCCGTCAGGTTGGTATTTATTGTTGTAGCCGCCGTTGCTTTTATCATGTGCATTGTTGAGCCAGTTGGAGGAAATTTGGAACCAGCCAGTGTTTTGTCCTTCGATTGGGCGTGACCAATACTCAGTTGGCAATGGAACGTCAGTCCAGCCTGTTGGATACTGAGGCTCTTCTAGGACTTCAAAAGTTGTGGTGTATGTGCTTTCCTTTAGCGTAACACCATACCAGTCTCTGTCGCCACTAGAACTGTAGCCGGTGTGCGGTACAGCAGTGCCCCAGAATTTCACAGTTGCTGAGTAGTTGCCGGTTGCGGCAGGGGTCCATGTTGCCCAGGCAGCGCCTGTTGAGTCAGAGACGTATTTGCCGTCTTGTATGGGTTGGTTGTAGATTCCTTGTGCACCAGCGGGTGGTAGTGTCTCGTTGGTTCCGTCGGGCTTTGTGATAGTTATGGTGAAGAGGTAGCGGTCAGTGGATGGTGTTGGAACTTGTGGGTTGAAGAAGATGAAAGTCATTGTTTGACCAACGCCAACAGGTTTAGGTGTTACTGAGATGAACACGTATGTTGGCACTTCATCTTCCCAGCGGGTCCACATAAGTAACCTAGTGGAAGATGCACTTACATCTTCGGCACCGGGGAAGTCCCATTTCATGCCCTCACTGACTGCGGTAGCAGTTGCTTGGTTGTAGGTTGCTGCGTTTGCGGTCGGTATTGAAACGAAGGTTAGAAATGTTGATGCTGTTAGAACGACAACGATTAAAATAGCCATTGTCTTGTTTTTTATAGTTTTCATTCGTTTTTTCTCCGATTTTTTGGGTAGGCCGTTTGCCAGCCATACCCTCGACCGAATGAATCCCCTTCAGAATTTTATAAAGCAATGTTGGTGGACGATACAACAAATCAAATAGATGAACCTGATGTTCGTTTAATTTATATTAAAACTAAAAAAGATAATACCGAAGTCGAATGCGAGATATAGAAAAAAACATAAAAACACTCGCCGGTTTAGGCGTTAGTACTACGCAATCAAAAGTATATCTCTCATTAGTTGAAAGGGGAACCTCGACAATAAGGGTTATTTCTAATTGCTCAGGAGTAGGTCGCCCAGACACTTACCGTGCGATGCTTGAGCTCAAACAGATGGGCCTCATAGAAACTGTCTTAGCTACACCAACCATGTACAAACCAGTCCCCTTAACCGAAGCAGTGTCAATCCTACTAGAGAATAAACAAAAAGAAATCAAGCACATAAGGGAAAACGCCCAAAAGATGCTGGATGCTTATAAAAAAAATCCCAGAAACATGGAAAATATATGCGACAGCGAATTCATCCTGACCCCTAAAGGTGCAACTGCAGCCAGAAACAGACAAAAAGCCATTGCTGAATCACAGCAAAGTATAGATTGCATCATGTCCTTCAAAAAATTTAATCAAATGCTCCTACGCATAGGCGGAGAAATAGCTAAAGCGGCAAACAGGGGAGTTAAGGTTAGGTTAATTTTAGAAAAAACCCATGAAGCATATATTTCAAAGAACTTCTTAGAATTCTCCAAAAAAGCAGTTTGCCAGATTCGGTTCACCCAGCGGGAGCCGCCCTGCTTTATCATAATTTTCGACGCAAAAGAAATTCAGATAATGACTTCGCCAGGCGACGATTTAATTCAATCATCGATATTGCGGTCGAATAATATGGCGCTTGTCGGAACACTCCAAGATCACTTTGAAAACCTCTGGTCCAGATACTCCGAACCGTGGGCTATAGTTGAGCAACAAACCAAAGAAAGCCCCAGAACCGTTGACATTGGATAGCCTAGTTATGGATAAAGCCCCATGCGCCGTAAAAAATCGTTTGCTTTTCGAATTTCATTGAGACAATTAATCCCTTTTTCTGTTACCGAGAGGCCATCGTCTGTCCGATTAACCATACCTGCCTTAATTAATTTCTCCAATTGCTTTTGAAATCTATTGTATGGAAGATTTGCGAGGTGGGCAATACGGGTCGGTGAGGCTTTTCCTGTTTTGCATTGTTCAAGCAGTAAGGAATCAAGAATAGCGGAGTAAATGTCGACTTTACTACGCTTATTCGCCGTCACCAATCGCTGGCTCCTTGCTTTTCATAAAGTAGAGTTGGAAAAACAACAGTAAACCGATGATTTTGGCAACATAAGAGGTTACCAGCGCCATGTCCCCCCTATCGAGATTCCAAATTAGAAAAGAAAATTGCCCTAACCAGAGTAAAGCAAAGGCTATGGGAGCTCGTATCAGTTCGGAAATATTGTTTTTTGCCATTTTTAATCGGTTAATTTGGAACGAGATGACACAAGTTAACAAAATCAGATTAACGACGGTGAAGTAATCGTTGGCGGAGTAAACGGACGATAAGCTAACAGGGTAGACAACGGCTAGAAGCCCCAAGACACATAGCGATAAGACAAGTGACCAAGAAAAAACTGAGAGAATATAGTATATAGCTGTTTTATGGGGCCTATTTGATAAAAAGAAAGATAATGTGATTAAAGCAAACCCCCAAGTTTGGAAAATTACTCTAAGCCACATATAATCTGAAAAAGCAGCCTGGTCTGGAGCGTAGAATGCCACTAAAAACAGAAAATATGAGACAGCCAAAAGTATGAACCCGAGGGGGAGACCCAGCAATGAATGCATTCGTTTTAGCCAGTAAATTTTTAAGAAAAGGTAAACAAGAGCTAACGCTAGAACCGCAGAAACAACTTCAGCTATCATTAGCGCTTGTGTAAGCACCAGATTCCCACTTCCACATGATTCCGTGTTAAGTAATAAAAAAACTTTATTCCACTAAAAAAGGCGCAACGTAGGTAATTTGATAATGAAGCACCATCTACACCATTGCAGGTTAGCCTTACCCCTTTTTTGGAACTGCAGATAACAGAATCACCACAAACAGCCAACAATCAACCAACCTCGATAGAGAGCAGACCGGCAGAGCCGGTTCTCAGGCGAGCTTCGGTGGTGCTTAGGTTAGCCTGTATTTAGCGGTTGTTTCTGCCCTGAATCTGTCGGGGATTTTTTGGGTTTGGTAAAATTTTGGGAAAAGACTAATATCGCCCTGAGTCAGGATGATATAATATACGGTTTAACCTACAGTTAGTTAGTAATGTTAGAGGGAGTTGGGGATAATGAACCTGAAATTATATGCCGTTAAAAACGGCGGTCAATACACCGAAAGCGTCCAATTAGTAGTCGTGGACCTTGACAAAAGCAAACGTTACCCCTTAAACTTTGTCTGCATCCTACCACGGTACTTCCGCATCCTAGAAAAACGCAGCAGCAAATTCGCCAAGCTCTTCGGAGAAAAAAGCCTCTGCACCGCAAAAAAACTCTTAGTGGACGCATCAAGCCAAGAGGAAGACCCGGAAATCAAAAAAGTAATAAACAAACGCATAAAAGACATCGACGCCAAACATGACTGCGACTGCTCAACTCAGGCTCCGGAGCTAAGCAGCAGCGAAATCAAATAGTCATTCTCCACCAAGCCATATCCGCCTTGCTTTGCGGATTCCTCATCGAATTTTCTGACGGCATCAGGATTTACCTTTGGCGATGCGATGGCGAATGGCACGGGGTCGCGGCTATGCGTTCTGGTTTTTATGGGTGTGGGGTGGTCAGGCAAAACCGCGATTGCACAGGGTTCTTTGAGGCCCGCCATGATTCTGCCGATGCAGCGCTTATCTAAATCCTCGATGGTTTTCACTTTCAGCTTATAATCGCCCACGTGCCCGGCTTCATCGGGAGCCTCCACATGGACAAAAACCAAGTCGTTGGTCTCAAGAGCCTTCAGCGCCGCGTCAGCTTTACCCTCATAATTGGTATCATACAGCCCCGTTGCGCCCTCCACAGAGATGATTTCCATGCCAGCATAGGCGCCGATGCCCTTGACGAGGTCCACGGCGGAAATCACCGCGGATTTTATGCCGTATTTTGCTTTTAGTGTGGGCATGGAGGGTTTTTTGCCTCCGCCCCAAAACCAAATCATGTTCCCCCTGCGCTTCCCCGCAGCTGCACGTGCGGCGTTGACGGGGTGATTTTGCAGAAAATCTTTGGAATTTAGAATCATGTTGCGGAGCATCTGCGCGTCGGGCTCTGCCTCTGCCAAGCTGGCTTTAGGCAGCACCTCCGAGACCGCAACGCCCATGACGTCGTGGGGTGGAGTGCAGAGGATTTGTTCGGGGTGGGGGAAGCTGCGAAGGATCAGAAAATGCCTGTAGTCTAGGCCAGAGTAGAACTCGATTTTGCCGGGCAGGTCATATTTGGCTTTGACGGCACCGATTAGCTGCTGCGCCTCGGGGGTGGTTATGTGCCCCGCGGAGTAGTCGGCGATGGCGCCGTCTGCTTCGGTGATGAGGTTGCATCTGAAAGCCGCGTCGTTTGGACCCAGCTTTATGCCCCGTGAGGGCGCTTCAAGGGGGCCGCGTCCCGTATCGTATATTCGGGGGTCGTAGCCTAGAAGCGAGCAGATGGCGGTGTCGGAGCCCGGAGTGCATTGGTCGGGGACAGTTTTAAGTAAACCGCTTCTGCCTTTGGCGGCGATGCTGTCCATGTTGGGTTTAACTGCGGCTTGAAGCGGCGTTTTATTACCCAATTCGGCAAGGGGATAATCGGCCATGCCGTCTCCGACGATGAGTATGTACTTCACTGGTTTCACCGTTATGTTGAGAAGGACTTATGCGAACGCGTATTTATCTGCTTACTGGGCTGGAAGTGGGTGCTTAATCAGCATTCACTGTTCATATCGTTTATTAGGTCGCCGAAATAACGGTATGTTGCATATTAATATACGCTATAATCTTAGCGTGAGGGAAAAAACTGAGCCAACACCAAGAATACTACAACGACGCCATCCTAATAGACACCTCCACAGAGGAGCCACTCGACAAAAAAGCCCTCATGCAACTACTCAAAACCCACAAAGTAAACACGGCCCCCATCGAAAAAAACACCAACATAGAAGACATCATACCCTCCCTGCAGAAAGCCAAAATCCAGCTACCCGAAGCCTTCTACGAGGAGCTAGCATCAAAACTCAACATGCCCTACATCAGCTACGCCGAAGTTAAAGAAATCTACCTACAAGAACAAAAAAGCAAGCTAGTAGCCATCTTACCCTACCCAGTCATAAGCAAATACAAGATTATCCCCATAGAAATCAAGGGGTCAACGGTGGATTTGGCAGTTGATAACCCCCTCGACGAACGCGTGCTCGTTACAATCCAGTACCTTTTTTCCGCCTGGAAAATTAACCTCCGGGTAGTCTCGTCTGAATCGATAGATTGGGCAATTAACAGCATCTACAAAGAAATCCACAGAGATAACGCGATGCTTGACCTCTACAACCGTACCCCCGACCAATCCGCGCACCGCGTGCTCTACCCAAACCAGAAAGTCTTCATAATTGGCACAGTTGTCGCCGTTGCAGTTGCAGCTATCCTGAACTCTGTAGTCACCTTTATGGCGTTATTTGCCTTAATCAGCATCGGCTACTTCATCGTAAACCCCATTAAAATCTATGTTTCGCTGCGTGGATTTAAGGGAGGCCGAGCCCCCACCCGTATCACTCAGGGCGAAATGCTCTGGACACATGACGAAGACTTTCCAGTTTACACGGTGTTGATTCCAGTGTTTCGGGAAGCGGGAGTGCTTGAGCAGAACATGCGCAACATGTATCACCTCAATTACCCTAAAGAAAAATTAGACATCAAAATCCTAATGGAGGAACGCGACGAAGAAACCATCAACGAAGCCAAAGCGCTGGGGCTCTTCGGGTCACCTACAAGGATGGCGGAAGGCATCCCACCCGATGAATACTACGAGTTCCTCAAACTCTTCGACCCCGTGGTGGTTCCCTCAGCAAAAGTCACAACTAAACCCCGCGCCTGCAACTATGGCCTCCTGCGGGCAAAAGGCGAATTATGCGTCATCTACGATGCAGAGGACAATCCCGACCCTGACCAGCTTCGCAAAGCCGCCATCGTATTCATGCGGCTCCCCGAAGACGTGGTTTGTCTGCAGTCAAAGCTTAATTTCTACAATGCAGACGAGAACACCCTCACCAAATGGTTCAGCATAGAATACGCTAACTGGTACGAGTTTTACCTGCAGGGGCTTGACTGGATTGACGCGCCGATTCCTCTGGGCGGCACAAGCAACCACTTCCGCAAGAATGGACTTGACGAGTTGGGCCGCTGGGACCCCTACAACGTCACCGAAGACGCGGACTTAGGCATAAGGCTGGCGCGGCAGAAGCTTAGGACCGAGATGATAGATACCTACACCTATGAAGAAGCCACCTTAACCGCTAAATCATGGATAGTGCAGCGGTCCCGCTGGTACAAAGGACACCTACAGACGTACCTAGTGCATATGCGTAGCCCACGCAAACTCTTCAAGGATTTGGGAGCAGCCAAATTCATGAAGTTCCAGCTTACCTTCGGAACAGGCGTGTTTATACCACTGATTAACCCGGTGCTCTGGGTTATCCTTGGCCTCTCTTTAGTGATGCCATCTGCATTGGGCTGGTTAATTCCAAGCTATCTGCAACCGATTTGCCTCTTCAACCTGGCAGTAGGCAATCTTTCCTACCTGTCAATCTACGTGGCTTCCTGTGTGAAACTCAAAAAACGCCGCTACATTCCCTATGCATTGGCGATGCCGCTGTACTGGGCGCTTTTGAGTTTTGCAAGCTGGCGAGGCTTTTTCCAATTGATCAGAAATCCCTATCATTGGGACAAAACCAGCCACGGCGTCTCCAAAGTCGCAAAGCAGGCAGCGTAAACTTAGCATTCCGCTGCTGCTTTATGCCACACTTTTTGTTTAACAAAGATAAAAGAGGTTATACCCGTCACGAAGACAGTGCCGATTAAGAGGCAATTAGCCACCGTGAACTCCGCTGGAAACGCGATCCCCGCTAAAAGAACGGCGACGCACAGGTAAAGTGAAACCGCGCCGGATATGAGTTGAGCGGCAACTATGGTTTTTTCTGCCCGCAGCACTTTAGCTTTAAGCCAATTTAGCCCCGCTTCCAAACGCTTGTTGGCATCTGGCAAATCGTCAAGCAGCAGGGCAAGGCCTGCCAGCAGAAAGAAACGACCAACATTCACCGCTACATCTGTGCTGTTCACCAAGAAAATGGTCAACAGAGACTCCGATGTGAAGAAAACCACAAAGGCAACCGCGCAGGCCATCACGAGGATACCGTAGAAGTAGTGGTGGAAGAGGAACCTGCCCGTATGCAGCTTTCGCCCAACCAGCGCACTGGGAAAAACGTTTATGGCGGCAGCAATTATGGCGACCCAAATTAGGTTACCGTTTGCCAGGAAGGGCGCGTAGGGTTGCCAGCCGCGGTAGAAATAGTAGTAGCCTGCCAAGACGCCGATGCAGCAGGCGATGGTGACTAACGCGTTGAAGACTAGCGTTATACTGAAGAGTTTTTTGCAGAGAATCCAAGCGCGTCCCATAGGCGTCCTCTTTTAAGCATGAAAAATAGGAAAACACACTGAGCAAATAAGAATGTTTTGCAACTACCTCCCAGTTACTAAACAAGAAAATAAAAAAGGGGTTACTTAGGCTATACAAGCCCATTGTATTCTAGCTGGCTGGCGGAGTATAGGTTGTTGTGCCGTCGGTGATTATGGTTCCAACCGTCTCAACTGGAGCGGTTCCAAGCCACATGGGTATCTGCACGCGGACCCAGGCTGGAACATCGGTATGCGTCATGTTTATCGTCCATCCTGAATAGGTTGGCTTTGCAAGCGTCAAAGACTCGTTATGCGCAAATCCTGTAGCTATCGGCCGCAACATCATGGTCATCGGGGGAATTGTAAAGTTGCCTCCTAAAGCACTTGGAAGAGTCACATTAACAGATGTAGTTAAGTTAACCATCAATACGCCGTCGTCATCCATCCAGACCTGAAGTTGGCTGGCGTTGGGAGTAAAGTAGTTAGGCATGGTGGGCGGTGTCCAGATGGGAGTGCCGTTTACCACCTGCTTTATCCAATCGATAGCTGAAGCATTAGTGTTTGTTGAAAGAATCGCCACCGGAACATAAGAGTTCATATTGGGCACCCAGACATAAATCTCCATCACGTCGGGTCCGCCGTAATCAGATTCATTGCTTACGTCAACAACAGAAATCCTCAAGTTAACGGGATGACTGCTACTGGGCGGCAGCGCAAGAGTGACTATTCCACCATTTCCGTGGGTGACAACTGCACCAGTTGAGGCTGCAGGCGTAGGATTCGCCGAAGCCAAAATGACAGCGGCAGTAAGCATCGCTGCCACCAACACGGCCAAAGTAGATGAAACCGCAAAACGTCTTCTCACTATCTATCACCTCCAAATATGTATGAACTATTATCTTGAAAAGAAACTCTGGAAAAGTCGGATTTGCAAACGCAAATTCCACCTTAGCCTACGAAGCGGCACTATTAAAAATTATTTTCAACCGTTAAAGCTGCAACGGGCACCCCCAACAGCCATAAACTGCCCTTTGGAGGGGCAAATCATAAATGCAGACGCGTTTCTTTGTTGGTTGGACAATGAGGATATCGAGGTACGATGAGGCCAAAGGCGGGGAAAAATATGCTGGAGGCTTGTGAAGTCTTTTTCCGCTACCGAGTCCAACAATAGGATTTTTTTATGATGCCGAGTAACCGAGGTTTTTAGCCCAGCCTAAGATCAGGCAATTATTCGGTCCATTCAAGCACACCCTTAACGCGGTGATGAGAAAGCTTAATTTTGCCTTTAACAGGTTTCATTTTTATTTCTTCAGCATTAAACATAATTCTCATGTGTGCACTGAATTTCTGTGGAAAAACGAATTGCTCTTGATCGTTGTTATTAAGTTGCGTTGCCTGCTGAAGCTTCTTTAAAGCCGCTTGCTCTTTTAACGCAGTGAACTGTTGTCGCGTCAGTTTATAGTTGATTGCTTTAGTTTTTGTTGCGTCTCTAATAACAAAGTATCTGTCCTCAGGTCTAAACTCGAAGTTTGGACTATCCAGCCATTTACTTAACAGGGGATCAAGGTCCGCATCGTAGGTTGCTTCTCCAATAGGCTCCTTCATTTCAAAAGTCACTTGTTGAAAGCTACTTGATTTCTGGTTGATACTAACAGTCTCCAAGCCATTAAAACGGAGAAGGATACCCATGGTTGCTTTTCGAGTGTACTTTGCAGCGCTCTCATCACAAGGATGAATCTGTACATCAAGCTGTTTCACCCAGAACTTCTTCTTATCCGACGTAATTCGGAAAATGGTCCCGGGTGGTTCGCCTGTCGTTGGTTTCGTGTAAAACTGCCACCCGAGCGGTAAAACTCCGGATAAGGGGTTTTGTTTCTTTTTACGTTTCCACCAAATCACTGCACCTACCGGCGTTATAATGATGATTGCTGAGGGAACTGCAACCTCAATCAAGAGCCAAGGGATTACAAAAAAATCTATTTCTACGGACTGAAAAAATAAATTGGAAGACAGGTAGTTGCTGTCTTTGACTGTAAGTGTAACATTAAAGCTGCCTCCCTTCTGGAAAGTGTGTTCAATAGTTGCTTCGGTAGTTTCAATTCGTTGTCCATCTCCAAAATCCCATTCATATTTTATGATACTCCCATCAAAACATTGACTGGCTTGAGCGTTAAAAGTTACTTTTCCATCTTCTACCTGTGCTACCATAAAATGTGCGGTAGGTGCATTTACATGCCAATGCCATAATTCTCCCGCAGCGCCCCCAATCCAGAAGTCACTGGTGCTTAACATAAACAAAGCATCAAGATACTGCCCCGTTGGGCTTTGAGTAATACTCCAGCTTTGCCCCATCCAGTGCATCAAAATACCAGAGGCTCCCACTATCCACCCGTCTTTATTATTCACCATGTGTACTTCATTTAAATCATATTCAGTTCCGCTAGTTTTGTTCACCCAATTTAATCCATCAAAAAAAATTATGGTACCATGTTCTCCAACAGCCCACACTTGCGTGGGGCTACCCTTAGATACCGACTGAAGAGTGCAGGTAGTGGGGCTAGAAAATTTAAGCCAGCTTTGACCGTTATAGCGTAAAATATTTCCGTATTTTCCTACAGCCCACCCTTCAGACGGGGAAATCATGCAAACAGAAGTCAACCCATAGAAGCTTTCGCCTTGATCCTCAACCCATTGGTGTTGAGACCACTTCAGTATTCTGCCGTTGTTTCCCGTAGCCCATCCATTGTTGCCATCAACCATTGAGATGGAAGTCAAGCCATTGGTATTTGGAACCGAGCTATCTTCTGTCCATTTTTCACCATCGAAGTACATAATAACAGAAGAGGTTTGGTTTAACACTGTTCTGCTTCCCACTGCCCAACCCACTTGGGAGTTGAGCATAAAAATGTCTAAGAGATAACAATCTGTTTGCTTGTTAAGGGTCCATTGGCTTCCATCCCAATGAAGAATAATTGTTGGATTGCCAGCTAAAGCCCACCCATTATTACCATCAATCATAAAAATCGACAGAATTCCATTTGCCGTTGGCCCACCGCTTTGAACCCACGTGGCTTCTGCTTTGCCAACTGAACCAACAAAAAGCAATGCTACAATTATTACTAAGAATATTTTACCCTGAGGAGAGGGCATTATTATTCTTGCTCCACAATCAACTACTTAGTATTCTGTTTCGATTTGCTTATATGATTTTCCAAGCAACCCTTTCTCAAATACATATTCAGACAAGCTAAACGTATTCACCGAATAAGGTCACCAATCGACTGGAGTGTTCCAGCTTTGGAACAGCTTGTTCCCCGAGTAGAACTAAATAGCCAAATGGGAATAAGCAAATCGTGAACTCACATGGCAAAAAACCTCGATAAATCCGCGGCGCTGCGCCTCACCATTTTCGCTGCCACCTGCGTCTACCTTGCCTACGGCGTCTACTTTATGGTTTATGGCTTAAACTTTAGCCTGGACTTAATCACTAACAACTACGTCTACAACCTGGTAACCAAGGATCCATGGTGGTGGATTGCGCTCTATTATGGAAGCGAAGGCGTCGCGGGTTCGGTAGCGATTGTGCTGCGGGCCGCCGCGGGGGTTTTTGGGGTTTATGCGGCCTATCGATTCTGGAGAAGCGGCTCCGCCACGCCAGCGGTGCAGAAAAACGTCAGCCGCGCCTTGCTGTTTGAGGCAGGCTTCTTTTTGGCGCTCATCCCCTCCATCATCGCCGCCTTCGCCTACAACCTCACCGACAAATACCTATTCTATTTTGACCACACCCCCGAACTCATACTGCTCTACGGCACCGCCATACCCTGCCTCGCCATCGTCCTCACCGCGCCGCCGCTGCTACTTAAGCTCCGAGCCAAAATCAACGCCCACGCAGCAAAAGAGGAGATTCTGCGGTGGAGCAGCCTTGCGGGCTTGGGTTATCTGTTTGTGGTTTTCTGGTTTAACTACACGATGCTTTGGGCAGCATGCATGGTGCCGTATCCCAGGGCGTTCCAGGTCTACGGTTTAGAGTTCCTGCTGCAGCCAACCAACCTGGCAAGCTTCGCCGTCACGGTTTTCGGTTTACTCGCAGTGGCCCTTGCGGCGCTGTTTACGCTGCGCCCAGCCCTAAAACTTATGCCCCAAAAAGTCAACCTTACCGCGTTGGGTGCAGTGATGGTTGGCTTCAGCGGCTACTTCATTTTCACCACACTCTACTATTACCTAACCGGCGGCTACGCGGCTCATCCGAGCGTGTGGTACGAAGTGATTGGTCCGCTGCATAACCCTAACCTGTGGGCTTTGGCCTTGGTCTTGGTGGGGGCGGCGCTGATGGTTTATAGCAGAGCGCAGAGGCGGCAAATTTGACGTTGCATGGGAATATGGATTTGGGCTCTGTATTGAAACTAGTAAAAGCTTATCTTTAAAGCCGACAACCTATACCTGAGCAACCTTGGTAACAAAAAAAAGCAAATACCTCAAAGTCCTAAGAATCCTGCTGTTGCCCGTGGTGCTGGTCGCAGGTTTAATCGGCTGGTGCCTAATCGTTATAGGAGACAGATGGGAGAACCGCAGCAGCAAGAAAGCTAAAGCCGAAGAGACCGAGGTGAAAGACGACGGCGTAACCTTTATGGTTGCTCCCCCTGAGGAAGAGGAATTAGAAACCAGAGGCTAAACCGAAAAAACCCGGTTTCACCAGCCGATTCGCCCCCGTGTTGTCAATCACATACAGTCACAACGCCATTTATACCGCGAAGATAGTTGTTAATTCGCGAGAAATAGCCATCCAAGAGGTACACCCATGCTTGGCGGGTCGGCAGTTTAACTGGACGCGGGTTGCAAGGCCCTAAAGGAAGGATTAGGGAACACATTTTTGATTCGCGCCTATGTTAACAGGAGCGATCCGCTAAGCCTACTTTTATTTACTTTCAGTCACCCCTCCCCTGCCTGTTAATGTCGGTTGAATGCAGCACTTATATGCGTTTAGAACCCATGCTAAACTCCGTGAAACCCATTGAGCTACAAGCAGCACATGCACCCAACAGTCAGCCGAGCAGAACTCCAACTCTTCCAAGCCCTATCCAACACTGGATTAACAGGCGGAATGGTCACCCAGAAACCCATCATCCTGCGATCCACCATCCCCGACTTCTGCTGGGTCGAAAAACGCAAAGTCGTCTACCTCGACGGCATCCCCGTCCACAGAAAAGACAGACAAATAGAAAACGACAAAGAAATCACCGAGTTACTGGAGCTTCAGGGCTGGGAGGTACTACGCGTCCCATATGACCCCCCGCTTACCAACAAGGCGCTCGCTGAAATCATGCAGACCATAAAACGATTCCTCGGCGTCGACGAAGAAGACACCCTCTAAGCCTCCCCAAAACGTTTTATTGCCCCCCAACCTTAATTTTTATGGTTTCCGAGGCGACTTTTATGAGCGGCAACACCGAAAAATACGATGTTATTATCATAGGCGCTGGTCCCGCTGGGTTAACCGCAGCCATCTACTCGGCTTGGCTGGGGCTTAAAACGGTTGTTTTAGAATCAGCTGCATCCGGCGGCAGAGCCTTTTTGGCTCCTAAAATCGAGAATTTCCCAGGGTTTCCCGAGGGCATCACGGGCAGCGAACTTGTGGATAAAATGACCCAGCAGGCCCAGCGGTTTAAAGCTGAAATCCGCCTAAACGAGGAAGTCGTGGCGTTGGAGGCGGAGGGCAAGGTTAAATCGGTGATTTCCAGAAACGGCACCTATCAGGCGCCAGCCGTAATAATAACCACGGGTACCCAGAGGCGCAAGCTGCGGGTGCCGGGGGAAAACGACTTTTTAGGGCGGGGCGTCAGCTACTGCGCGGTCTGTGATGGACCTCTTTTCCGAGGCCGATCCGTTGCGGTGGTGGGAAACAGCGTCGAAGCAGCCGTGGATGCTGAAGCGTTAGCTAATCTTGCAGCTAAAGTTTTCGTTGTAAGTCAAGAGCCGCAGCTGGAGATAAATGGAGAACAGCTAAACAGGCTAAAAATCAACCCGAACGTCCAAATTTTGATGGGGAAACTTACCCAAATCAGTGGGGAACACTCGGTTTCGGCAGTAACACTTCTGCAGTACCCAAACATGCAGGAAGCCCAGTTGACTGTACAGGGCGTATTCATAGCGTTAGGCAGCGTACCCCTAACCGCCATCGTGGCGAAAGCAGGCATAACCACCGACCGCAACGGCTGCTTAATGGTGGATCGCACTCAGCAAACCAACGTGGAAGGCGTCTTTGCTGCGGGGGACTGCACATGCGGCGGCATGCAGGTGGTTACGGCGGCGGGGGAGGGCGCGATGGCGGCTATGAAGACGGCAGGGTACATCAGACGGAAAGCGGAGTAGCGATTCCGCCGCAACCTCGGGGTTAACCAGCCAAAAATGATGCCGGTATAGGGAAAAACCTTTAGATGTAATGACCCTAAATAGGTAGGCAAGGTGTTGATTGCAATAGAGGATTATCCGCCTGTAGCCTTCAAGCTTGGAACCAGCCAAACCAAAACTGACCGTGAATGGCTAAAAAAGAAGAAAGAGTACTATGAGAAGGTCTGGAGCAAAAGCGGCCAGAGGATTCTGGGAAAAATCGAAGATGCCTGCGGCGAAGCCTTCACATCCACCGCTAAGCAAAGCGGCATCACCGTGCTTCTTAGCAAAAAAACCCAGAAAAGCCGCAGCGGACTCCTCAAGCAGGAAAACCCATTAGAAATCAGTCTTTTCTTAACAAAAAACGACACCTCCAACACACTCAAGGAGTTGCTTGTGCGTATGCTGGTGCACTCGTTTATTTGGCAGCAGTACGAGTTCCACTTCCGGGTTAGAGAGCAAACCCTCTTTGAGGACATCCTCGCCGACGAATTCTCCACCGCCATGATTAGCCTAGTGGTGCTGGGCAGAAAACCCACCAAAGCCAACTGCGCCGAGGCCCTCGACCGCGCCGTAGAGGAAACCGTGGATCGGCTCTCGCAGAAGACGCCGCGCAGCAGACTGGTTGATGCACTCTTCAAGTCCTTTCAGGATTACCCCGATAAAATCAGGAAAGGCAACGCAGATATTTTGGTGTGCCGCGAGGAACTCATAGAGGAACTGCTGCAGTTTCTGCCCAAAACCGAAGAAGCCGCCGGAACCTAAGGACAACGGACTAACGTACCTGTAGATTATGTTTTTCAAGGTTTTCTGTGGGGATTACTCTACAACAACCCAAGGTTTGCAGAAACAACACATTTCGGCGGCACACGTTACGGAGCATTGCAGACTGGATGTGGAGTAAACCACAAGCAGAACAGACAAAATTTTGATTTACTGATATAGGGGGCAGACAACGCCGGTTTGACCCGTTACAGCAGCTAATTGTGCAGGGTCAATATCTAAAAGAGGCAGGAGTTGGCTAAGCTGATTTATCGCTAGATGCGGTCGGATAGCTGAGGCGGTTTGGTTTCTGCGTTTAATATGAACCGAGGTCAGACCTGCTCTCTTTGAACCCAGCACGTCGGTTTCCAAGTTGTCACCCACAAAAACCGCATCTGAAGCCTCAACGCCCAGATACCGCAGGGCCATATTGAAGATATGCGGGTGAGGTTTACGCAGGTTTATGTCGCCGCTCACCACGGTCAGGTCCAGAAACTCTATGAGGTGATGCTCTTCGAGGAGTTCCCATGCGCACTCCGAGAATGAGAGATTAGATATGACGCCTACTTTGTGGCTTCGGTGGATAAGCGAAAGAACCTCTAGGGCTTGAGGGTCCACTGTTATGTGTTTCTTGAATTCTTTGGAGAACTCGTTAGCTGCGTCTATGGCGAGGAAAGTTTGGTCTTTAAGTTTTCTGCCCAGTTCAGCGATTGTTCTCTCGATATAGCTGCTGAAATGGGGTTCCTCCAGCGAAACAGCGGTTTCATGCTCGATTCGGTCGGCTACTTTTAGGCAGGTTTGTTTGAAGGCGCTGAAGGTGCAGTTTAATCCGTTCGCAGAGAGGTACTGGTGGGCTTTGCGTAGGCTCTGCATGTATGCGTCATGTTCGTTGTTTATCAAAACCAAGGTGTCAAATAGGTCAAAGAGGACTGCGTCGAAAGGTGCTTTCTGGCGAAGGGGGATGTTGAAGGGGACGCCGGTGGGAAGGTGTTTTAGTTGCAGCATAAGGGTGTATGGCTCGGCACTGGATATAGAGGTTTATTGCATAATATATAGAGAAGAGAGGTAACAATATAGAAGAAACAGGAGCGATACCGTGGCAGCCAATCCGCTCTGTAGCTATGTGCTGCAGCTACAACTCCTTAAATACCCAGAAACGCTAAGCCTCCTAGATGATTTTTATGCAGCAAAAAATTACGCCTCACCTATGGTACGATAGGGAAGCAAAAGAAGCAGCCCAATTCTACATATCAACCTTCAAAAACGGCAAAATCAAGAACACAACCATGCTTCGGGGAACCCCCTCAGGCGACACAGAAATTGTAACCATAGAATTGTATGGACAAGAATTCACCCTCATCAGCGCGGGACCATTCTTCAAGTTTAATCCCTCAGCCTCGTTTTTAGTCGCTTGCTCCACAAAAGAAGAAACAGATGCATTATACAATGCACTGTCACCTGGCGGCGGCGTTCTTATGCCGCTTGATAAATACCCATTCAGCGAGAGATACACCTGGATCACTGACAAATACGGCCTTTCTTGGCAGCTGATGTCTTTTGGTAACCGACCGATTAACCAAAGAATCATACCCACCGTAATGTTTGTAGGTAAAATGGCGGGTAAAGCAGAGCAAGCCGTAAACTTTTACGTTTCCGTATTCCGCGACGCAGCAGTTTTAGACATCATGCGTTACGGCGAAAACGAAGAACCTGATGTAGCAGGCACCGCCAAGCATATTTCCTACAGGCTCGAGGGGGTAGAATTCGCAGCGATAGACAGCGCACAAAAGCACAATTTTGCCTTCAACGAAGCCACCTCATTTATGGTGCACTGCGAAACCCAAGAGGAAATCGATTACTACTGGAGCAGGCTCTCCGCAGACCCTAAAGCTGAGATATGCGGTTGGCTAAAAGACAAGTACGGCTTCTCCTGGCAGATAGTGCCAAACGCAATGGATAAGATGATGCAGAGCGGAGACGAGGAGGCTATTGCGCGGGTAACGGAGGCCTTTCTGAAGATGAAGAAACTGGACATAGCCGTATTGGAGCGGGCCTACAGGGGGATTTAAGTGAGGAAGCTATCGGTCTTAACGTTTGTTACTCTTGACGGCGTCATGCAGGCACCTGGAGGTCCACAGGAGGATACCAGCGGCGGCTTCAAATTCGGCGGCTGGACCGTTCCTCTCTGGGATGATTTTCTGGATAAAGTCATGGCTGTCCAGATGTCGCCACCGTTTGATCTGCTTCTCGGACGAAAAACCTACGAGATATTCACCTCTTACTGGCCTAACTCCAAAGACCCCCTGGGAGAAATACTCAACAGCGCCAAAAAATACGTTGTCTCCACCACACTCAGCAGCGTGGATTGGCAGAACTCTGTCTTGGTCAGAGGCTACGTCGCCGGGGAAATTCGAAAACTAAAACAGCAAGATGGCCCCGAACTGCAGGTGCATGGCAGCTCCAAACTGATCCAGACGCTGCTGAAAAACGACCTCGTCGACGAGCTTTGTCTGAAGATATTCCCAATCACCCTGGGAGCCGGCAAACGCCTCTTCGCAGAAGGCACCATACCTGCAGCTTTCAAGCCGTTAGAATGCAAGGTATCCCCTAAAGGAGTAGTTGTGGTTACGTATGTTAGGGGCGGAGAAATCAAGACAGGATCGTTTTAGCCCCGATTTAGTTCTTAGGCGATGAGACGCCGCTAAGCCCGGGTTTGTTTCTACGCATTCGAGTTACTCTTTTCCTGATGAGCTTCTCCAATTCGATCACTAAGAAGCCAGGAAGCAGCGCAAGAAGTATCACTGGCCACCATTCTAGCGGAATACTCGCAGTCTTGAAGATCGCTTGAGCTGCGGGAACATAAACTAATGCCAGCCCAGTGAGGACAGTTCCAGCGATTCCCGCCAGTAGCCACTTGTTAGAGAACGGTTTCAGCGTAAAGGCTGAATCATAGACTGAACGCGCAGTGATAACGTAGCCTAAATGCACGAATTGCACAGCGATGAAGGCTGCTGTTTGCGCCTGCGCCAAAAGCAAGACATCGTTGGCTGTGGCTGAGTCGCCGAAGAACCAGAAGATGACAAAGCCAGTTACCGCCATAGCTGCCGCCACTAAACTTATCCGTGAGAGGAAGACTCCGTTGACGATTTTGGTTTTAGGGTTACGCGGGGGTTCATTGAGTAAACCTTTTTCTTTGGGTTCAAAGAGCAACGGCATAGTTAAGAAAACCGAGTCAGCGAGGTTAATCCATAGTATCTGGATGGGTTCAAGGGGAAGACGCAAAGCAAACAGGGTAAGCAATGGCGCCAACAGTATGGACCCAACTATCAAGGCCATCTGACCAAAGTTAGTCGGCAAAGTATAGAGGATAGCTTTTTCAAGGTTCTTCCAAGCGTGCCTACCCTCTTCTGCCGCTGAGACGATGCTGGCAAAGTTGTCATCGGTTAGAACTATACTGGCGACTTCCTTGCTGACCTCGGTTCCTGTTATGCCCATGGCTACACCGATATCAGCGGCCTTGAGGGCTGGAGCATCGTTCACTCCGTCGCCTGTCATAGTCACAATTTCGCCGCGCTTCTGCAACTGTTGAGCAATCCTTAGCTTATGTTCAGGCGCAACCCTAGCGTAAACTGAAACGTGCTTCACAACATCGTAAAGCTGCGCGTCGCTCATTTGGCATAACTGTTCCCCGCTTAATGCAGTGTCATCTTTATGGTCTATTATTTTGAGTTTACGAGCAATCGCCACCGCCGTTCGCATGTGGTCACCCGTAATCATCACGGTGCGTATTCCCGCATGCTTGCATTTTTCTACAGCTTCAATCGCTTCTGGCCGAGGCGGATCCATCATACCCTGCAAGCCCAGGAAAACCAAGTCTTTGAGGTCATCGTCTGTCAGGACGGTCTTATCTTTTGGCACTACCTTAAAAGCCATTCCTAACACACGCAGCGCATCCTCAGCCATTGAATTAGCCACTTTTATGATGCTTTGTTTATCGATCGCGGCATCTTTGCCATCGATCACCTGAGAGCTGCATAGCCCAATAATTTTTTCAGGAGAACCCTTAACATAAATAACGTTTCTGTCGCCCTCATCATGCATGGTAGCCATGTACATCCGTTCAGAATCAAACGGAAGCTCATCGAGACGGGGGCTCCTCTCTGAAATGCCTATTTTAGCTGCAGAAACCACCAGTGCACCCTCAGTGGGGTCTCCGATAATGCGGTACCGGAGATCTTCAGCCATCAGCGAGGCATTATTACATAGGTAACCGGCCTTGATGGTTTCAATCAATTCAGAAGAATAACCTGCCGAAGTAATCTCTGCCCCTGCGTCGGTGAGGAGTTGACCTTTAGGTTCATAGCCAACGCCTGTTACTCGATAACTTACGCCTCCCGCGAATACTTTTGAAACCGTCATCTCATTTTTGGTAAGGGTGCCGGTTTTATCAGAGCATATTACGGTGGTGCAACCTAAAGTTTCGGTGGCAGGTAACCTGCGTATTAAAGCATGCTTCTTGGCCATTTGTGTCGCCGCTAAAGAAAGCACCCCGGTAACTATCATCGGAAGCATCTCCGGTATCCCCGCTACAATCAGGGCAACTGAAGCCATGAACAAGTATATCGCGCCCTGCCCAACAGAGATGCCGATAACGGCGTTAATCAGGGCTATACCTAAAATGCCAATTATAAGCGTCTTTGTAAAAGCGCCGATCTGTTTTTGGAGGGGAGTTTGAATTGTTTGGGTTTCCCTTACCAGTGTAGCAATCTTTCCGAACTCTGTCTTCTCCGCGGTTCTTACAACTACGCCCTTTGCGGTGCCACGGACAATGAATGTGCCGCTGAAAGCCATACATTTCTGGTCAGCAGGCGGGAGGTCAGGGGAAGAAAACGGCACGGTGCTTTTTGTTACAGGCGTCGATTCCCCTGTAAGAGGAGCCTCGTCTGCATGGGCATCCTTTGTAAAGAATAACCGAAGGTCCGCAGGGACTTTGTCGCCGCCGTTAAGAACAACTACGTCTCCGGGGACAAGTTCACGTGTCGGAATAACCTTTTCAGTTTTATCGCGGATAACTGTACAGGACGATACAGCCATCTTCTTTAGGGCTTCAAGGGCGCCTTCGGCTTTTCCTTCCTGATAGAACCCCAATATCACGTTTAGAACTACGACGCCGACAATTACCGCTGTGTCCATCCATAAGTCTTCAATATGCAGGAGCGACAAAAGAGACGTTATGGTTGCAGCCGCAACAAGAATCAACACCAAAGGGCTACGACACTGATCCAGCAAACGCATCAGAGAGCTTCTCTTTTTTAGTGTAAGCTCATTGTAACCGTATTTAACGAGTCTTTCTTTGGCTTGCGCTGAAGAGAGTCCTGTGCTAGTTGTTTCCAGAAGCTTGAATACCTGCTCGTATTCCTGTTGGTGCCACTTTAGTTCTGACATCAGTTTGGAAAAATCATATATGAATATTAATATTCTGATAAGGTTCGATGAAAATGCTTGATTGAAGGCGTTTCTATTACCGCCCAAAGAGCAAGAAAAGGGATTCTTCATAACTCACAGGCGGGCGACTACAATCCTAGCAGATAGCCGGCTGAATCGAATCAACAAAGAAGCAGCCTATTGACCATATATTAATAACTGAATCGAAAAAAAGTGTAATAAAAAATTAAATGGTTCTGATGCTAGACCAAATAGTATTTTGCGTTAAAGTAGTAGATGCCAGTTGTTGGAGCATACCAGGTAGTTGTTGCTACTCCATTAGCATCTGTTGTGGAGTAAGCTATAGTTTCCCAAGTGGACGAGGTAGGATTGTATAGAACAAAGGTAATTGTTTCCCCAGCCATCCCAACTCCATCATCCGTCAAAGTAGTCGTAAGAGTGAACTTGCAGTTTTCATCCGCGTCCTGAGCAACCTGAAGAGGCGAAAGAACATAATTCACTACCACTTGTTGACCAGTGTTTCCGTTGCTATATAACCAGAAAGCCGCTGCAGCGAAACTTGATACGCCAATCATCAAGATAACTATCAGAGCTACTACAATAACCGATTTCTTTTCATTCACTATTTCACCACCTTTCCATTTGTAAAAAATGGATGACTTCCATTGTCAAAGCCGCCAAAGAGGCACCTTTTGCATACACAGCAATTGCCTTTATAGGCACCGCTTGTCTGCCATCATAACACACTGGCAAGCCCCAAGTATTTAAGTTTTGCTAGCGCACCAAACACAGGCCGATTTTGCTCCAGTTTTTAAATTGCTCTAGCACCCAAGTTACCGAAATTTTACAATAAGATTTATATTGTAATGGCAGACAAATAAACACCAATTGCACGCCAAATCATGGCAAGTGTCGGGCTATAGCGTCCGAAAAATTGTCCTTTGGCCGCAGGCAAGGGAAGGGGGCATTCAATGAAACGAATAATAATCACAGGTGTCGGTGGAGCAGCCGGTATCTCGATACTATTAAGCCTTAAACGAAGCAGCGACTACTACCTAATTGGTGTGGACGCAGACCCGTACGCAAGTGGTCAAATCTTATCCAGTGCTTTTCATGTAATACCCAAAGCCAACGACCCTCTTTTTATCCCCGCGCTCCTGAACCTCTCCCAAGGATGTGATGCCCTATTCTGCACGGTTGACGAGGAAATCCCCGTAATCAGCCGCGTAAAAAAGGAGTTTAACTGCAAAGTCTTCGTTTCAGAATATAACTCAGTTGAAGAATGCTTAAACAAACTTAAATCTGCCCAGTTGATGAAGGACAACTGCATCCCAATACCGAAAACTTGGCCTTACGAAAAAAGAGCATTAGCTGCAAAAGAAGCAGGGTTCCCATTAATAGTCAAGCCAATAGTAGGGCGCGGCAGCGAAGATGTGTTTAAGGTTTCTAACTTAAAAGCCTTAAACGCTGTCGGAAGAATTGTGGAGAAAAAAATGCTTGTGCAGGAATACCTCTCTGAACCCGAATATACAGTGGATGTTCTTGCCGATGAGCAGTCGCAACTGAAAAAAATCGTTGCAAGAGAAAGAATTCGAGTGAAAAGCGGCGTTGCAACTGTAAGCAGGATTGTTGATTCTAAACCCTTCATTGAACCCATTAACCGAATCCTCACCACCTTTAATCTGAAGTACATTTTCATGGTTCAATTCAGGTCCGACCCAGTCAGAGTCATCGAGATTGGCCCAAGACCCGCAGGAACACTGATTCTGTCCACGGAATCAGATGCGAACATGCCATTAATGCTCGTCGAAAACACGTATGATGAAAACGTATGCATCCCAAATCAAACAGGCATATGGTATTACAGATTAAACCAAGGAATAGTCTTCAAAGGACAACCTACAGCGGTCCTTCCGAAATCAGATTTAACGCCTAGGATGAATTTGATATGAACGTGCTTGTGGTTGCTCCACACTCTGATGATGCCGAAGTAATGTGCGGCGGCACAGTAATCCGCCACATAAAAAACGGCGACAAAGTCACTTTCTTGATTCTCTGCAGTGACTACCTTAATGCTCCAAGCGCATTAAGGCTTGCCGAAGCGAAAGAAAGCGTACGAAGGCTTGGCGTAAATGACCTTGTTTTTGGAGGTTTAAAAGACGGAAATGTCACGGATTGCTCAAACACGGTTTCTTTGATTGATGATTGTATAGAAAAATCGAAGGCAACCTTGATTTATACAACAAGCAACAAAGATAGGCATCAAGACCACCGGAATACCTGCAAAGCAGTTGAATCTGCAGCCCGCCGCGACGTGGATGTTTTATCATGTGAACTGCCCTCGGTTAGCCAATTTTTTTTCCCCACTCTATTCGTCGACATCTCCATGTCTATAAAAGATAAGATGCATGCCATCGAAGCACATACATCTCAAAACAACGGGCATTCCTTGATATTACCAGTGATTGAAACTATGGCTAGATTTAGAGGCACACAAGTTTACACCGAATATGCAGAAGCCTTTGAACCTATACATTACTTAATTAGGCGATTGTAACGAAAATAGCCTGTGTTTTTGGAACAAGACCTGAAATTATAAAGTTCGCGCCCATAATCTGGGCAGCAAAAGAGCATCCAGAAATCGAGTTGCTGCTAATACACACTGGCCAACACTATGATTATACCCTCAGCAAAGCCTTCATGGATGATTTTCATCTCCCAAAGGCTAATTATAACCTTAAAGTAGGCTCAAAATCTTCCCTTAAACAGATAGCTCGATTAATAGATAAATTGGAAGGGGTGCTTTCAAACGAAAAACCAGACGTTCTGTTGATTCAAGGCGACACAAACACTGTTCCTGCAGCTGCATTGGTGTCCAGAAATCTGGGAATCTGTTTATGCCATGTTGAGGCTGGCCTTAGATCATTTAACGAGAGAAGCTGGGAAGAGATTAATAGAAGAATAGCTGGTGCCTGCGCTTTCTATCATTTTGCCCCCACAGAAATTGCTCGTTCAATGCTGCGAAGTCAAGGAATCGATGACAAGAACATTTTTGTTACCGGCAACACTATCGTGGATGCCATAGAAGAAATGGCTAAAAATCTCTATACCCCAAGTTTCCTAAAAAAATTACCTAAAGATAAATCGATTCTAATCACCATACACCGAGCGGAAAACACCGAAACCCAAAACTTAACTGAGATAATCGGCGCAGTAGAAAGGATAAGTGAAACCTGCAACGTCATATTTCCGCTCCATCCCAGAACGCGACTTAAACTTGAAGCCGCTAACCTCTATGGGAAACTTGAGAGAAACAGTGTTCTTATCACTGAACCGCTCGATTATGTTACTTTCCTTAGTGTTTTGGTTAATGTTGACTTGGTTCTAACTGATTCGGGGGGCGTACAGGAAGAAGCAGCGATTCTGGGAAAGCCTACAATTACCGCTAGACCCAGCACCCCACGGTGGGAGAGTGTTTTTGCAGGAAATAACCGCTTAGTGAAACCTGTGACTGCCTCGATTCTTGAGGCTTTCAACATGACCGTCAAAGAGGATAAGTGCCTTTTTCCGGCAAATCCTAATCTTTTCGGAAAACCTGGCGCTGGAAGAAGAATTCTGGAAATCCTGCTTGAATTGCACAGGGCTAAGAAGCTGGAGTATCCGGTGCCTGATTTCGCGGGTAAGTCGCCGGAGCAGATTGCTTATGAATTGAGGCGGTATATTGCATGTTAAAAGCGGTAGTTTTTGACCTTGACGATACACTATACGATCAATATGATTATCTTAAGGGTGCCTTCCGAGAATCAGCCAGGTTTCTTAGTTACAGATTGAATCTTGACGAGGATTATCTTTTAAGATGTTTGCTGGAGATTTCTAAAGCCAAAGGAAGTGATCAGGGAAAAATTTTCGATTTACTTATTCATAACCTGCAAGTAACCTCACATGCAAAGGAGCTTATTGACGGTGCAGTCGATGCTTTCTTATCTTATCACCCTGCAGAATTAGAGGCGTACGCTGGAGTACATGATGTTCTTGAAAGCTTAAAAAACAGGAAAATCAAACTGGGCCTTTTAACTGACGGACGAAGTGAAATTCAGAATTCAAAGCTCAAAGCCCTATCTCTTTTTGGCTATTTCGATGCGATAGTGGTCTCGGATGATTATGGTAGAGAGAACCGTCGGCCTGCCCCATTCACGTATCAATTGGTCCTGCGTAAGCTTGAATCCCAACCCCATGAATGCGTCTTTGTAGCGGATAACCCCAAAAAAGATTTTGTTACAGCAAAAAAGATGGGCATACTGACGGTAAGAACGTTGACTGGCGAGTATCGAAACCTGTCTTTGGACGATGAATACGAAGCAGACTACAGTATCCCCCAGATAAAAGAATTACAATCAGCGATAGCAGCAATTAATAGGGTCCAGCTCAAAAAGTATTATGAAAAAGTAGGCTCTTCAGAAGAAAAAGCAAGCACCTATGAATCGGAATTGCCTTCGAAACGATTTTTTTTCAGCGAAAGAATGAAAGTTATTCTAAAAAAGGCCCAAGGGTTCCATTCTCCATTCCTAAATATCGGTTGCGGATTAGGCATCTACGAAGAGAACCTGAATTTGAATTCTGTCTCTGTGGATATATCCAAGGCTTTTCTCAATAAAGCCAAAAGAAGTAAACATGATTCAAAGGGAAGGGAATTCGCCAGCTTTGTTCAAGCAGACGCCGCGAAGTTGCCATTTAAAAAGGGGGTTTTCAAGTCAATTCTTTGTTCTGAAGTACTCGAGCATCTCCCGGAACCGTTAACCGCTATATGTGAAATCAGAAGGGTCGCTGACAGAAACTGCCGCTGTATAATTTCGGTGCCTTCACCATATTCATTCGCAGAGAAAGAAAGGCAAAGCAGACTAAAAAAAACAGGCAAATTTAACGACCACATCTACTTATTCACCCCGCTTTACCTCCGAAACACCCTGACGAGGTATGATCTAGAAATTGAATCTTTGACATCCACATTCTTTTTTCCCCCCGTTTCTATCGGCGTCTTCAATAGGAATCCTAGATTGCTGAGGCTCTTCTTGGTTCAAGATATCCTTGGAAGATTGCCTATTGTGAGGTATCTTGGTTGGTCTCTAATCTACACGTTGCAGACGTCAAAAAATAAATGAGGCGAGGGGGTAACGCGTCATTTTTGGTTTATCTTCATCTATTGCTTTTTTGATTGACCTGTTTTATACTTTTTCTTTAATTGCATTAGTTGTTTACGCTTCATTTTATTACATAATATCCTTTGGAACTCTGCTGAAGAAAAAAGAAAAAACGCCACCGCTACTTCAACTTGCTAATTATCCTAAGGTCTCCATCATTGTACCGATGCATAATGAAGCGATTGTGGTTCCAACAACCATGGCTGCCTTAGCAAGCATAAACTATCCGAATTTAAGAGCTGAAATCATAATAGTTGAGGATAACTCAACTGATAACACATCTGAATTATTAGAGAAATACATCAACAATCTTCCGTTTAAGCTAAAGGTAATTCACGGCAAAGAAAACCAACGCAGAGGAAAACCATCCGCAATAAACAAGGGCATAAAAGCCTCGACAGGGGACATCATAGTTTTCTTCGATGCAGATCACAAACCTGACCCCGACTGCGTTAAAATATTGGTGTCGAAACTGATGGACTCCGATGCGGAAGTGGCTGCAGTGCAAGGATCAACCCACTACATCAACGAGAATGAGAATACCTGCACAAAAATTGTCACAATAAACAGGGATCCAGGCTTCGCGGTTTATCTTGAGGCTGGAAAAACCATGGGTTTACCATTATTTGTTGCTGGCAGCACATTAGCTATTAAAAAAAACATTTTTGATAAGATTGGTCTCTTTAATGAAGACTCGATTACTGAAGACACTGATCTTAGCGTACGGATTTATCTGAATGGGTTTAAGGTGGTTTCTGAAAGCAAAGCTTTCTCCTTGGAGGAAGCAGTGAACAATTTTAGGGCTATGCAAACACGAACCTATCGTTGGTCACGGGGACACGACAGGGTTTTTCTTGATTACTGGAAAAAAGTGTTAAAAGCCGATTTGCCCAAGATGCGCAAACTCTACCTGGAGCTTTACTTAGCCTACTATATTATACCAGTGTTAACTTTCTTTGCTATTGTACTGTTTATTTTGAGCATTGCATTTATTTTTCCGATGAGAGCCTTTTTCATAAATTGGGCACCACTGCCATGGTTAATCCTTAGCAGCTCTTACTTTCTCTATTGTTTCCTTGCAATACCCACATTCTACATGGTAGGAATCAAGCTTACCGGCAGGCGTCTACGCGAAATCTCCGTTTTCCTCTTCGACATAGTTTTTGCGTTTGTGAACATATGGGTTTGCACGAAAGCTTTCTTTGACACTATTTTAAACAAGCAATACGTGTGGGTTAAAACCCCAAGGAGCAAAACCTTCTACAGGAAAAAACAGGACTAAGCAGAACAATCGATCACTGTTAACTGCAGGCAAATTAGCATTAAGACCACGCATTCTGGCGCCGGGAGGGGGATTTGAACCCCCGCGGCCCCGAGAGGCCACAAGCTAACAGGTACCCTCCTGAAGATTGGTATCTCCAGGCTTGCTCCCTGCCGGGCTAGGAGACCCCGGCGCAAAGATGCGCAAAGGTTGATTTGCACCACTTCTCTAACCTACGCGGAATTTAAAGCTTTATTCCACAGCAGCCGCTGAAACGCAGAAACATGGAGTAGCCGAGTTGAGCATTGCCATGGGCAGTGGCCGGTTTAGCTGTGCAGTCAAGGGCACCCACAAACCCTTATTCCAATCAGCGACTAAAATTTGCATATGAGCAAACAAGAGATAGAAATCGAGGAAACCCTCAAGAAGCGCAGCTTCAAACCAGCCATGAACACCGCTGAGAATCCACGCCACATCGGCGACGCTGAAAAGCTGCGCCGCAGGGAAAGATAAGGCTTTTTTCCAAGCAGCCACACATTCATGTGGGGCTTTGGATTGAAGCTGAGTTTATCCAACGGAATCTTTAGCAAACTTCGAATAAACGAGAACTTCGGGGCCGTTAAACAACTGGGCTTCCAAGATATCGAGTTCAACATGAAATCGATAAAAAAGGAACATGACACCGACGTGTACCGCGAGCAGAAGGCGCTGGAAGCCTCGGGACTTAACTGCCTCACCCTCCACTCGGCGGTGCTGCACGTGAAAGACCCCATTGAGGTGCATCAGGCAGTGTACTATGGCAAAATCTCGCTTGAATGCGCCCGCGCCCTACATGCCCCGCTAATGACGGTGCATTCGAACGTTTCCAAGAAGCTGCCGCGGGAGGTGAGGAAGCAGGTTTTGGAGGCGGTGTTTGGCGAGATTGTGCCGTTTGCCAAGAAGCTGGGTGTGAAGTTGTCGCTGGAGAATCTGTCGTTTAACTCCACGGGGTTTGGCAAAAACGTTGAGCAGCTAGATGAGGTTCTGGGCATCATAGACCCAAAAGGGGAGATGGGGGTAACCTTTGATTTTTGCCATGCACTGGAGACACATGTGGTCGATGAGTTGCTGGAGACATATGGCAAACGTGTATGCAATGTGCATATGGCCAACCGGTCCCATCAGCCCTTCACCGAGGCGACCTCTGAGTTGACGGATTTTCTTTCGGCACTGCATAGCCACGGATATAGGGGGCCTATAACGCTGGAGCTACACCATAGCACATCTATGGGGCAGATAGCGGAAAGCAAAATGCTCTTTGAGGATCTACTAAACTAACTTTACTTAGCAGTTCCTCTGGGCAAACCGTTTTTCTGGAGAGATTCTGTTAAAGCTAACATTTCGGGAAAAGAGACCAAAATTCGCCCTCAGTTTCCCAGAATAAACTACTTCTTAAATGCCACCGAGGCGTAGCCGACGACTTCGGGTTCGCCTGTGACTTCGCCGCTGTTATGGTAGCTCAGCAGCTTGGCTTTGGCGTTGACGCCGACGGCGTAGGTTATAAGGCTAGTTATGGGTGCTGTGCCGCAGGCAGTGATGTTTTGGCGTTCGACGGTGTCATAGAAGCCTTTGGCGTCCAGCGCGGTGACTGCTTTGAGGGCAGCTTGGTCTTTTGCTGAGGCTGCCTCCGGGGATTCATAATGAGTCATGTCTGAGGAAGCGATGACGATTGTGTTGGTTGCGTCAAGTGCCTCGGTTAAAGCGCGTCCCAACTCTACGGCGGAGGTGTAATCCTGCAGCAGATAACATATCGGGACAATTTTGAAGTTGTTGCCGTAGAGATACTGCAGAAACGGCAGTTGCACCTCAAGCGAGTGCTCGAAGCGATGAGCCAAATCATCCACGTCCAAAACGGTGGTTTCAGATAGAATCGCGTCTGCCAACGCCGAGTCAACATCCACATTGCCCAGCGGGGTTTGCCAGGTGCCTTCGCGCATGATTGAGAGACCGCTGCCGTATCCCTTGTGGTTGGGTCCAAGCAGCACGACTGTGTCGGGTTTGCCATCTGCGGCTAACTCGTAGAATCCTGATGCCGCCACTGGACCCGAATAGGGGTAGCCTGCGTGTGGAGAAATTAAGCCCACGATGCAACGGGGAAAACTGTGCATGTTAACCGTGGGGAGTTTTTGTGGACCAAGTCTGTCAAGAAAACAGGAGGTAATTTGTGCCCTGAGCGCTTCGGCGTCGCCCTCATAGAAACGAGAAGCAACAACTGGACGCCGAAGAGTGGGCAAACCTTAAGTGTCATCCTCCTCTTCGCGGGTGACCTTGGCTTCGAAGTCCTCGATGCTGACTGGTGGGTCACGGTCGGGTGCGATTTCGCCTCTTTCGCGGAGCACTTGCCTTGCCATCAGCCAAAAGATGACTGCGAGTGCACGGCGGCCCTTGTTGTTGGTGGGGATAACTAGGTCTACACCGGTGAATTCGTTGTCGGTGCTGCAGAGGGCAACGATGGGGATGCCGACTCTGCTGGCTTCTTTGACGGCTTGGGCGTCTGCGCGTGGATCTGAGACAACGATAACTTCGGGGTCAACGCGGTTTTTGTACTGGGGATTGCTGAGTTGACCGGGGATAAATCTGCCGATGAGCGGAGTGGCGCCGGTGAGTTTACAGAACATACGGACGGGTTCATGCGCGTAGAGACGTGTAGCTGCAACCGCTACTTTGGATGGCTCATAACGCGACAGAAACTTCGCGGTTGTGCGGATGCGATCGTCGGTTTTCTTGACGTCGAGAACGAAAAGGCCGTCTGGGCGAACACGGTAAATGAAAGGCTCCATATCCAGAGTCTTCATCCTGGTGCCGATGTGGATGCCTGCGCTCAGTAGAGTGTCCCGTGGTAAAAGCAGGGTTTCCTCAGGCGGAGTTTCCTGAGCCTCCGCAGGTTCCTCTTCTGCCTCTGCTTCGGTTGAGGGTTCAACAGCTTCGATTTCTTCCTCTTGTTGGGGAGCCTCTACTTCCGCTTCAGTTTCTTCCACTGGCTCTTCTTCCGGTAGGTTTTCGGTTGGTTGGTTTTCTTTAACTTGGTCTTCAGACATTCTTTCTCAACTTCTCTTTAGCGTATATTTAAGTCAGCCATTTTGGCTCGGTCACCGAGGAAATGCTCGATACGTATGAGCTCGTTTAGTTTGGCTATTCGTGCGCCTTCCACCACGCCTGTCTTGATGATGGGACATTTGTAGGCGACTGCTAAGTGAGCGATGTGCCAATCGCATGTGTCGCCGCTGCGGTGGGAGACTACAGGACGGTAACCGTTTCGCTGGGCTGTCTCGATTGTTTCAGCTGCGTCGGTTAATGTGCCTATCTGGTTGACTTTGATGATGATGGCGTTTCCAGCGTTAATCCTTATTCCATTATTTAACCTTTCAGTATTGGTGGTGAATAAATCGTCTCCGCAGATTAAGCAATTCTTAGATTTCTTGGTGAGCTCCGCGAAGCTGTCATAATCGTCCTCTTGGAAGGGATCCTCGACGTAGGCCAGATGATACTTCTCTATGAGCTCAAGCATATACTCCAGTTGCTCGGCTGTGTCGCGTTTCTTACCCTCCATCTCGTATACGTATCGTTCCTCTTTAGGCTTCCAGAAACTTGAAGCCGCCACATCGATGCCAAAACCGCATTCAAAATCCAGCTCGTTACCTACTTCCTCGCAGGCACGCGCAATTACCTCAAAGGCATCATCAGTGGTAATGTTAGCAATCCAAGCGCCTTCATCGCTTTTTCCACCATTAAAAGAAGTTGACTTCTTTTTCAGCGCATCACCGATGCGTTTGTGGATTTGTGTGTTGGCGGTTTGGGCTTCAAGAAAGCTTTCTGCGCCATGTGGAAGCGCAAGGTACTCTTGGATTGCAGGTGCCTTGCCCCGTGCATGTGCGCCGCCGCTGATGCAGTTGCCTAACGGATAGGGCAGGGTGGTTGCGGCGTTTCCGCCGATAAACTGGAACAGTAACAAGCCGTGGCTGTTTGCTGCGGCTTCGGCATTGGCGAGGCTGATGGCGAATGCCGTGTTGCCGCCGATGTTTTTGAAGTCGGTTGAGCTGTCGATTTCGTGGAGGGTGTCGTCGATTTCCTCTTGGAAATCCGCGTTTAGCCCTGCAAGTTCAGGTGCTATGAGTTCGTCGACTTTTTTTATGGCTGCCTCCACGCCGCCGGGGGGATAGTAGATTACTTCGGCTTTGCCTCGGCTTTTACCGGCGGGTGCGCCTGCGCGTCCGAAGCCACCAGCGGTGATAACGTCGACTTCTATGGTTTCCTCTCCGCGATTATTGAAAACTTTACGTGCGATGAGGTCCTCGATGATTGATGACACGAAACATTAACCTCAAGACGCTATAGTTTTGTCAACGGGTTATTTTAGGTTTCGGAAAGATTGCTCCATAGCATCTAGCAGCTGCCGCATTGGCTGATTCTCGGGCGGCTTGCTGCTGCTGTGCCTATAGACCCCCCTCTATTTATACTGAAACAAGTTTAGGCTGGTTTTTGCCTACGGCAATTGGATGCAGCATCGTTATTGTTGGAGTTTGGAGCGGCTGCGGCGGTTTGTTTGATGTTATGTAGCTTTTTTCCCTGAAAATTTTTTAGGCGCACCTAAAACTTTATATGGTTAAAAGCTAAGGTTTAGGCATACCTAAACCCAGGCGACGGAACATGGAACAAAAATCAACCCAAGACTACCTAAAAACCATCTACAGCCTACACAAAAACGGCGAATTAGTCAGCACCAGCCAAATCAGCCAAAAACTAGACGTAGCACCAGCCAGCGTCACTGAAATGCTCAAAAAACTCAGCGAAGAAGGCTACGTCGCCTACTCACCCTACCACGGCAGCACCCTCACCGACAAAGGCCTCCAAGAAGCCAAAAGAGTCACCCGCAAACACCGCCTCTTAGAAACCTTCCTCTCCGACGTACTCCACATCGGCAAAGACAAAGTCCACACCGAAGCCTGCCGCATGGAACACGCCCTCTCCGACGAAGCAGAAGAATCCCTATGCCGCTTTCTACAGCACCCCGACGTATGCAGCGACGACGGCAAAACAATCCCCGCCTGCGACCTACCCTTCGCCACATGCGAGGAATGCATAAAACTCCACAGCATGGGACTTGAAGAAGTTGGCAAACGCAAAGAAAACCTTGTTGCCCTCAGCGAGCTTAAAGCGGGGCAATCAGGAAAAATCCATTTTATCCGAGGCGGCCACACGGTGCTTCAGCGCCTCCTAGACATGGGTTTAACTCCCAGCACCAAAATCACGCTCTTAAAGGCAGCGCCCTTCGACGGACCCATCGAGGTTTCTGTCCGCGGCTCCAAACTCGCCATCGGCAGAGGCATCGCATCCAAGGTTTTCGTTGAGCCCACACCCAAAGAAGCAGCATAGGTGAAGCCAGATGTCCCCTAACAAAAAAACCATGGAACCAAAAGGCAAACATTTGACGATAGCGTTAGCTGGCAACGCCAACGTGGGCAAAAGCGTTCTCTTTAATCAGCTTACAGGCTCAGATCAGATAATTGGCAACTGGCCCGGCAAAACCGTGGACCGCGCCGAAGGGCACCTGCGTTTTGAAGGCTACGATGTCACAGTTATCGATTTGCCCGGGATTTACTCTTTCTCCACCTTCTCTATGGAGGAGATGGTTTCCCGAGACTACATTGCATTAGAGAAACCTGACGCAGTAGTTAACGTACTTGACGCAACCATTCTGGAGCGAAACCTCTTCTTCACCATCCAGCTGATGGAGATGGGTGTTCCAATGGTTGTATGCCTCAACCAGGTGGATGAAGCAAAAAAGAAAGGCATAATCGTAGATAAAGAAAAACTCCAAGAAGAACTCGGCGTGCCCGTGGTGTTAACGGTGGCTACGCGGGGCGAAGGCCTCTATGAACTCATGGGCGAAGTTGTACGGGTCGGGTTGGAAAAACCCAAAACCAAGCACCTCACCTACCGCCGAGACGTTGAAGAGCACGTCGAGAAGCTGCAGCATGTAATTGAGAAAGAAAACCTGCAGCTGCAGTATCCCTCGCGGTGGCTGGCGATTAAGCTGCTGGAGGGCGACAGCGAAATCAGCAAGATAGTTGGCGGAAAATCCAAAACGATTCTCGACGCCTCCAAAGCCATCGCGGGCGAGCTTCAGGCAAGCTGTGAAGAACCCTGCTTTTCCGTTATCGCCTCAGAGCGGTATGCACTGGCAAGCTCCATTGCTGCATCGGCGATTCAGCAAACCGAAATCCACAGCAGCCTTCAGGATAAACTTGAACTCTTAACCACACACCATGTCTTCGGATACGTCACCTCTGTGGGCGTCATAGCGGGGCTGCTGCTCTGGACATTCTTTGTCGGCAACGCCCTGTCAACGCTGATTGCTGGCGGGTTAAACATGATTCAGCCCATAGACCCCGCCTTAACCACTGAGATGCCGATTGTAGGCATCCTCTTAAACGGTGTCTGGGGCGGCATAGCCGCGGGTTTAACCCTGATTATCCCCTTTGTGATTCCGTTCTATCTGCTCCTAGCAGCCGTTGAAGACTCCGGGGTCCTGACACGCGTCGCCTTCATGATGGACAGCGCCATGCACAAAATGGGACTGCACGGCAAAGCCCTCATCCCCATAATCCTCGGCTACGGCTGCAATGTCCCCGCGATACATGCCTGCAAAATCATGGAAACCCGACGCGAACGGCTCCTCGCCGCCTTCGCCATCACCTTTGCGCCCTGCTCAGCCCGAACCATCATCCTCTTCGGGATGGTCGGCTTGTTTGTAGGGGTGCAGTGGGCTCTGCTGCTCTACGTGGTGGATGTCGTGGTGATTTTCGCGTTGGGCAGAGTCGCCATGAAGGTGGTGCCGGGCAAATCCACTGGGCTAATCATGGAGATGAGTAGTTTCAAGCGACCCTCCTCCAAGGTTGTGCTTAAACAGACTTGGGCACGCACCAAATCCATCATCTACATAGTGTTCCCCATATACATCGTGGGCAGTGCACTGCTGCAGGTTGCCTTCGCCTATGACCTGCTTACGCCGCTAAGCGACGCTATGGCGCCTCTGACGGTGTGGTGGCTGGGCTTACCCCTTATGGCAGGTGTACTGCTGATTTTGGGCACGGTCCGCAAAGAACTGATCCTTGTCGGCGCCGTCGCGATGCTGGGCACCACGAATCTGCTGCTTGGCTTTACCCCGGTGCAGTTGGTGGTGCTGGCGCTGGTTGCGATGCTCTACATCCCCTGCATTTCGACAGTGGCGATACTTGGCAAGGAATTCGGGTGGAAAGCAACTGCCGTGATAACCGCAGCCAACATCGGTGTTGCCCTGTTGATTGGGGGATTAGCGTTTCGGTTAATTGAGCTATTCCTCTAACCAGCCTCCCTTTCAGAGGCAAGAAACAACTATCGGTTTTCCAAGCTTACTCTAAGTTGGTGTGGGGTTCTGTGTGATTTTCGCTATCGCCACCGCGCCTGACAGGACGCTGTTGTTTAGGAAAGTGATTTCTCTGCCTGAATCCAGCAGCACCACCGTATGGAAAGCCGTGACCTCCTTCACTATGCCTTCTTCGAGTTTGAAAGAGGTGATGACGCGGTCCCCGACCTTATAGATAAGACGCGTTTCCTGTGTGGCTTCGGGTTTACGCACCGAAGTAACGATGACGCCGCCTGACGCAATGGCGCTGTTAGGTATGGTGATTTGCCCCACATCGGTGCGGATACGCATAACCAGCGCACTCATCTCTATAACTTTGCCGGGAACATTGTTGATTAAGACGTCTTCGCCTTCTTGGAACTGATAGTTTGTAAAGACAAGGGCTCCCGAGAGAATGCCGCCGACGAAGGTGGAGATGATTAAGCCCACAGTGATGGTGATTATGCCTGCGCTTGTGATAAGTGTGGTTAAGCTGACGTTAAAGCTTGCAAGGATGCTGAAGGCAATTATGAGGATTGCAAGTCCAATCAGGAGAAACTGCATGATGGTGGCGGCGCGTATGCCAATGTGTGGTGTTAGGAGCCGTTTGGTTTTGCTTAAAAAATACAGGGCGATAGCTGAGAAAAAGAAAATAATCGTTATGGTTCCGAGACGCTCAAGCAGCATGGGCAGGTTGGTGGGGCCAGCGATGAAGAACTCAAAGACCGCGATGGTGATACCTGCCAAAACGACCGTAAGAAACAGGAAAACCGCCAGTTTCTTGAGGGAATTCAGTATACTTACCAAATGCTCGTCCTCACTTGCACCTGAATACATTTCCTATGGGTGTACCAAAATAAAAGAACTGTTATATCCAGCGGAAAAGGTAACTGTTTATGGTTGATTTAGCTCCCCATTGTCCATGTCCAAAGCGGGATTGCCCCAGACACAGCAACTGCCAAGAATGCGCCGCCTACCATAAAGCTAAAGGCGACTGGCCCTACTGCGCAAGGTAGCCGCCATGACTCACCCCCAAGAGGAAGAAAAACACCGCGAGAACATTCAACGCTACTTCTGGGGAATCGTTGGCTCAGCTGAACATATTAACTTGCCTAAACTGGAGGACGCCATCAAAAAAGAATTCCACAGCAGCAACGACCGACTTGTTGAGTTGCAGATTCGCCTGATGCAGTCGGAGGGGCGCATTAGGGTGCAGGCAAAAAATAAAGTGTGGATTAAGCAGCCGCCAAACTGATTATTGTTGATGCTTTGTTTGGGCGCTGTCGAAGAGTGGAGGCAGCAGGGGGGGCGGCACCGTCCGAGCGGAATCGCGAATGGCTACGTGGTTGGGCGACATGATCTCTACGCCTGCATGCTTGAATTCGTCGAGTATGTTGTTGATGAGTTCGCTTTTTATGTTGATTAGGTCGTTAGGTTTGTCGGTGTAGGCGTTTATTTCGTAGGTTATGCTGTAGTTGCCTAGGTCACGGAGCAGCACAAAGGGAGCTTTGTTTGGCACCGAAATGATGCCTTTAGTTTTCAATGCTCCTTCGATAAGCAGTTTCTTGGCCTGCTCTTTATCGATATCGTAGCCCAACGTAACCTGTACATAAATGAGGACTTCTTTGAGGGCGCTGAAGTTACGGATTTCCTTATTCATAACCATCAAGTTGGGGACACTGATGATTTCATCTTTGATGGTCCGAATTCGAGTGAAGAAGAAACCGATTTCCTCTATGTCACCATAACTGTCGCCGATTTGGACGCGGTCGCCCTCCTTGAATTCATTAGTTCCACCCAGAATAGAGTAGGCAAGCACGTTACCCAGCACGCTTGAGGTGAACAAGCCCAGGATGAAGGTTAAGGCAACCACTAACCCTGTGCCAAGGACGTTTGCGACCCAGGTGCCTATGAAGGAGTATGCCCAGATAAGGATAACCGCTATTATGGCTGTGAAGTAGATGAGGTAGGTAAGGTATTGGCTTATGGATTTGTTGGTTCTCTGGCGCGAACGCTTGTCCCGGACGATTTTGCCCATTGCAGGTGAAAGCGTGATGATGATTGCTGGGATAATGATATTTTTAGAAGCCGCTAAAAAGAACCAGACCACGCCGGAGAAGACAACTTTCTGGAGGGCACTGTAAATCATAAACTGCGTTTCCTCGGTTCCGGCAAACTCGAAGGCGCCGAAGCGGTAGGCGGTTTCCAGCAGCACAAAAAGCACGACGATAACTGCAACTCTTATGGCTATCCAACCAATGTATTTGCCCACGATTGAGGTGCGAGTTTCAGGTTTCTGCTTCTGCAAGGGGTTGAGCCTCAAACCAACATACAGCTTGTAGCACCATATTTTAAGTTTTTCAAGCCCACGAGAAAAAACAGTTTTAGAAAAGCACACTGCTTTGCTGAAAAGTTGGTTTCCATTCACATTTTGCGCCGTAATTTTTATTACTTACCAGATGCTCTAGAACATGAGGCTTTTGTGCTTGCTTAAGTCAAGCCAACCATCCATTCTCATAATCGACGACGACCATGCGATTCTGCGTGTCTTCACCAAGATTTTCCAGCGAAGAGGCTACACCGTCGAGGTGGCATCAGAAGGCCGAGAAGCCATCAAAAAAATATGCAGCAGCCAATTCGACGTGGCACTCATCGATTTCTGCTTGCCCGACATGGAGGGCACCCAGCTTTTCCCCCTCATCCAGCATACCTCGCCTCGGACACTCAAGATAATGTTAACAGGCAAGGCAGAGGCTCTTAATAGCCTCAAAGGCGCTGATGCCCTCATCGGCAAACCCATCCAGCCCGACCAGCTGCTAAGCCTGATTGACAGCAAACTGAAGAATCAAAACATCGAAAATATTCTTTGAAGACACTGCTTGCGGGGTTGCTCTTTGGAGGCGACTTGGGATTTTGCGGCTGCTGCTTTTGAGGGTGAAGTAAGAGAGCACACCCAGCACTCCAAGTAGGATACTGTGGATGGCGACTGCAAAAGCCAGCGGTCCCTGCGCTATGTAGTAGAGCAGCACGCCTGTGGGACAGCTAAGATGGCGATGAAGATTAAGCCATAGTATTTGGTTTTCTCTGGATGACATGCAGGAAGAGTTGGGTATGGATTGGCATTTCGCTTATCTGTTTCCAATGTAAATACACATAACTCAAAATTATCCAATCATTCGACTTTGCCCAACAGGAAAATGAAGAAAAAATGGCGAGAAAACAGGAATCTTTTTTATAGTCAACTCAGGTTCAAGTTTGGCAAGTGAATTGTATGGCTGAATCATTCGAGAAAAGAATCCAAGATGCCCTCGACGAGATAAGACCCCAAATCCAGATGGACGGCGGAGATGTGGAGCTTGTCGCCGTGGAAGGCTTAATCGTGAAGGTCCGCCTAGTGGGGCACTGCGCAGGCTGCCCGATGGCGCAGATGACGCTGAAAAACGGCATTGAAGCACACCTGAAGGCGCAGGTTCCAGAGATTCTGGAAGTCCAATCGGTTTAGAAGCGGTACCCAACTAATTTTTTTACTTTTGTCTTTTTAATAAAACTCTTCTATTTAGGCGCTAACTAAATGCAGTTACAATCTTTATTTAATTTAAAGATTTTCTTTTCATAAACTATTATAGCAAAAACAGCTTATGCTTAATTGGTTAAGAGGGAATGCATAAATGGCTCGCCATTACACATGCATCTCCACACAACTCTTAACCACCTATCAATTTTAATCAAAAACCAAAAACTATTTTGCCCTTAACCCCCAAAAAAGGGCTAATGTGAAAGTATATGGCGCCTACAAAACATGGATATGACCACTACGAATTACTCAGTGCATTGCAGAAATGCATCCGGCGGGGCATGGAGTATGAGGCAGCGCATTTCGCCCTGGAACTTGAGGAATTCAACCCTACCATGCTCTGGAACCGCCTTAAAATAATCGCCGCGGAAGACATTGGACCCGCCGACCCCACTATGTCGCTGCTGATTGATTTGCTGCAGAGGCAGTATCTAACCGAGAAAGCAAAACTTGCGGAGGGGGCTTATCAGCTTTTTCTGGTTGACGCGGTTGTATGTTTATGTCGAAGCAAAAAAAGCCGGGTCACCGACGACCTCCTAAGCGTGGTTAACCACGAGCGGAACGAAAACAAGTTTTTGCCCATCCCCGACTTTGCCCTTGATATGCATACAAGACAGGGCAAAATCCTAGGGCGGGGCATCGACCACTTCTACTCGGAGGGCAACAGGCTTGAGAATGAAGGTTTTCCTAATCCCCACACCCAAAAAGCCAAAGAATATGCCAAGGGACGCGGGCCAGAGCAGAAGCAGTAAATGCTAGCGGGTGTTGTTGGTAAGTCGGCAGCCACATTTCTTTATAGCCAATAAGTGGTAACCTGTTAATTACGCAGGGGATAGCCAACAGGTTTGGCGGGTCTGGCTGTAGGCAGAGGAGAAGGCAACCCACATGCTACTTCTAAGCCTTGCCTTTACTAACGCATGGTTAGGTCCGCCCAACAAAAATGTACAGACAAATTTAGGTTAGACATAATATGTTCGGTTGGATATTCAGATGCTTGCTGGCTTTTGATGCTACCATGTAGGCGATGGGTACCGTGTAGAGAACGGTTACAATGTTGTAGAGGACAAAGATGGGCACCAACCCTAAAAGGGCGACTTCGGGAAAAGTCAACCCAAAAAACGTGGGTATCAAAACATGGTATAGCACGCTGTAATCAATCAGAGGCATAATTGACCCCCTTAGCAGCAGAGCAGAAGCGGTCAAACTAACCAGCGGCGTGACCACAAACCCTAACCTGGCTAAACTGCGCCCATTTACAAGTTTGCTTGCTAAATACAAACCTACAAACATCACCAGCAGCGAAACAAAATCCATCGAATACGCAACCACACCATTTAGACCTAAAGGAAACAGGGCGAGTGCGCCGAGTAGGTTGAGGAAACCAACCAGTATGCCGACGGTTAATCCGAACAGAAGGAACGCCACGACAATGGGTATTTGGCTGAATTGGAAAAAGTTGCGTGCCCAAAAAATTGTAGGTATTCTTACTGCGTTTAGCGCGATTGCGATTGCAGCGAATGTTATTGTCAACGCAACAGCTTTCGATTGCATAATTAACGCCGTATAGAAGTCTATAGTGTTTGGAACTTAAAGCTATTATGCGGTTCCTGTTTCGGGCGAAAAAATGGTTATGATAGAGTCCCTGATTAGGTATCCGTCGGTTCCAGGCCCAGAATATTTGGTTGACTGATGAAAGAATGTGACAAACGCATCTAGATAATTCTCTTCCCTCAGAATCCTGTAGCCTGAAGGAGGAGCCACCGTGTACGCGGCCGTTTTAACTTCTCCATACCCTTCGATTAATACACATGCAGGAGGAAGAGTGTACTGCGGGGGAAAAAGCGGAACAGGCACAGTCCAATCCGCGAATAAGTTGTTACCGTGGATGCGTATCTCGATTTCCTCTTTGTTTAGAAGATACGTATTTTTGCCTGCTGGGTTGCGCTGGTTCATGCACTTCCAGAATTCATGTGATTTAGGGTTGTCTCCTATTATTGCGACTGGTAAGTAGGCGGCCCCTTTAGGAGTTTGAAGCCATGACAAAAAAATTATCGCATCCTCTTCACCTAAGCTAGACTGTTTCTCAATTTTGTTAACAACAATCATTAAATCGGGCAGCTTCAAATATGGCGGCGGATGAATAACTGCTAAACCGATACTGCCATACCGGCGGTCGATAACTCCAGGAGGAATATCAACTCTATTATTCCTAGCAATAATCATCTTATCCATAACATCTTTTTCAATCAAGCTTCCCGCCGGTTTTTCGTTGATTACAAATGGTGAGCCGTAGGCATTTGGCGGACACCTTGGAAGAGAAGATAATTGGGGATCAACTTCCTGAAGTATAGACTGAATAGTAGTGGCTGACGGCACCTGAGCATGTTCCCACATATCAGTCAGCATTCGCCTAGTTTTTGAAACGCAATCAGAATCGGTGGTATAGAAGGTTTCTTCAAAAAGCAGTTCGGAGTTAGAGGGCGCATTTTTGAATTGAAAAAGGTGCTTGCCATCGATGATCGACGTAGCCAAGCAGCCCACAGGTACATGCCTAACCGAGTAATGCTTTGAGAGCTCCCCTAAAATGGCTTTGTTATTGCTGGTAATTGGAACCATCAATTTGATATCGACGTTTTCCTGCACAAGATCAGTGAGGATCTCTTTGGTTCTACTTACCTCTGAAGGGGTTTCGCATGAGGTTACCATAATAATTTCTTTTTGGGATGAACGTATTGCTTCACGGTATTTCTTCAATGCAGCATCAGAATCATCAATAACCTCAATCTTTTCAGGAAACAATTGCTCTTCCAGTTCGCCTGTTCTTTGTTTATGCAAGACCACAGAATTCTGCCATGAATCTTCAAAGAGAACGGAAAAGGCATCTATCAGCGATTTACAGTTCGTCCAAAGGACCATATCGTCCCCTTTTTCGGAACGCTGATCCTTGGGGGTAATATGGAACATCGCTTCTTCTTTATCTCTAATAGCCATCTGAGGAAAAATGACTGCGCCAACCTCAGGCATTCTCAGCTGAACCTCAGGAATCCTTGCTTCTAAGTCACTTAGAAGCTTTCTTGCAGCGTCTAAGTTTTGATTAGAGGGCCCCACTAGAAAACGGAAATCCACACCAGACCGCAAACCCTTGGGATTCTCATCAAAAACCCCAAAGCAGTTGGCTTGGGCAAGATCTCTTGAGGTAATAATGCTTGAAAACACTGTATTTGTTTGCTTAACCATCTGTGAAAGCTTACGGTATACTTTTTGCTTCCCATTTATCACAGCGAATCTTTCAACCGACAAAGCAGCCTCGGGTCTATCAACTTGTTTCCAGTGACTAAGAAGCAACTTCTTTTCGCCCTCAAGCCGCGAAGCTTCACTGAGCTTTGATTTAACGTTGAGATCTATCACTTCTTCGAAGGGCACCGCCGAAAAGCGGGCGGGAAACTCTAACGTGGACTCCACGATGCCTTTTTCTTGCAGGCTCTTAAGTATGCGATAGACTAGGGCTTTGGACGTATGAGTTTGCTTGGCCACCTCTCCGCCTTTTAACACGCCGTGTTTAGCCACAAAGATGTAGATATCTGTCTCTTTCTCTGTTAGCCCAAAATCTTGAAGGACTTTCCTGACCGCTTCTTCACTCATTTTGCTCCCAGCGCAGGTAGGTGACTAACTTTAGTCACCAGTCCAATATTAAGTGGCTCGAATGATTTAATATTTTTCAGGGTGGCGTTGATAGACGCCGTTTAAGATGACAGTGGAGGTGAATCAATTGAAGAAAAGAATAGCAGTTTTGGCGATTTTGTTGACTACTGTTTTGGCTGCAAGTCTTGTTTTGGGAGTTACGGCTAATTGGGGATGGACCCGTAACGAGTATGTCGGCTACAAGTTCCAAGCTGTCCTTAATAATCCCGTGGTGACAGTCACTGCTAACCCCCCGATGATGATAGTTGACGGATATAGACCAGCCTCAGGCATCGTGAGCTGCAACGTAACAATCGATGGCAAAACCTACGTTTACCCCAAGGATTTCAGTTACCAAGAAACCTTCCATGTTGAAGCTAACCAAGCCACTGGAAAAGGCATCATGCTGGTGACAACTACCCTTACTTTCAACCTGCCCGGGCGCCCAGTCATAACCGAATATCTAACCCAGCAAGTCACAACAGTCAATGGACAAACAACCGTGGACGAAAGCGTTTTCTACCTCACTGGAGCAAGAACATGCAGTAACGTTGAAGGCGGCGGCTTCACAATGAGCACTGGCGCTTCAGGAACAGACTACGCTCTTCACATAGGCTTAATCAAAGGCTGGCCACTCTAAAGCAGCTTCCAGCAAGCCTTCTTTTTCTTACTCACTGAGAGATTTTTTCTTGTAGCACGCGCCCAACCTCTAAGCAGCACATTGGTTTTCCGCAACAAACGATGGTCTAATAAGCTCAGAGTCCCAAAATAGCTATGGAGGTATGCATTTGCGTGTCCTCTTCATCGAGCCCCCCAAAGACGTTTGGTTTGTTATGGGGGAATATCTGCCGCCGCCCTACGGCATCATACAGCTTGCAGCTTACCTGGAAAGAGAAAACAGGAATATCCAAGTGGAAATCCTTGACTGCAACGCCGATAAAGTAGATTGGAAAGCGATGGAGCAACGTATCGCCGCATCCAACCCAGACGTGGTGGCTTGCGCCTCGTTATCTACCTGCAATACGTATGCTGTTGTGAAAACCCTGGAAACCGCCAAACGCATCACGCCGCATGCATTCACCGTGACTGGGGGGCAGCATTTCACCGCAACAGCCCAGGAGAGCCTGCGGCTTTACCCCGTAATCGACGCCATCGTCCGAAATGAAGGAGAACAGACGCTTTCGGAACTGGTGAAGGCACTCCAGCAGGGAACAGGCATAGGGAACGTTGAGGGCGTCTCTTTTAGAAGCGGCGGATCAGTCGTGCATAATCGGCCTCGTCCGTTGATAGGGAACCTTGAGGATTTGCCCTTTCCCGGCTACCACCTCGTTAAAGAAAATATGCACAAATATCACTTCTCCGTAATGGCGGGCAAGAATGCGCCATTCGCGCTCATAGAAGGCGCGCGCGGATGCAACCATCAATGCACGTTTTGTACGCAGTGGCGGCATTGGCAAGCTTGCTGGCGCCTCAAATCAGCCAAACGCATCGCAGACGAAATGGAGTATTGCAGCCACGAATTTGGAAGCCAGATGATTTGGTTAACCGATGACAACTTTGGCACTGGACAACGCCCCATGGAAATCGCTGAAGAAATCATCACTAAACAGTTACCCAGCGACGTCTCATGGTTTGTTCAGGCAAGATGCGACGACATCATCCGCAACAAAGCTATCCTTCCGCGTCTGGCAAAATCGGGGCTGAACTGGGTGCTTTTGGGCGTGGAGAACTCTAACCCCGCTACCCTAGACTACTTCAAGAAGGGCATAACACCCAACGATGCGAAGGCGGCGGTGCGGCTGCTGCAGGAAAACGGCATCTTTGCCCACGCCATGGTCATCATCGGCAACCGCAAAGAAACCAGCCAATCCATCCGCCAACTCCAAGAGTTCGCAAACGACTTAGACCCCGACTTCATAATGTTCGGCATCCTAACGCCTTTTCCGGGAACAGAAGTCTACGCTGAGGCGGAACGCAACGGATGGATTGAGGACCGCAACTGGAGCCACTACGACATGATCCACGCCATCATGCCCACCGAAACTTTTTCCACCCATCAAGTGCAGGAGGAACTCTACGGCTGCTACCGCAGCTTCTACGGGTCCTGGAATAGGCGATTCAGAGGGTTATTCTCCAGCAACGCCATGAAGAGACGCACATTCATTCATATGGCATCATGGGGTGTAATGGGCAAAGTCAAATCGATGTTCTAGGCGAATGCTTTGACTAAAACTGAGCCCTCCAAACCTGCCCTAATGTTTTTGGCGGCTGCCTCAATCTTGGGGCTATCGTTTACTTTCCTTCTTTTATCTGCGCCTAACCTGCAAGGCGACCCCGCGGTTTTTCGCCGCCCCCTCATAGCGGCACTGTACAGCGCAATCCTCATGTTAGGCATCGTCGCGGTGTTCTACCCAGACAAATGCCGCTTGATATTCCAGAAACCTAATCGTTCACTCAACGAGGACAGAACTACTGCAACGATGAAGTTTCGGGGACATCACCCGGACTGCGAAAAATATTCGGCTAATCGGATAACCTTCTGGGACAGAACCTATTGCGCTGCATGCAGCGGCCTGCTATCGGGAGCAGCCGTTGCCTTAGTTGGGATAATTCTGTTTGCTTTAGGCTACCTTGATTTTGCAGCAGCAAACCTCTGGGTTTTGGTGTCAGGGAGCGCTTTAATGCTATTGGGGTTGGCGCAGGTGAAGATGGAGGGCTTTTTGAAGTTGACAGTGAATGCCTTCTTTGTTGTGGGGTCATTGTTCTGTTTGGTTGCGGTCGATTCGGCAGGTCAGAGTCTGCTGCTTGACGGGTATATGCTGACCGTGATTGTTTTCCTTCTGTGGTTTAGGATTCGGCTTTCAGAATGGCACAATAACCAAACGTGTTTGCGTTGCGCTCGCTGCTAGGTTGGGCTATGCGGCGGCTGGTTAAAGTCTCGTCTGCTTCGTCGCCCAAAAAGCGCGCCCAGCACAATAAGTATGCCCACGATTATTATGATGAAGGGCCAAAACGGTATCGAGATACTATAGGTAACCTCCAGAAATAGGCTTAAGCCAACGATGATTATGATTACGCCGAAAACGATACCAACGATCATGCCGCCGTTAGGTAACCCGAAGCATTCGTTTTCCATTCGCTTGTAGTGTTCTCGGTCGCTTCCAGGGTACTGTTGGCCTACCGTGTGGAGGGGGGCGCCGCAGTTGCTGCAGTGCACGTTGCCATCTGGGTTTTGAGTGCCGCATCTACTGCAATAAACCATAAGGATTCCTCTATTTACTGAGAGTGGGATTTAGTTTTAAGACTTGCGGTTACAAGCAACTTTGCAAATTCGCCGGTTCTTTTCAATTTGGCTAATGTGATTTAACCTGAAGCTGAACTGAAAACTTTAACATTTACTCTGGTTCACTACCTGTTCATACATAGGGTTACTCATGCATTTAGAAAACGTTGTTTTCCCACATTCGGTGGGCTTTCATTGTAGGAGCTGTGGGGTTTGTTGTAGAGACAAGCCACCTGACATAAATTTAAAAGAACAACATAGGATCGAAGCAAAAGGCTTCGTGGACTTCATGGAATCCCCCAGCGATCCACGTAACCGCAATATTCGCCGAAAACAAGATGGCAGCTGCTTTTTCTTTACCGAAAAAAACACCTGCAAAATCCATGATGTCAAACCAGCCATATGCATGTTGGAACCATTCATCATAACAGGTTTTGATCCGAGAACAAAAAGGATTTTTCTGGGCTTAAATCCTTTGGCTATTAAAAACTGCAAAGGCCTCTCCAAGGGCGAAATGGTTGCGCCGGAAGAAATTGCCGAAACCGCCCATGCTATCGTTGAAGAATGTTTGGAAATAGTCGCCTCGAAAACGGGGCTTCCAGTTACCGATATGAGAGTTGCCTCTTTGACAAGCAAACTGCTCCATGGTTGATGCAGCGAAAATTATTTGAGTTACCCTGTTGTGGCAGCGCAGCGCCGAGAAAGTGCAAAGGACGGTACCAAAAGAAGGCTTAAACCTTAAAATGACCAAGCCAACATGCCAACGAACAAAATAAACAAAAAAACAACGCAAACTTCTATAAGCTACCTAACGGGCTTTGAAGGAGGAGAGATTGAATACGAACCGCGAAAATTACAAAGTAGATAGAAATAAGCCAAAACCAAACAGAGGCAGTAGCAAATCCAAAAAGCAAATGCTTGCAAAGCCTATAATAGCAAATTCCAATGCAACGCCAAAACTACGTGAAGTCTACTCGTCAAAACGTGAATGGGCAACTAAGATACTTCCCAAAGTAAAAGAGCAGTAGAAGCCCTTTAAGGGCAAAATAGGAGCACCACACGTTTTTTAATTTAACTTGGCAGGTCAACTGAGTGCAACCCAACCAGCAAAGAAGCAACATAAAAGCAGGCGTCCACGTAAGAATTGTTTTGAAGCAGGACCAGAAAAGCGGTAAATTAACCGACGGCATCGTTAAAACCGTCCTCACCAACAGCCCAACGCATCCTCATGGAATTAAGGTGCGATTAACCGATGGCAAAGTCGGCAGAGTACAAACAGTAGTCGGCGGCAAAGCCAACACTTAAGGCGAGAAATAAGTACCTATTGGCTTCTAAAGTCTTTGGCGTGTTGGTTTTTTGTGAATTTCATTAGATTGATTTCTTGGTAACGCTGGTTTTGCTTCGTTGTTTAGAAGTTGCTTTAGATGCCAGACTGTTACATCTCGGTCATTGGGTTGCTGACTTATCCATTGTTCACGGTATTCTCGGAATTGCTTTCCTGTAATTTTGCCTTTTGATTGCAACTCACTGAGCAGTCTTAAGAACTCTCTGAGTTTTATTTGCTCATCAGTTTCTACGCTAGTCATTTTTCTCTCTTCTTCCTTTGGTTGCTGCATTCTCCATTTTGCAGTGATAGGTATCTTATAGGAAACCAGTAAAAAATGTTATTCGGTTTCTTGAGCAGTCTTATGGAGGATTGCAAGGGATTTTAGGGATTTCAGTAAGAAGGGTTCAACGTAAAAAACATAGTAAATGTTTCTTTTAAGGATTAAATGGTGAGGCTTCCCGGATTTGAACCGGAATCTATAGAGGCTCAGTCTTAGAACCACGATATCAATTCAGCTTTCTGTATAAAGAGAGGGCGCAAGCTAAGATTCAGTAGTTTCCTGCTCTGAACACTTCATTCGGCAACAAGTTTTCATGTCGTCAATGTCATAGAACGTGTTGATGAACGAGTCAAGGTGTGCTTCGAGTGTTTTTTGGCCTTTTTCTGTTAGCGAGTAGCGTTTGTCTTTGTCTATCCTGAGGATGCTTGTTTCGTTGAGGTGTTTTAGGACCGGGTATATTGTTCCGGGGCTGGGTTTTCTTCCCCGCCTTTTTTCTAGTTCGATTGCGATTTGGGCTCCTGTCATCGGTTTTTTGTTTACCATCCAGAGTATGAGGAATGAGAGGAATCCTTTGGAGGCGTGTCCGTTCATGGGTTAGGTTATGTTGGTTTACCGATATTAAATGTTCTGCGCCAAGTATCGGATTTGCGATATGCTTATATTGTCATTACCATTATCGTATTTACGATATCGGAGAACCGATATTATTTCGGAGGTGAAAACGAATGTACGACAACGAAGAAATGCCCTGCTGCGGCCACATGCACGGTCACCACCCAAGAATGTTCCTGACAAAAGAAGAAAGAATCGAGCATCTAACAAAATACAAAGAATGGCTCCAAAACGAAACAAAAGGAGTAGACGAAGCCATCGCAAACCTGAAATAAGCATAACCAAATCTGCTAACCTAACTTCTTTTTTCTATTTTAGAACAAATATTGCTTGCAGATGAAAGGCCTTAGAAAATGTAAATGGGGCCTCCCGGAACTTGAACCGGCGCCTATAGAGCACAAGTGCTTAAATTAAGGTAGTTTATGGAAACCCGCCTGTTCAAAGTGACTATCAAGGGTAAAAGCTTCAGTAATTGCAAGGTCCGCCATTAAGGCAAAACTCGTACAGTCAGTGAAACTCCATTTTGATTCCGACGTCTTCCTAAAGATGCTAAGTGCTTTATCGAATAAACTCTCGCTTACCCAAAAGATTCGCACGCTTTTGCTTTTTCTTATTTTATCGATGAACTCTAAAGCTGCGGGGAGCCCCTTTCTGGATTGCAGAAGCGTAAGGGTTTCATCAAGCACATAATCGGTTGTTATGGCGACTCCATGCTGCCCAGTTGCTATATCGGATAGGAATTTTCTGGCATTTCTGTGGTTGATTTCATCTTCAACTTCCAGAGCATACCATGCGCTTGTGTCAACAAAAATCATGCGCTTTCACTGTAGAGGTATTTGTCGTGTTCTGAGGCGATGTTTTCTTGTTTTCCGCTTTGCTTGGCGCTTGGGGGCTGGGTGAAGATGGGGTCATGGGGGTCTATGCAGCCTTCCACGGTGTTTCTGATTGCTTCTCTGAGGATTTCTTTGATGGTTTTAGAGTTTTTTCTGGCGTACTCTTCTAGCAGCTTGTGTTCGGTTTCCGTTAGGGTTGTTTGAACAACGCGCATGTAACATTCCACATGTAACATGTAGAATGAAAAGACATAAACTTTACTGACAAACCCAAACGAATCGACAAACAAGAAATAGAAATGGTGGGGCCTCCCGGATTTGAACCGGAGTCTATAGAGCCCAAGTCGCTTTGCTGGGAAGAATACAAACAGTACCTTCTATCCAAATACTCCAAAGGCTACGCAATCTCACTCTTTGAACACTCCAAAAAATACATCCATCTACTAGACAATGTCAACGGTATTCAACTTGCAAAGCCCACAGCGAGAAACAACATAATCAACGGCCTAACAGCGCTCAGCAAATACACCGGTACCTACGAGCTATTCATCAAAAGAATGAAGACTCACGGAATAAAACGAGTTAAAGCCGACCCAATCCAAGCTTTCAATCGAATCTTCAACAGCAACGCACACGAAGGCTTAATCGAATGGTACAACAAAGCACAAACCAAACTATACGATAACGAAAAACTGTACCTGCGCTTTGTTATGCTAAGCGGCACAAGAGCTATGGAAGCGGCTAATGCGTTCAACCTCATCGTAGAGTTGGGCAGCAAATACACAAGCGAATACTACAATGAAGAAACAGGGTTCTTGGAGCATTTTCGGTATCCCAAGCTCTTCATGCGGGATAGCAAAAACCTCTACATAAGCGCAGTACCAAAAGAGCTGATAGAGGAGATTTCAAAGTCAAGCAAGGTATCATACATTGCCATTGATAAGAGGCTGGATCGCTCCGGGATGAGAATGCGAGTAAAACAACTGCGTTCTTACTATGCAACAAAGATGCGAGAGAACGGCTTGCTAGCAGAACAAATTGATTTAGTTCAAGGCAGAGTAGGCAAAAGCATATTTTTGCAGCATTATTTTAAGCAAAATGCGCGTGAACTAGGCGCGAGAATTCTAGAACTCTTGAATTTAAATAATCACTTACTTTAGGTGTCATACATGCACTTGATGCTATTGAAAGTACTATTGAAAATCACCAAACCAAGAGATTACTTAGAAGACACATTTTAAGCATAGAAGATCAAAGAGGTTGATCTATCGTAAGGAAGAATATCTCCGTCGATCTTTATTAGACATTACTGGCGCCCTCTCTTTTATGGAACTCAGGGATCGAACGCTACAAGTAGTAACAAATCTATAATTCAAAGGCACTGCCTGATTGATCACCTTGTATCTAAATAGTTGATTGTTTTACATGATTTGACCTTCAGTGCTTCCGCCTTACGATAGAGTGCTCTTGCAAGCGGACGAACCGGAATGCCGTTTTTCTTACAGCAATCAATAATAAAATTGCTATCCACTGGGACGTTATATTGATTGAACAAGTGTCTTATTCGTACATCAATTGGAAACGCATCAAGTCTTACTATATCTCTAATCCAACAGTCAACAATTTTTTCCGCTTCGGTCTCAACAATACCTTGTAACAAGTTCCGCGAATTCTCATACCCCGATATCTTAAGTTGTTCAACGAAAGCCTCTGTACTAAGCGAATTCTTGGTTAGATATGCTACCAGCTTGTTTAGCCATTTTTTCTGCCAAGGTAATGGATATACCGTCTCAAGTCTTACAATTTCATTTGATTCATATGAACAAAGCACTTTGCCCATCGAGTCGTATAACTGTTTAACCTCCTTCCAAACAGCTAACTGACGGCTCTCACGCCATCCTGCCCAGCATAGAACATAAAGAAAATACTCGTCGTTTGAATAGCCAGAACACCATTCTTTATCGGTATACTCATCCAAGTTGGCTATTTTCTTAAGGTCGCTAACCAAACAAAGAAAGTTTGAACAGTCCAAAGTATATTCCTTCTATTTTGTGTTCTTTCAAGTTATTAATAAATCCTTAATCCCTTGCGCATATCCGTAGGACACAACCGTTTTTTATTTTCAAACAAACTCTTATATTTATTCGCTCCAAACATCCATGCTTCCTGTATCTTGTAGTTACGGTCATATAGAATCCAAATAAGCTTATCCCAAGCAAAATTCTGTGCTTTACCAACAAGCGTAACTACGCTACCCGCCTTGCCGCTTGGTCTGTTGGCTTTCACCTGATACCTATCATTACCAATGCAAAAATCGCATCCCTTAGTTACAGCGGTGTCTTCATTTTTTCTACCTAAGCCTATTCGCAGGCTTGTGTTAACTAGTTTTGCGGCATCGTATTCAGCAATATCAGCAGTTATTCTTGGTGCGACTGAAAATCTTCTTTCCCATTCTAATGCTACTTGAACCAACATATCTCGTAATTGGTCATCTTCAACGTCTATTCGGGTAATCTGCATAGACATCCTCCTCATGCTTTTAGCGGTTTATATCCAATTGTTTGCTTTGTCATAAATTATTTGGAATTCAGTTTCAACAGGTTAAGTCAAGCCCTTGTCCTCAGTTATTGGATGAATTTTAAGTCACGAAGTATCGCCCACGCATAAGCTGGACGCTCATCGTAAACCAGCTGCTTATAATCCGAAGGCCCACCGATAATTGCACCTTGACTGATCAATCTGACTGCTTTCTCTAAATGGACTCGACTAACAGATTGCTCACCGCAAGGAAGATCAATGTAGAGTGCACTTTCAGTGATTCTGCAAACTCTAAAGGGCTTTCTGTTTTTAGTATAGCTAACAGGTTTGCTATAATAGCGATCTTTAACCTGCTTCCAATCAAACGTTTCCATTATCAAGTCACTTATCGGTAACTAATGTATCGGTTGTTAAATAAAATTTAGGAATGTATTCGCTATAGGCAATCAATTGTTCAATGTAAGGGACTTTTGGGTCACCCAACAATCAACTACTTTTGTGTACATGCCAATTCTCTGGCCCGCAACGCCAAAGCTGTTGAAATACAAGCCCCAGTCAGTAGAATAACACCTTGAGCACTCCTTTACTTCGCCATCACTTTTTCTCTTAAAGAAGACCAAGACTGCCACATCTTCAGAGCAGCCAACTCTTCTAGCATGCTTTGCCCGTGCAACAAAGGACTTCTTGCCTTCCTCTGTCTCTAAATCAACACCAGTACCAACTTTCCATAAGATAGTCCAGACAGTCTGGAAGTCATTTTCTAATTCAACAACTCTTTCGATTCTTGTCTTTTCCATACAGGACACCTGTATAGGGGGACACAACGGCTAGTAATAAAGAGGGACATATCCCAAAACTCTAGATACAACAACATAGGCAGCCAGAAAAAAGAGAAGCTGTCCTTCAGTGTAGAGCTCTATTCCAATAGAGATGTATCTAACGAGTGTTGATAATAGAGAGGTCTATCTAGAATTAATTCTAGAAATAAAGGGTCATTAAGGGTCTTTTTTAGGCCTCAATGGTTTGCTTCTAATAGTGTAGTCTGGGTGAGTTATTGTACCATTTGCTTCAGCTATATTTCTGGCAGCTATGGCTAATCTACCTTGTTCGCGCTGCCATTTTCGGATGCATTGAATGTTATATGGAAGAAGGGCCTCTTCTCCGAATTCACGTTTGATTTGAGCTTGTTCCTTTAATACGTCCCACTGCGTGGTCAAGTCAATGTATTCCCCAGTTTCATTCATTTCTTGCTTAATGGCCTGCCTTATTCTTCTCTTCATGATAACCCAACCGAGACCCTAAATTCTAACTTTCTAAGTTTAAGAAAAATTAAAATAATTGAGAGGAGGGAGATTTCTAAAATATATTATTTTAAAAATTATTAACTTAGCAAGCAAACAATAAACCTCTATGATCAATCCTTCTTCCTATACCAACCAAACTTTGGACTGTCTAAATCGCCTTTATCGAGCAGTTTCTTCAAGGCATTGCTAACAGTGGCTGTACAGGCTTCACTTCGAGGTTCCACATAAGTATCGATCTCTTTTCTGCTATGTTCTTTTCCATCTGCGAGGAACTCGAGAATCAATGCCTGAACCTTGTTTATCGGCCTTTGACACTTTAAGGCTGGTTTGGAATAATCAAGGGTAAACAACGGATTCAGCTTGGCTTCAACAAAATGCTCGATGTTATCCTTTATGAAATCTATGTCTGCCTGAGTATACTCAACTTTGTCAACATCCTTAAAGTCATTCTCAGTCAGGGTTCTAATCGCGGCATGTGCAGCCATCTCGCGGTACATGTCACCTTTGGTTCGAATATCCACGATGCTTGAGAAATTCGCTTTCTTATTTGGAAAATGATCTTCGATAACAGCAAACAAAGTGTCGATAAGATCTGAAGTTATTGCGTCGTTGGGTGTGTCAATGCTTTTAATTTTGGCTTTTTTAAGTTTAGTGTTAAAGTCCTTTAGTGTCGTATAAAGTGATGTTTCAGGGTGGTATGTCTTTTTTAGGTAAGCTTTTGCTTCAAGATCAGAAATTTCTTTTTGTATGACATGATGTCTGTAGAGGTATCCACTTGTAACCAGGTAGGTGTATGTACGATTATCAAGAGGTCTAGAACCTGCAAAGATTGTAACATTGGGCTTATGAATCAATTGACCTTTTTCTGGATCATAAAGCACGTGATGCTCAATTGCTTTTTGCAGTTCATCAAAAGCGATTTCACGTTTACTAAGTTTAAGAAGCTGACGCTCTGCTCTCTCGCCTTCAAGAACCTTATTCATCATATTAACTATCTCTGAACAATTCCTTCCAGCTACAAATGTTGCAAGTTCTGAAATGATTGCGATCTTTACATCAGAAAAAAGCGGGTACACTATTTGATTTTGGTCGTTGATGGTTCCAAACAAAGTCTCCGGCGAGTTAGAAGTAATACCAACAACTGGGACATCATCAGGTAAGCATTTCTCAAATTCAGCCAATATAGTACTTTTGTGGTAGCTCTGGGACCAATAAAGCAGTAAATTTTGGTTCATTCGGATTAATTGATTGTTAGCAAACCTAGGTAAAATTGAATTCACAAAGGCAAGTTCTAACTCTCCAAATGCTATTTTTCCAAGTTCTCCACCAATTGATTCACCTAATTGTTTGGCTATTTCAAGGGGGTTTAGTTTTGTTTCGATCATTTTTTACAACCGGAAACAGGATTGTAAGAAAAAATCTAAGAACCTTTAAACGTGAAAAAACCAAAAAGTGTGTTTAAAGGTAAGCGCTATGCCAAGAACAAAGGTCTCTGAAGATGACTTTATCGACCCTACTTATAAGACCTGGATAAGTAGCAAGGGTGCTAACAGAAAATTAATCAGGATATTGCGAGTAATCGTAAAGCAGCCATCAACATTTGAACAATTACATACTGAAACAAGGATAGCGGTTAGTGATCTTCACAAGTTAGTGGAAATAGCTGAAAAAAAGAAGTACATTAAAAGACAGATTCCATCCAAGCAGAGCAAACCCAGAGGCAGACCCATATGCTCAAAGCATCAAGAGCATATGGGAAAAAAGAAACACAAATTCGTCATAACAGGTAATGGTAGATGGTTAATGCGGCTTGACCCTGAATTAAGAGATAAGTGGGAAGAGATTCAAAGAAATTATCCAATCGATGTAGCACGAACAGTATTTGATAGTTATGCCAATCTAAAGTGTGGCATTAAGAAAAGCCAGAAATTAAGGCACTTTGAAGCTTTTGATCAAAACTATCAGTTATTGGACAATTATTTAGAGATGTTAGCGCTACGTCCTTTTCTTTTTACTAACAAGAACCAAGAAACTGAAGCAGTGGATTGTTATGATGAATTAGTTGATGTCATAGCTAACTATGTTCTACCCGAACACAAGGTTGATTATTATTTAGCCCTTGAAAACAGTTTGAATAAACTAAACAGAGAGATTGAAATGCACAAAATTCTATTGGATAAAATTAAAAGAATAACCGAAATAAAAGAACACATTGCTCAACAACAGGATAAAAAGTTCCTGACTTAGCTATTTTGCATATCTAACCTTCTAAATTATCAAGTATGGCATACCTGAGATTTATAATTTCTAAAATTCCAAATATTAACCAATTTCTAAAAAACGATTCGATTTAGAAATAGGAAATGAGTGTCGATCTATCGAGTCTTTGTTCTCTAGATATGACTCTAGTTAAATGTTAGATTTTAGTCTATATTCTAGTGAAAAGTTATGTTTGATAAAGAACTTGAAGAAAAATTAAAAAATGAAAATTTAGAACGATGTAAAAATTGTTTAAAGTTCTTAACTTGTAGTGTTTTGAATAAAGAAGAGATTGTTGAGTGTGATGATTTTGAAGAAGTTCAAGAACAAACTTTTTTTTAATTTATAAAATTAATCGAAGAATTTAAAATATAAATCAAACAAATAACTAACCAAAATCAAACTTCAGGTAGAGCATAATGACAAGTACAGAGAATCTGCTCGGAATAATTCGAGATGTTATCTTAATTCAGGATGTCGCTACAAGGTATGATCTCTACTTTACTGACAAACGTATTGCTATAATTTGTTTGGGTGACTCAGGAAGAGTTGATCATAGGGCAGTTGCTCGGGGAGCTTTGACTATTGGGTTGGCATTAACTGCTGTCTCTATGGTAGATGAAAAGTTTAGGACGATTAAGCGGATCGATGAGGAAGAATTAGATGATTTGAACATCGATGAAATGCTGCGTCTTAGCAAAAAAAGCTGTTTTTGGACTTATGAGGAGATAGAAAAAGTAAAGTTAACTCTTACAAGTAAGCCAAAATTAATAATTCTAAGCGAGGAGTACGAATCAAAATTCGCTCCAAGTATTGACCAATATAATCAGCTCTACAATTTGCTGCCATCAATTGATATGCTTAAAAGCAAGCTTTCAATCGTCACACCGAAATCGAGAATTAATACACAAGGAATTAACACACAAACCTCTTTCTTCTGCAAGTATTGCGGATCTAAAAACGACTTAGACGCAATATTCTGCCAACGATGTGGCAAACAGATACAAGGAGCAAAAGCAGAAAGTCAATTACAAGAAATTACCTGTGCGTCTTGCGGTACCAAAAATCATGGATCTGCATTGTTCTGCAAAAAATGTGGAAAAAACCTGAATTGAAGCGATTGCTAAAATATTAATAACCTCACTGAACAATTAAAAAGATAAGGGCTATCTGATTTGAAGCTAGAACGTTCAGACGTTGATCACCCATTATGGCGGAAGAAAGTAGATTCATCGCTATTTAGACAAAATGGCACAACCATTCCACATTGGGCCTGTAGGATGTGGGAAATTCAAAATGACTTCTCAGAATGTACTTCAAGAACTAACCCAAATTCAACTGTAGAGGCAGAGTTCAAGGGAAAGCATTACAAAGGGTGGGTAACGATTGCAAAAGAAGGTAGAAAAACACCAGCCTACAGATTATGGTATGCTCCAAGCTTGTCCTTTGAATTAAAAGACGCATTCGTTATGAGTTTCGCAAGGGATATCGAAGCAAGATTAAGGAAAACCAAAAAATCAAGCGAAAAGGGCATCGAAGAGGAAATACCATTCTGGGAATTCTTAGACATCGAATATCAAAGAGAAGAAAAGCGATTCTATTTCCGGGCATACTATACCCAAAAACCAGTATTTACTGAATTATTCAAGCATTTGATAGAATCACCAGTACTCCACAAGATAGATGATGAACTGAAAGAAAAACCTCCATTTAGGATTTATAAGACTAAGTGGCGACCCAGGAGCGAATTGGAATTTGAATTGGGCGCTAATAATGTACTTTATTTCTTGATAGATACGAAGAACAAACTACTGTATGTTGGTGAAGCAGCTAGACTAATTGAAAGGTTAAGGCAAGAGCACCCATCTATCCCTAATTGGGATTATTTTAGGTACAATGTTCTACCGGATGAGCTATTCAATCATAGAGTAACATTGGAGAGAATGCTGATTAGAGATTATGCGTCATTAATTAACAATACTTCAGTTGAATCAATTGGTATATCCGATTTCAAGCTTGTTAACGATAAAATAGATGTTTAGGTAATTGTTCTTTTAAGAAGAGCTTTTCTTTTTTGCCTTATAATTAACGAATTACGGGGTTATTCTTGGTTATAAAGTGACTATCGTGCTTATAGCAAAGCTTATAAGCGCTTATATCCATATAAAAGGATATAAGGCGATTATATGCCGGAAGAAGTGCTAACAATAGTAAAAATACCTCTTTCGGAAATAGAGGAAAACATCAGGAACAAACATACATTACCATCTAAACTTGTTGAAGCTCGAATCGACGGAGAAAATCTCATCCTAAGTTTCTCTGAAGAACCAACATCCCAAGAGTTTGAAGTTGAGCAATCTTCTGTGAAAAAGATATTTTCTCAAAAAATGAGACGTTCTAGAAAAAAGAGAAATCGAATGAAAACAAGAGGATGGATAGTAGTGGCACGGTTTACTAATTCGAAAGGTCAACAGTGCTCCATTTACAAACCCTTTGTTGATGCATTAAACGACAGACAATTAAATGCTGATGAGCAAAGAAAAAAGGTTGAAACGATTCTTAGAGCTAACCGCAATAAACCTTCTGATGAATCTATTCGATATTTTTTGGATAATACACTCGAATATTTGAAGGGACATGAGCAAAATCAGCAGTGAGTGATCTTAGAAAATGGACAAATATTGGTATTCCTCACCTTAAAAGCATAAACTTTCAAAGTCTATGCATGAATCTTGCAAAAGCTGAATCGGAACAAGAAGTAATCGCCATTTTGAAAGATGTTGGGCTTTGGGATAGTGAAGAATTTTGGAGTAATTATGGAGGTACAGAAAATAATTTTTCAGTCATAGGTAATCAACAAAGTGCCCCTGACTCAGCACTTGTAGAGAAGCTCATAAACTCGGTGGACGCCCTTTTAATGAAAGAATGTTTGCGAAGAGGCATAAGTCCGGTTTCAGCCCAAGCGCCTAACAGTATAAATGAGGCAGTTCATCAATTCTTTAATGTTAGCCAAGGAAATCTCGCTAACATAAGTGTTGGTTCAAGGCGTGAACTGGCAAGAAACATTAGTTTTGTTGCTTCCGGTAAGAAAGATAAACCCTGTTATTCCATTGTTGATTTAGGGGAAGGTCAGACCCCGAATAAGATGCCATCAACGTTTCTATCACTAACCAAGTCAAATAAACTCAGAATACCCTTTGTTCAAGGAAAATTCAATATGGGCGGAACTGGTGTTTTCGCTTTTTCTGGTGAACATAACCTGCAACTAATCATTAGCAAAAGAGACATCGAAATTGCCAAGAAAGAGCTTGATGATGATTCAAGAGATTATTGGGGTTTCACTATTGTTCGGAGAGAAAATCCCAAGGGTGGAAGAAGAAGTTCTACGTACACTTTCTTAGCTATTGATGGAAAAATCCCAAAATTTCTAGCTGAAAGTTTGCCACTGCTTCCGTCAGAATATCCAAATCCACTAGGGTCACCATTGGAATCGGGATCATTCATAAAACTCTACGAATATAAAATGCCAGGTTTAAAAACCAACATTCTGCTCGATCCATATTACCGAATCAGTCTTCTATTAGCAAATATCGCATTACCGATTAGGTTCTTTGAGCGGAGAAAAGGATACTCGGGGCACACTTTAGAAGTAACAATGTCTGGGCTTGGTGTGAGATTATCCGATGACAAGCGACAGAACCTGGAAGACGGCTTTCCAAATTCAAGCTCAATATCAGTTAGCGGCCAAAAAATGACCTGCCAAATCTACGTATTCAAAAAAGGGCAATCACAGAATTACCGCAAAGATGAAGGAATTATCTTTACAATTAATGGTCAAACCCATGGACATATTTCCTCAGCTTTCTTTTCGAGAAATGCCGTTGGATTATCATACTTAGCAGACTCAATCCTGATAATTATTGATTGCTCTGCTTTTAGCGGGAGAATTAGAGAGGATTTATTCATGAATAGCCGGGACAGACTGCGAGAGAGTACTATTAAAGCCCAAATAGAAGAAAAACTCGAAGAGCTACTACATAATCACCCTGGTTTAAGAGCGCTTAAAGAAGAACGAAGAAAACAAGAGCTAGAAAACAAGCTAGAAGATTCAAAACCATTAAAAGAGGTACTCGAAGACATTCTAAGAAAGTCTCCCACATTGTCTGCGTTGCTAATCCCGGGAGTTAAACTCAAAGTTCCATTCAATTTCAAAAATGTGGGCCTGACTACATTAGATTTTAAAGGTAAAGATTGTCCAACTTACTTTAGAATACTTCAAGATACTATAAAACCTTGTAATATCAATAGAAGGTTTAGGGTTCAATTCGAAACCGATGCCAACAATGATTATTTTACTCGAGAAACCTGTCCGGGACAATTTGACATGTCAGTTCAGGGAACAGAATCCCCTGAATCAATTCTTAATCTTTGGAATGGTTTAGCCACTTTGACAGCAAGCCTACCAGAAAATTGTAAAGTGGACGATATTCTTAGTTATGCTTGCATTATTACGGACCTGAGCCAAATCAAACCATTTGAAAATTACTTTAAGGTCAAGGTGCTGAAAGAAGTTGAACTGAATCAAGGGGAGCAAGGGGAGCGAAAAGGTCCTCCCGCAACAAATGCGGGTAAAGACAGAACACTTCCTGAAGGATTAGCATTACCTCAAATTCGACCAGTTCGTCATGATGAATGGGGTAAGTTTGGTTTCGATGAAAACAGTGCTTTGCTTGCCAGGGATACAGGAGAACAAGGCTATGATTTCTATGTTAATTTAGATAATATACATCTTTTATCGGAAATCAAATCTAAGAGCAATGTCACAGCAAAACTTCTTGAAGATAAGTACAAATATGCACTGGTTCTGATCGGACTTGCTCTCCTACAGAATAATTCGAAGAATAAACACCGTGTTGATGAAAATGGCGATATCGTTCAAGAGATTGCTGAAATGACCAAAAAACTCTCGCCGATTATTTTACCGATGATCAGTTATTTAGGTGAATTAGAAGAATGAAAAACCTTGTAGAGGTGTGACAAGTGATTGGATGAAAAACATCAGCTGCTACAGTTGCTTAAAGACAAGTGGGAAAGGGGAGATTCCTCGCTACGCAGAATTTATCCATCATGGGAAGATTTGGAAAGTAATATAGAAATAAAATTGGCAGAAAACAGCCCAGATTATGCCACAAACAAAAAACACTGCCCCTATTGTGGCGTGATTTTGAACGTTAAGAAACCAATGGACGATCTCTTTCCTTACGACCAATGCAAATCATGCAAGCATTCATTTCACGTTAGCGCCAACTTGGATATCAGAAAATTAACCGATGAAGAAAATGAGAACATGCCCGCTGAATGGGTAAGGGTATTACACGCTTTGGACAAGAAGAAATTAGCGATAGTCTTCAAATTAGAATAATAAAAAAGTGTAATGGCTTACTAAATTTATTTTCTTTTCATGTGTAAAACTAAGCGGGTTTCAATTTGCCCTTCTTGATTGTGATATTGTCTTTTTCATCCTCAACATAAATAACAATATCGCCAATTTTTACATTGCACCTTTTCTGTACTTGCCTAATGACAGTAATCCTATTATTCGGTTATACTTTTGTGCTGCCTTAAGTTTTGCATTCAGTTAGGAATTAGATATCCATTCAGAAGTACAACAAAATTGCGCTCTATGAGACTTGACAGAAAGACTAGACTTTTTGCTTTAACTTCAAATTGCGTTTAGTTGTCCTTTCTTGATAATTACGTTGCCTTTTTCATCTTCAACAAAAATCATCAAGTCGCCTATTTTCACGTCGAGTTTCTTCTGTACTTGCTTAACAACGGTAATTCTATTGTTTGGTTGTACTTTGGTACTACCTAAGACCTTGTTCAAACAGTGAACCCATCAAGTAATGTTACATATCTGGTAAATAATAGTGAGTGGCAAATATGGTAAAATTGGTAAAATGCTAAAATGGCACAATTTAAATAATACAAGCCAGGTTAAGGATAACTCGATAAATATGATTAATCCAATTTCAAATAGAAACAAAATATTATCATTGGCAGAGGTAGATTCCCATGAAGAGCCTAATACTAAACAATCACACAAAAACCGCAACATTGCAATCGCTATCATTGCAGCCGCAATTCTGGCAATAACTGCAGTAGGATTCTTCATGAACGCAACAGCACTCACCTCAATACCAGAAGCAACACTTCAACTCCAATACGGTCAATACGACCAAGGCGACTTTGGCGCAACCACACAAACAGTTTTCTTAACTGACGAAAATAACAACGACTTCAAAATTCAGCCAGGACAACAATTCTGGATCACCTTCACCTTATCCGAGTCTTCCCTTTCAAGCGGAGACAATTCAATATCGGAAATAACAACTAATACACCCGGCTTTTCAGTAACCGGAACAGACCCTTCAACACCGATCACATTCTCACCAGGCGCTTCCCAAGAAATCAAAGTCTACCTTCAGTCACCCCAAACAGTGTACAATGGAGCAATTAACTTAATCCTTACAACCTCAGGAGGATCGCCCCCAGTAACACAAGTAAAAATCAAGGTTGATTATAACGGTGAGTGGTCAGGTGCCTACACTGATGTGAGTACACTTCAGAGCTGGAACGGAAATGGCGATTATTCGATCGTATTGGATAGACCAAATGATGGTACAATGTGGATTGTAACAGCTAATGCTATGAAGTTAGACGGTACAAGTAAGCCTTTGACAGTTTCAATACTGAAGATGGATGGCACAATCTTGAAGACATCAAGCACTAGTACAGCATATGGGATGGCACAAGTGACAACTACTATTTCATAGGCTCTTATTTTTCTATTTATAATTTTATATTATTAAAAAATCTTAGAAACTAATTAGCCCCTCTCCATAGGTGATAATGGCTTAACTGATTTTTTATTTATTCATTGGTTAGAAATTTAGAAATTATAACTATTGATTTTCTATTTTCAGCCAAAGATTCTAAAAAAAGTATGTGGGTAGTTTGCTACGCTGTCCGATTTACCCAAAACTCAATAATGGTTCACATTTCTTTTTTGCCATAAATATACTGATGGAGTAGTTACAGACAAGGACAAAACGCCAGATAATATGTAAATATTGTTAGATTCAAAAATTAAGTCTAATAATTACTTTGGCAGCTGTGTCTATCGACCTAAATGCAAGCTCTTCTGGATAAGGATAATTTCTCTGAATGTAGGCAGCTGCTTTTTTAGGCTTATTTATTATGTCATAAATCTTTCTCTCGTTTATTAAATCTTTAACAAGTTTTTCTGAGTATGACTTGACTATTTGGGCTTGAGCATCCAGAGTTGTTTTATGTACTGCCCATAGTAAATTTGGAAGCTCACCATAGTATTTCTCTTTATAGGTAAACAGTTTCTCGAAGGCTGAATTTAAGGCATCTTTTTGTTCTTTAACTTCATTAGCTATTTCTTCGTCGTTTTTTTTGGTAACTGAACTAACCCATTCTGTTAGCTCTTGACCTCTAAGGAACGAGTCCTCTCCATCCAGTAATTTATATAATGCGACCCATGAACTTGGATGAGCATTCATATTTCTCAAATTACACAGCGTTTTAAGTTCTGTAATTAGATCATTATCTAGGTCCAGTAACGTTTTTGACCTGTTTATGGAATCATAGAATGTCAAACCTCTTTTCGAAATTTTTTCTTTTTCTGTTGGACTCAACTTTTTATCCAACCTGACGAGCAATGCATATTCGACAGCGAAGGTAGAATTCAAGATACTGCTTTCAAAATAACCCCATATAAATTGGCGATAAGCTACCCATAACGGCATAAAGGGAAGACTCGATGGCCTCACAGTTTTTAATGAGGCTGTTTCTGGCAATATATCTAAAACATGCTTAATTCTTTTTGATCTTTTTATTACCATTTTTTGCTGTAATTTGGTCGGTTTTGGATTGACCTTCTTTAGTCCTGCCGTTCGTCTTAACACTATCAAGCACTCCTTCGACGGGTTTATTATGTTTAATTCGAATTAATGATATAGATATATTTAAAAAATCTAGGGCATAAAATAATGCATAAGTGGTGTCTTCGCTGAGAAATAAACTGATATACTTAGTATTCTGCATATTGCTTGCTGTTTTTCTTCTTTATGTTTTTATGCCAATAGTAAAAATGGTTGACCCGTTTCTTGGAGACACACAGCTTAACTTGGATACAAGTGCAGTGGGCATGGCCGCAATTCTATTAGTGACAAGTTTTGCACTAATTTTAGTTGAGAGATTACCACCTTCAAGCTTTTTATCCAAATTGAAGCTTTCACCCCAAAGCGTTGAAGCAGAATTTGAATCTCGAAGAAAAAGCAAAAAAGATACAGGAGCCTGTTACGCAAGAAGCAAAAGAAGAAGTTGAACAAATACGCCAAAGTGGTGATCCAAAGGTAGCTTTCTTTGAGCTTATAATAGAAATTGAAAAGAAACTACGATTTCTCGACAATAAGACTGACCTAAATCTTGGAAATATCGACCTACCAGTAGTATTGTTGATCGGTTAAGAGAAAACGGAGTAATAGACAGCAATCTTGCAGGTTTAACAAAAGAATTCTTGTATTTGCGTAATAAAACAATTCACGGCGAATTACTAATCACCGAGAAAAGTCTTAATGAAGCCATAAAAATCGGCGAAATTGTAGTTTCTAAACTTGAAGAAGCCTACGAAAAATAATTTTCGTAATTGAACAATAAACCCAGAATTTTATGACGGCTTCTTCTCTTCCCTAAAGAGCGTATATTTAGATGTTACTTTCCCCAGGTTTTATTCATCCTTAATAGCATCTGTCCGTTTTTTCTTGAACGATTCGCTCAAGCATAAACCGTTTATATCACTTAATACCAGTGCTGTCTAAAAGCGGTTAGTGTATATTATGCCGATGGTTAACGGATATAGCCATGAAATGGTAGTTATTATTTCTGAAGCGCTCAATTTTACTGAAGAGGTAATAAAAAAATACTATGAACAAAAGAAACAAACCGTGAATATTTCTCATCAAAATTTAATTGAAGCTGAAAGCGAAAAGGAAATTCAGTTGTTAGATAACGCAAGAGCAATTTTGAAAAGACTTGATGATTACAATATAACTACAATTGATGACCAGAATTTTCTCGCTTTTAAAACAGTTGTAAAAAGCGCGCTAGAGATCTATCATAATGATTTGTCAGATGCTAAAATGAAAACGGGATTAACGACTTTTGATTCTAAAATTAGTGAAGTTCAGGAAATAATTGATTTGGAATCTTTTAGGGAAATTTCTGATAAAAAATACATGAAATATCAGGCATTACCCGAAGCTGAATCTACAAAAGAAATTCAGGAGGTGTTTTTTAGCTACGCTACAGCAGATAAGGTCCTAGCTGGTAAGATAGCGGAAGAGTTAAGACAGAAAATCAATGTTTTTCTAGCTCATGATGATTTGGACATTTCTGATGAATGGAGAAAAGAAATTTTAGAGCACCTAACTAAGGACCATGTATTAATTTCCTTGCTAACCCCCAATTATGAAAAATCTGTTTGGTGCAATCAAGAGGCAGGCTTTATAATAGGTAAGAAAGGAAGGATTATACCGATAATTGTAGAAGGGGTAGACATTACGAAATTCGCGTTCATAGAGAGTTATCAAGGAGTTCATCTATGCGATGGTAATGTCAAAAAATGTGTTGATAAAGTTCTTGAATCCCTCCCATGAGCATACTTATAACATAGTTCTTCCCTTCGCCTGCCCTCGGGTGCGAATGCAAATGCCAACCAAGGGTAATGTTGTGTTATATCTCGACAAAGAACTAGTCGAAAAGTCGAAAGAACTAGGCTTCAATCTAAGTAAAACGTTTGAAAACCACTTAAAACAACTAACCACAGGGAAATCACCTTTATTACTGCAAAATAATGGAAATTTAAGCAATTTTAAGAATGAAGTGGTGGGGCCTCCCGGATTTGAACCGGAGTCTATAGAGCCCAAGTCTACAAGCCTGGACCAAGCTAGCCGAAGGCCCCACACTGTTGGTGCAACAAGTATTTCCGCTGCATCCATAAAAACCTTGTCAAGCCCAGAGCCCAAACCACGCGACCCCAAACCGCAGGCGCATGGAACCCGCGTTTCCTCCCGTAATTATGTGCTTTTAGAGGCGCTAGTTTGATTAATGATGCAGGCTGCATCTGGGGATGGGAGAGGGGCATCTTGAAGAACAAAGGAGTCATGGTTTTGGCGGGATTACTTATCAGCCTATTCGCGGCCACCATAGCAATCGACTATGACAACACGCCCCTCGCAGGGTTTTTTGCGCCGCCCATCCCCAAGCAAACCTACCAGCCCACCATCCCCTCAGCTGACGAGAAGGTGGTTTGTGTGGTGTTTGATGACGGCTGGAAAAGCCAGCTGGATGCGGTGCCGATTCTCCAAAATTATGGTTTCACTGCCACGTTTGCCATCGTGACCTCCTACACCAGCTACCCCGACTACATGAGCTGGAGCGACATCGCAAACATAGCACGCGGCGGCATGGACATCGCCAGCCACAGCGTCACCCACTGCGACCTCTCCAAAGTCAGCGCCGAGCAGCTTACAAGGGAACTTGCCGGCAGCCAGCAGACGCTGCGTTCCCGCGGCTACGCCGCCGACATCTTGGTGTATCCCTATGGCGGCGCTTCCGAGAACCAAACCGTCCGCGACGAGGTGACAAAATATTATTTGGCTGCGCGTGGCACCGTGGAGGGCAAATTCAACCTCGCAAGCCCCGACCGCTATAGCATAGCAAGCTACGATGTGTACCATGACGTGGATATGGAGGATTTCCAGCGCTACCTCGAGGGCACGGGGGGCGCATCCGTTACCGTCCTTTACTACCACCAAATCAGCGATGGAACCCAAGACACCGCAGTGTCGCTGGCGACATTCAAGACGCAGATGCAGTACCTGCATGACAACGGCTACAGGGCGGAATCGCTAAGTGCCCTGCTGCTAAAAACTGAGCCCCCAACCGCCTGACAAATTTACGCCGCCTTTACGGCTAAAAACTGGATTTGATGCAGGCCGTTGTTGGCTGCGCACCTAAAAAGCTGGAGCATCTACTCTTTTTCATAGGGCTTTTTTGGGTGTTTTTGATAAACATTAATTAGGTTACAAAATAGTTTGTTGGTTTAGATAGCTATGTCGCTGCCCTTAGACCCCTTGACTATGATGTTTTTCGCTGTCGCCATCGGTTTTGTCATCCTATTCATTCTGCTGCCAAGGTACGGCCCGCATTACACGTCGCGGCTCACCTGCCCCAGCTGCAAAAAAAACTTCAATTTCCACTGGATACCCGGCGCAACTATAACCTCACTCATCCGCCGTAACTACCGTGACCTAAAATGCCCCTACTGCCACAGGAAAGCAACCTACGACATAGGCGCCACAAGAACACGCACCCCAAAAGCTAAGCCGCAGAAAACAAAAGCAAAAGCATAAACCAGCATGCGCTTTATGCAGAGAACTTTTATTATCTAGCTGAGCCTTCACTGTTTTGAGTAAAATTCAAGGTGAACCTTGCATGAAGGTACTGTTAAACGATGGTTTAGAGAAAGAAGGCTTAGCTATATTCCAGCAAGCCGGCATAGAAACAGACACTAAAAAGCGTGACCCAGCCACTTTGGCAGCGGAAATCGGACAGTTCGACGCGCTCGTGGTGCGAAGCGCCACCAAAGTCACCCGCGAAATCATAGAGGCAGGCGCGAAGGGAAAACTCAAAATCATCGGACGAGCAGGCGTAGGATACGATAACATCGACGCAGCAGCCGCCTCGGAACATGGGGTGGTCGTAAAAATCGCTCCCTTCGGCAGCAGCAACGCCGTTGCGGAGTTAACCATCGGTTTGATGATTGCGGTTTCGCGCAACACCCCCCAAGCCCATCACTCCCTGAAAAACGGCATTTGGATAAAAAAGAAGCTTGAGGGGCGAGAACTCAACGGCAAAACTTTGGGTCTTATCGGCTGCGGCAGAATCGGCCAGAAAGTCGCGCAGATCGCTAAACTTGGCTTCAACATGGACGTCGTCGGCTTTGACATCAAACCCTGCCCGGAGAGCGGCATAAAGTTCCTTGCCACCAAAGATGAGGTTCTTGGGAAATCCGATTACATCAGCGTCCACACAGGCGGCAAAGAAGTCATCGTGGGCGCCAGAGAACTGGCACTTATGAAACCAACAGCCTACATCATAAACACCAGCCGCGGCAACAACATCGACCAGCAAGCCCTCTACTCAGCACTCAAAGACAGCAAAATCGGCGGGTACGCAACCGACGTCTATAAAGAAGAACCCAAAGCTGAAAACGACCCCTTCAACGATAAACTCAAAGAACTGGGCAACGTCGTGCTCAGCAGTCACCTAGGCGCATCAACCGTTGAAGCCCAGCGGGAAACCTCAACGGAGATGGCGCGGGTCCTCACAAGCTATCTGCTAGGCGGCGACTTCACTAACGCAGTAAACGCAGGCGAATCCATCGAGGTAGAAGAAAAAGAAATCTTTACGCTCTTCATCCATCACAAGGACGTTCCAGGAGTCTTCGCAAACATCGACAAAGTCCTCGCTGACAGCAACATAAACATCCGCGCCAACTACAGCCGCCAAATCAACCAAGGCTATGCAATCAGCGTGTATGTGCTACACCAGAAAGTCTCAGCTGAAACCGTTGCTAAAGTCCAGGCAGTACCCAACGTCTGCAGCGTCAAATTCTAAAAGTAGGGATTTTTTCCCTTTCTATTTAATTGGTCTATCTCGTAGCTTCTTCTGATTACCATATGGTTTAGCCATATTTTTCCAGCCCATATTAGCGATCCGAGTCATTATAAAGTTGGGCATGACTGGTTTCGCCATCAACTGCATGGCTTCTTCTGGTACAGTTGAGCCCTCTAAGAGGCTTTTTGCGGTTAAGTCCAACGATTTTTTAATGTTTTTTATCATTGGTGCTTTCTCGAGTGGCATGCCATTTATCATGGCTCCGGCGCCCATCGTTAATCCCCCAGCCCACTCATACCCCACTTCGTTAGCGAATTGTTTGCAGATTGCTATGGCGGTGGCGTTTTGTTTGGCATCTGGAAAACCGTTGTTGACGATTGCTAAAACTCGTGTATGTTTAGCTGCCGCGCCGTTTTTGCGGTCTTCAGCGATTTTCTCTAAGGCTAGAATTAAGCCTGCGGGGAGCGAGTCTACGTAGAGAGGAAACGCTAAAATTAAAATGTCGCTGTCAGCTACCTGTGATAGCATTTCTGCCTGTTTTTCTTTATTGTGTATCGCGGCTTGAGCATGGATTTTGCTGGTTTCGTATCCGCCGCTTTGCAGTTTGTCAAGTAGGTATGTGCCTAAAGAGTTGGAGCTGCTGTTAAAACCGTGTGGGCTACCTATGAACAGTAGCGCTTTTTTTGAATTCAAATTTTTACCTCCAAATTAGTAAGTAAGCCGCTGATTTTACCTTCAACAGTTGCTTGGTTGTCCGATTCGTATATTATTACCGTAGACTGTTTTGGTGCCTGCCAGTTAAGCGAATTGCGGTAGACGAGCGTTTTAAAGATGGCTTCGCTTTCCGGGTCAGGATGTGGCAAGACGCCGATTGCTGCCATACCATGCCTTTTATCGTACCGCTGGGGGTGATGAATTTCCCCTTTGTATTTTTCCATAAATGGCAGGATTGTGGGGATTTGGCGGTCAAGTACCTTTTTTAGTTCATATGGGTAACCGCCGAAAACGATTGGCGACACCTGTATGAGTAGGTCGGTTTGTGCTAGTTTGGATGCTATTTCTCTTGCGGGATCATCTATTACGCATATACCGGGTGTTTTAACCCAGCAGCCAAAGCAGCCTACACAGTCAGCCACTTTAAGGTCGCGCAGCTTATAGGCTGAAATGTTACCGACTTTTTGTAGAGCTGATAGTAATGTTTCGTTTGCTTCGTCAACTTTTCGGTCATTGATTCTTGCTCCGTTTAGCACTAGGACATCCAATTTAGCTACACTCTCAGAATTTTCCTGTTTGATGCAAGTTGTAGATAAAATTTTCGCCCCCACTATATCAGTAGATCAACGTGTTTGTTTTGTTCTGCTTGTGGGACTAGCCACAACCAGCCTGCAGTCGCCTAAACCCGCCGACGCCAAAACAGACGCCCCAGCCAAACCCACTGGTAGTTGTTGTGTAAAGGCGCCATGCCACAACAACAACTATAGAAAAAACAAACGAATACCAAATTTGATCTACTGAAATGCCAGGAGGGTTTAGGGCTAAAGGATAACTTAAGGAAGGCTAACTTCCTTTTGTTTTTTTCCGTAAGTTCACTTAGGCTTCTTTAATTTGTCTTTCCCTAAGCTCTTTTTGCTCCCGTAGCTTCTGGGTCGCTATGGTCATAAGCATGATGACTAGGAAGGATATGATGCCTATACCTATCTTGTAGGAGAGGTCAATGGGAGCATAGAAAAGCGCAAGCATAGATACCATCATCAAGGCCAAAACAAGCACTTCCTGCAAGCCATTGAAAACTTTAAAGCCGCCAAAACTCATCTTCATTCCACCTGTTTTCTAGGATTTGAGCGTAACGGCAAGATATTAATTTTATGCGTACAAAAACCAAATTCCTAAGTAAGCCAATTTCAGCGGCGCTCAGGCTAAAGGTTCTGAAATAGAATGTAAAGGGAGGGAGATGAGGGGTTGGCCGCTTTAGAGCTCTTTTGTGGAGAGTTCCTTCACGCGGCTCTCGATGAACTCGGCGACTTTCTGTTCGCTGAATTTGCGTTCGTTCTCCTGTGCAAAGAGCTGCTGCTTGACGGTGTTTAGCAGTTTCTCCACATCCACTGGCTTTAGCAGGTATGCGTCAGCATTCTTGTTCAGGGCAGCAATGGCGTTTTGCATCGACGGATAGCCAGTGACCATGATTTTGCGGGTTCGGGGAACGCCGTCCTTTAGCATCTTAAGCAAATCCACGCCCTCCATATCTGGCAGCCTAATGTCTAAAAGTGCAACATTGTATGCGGTTTCACGGGTTTTCTCGATGGCTTCTTTGCCGCTGGCGGCTAAATCGACTATGTAGCCTTCATCTTGCAGGATAGCTTTCATGGTGCTTCTTATGGTTTCGTCGTCGTCGACAACGAGGATTCGGGGATGTTTATCCATACGTTCTCACCTCCACTTTCAAGTTTAGGTCTAAGGGGTAATGTTATCGTAAAAGTTGTTCCATGATCCTTAATGGTACTCACCGCGATTGTGCCTCCATGCGCCTCCACGACTCGTTTACATATCGCTAACCCAAAGCCCATACCCTGCGCTTTGGTGGTGAACAACGGAGAGAAAAGCCGCGGCAAAATTTCGTCGCTGACGCCGCAGCCTGTATCGTGGAAAGATATCTCCAAGCCCCCTTTGACTTGACGGCTGTCGACGGTGACTTCGCCGCCGTTGGGCATGGCATCAACCGCGTTCTTCACTAAGTTTATGATGACACGTTTCATTTTATCAGGATCCACGATTATACAGGGGCTTTCAGAGAGCTTGTTTTTAACTGTGACTCTTTGCGGTATTTCCATCATTGCAAGGGCGTCAGATAGCAGCTTCTTAGGCGACTCCTCCTCGAGGTATAAGTGAATTTCACGTGAATAATCCAGAAGGTCGCTGACGATTTTATTGGAGTAATTAACGCATTTATCGATGTTTTCCAGCATTTCCTGCGCTTGCTTTGGATCCACTGCGGTGCCTTTCTTTTTGAGGAAGTACGCGGAGTTCTTAATACCTGTTAATGGGTTGCGTAAATCATGCCCAATCATGCCGGCTAATTCGCCTATGGCAGCTAACCGCTCTGATTTAACCAGTTCAGCCTGAGCCCGTTTCAGCTGCTCGGTTCGCTTCTGAACAATCTCCTCTAGCCGCTGTGAATACTCAGCTAGCTTGTTCTGGAGCTGCTTTCGCTCATTGATGTCTATAGCAATCTCTAATGCAGAAATAACGTTGCCTTCTTTGTCCTTGATTGGAGTGCTGATGAGTTCAAGCCAGAGGTCTTTTCCAGCGCTTGTTTTTCTGAGGTAGTCTCTTCTAACTATGGATTCATCGTTTTCAAAGATTTTTCTAACACCACAGCCCTCACAGATGCCTTTGGAGCCCTGACCAAAGCTTTCATAGCAGGGCTTATCTAGGAGGTTATCGCTGTGAGCCGCCTGTTTTGCCCGCTGGTTTGTCCAGATGACCTCATAATTACGGTTGACAATAAACAGCACCATGTTCGTGCTCGATGTTACGCTTTCAAGCAGGTCCCGTTCCTGCCTTAGGGCTTCCTCCATCGCCATTGACTCGGTTATATCGCGGATAGTCGACAGCAAGCAGTTTTTGTCCTTAAGCTTCACGGACACCACGGAGAGGTCAATAGGGAAGGAACTGCCGTCTTTTCTTTGTGCCGTTAAACCTGACTGTCGCTGTGAGGTGGGCTTGAAAATTAGTTCTTCGAGGAGGCGTTGATGCTTTTTGTGGGCGCGGGGTGGAATAACTAGGTCGGCTAGTTTTTTGCCCAATGTCTCCTCTGCTGAGTAACCGAAGGCTCTCTCAGCGGCGGGGTTCCAATAAATCACCTTATCGTCCAGGTCACTTAGGATAATGGCGTCCATCGCAGAGGTGCTTATGGCGCGGAAGCGTTCTTCACTTTCCGTTAATGCTCTATCAGCCTGTTTACGTTCGGTAATATCAGATATCACTGCCAACACGCCAATAACCTGTTTGTGGTCATCAGTTAAAGTTGACAGAGACATGGTTGTCTCTACGGTTTGCCCATCCTTGGTGGGGAACGCAATTTCAAATTGGCCCTTCCTCCCAGCCATTCGGTATTCTTGTATAGCGTCCTTAACGGTTTCCACTTTGTCGCTGCCAAGAAAATCAAAAAACGGCTTACCAACCATCTCGCTTTCCATGTAACCAAGCATCTGCGCCATACGTGGATTAACAAAGAAGGTGACAAAATCGTTATCTACTGCCCAGATGCCTTCGTGTGCAAGCTCCACTAACTGACGGTATCGGGCTTCACTCACCATCAATGCAGTCTGGACTTTGCGTATTTCAGTGATATCATGGAATATCGCGTGAAGATATTTTTTGCCAGCAGCTTGCAAAACACGAGTTGTCACTATTACGTTTCTTATTTCACCGCTTTTTGTTAGGTGCTGGGTTTCGAATTCTCCGCCGCCGCTTTCAACCATCTGCCAAATGTGGGCCTTAACCTCTTGGGGTGACTCGTGGGCTTCTATTTCGAAAATCCGTATCTTCTCGAACTCCTCCCGCGTGTAACCTAACTGCTGATGTGCTACATCGTTGAATTCTATACAAGTCGTTGCCTCAGGGTCAATAACCAGAACCCCCAAAGGCGACTGATTGAATAATGAATGGTATCGCTGCTCGGCATCCCGTAATTTCTGGTCAGAGAGTTTGCGAGAAGTAACATCTTTAACGACGCCTACAGCGTTCCATTTTCCATTTATGTTAAGTGGAGAAACAGCTAACTCCGCGGGGAATTCGGTTCCGTCTTTTCGGCGACCAGTCACCTCAACTTTTCCAACAGTGAAGTACCCCATACCTGTTTCGCGGAATGTGTTCATGCTCTGCCCAATGCGGTCTATTCCTTCCTTGCAAACAGAGTCGGGGATAACTAGCTGGTGGATACCTCTGCCTATGGCTTCTTTGCTTGTGTAGCCAAAGGTTTTTTCTGCGGCGGGATTCCAGTAAATAACTTTTGAATCATCATTGATTAAAATTAATGCATCCTTCACGCAGTTGGCTATTCCGTAGAATTTTTCTTCGCTGCTGCGCAATGCATCATGCATCCGGTTAATCCCTGTCACATCGTGACATGTTGCCAGTATAATGTCTCTGCCGGGCAACTCTATTTTTCGTTGGTTAACTAGGATATTTATTGTTTCACCGTTTTTTGTTCGATGCTTCGTAAGAAACTCAACCGAGCCCTCGTTTAGAACCTTTTTAATTACCTGTTCAATCCCGGCAGATGACTCTAAGGCCTCGAAGTCTGATATGTCGAGTTTGCTGAATTCTTCTCGGGTATATCCTAACTGCCGATGTGCAACATCATTAAATTCTATGATTCTGGTGGTTTCGGGGTCTATAACAAGGACACCTAAGGGGGTCTGCTCGAAGAGGGCATGATAGAGGTTTTTGGCTTCATCAATTTGTTTTTCCATCTGCTTTCTTCGGGTAATGGGAACAGCCACTTCTAGGGCAGCAAAAATCTTACCGTTCTTGTCCCTTACCGGGCTGGCGGTTACTTGTAGAGTAAATGCGTTGCCTTCCTTATCGAAGCCCGAGACTTCATGAGAAAATAGGTTTTCGCCTTCGTCGAAGATTTTTTTAAGCGAGCAGTCGCTACATACAGCCTGTTTGCCCAGTCGAGTAAAGCACTTTTTACCTTGGATGCTGCCGCCGAAGATTTGTTTCATGGGGTGGTTTGTCCAGAAAATCCGGTAGTCAGGAGTAATCAGGCTTAATCCGACGCCGGTGTTTTCGGTTACAGCTTCAAGCATCTCATGCTGCTGGCGCCAAGCATACTCGTAGTCCTTGCGTTCACTTATGTCCCGAACAACTGCTACCGCTAAATCTTCGTTTCCCAGGGTAATTTGTGAGATTGTGACTTCAGCGGGGAATTCTTCGCCGTTTTTCCGCTGCACAGGGAACTCTATGGCTTTCTTGATTATGTTTTGGTCTTTGAGGAATTCTTCGGTGTATTTGTCCAATAAACCAAAGGCGTGAGAAGGAACAATTGTTTCTCTAAGGGCTTTTCCGAGAACTTCGTTTGCTTTATACCCAAAGAGTCTTTGGGCTGAAGCGTTCCAATACCGTATCTTTTCCTGCTGATCAAACAGTATAATGCCGTCGAGTGTGCTATCGCTGATGGTTTTGAATTGCAACTCGCTTTTGTTAAGGTTGTGCTCGAGTTCTTCTCTCCGCTGAACCCTCTCGGTGACATCTCGAAAAACAACAACGTCGAGCACTAGATCGCCAAGTTCGCAGCGTTTGGCATTTACCTCCAGCAGACTTACCGTGCCCTGTTTACTTTTCAATTTAACTTCGTATAGCGGAATTCGCTCGCCCATGAATCGTTTTTTCAAATTTTCATTGAATAGCAAAGCTTGGGATATATCGAAAAAATCAAAAAGGCGGCTGCCTATGAGTTCTTCAACTTTTACTCCCGTGTATTTTTCTGTGGCTTGGTTAGCATACCAGATTACGCCGTTGTTATCAAGCACCACGGCGGGGTCAGCTATGAAACTAATCAGCTCGCTGAATAAGCCGTCAGGTTTCTTGTTCAGGTTTTTCTCCCTCACCAATTAACACCTCTACATCTCCGGTAGCGCCATGATCCTCGACACTTATCCTGACGAGTTTGACGTATTTTTCAAACGTTAAGTTGGGAACCAGCCAACTGGGCCCAACCCATCTGTAGTTACATTGAACTTGTTCATTGAGGTACTTCATGATTAGCAGTTCAAGTTGCCTTGCGGCGCTCCCAAAAATTTGATCTAGAGCATCTGAGAAGTCGCCTGTTCGATCAGGGATGTCCTGTTTTGGAAGGGCAAATTTGGCTTCAAGATTGAAGTAGATGGAGAACTGCACTTCTTTTCCTAAACTTGCCAGAGCCTTGTCTATGGCGTTTAAGAGCACTTCTGCAAATTTCTGGTCTGCTTTCTTCTTAGCCAAACAGTTCATCCCAAACAAACTATGTGCAGTGTTCCGTAGCTGTTTTAGTATATACGTTAAAGCTACGGAATGTAAGTAAAGGGTTATGAATCCACAATCCATATTGGCAGGCTACTGCCAGCTGCTTTGGCTTTTTGCTATCTGGTTTTGCAGTGTCTTAACCGTTTAGCTATCGTAGGCTTAGTAAGTGGTCAAAAATCAAGCTAACCATGGATAAATCGCTATCTCTTTTTTCTTCCCCTTTTTTGTTTGAATTACCTGTGTCCACGGTTTTTGTCAGCGCTGAGGGTTAGCCTCAAACTGCAGGGGCCTGCTGGAGCGTTCTTTGGCTTAACGCAAGCAAGCAAAAGTTAAAATCACAACATTTCCATAACTTATCCACGCTTAACTTGCATTTTATAAGCTGGGCTTTTTTTGGCTGAACTAAAATTGGTGCTGATAACCAGTATTCTATGTATCCTCTTAGGGGTCGGTGTCATAGTGGGCGCCGCCATCGCTTATCCTTTATTGAGTTCGCCGATTGACAATTTGGAGGCGACGGTTTCGTCGACTTTAACGAAAGCGGACAGTGCGCTTCAAAGGGCGCAGACTGCCTTAACCTCAACCCGAGCGACTTTGGTTTCTTTGACTAGGGTTACAAACCTTAGTTTGCCCTCTTTGAACCGAAGCGGCCAGTTAACAGGCGCCATCGCCGACAACTTGACCTCTATCGGTTCAACAGTGACTAGCGTGGGGCAGACTCTGGGCGGCATCTCTGTTGCAGGCACAAGCCCCTTTGGCGCAGTCGGATCAACCGTGAGCTCGATTGGGGAACCGATAACAACCGCGGCGAACCAGCTTCAAAGCGTGTCTTTAAGCATAACATCGATTGGGCAGCAGACCGCAGAGGTTCCCAACACATTAAACACCGCAGCTACTCAGCTGGGCAGCGTCAACAGCGCGCTTGGCGATCTGCGGGTGAATATTGAGGAAACCCAAAATTCCCTGCCTTCCTACTTTAGCCTGATACGCCTTGTCCTTGTGCTGGCGATTTTAGGCGCCATGGGGTTAGGCGCAATTTTCCTTTTAATCGGCATATCACTGTTTATGCTTAGACGCAAAACCAACCAGCAAACCCTAACGCTATATCGGTATTACAGCAAATACCCCCTCTAAGCATCTGTTGCTCTGCCACATCTACCCCCCCTCTATTTATAGGCACATAGCTGGGGCGTCTGCTGCTCCACCAACCTCCATCCCCCTTATAAATAGGCTGAACTTGCAGGTTATTGGCTGCCCAGGGAAATCGAGAGTGTTACTCGTCTGGTTTTCTGGGCCTTAACTCACCAGTCGGGTACTCCTTGAGTTTATCCGCCATCTCCCTCAGCTGCTTATCCACCAAAAAGTTCACGGTGCCCTCCTCGTAGGTGCCGTCCGCCCGCCTCTGCCCTGCCCTAGCGCCGGTGAGCACCTCGATGCCCTCGTCGATGGAGCCCACCGAGTAGAGGTTAAAGTGCCCCGCCCTAACCGCATCAAGCACCTCCTCTTTAAGCATCAGGTTCTGCACGTTGCTCTGCGGAATCATCACGCCCTGCTCGCCTGTTAAGCCCCGCATTTTGCAGACTTCAAAGAACCCCTCGATTTTCTCGTTGACGCCTCCGATGGCTTGCACATCGCCCTTCTGGTTAACTGAGCCTGTGACGGCGATGTTCTGCTTAATCGGCAACCCCGACAACGAGCTGAGGATGCTGTAGAGCTCGGTGCTTGAGGCGCTGTCGCCCTCCACGCCCTCGTAGTTCTGCTCAAACACCAATCTGGCGCTGAGGCTAAGGGGTTTGTCGCGGGCGTATTTGTCGTTGATGTAGCCGCTGAGGATAAGTACACCCTTGGTGTGTATGGGGCCGCCCATTTTTGATTCACGCTCTATGTCGATGACGCCTTCGCGGCCCAAGCCGATGCTGACGGTTACGCGGGAGGGCATGCCAAAGGCGAAGTCGCCTAGACCCATAACGGATAAACCGTTAACTTGCCCCACCTTTTCCTCGGCGGTGTCGATGAGGAAGAAGCCGCGGCTGACCATTTCTTGAAGTTTCTCCTGGATGAGTTTGCTGCGGTAAATTTTTTCCTCTATGGCTTTGCGGACATGCTCGGCGGTTATCACCTCGAAGTTATCTTGGGCGGCATAGTAGTTGCTTTCTCTGATGACGTCGGCGATAAGCGAGAACTGAGTGGAGAGTTTGTATTGGTCTTCGATGATGCGGGAACTGTACTCGATAAGCTTAGCGAGTGCACCGCCGTTAAGGTGCCTAAGGCCTTCCCGCTCACATAAAGCACAGACAAACGCCCCATACTGCTCCACGTTTTGGTCTGTACGTGCCATGCTGGTGTCGAATTCAGCTTTAACCTTGAAGAGTTCGCGGAAGTCGGTGTCGAGGCTAAACATCATCTGGTAGATATTGGGGTCGCCGATAAGGATGACTTTGGCGGAGAGCGGGATAGGTTTGGGCTTGAGGGTTTTAACGCTTAAAAAGCCATAGCGTTCCTCAGGCTCCTCGATTGCCATTTTGCCATCACGCAGGTCCCGCTTGAGGCCATCGTAGCTGAAGGGGTTACGCAGCAGGTCCTCGACGGGTATTATGAGGTAGCCGCCGTTGGCTTTATGGATGGCTCCGCCGCGGATCATGCTGAAATCAGTCGTCAATGCCCCGAACTGTGCTTCCTTCTCGGTTCTGCCCAGAAGGTTATGGTAGGTGGGGTTAGTCTCCATGACAACCGGTGCACCCGTTGCTTCCGAGTTATCGATAACCACGTTAACCTCGTATTTCTTATAGGGCTCCTCCTTCATCCATGGCATCGCGAATGGAAGCTGCTGCTGAGCCTCGCCGCCGCGGCGCGCAAAGGATTGAAGGTTATCTAAAATGTCGCTTTCGACTGCTTTGAGGTAAACGGTGACTTCGCTGTTGGCTTGGTACTTCTCAAGTAGACTCTGCACTTGGCTGCCGATGGCGTAGAGCGCGACTTCCTTGTTGAGTCTTTTAAGGGTATCCTGCATTTGGCGTTCCATATCGATAAGTTGCCTCATGGTAGAGCGGAATTCCCCCTCGAGTTTCTCGCGTTTCAAGTTTAATTTATCCTTCATGTCTTGGGGAAGCGCCAGCATTTCCTCTTCAGTGAGGGGTTTGCCATCTAAAACGGGAATAAGCAGCAGCCCCACGGGCGTGGTTTGAATAACAAAGCCCTCGCTTTGAGCCTTCGCGTTTATCAACTCGATTAGGGCTTTGCGTTTAGTCTCTAAATCCCTCAGCTTAGAGTCCCGCCGAGCCACATAATCCTCGCTTTCAAAAGCTTTAGGCAACGCACTTTTCACGTTTTCGATAAAGTTCTTCATGTCCCCGCGGAACTCTTTCCCCCTGCCCGGCGGCAACTCGATGGCTTTGGGTTCATAGGGGTTGCCGAAGTTGTTGACGTAGCACCAGTCTGAGGGCACAGGCAGAGTTTTCGCTTGGGCCTCCACGAAGCTTTTCACCGCGGTTTTTCTTCCAGTCCCCGGGTACCCCGCGACGTACATGTTAAAGCCGTGGTCTTTGATGCCTAAACCGAATTTCAGCGCCCGCACCGCGCGTTCTTGCCCTATGATTTCGCTTAAGGGCGTAAGGTCCTTTGTGGATTCACATCGCAAAAAATTATCGTCACAAACATTACGGAGTTTCTCAACTGGCAGCTTGGTTATCAAAACAAATCCTCCTAAAACTACACTAAAAGAAGACGCCTTAGCCTTTTAACTCTTTTTGCCAAGCTCCAGCACGCCACAGAAGCGGCGTCAGAGGGTGAGGAAGCGCTGGAGGACTGTGGGGTTGCGCACTTCAGGGTGAAACAGCACGCCATAGAGGGTTTTTTGGCGGTGCTTTATGGCTTGTATGCAGTGGTCTGATTCGGCAAGCACATCAAAACTATCGGATGCTGTAGCGGTGAGGCTGTGGAGCGTGTAGGCTTGAAAAACCCCGCTGAACAACAGGTTAGGCCGGGTGGTTTTGATTTCGGTCATGCCGATTCCTAGGCACCGCTGCAGGGGCACGCCATAGATGAGGCTGATTATTTGCATTCCCGCGCAGATGCCCAATATGGGTTTATCACAGGTTTTTATCCAGCTAAAGCAGTCCAGATGCGCCTGAGCTTCAAAATCCTTAAGTGTTGTCCCCGAGAGGATGATGCGGCTGTAGCTTCCCAGCTCCTCGGCGTCTACCTCCAAGAAATGCTTTACGACGCAGCCCTCAAATGACTCAACCACCGACACGATTGGCGCCACAAACTCGGTTTTTGCCAGCGAATCAGGCTTCCAATTCAGGTCGACGACCAGAATCATTTCGAAGCCAACCTCGCCTGCTTTATGATGAAAACGCCGCTGTTGCCTTTGGCTTCTGTGGTGAAGTCTGTAATTTGGATTTTCTGCCTAAACATTGGCGCATCGAGCACTGTGGTTTCGATTTCGCCGCCTTCCCCCGAGGGGCTGATGCCATATTTCCCCTGCAACTCAACTAGCCGCGCAATCATTTCGCTGTCAAGCTGCCTGCCCAGCCATGCCTCATCGAGGGGATAAGCAAAGACACCTGAGATGATAACTTGATATTTCTGTTCCAAAAGAGCGTCAAGCAGGGCCTGCTGATTATGTTTCCAGAGGGGATTAAATTGCCAGAGGTCCAAACGGTTGCAGATACGCTGCACACGCGACGCCTGATACACCGACTCCACGGCGCCAGTCACCACACCCTCGATGCCAAACCGCGCCTTAGCCTCTGCGATTGCCGATTCTAAATCCGCCAGTTCCTCCTCCTTGACGCCCGCCGTTTCCACCCGCAGCAACGGCAGCCCCAGCGCCTCCGCCTGAAGCTTGGTTACGTCGATGTTGGGGGTGTGGAACATGTAGCTTTCCCGGTTTTTGGAGGCTAACGTGATGAGGCACGCTACAGTTTCCTTCTGCGAGGCCAATTGCAGGGCATAGGTTGAGTCTTTGCCGCCTGAAAACAGCACACCCAGCTTCATGGGTACGGTTAACGTGGAAACTTGCTTATATAGGGTAGACCCAGAATTTTCCTATTACTGACTGAGCAGGCAGCTTGCTGCAGTTTTACCTTATCAGAACAGCATATTAGACTGCCCTGACGTGCCATTGAATTTGAGCTACTTGCCTTTATTGAAGAATGACAGGTCAGTTTCCAGGGTCTGCTTCCATCTTGCGTAGTCGTTAACTTGGACGAGGTGCGCGTTGTCGGTGCAGTAGTTGCATGTTTCGCAGTCTTTTGTGGTGCAGAAGGATTTTGCCACAAAAAACCGTTTAGTGAAGGCTCCAAGGTCCCTGTTCTGTAGAGTAATCATCTTGGCGTAGTTTAGGGCTTCAGCCTCCGGCGGCACGGAGAAGCTCCTGAATAGCTCCCAGAGGTTTCCATCGTAGGTTCCCTGATTGTAAACATCCACTACACGTATGAAATCGGGTTTAGTGGTTTCTCTTCCGGCTATTTTGAAGACTTCGATGCCTGCGTCCACGTAGTGATGCAGGTCCTCTGGCCTAATCCAGCCCATCTTTAAAACTTCCGCGGGGTTCTCCAGCTTAGTTAAGCTGCATCTGGAAACATAGTAGTCGCCTGGCTTGAATTTTTTACCTCCCAACGCATGAGAGTTAAAAGAGTAATGGTACTCCCTAAAGGGGCAATCAATCAAGCAGAGCCCGTTAACGATAGTTCCGAATTCAACGCCCAACTCCTTACCCTGCGCCGTCAGCTTCTCTAACCGCGCCATCTTGCGGTTCATGCTTTCAGGAATCATAATTCGGTCGATGTTTCCGGCGGCAAGAAAAGCCTTCAGCCGTGTGTAGGAATCCACGTTGGATATTACTGACACAGTCACTTTTACATCGGGAAAATTGTCTTTAAGCAACAGCATAACCGATGGAAGAACAGCGGTGAAGCGTTTGATGCCTATTGAGTACAGTTTATGGATGAACCCCAGAATTTCTTTTTTGCCTTTATCGGTGAACTCCATGTTTGATATGCAATTGAAGTTTAGCGTATAATTGAAGGTGATGCCGTTGCTGTTGCAAGCTTCAACATATTTTTGTAAGTCACCAAACTTGGTTTGACGCAGAACCGAGCTGGTTCGTCCTGAACCAAAAATCGAGGGATTCAAAGAGCCGTAAACGTCTTTGACGGGTATTTCCCATTTTTGGTTTCTTGCGGCAAATTTCTCGATGGTGGATGGTTGAAAGTCAGCAGGTACTGAAAAACTCGGCAAAAGACACTCCTCTAAGTAACTGAACTTATATTCTGACTATTAAACGTTTTTTTGTTAATCTGATAAGCGTTTAACCGGTGGTTTCAAAAGAAATCAGCTTACATGCCCATTTTTATGGGCATCTCGTAGATGTCATACACTATGGCGCTTGCACCGAAGCTTTCCTTATGATTAACTAAGCCTTCATTGAGGAAACGTCCATTGTTAAGAGTGGATATCCCAAAATCGAAATACCGATGCTTCACATAGTAGCAGTTTACCAGATAATCGATGATTGCGTCCTGCGCGCCCAAAGCCCTTCCCGCATCCAAGTTTGCAGCGTACTGTCCATGTGCAACGTTTGGGGTCTCATATATCAGGCAGCCCGCCAGCATTTTATCTGCCTGGTAAGCGCCGAATAGCTTGATGTTTTCGGGGAAACGATTAGCCAGCAGCATCATCTCAGAGGAGGTGTGAACCGGCTTTGAACCGTGCCGTCCATTCACAACCTGCTCAACCATCCCCATGAACCCGCCGAAATCAAAGCTTTGCCTAACCGTTACACCGTGATTTTTGGCTTTAGTGACCGATTCGCGCCTTTTCTTATGGAACCTTTTTTTCTCCGAAAGAAAAATGCATGAGGACAAGTTTCTGCCAATCAAATTTGCGTGGTACTTAAAGAGGGCATAGAGGTCTTCCTCGGCGGGGGCGCTATGGTAGATCGGGGGGATGGCTTTGTAAATGACCTTTTTGACGCCTATGCTTTGGCAGTGATTCTGCAGTTCCTCAAAGATACCGTGCATCAACGGCGCATCCATGTCGTAGCCTGAGATGACGCCGCCATACGTTAAGCCAGCATGGCTATACAGCGTGTCCCCCTCTATGTTGGCAGGCATCAAAGCCACCAATTCGTCTCCACGATAAAACATCAAAGAGTGATCCTGAAATCGGTCACTGTGATAATCCATGTAGTTGCGCAGCAAAAGAAAGGTTCCATTTTTTGATGCTGACACAAAACTATCCCAAACCTTCCAATGCGTCGGGTCATACATCGAAGCGTAAACGCTACCCTGAGGCTGACTTTCAGAGAGGATTTCAAGAACAGTCAAGGTTTTTTCCTGCATAGTGAAACGCATCCTTCCACATTGTGGGGAAGCGGCGACAAACAAGCCCAGGTTAAACTTGGATACATAAAAACCTGTGCAGCGCTTGCGTAAATAACTATCGGGAATCAAATATATTAATTTGCCCTAGAAGAAAAGCCTCGCTGCGAGCCCGAAAAACAGCAACCCCGGCTTTCCAATGCTACTTCTTCTTTTTGGGTGACTTCTCTTTTTCCTCATCTTTCTCCTTTACGATTTTGGTATAGTAGTATTCGCCTATGCCTTTTTGGAACTCGTCCATCTGGCTGCCTTCCTTGTTGACGCGGGGGCGGAAAGTCACAGAGTCACGGCGGAAGGTAATGTCCATTTCTTTGAGAAAAGTGTTCATGCCGCCGCGTAGGGTAGTCGGCGGATGCGCTATGCCTGATTCGCCAGGTTGACCATTAAAAACCATAAGGCGATCCGCGATGAAGTCCTGCGTCACCACGTCATGCTCAACCACAAACGCTGGTATACCATGGGCTTCCACCACGCGCCGCAGAACCTTAGCTACGTTTAAGCGTTCCTCAACATCAAGGTAAGCGCTGGGCTCGTCGAGCAGGAACAAGTCACATTTGCGGCTAAGGCACGCTGCGATGGCGATGCGCTGTAGTTCTCCGCCGGACAGTTCCATGACGTTGCGGTCTGAAAGCTGCAGCAGCCGAAGGGGGTTGGCTATTTCCGTCTTGTACCAGCTGGAGGTGAAATTCTCTTTTGCAACATCCATCAGAAGCTCCTGCACGGTGCCAGAGTAATCCGGTGCGATGTACTGAGGCTTGTAGCTAACGGTTAACTTGCCCAGCTGACGTTTGTCGTCGGTTTCCTCTATGCCCGCGAGGATTTTAACGAAGGTGGTTTTGCCGATGCCGTTGGGGCCCAGGATACCGATGATTTCGCCGGTTTTGATTTCGCCGGGTTCAATGGTTAGTTTAAAACCTGCAAACGTCTTCTCCAGCCTGTCCCATTTGAGAAGCGGCGCACCAATGTTTTCTCCTGCGGTAGGCGGTTTCTCGTGGAAAACGATGCTTTCTTTGCGGAACATGATGTTCTCGTCGGGTATGTAGCCCTGCAAGTAAATGTTGATGCCTGTGCGGACGCCATGGGTGTGGCTGACGACGCCGTAGACGCTTGGTTCCCCATAAAAGACGCAGATTTGATCCGACAGGTAATCAATGATGGCTAAGTCGTGCTCGGCAACGATGATGGTTTTCTGCTCTTCCTTGAGGCTGCGAATCGCCCGCGCAACCACCAAACGCTGCTTCACGTCCAAATAGCTGCTGGGTTCATCGAAGAGGTACACGTCTGCATCTCGACTAAGCGCTGCCGCAACCGCTACCCGCTGCAATTCGCCGCCGCTGAGCACATCGAGGTTGCGGTCCCAGATTTTGCGCAGCTCCAACTCGTCGGCGATGGCGTCAAGTTGCCTGCGTTCGTCTACTTTGTCTAGGAGGTCGCCGACTTTGCCTGTGACAGCTTTGGGTATTTTATCCACGTACTGGGGTTTGCTGCTGACCCTCATTTTCTTATCGTTAAGCCGCGCGAAGTAATCCTGCAAGCTACTGCCGCGGTAGTACTGGATGATTTCTGGCCAATCAGGGGGGTCATCGAACCTGCCCAAATTAGGTTTAAGCTCGCCGCTGAAAACTTTAAGAGTGGTGCTTTTTCCGATGCCGTTTTGACCCAGCAGCCCCAGCACCGTACCCGGCGAGGGCATGGGTAACCGGAAAAGTTTGAAACTGTTGGCGCTGAAGCGGTGGCTGCAGTCCTTCTCGAGTTCATCAGGTAAATTGACTATGCTGATTGCTTTGAAGGGGCATTTTTTGACGCAGATACCGCATCCGCTGCAAAGGGTTTCGGCGATGACGGCTTGGTTGCCTTCTACGCGGATAGCTTCTACTCGACTGCGCACCATTGGACAAAAGTTTACGCAGAGCTGATTACATTTTTTTACTTTGCATTTGTCGGTGTCTAATACGGCGATTCGCGTCATGAGCTAACGTCCACTACCTTGAATTGGACTAGTAAGTTATAAATCTAAAACTGCAAGGTAACCCGATTAAACGTATTCTTCGAGGCCTATTGTCTCAGGCTATACTTGTTTCTCAATCAGCTTAACCTACAAGTTATACGCCCAATTCTATGAGCTTACGCGGATTATTGATTTCAATAGCCTTCGTTCCCGTCACGGCGCTTGAAAGCTTAGGCTTCGCCCCCGAACCCACCGTAACCACCACATCGTCCTTATACGAAAGAGTCACAGTGACCCCTGCCTCAGATAACTCCTCAGCAACCCCCCGAAGCATGCTTAGGTTGCTGCGCGCCGATTTAATTTGGTCCACGGTGCCCGTTATGCTTCCGGCTAAACCCTGTTTTTTTCGGGTTCCACGTGCGGCAGCAAGAGTGTCTTTTACGAATTCTTTGTTTAGGGCGGTGATGTCAATTTTGTTGTCGGCAGCTTTGATTTCGAGAGCTGCCACGTTACCTTGGGACAGGGTGACTTTTCCGGATTTGAGCATCTCGCCTAATAATGCAGCAAGAGGCATTTTCCTGTTGCTCTGCAGTTTAAGTTGAGGGTTCCTTTGCGTAGACTATGTCTAGAACGATGGCGCCGTTGAGTTTAGCTTTGAAGAAACCCGTATCGAGGGTTAAGTCCTCGAAGCTGAGTTTTAGGTCTGATTGAGTTCCGGCGAGTTTTTCTATAACGGCCAGCATGGTTTCAGCCATGCCATGAGCCGCTTTTTCAAGGTTTTTTTCAGTTTTTGATTCTGCCATAAAACCTACCACAGAATAAAAGAAGTGCTTCTTAACCTAAAAAGTTGTTGCTTGTTAACTATTTAGGCGAAAAAAGGTCTACAGGTTCAATATAAAATCAGACGTACTGGGACTGCCTTATCAAAAGAAAGATAAGTTAAGGGGGTACTTAATTGGGCTGGTTTACCATTCTTCTTCTTCCCATTCTTCATCTTCGCCTTCTTCCCATTCTTCGTCCTCTTCGAATATCATGCGGATTTTCCACCTCCAACATAAGCCGCAATAATCTACCTACCCTCAGAAGGGTTTAAGGCTTTACATACGTCATTTGTCGTTAAAACCTCGCGGAGCCCACGGTTAGCTCGGAGATTTACCGACAGGTTTTGTACAATTTGCAGGCACCCATTCAAATGGCTTATAAAGAAAAGTAGACACCAAGAATAATAGAGGGACAAACATGAGAAAAATCCTGAAAATCATCCTGGCAGTAATCGCAGTTCTGATAATCATCGTCGCCGCTTTCGCAGCGATACTCCTCTCAGACGTAGCAGCATATACAGCAACTGGCTCACAGACCCTAAACCCGACAGGCACCTCAATGGGAACCGCTCTGGTACTCTACGACCCCGGCTTATCTGGCGCATCAACCCGCGTAGCAGAAGAAGTCGCCGCAGACCTCCAAGCTAAGGGCTTCACGGTAACTTTAGCAGGCATTAAAAGCCCCGCCGCCGCAGACACCGCAGGCTACGACGTGATAGTGGTCGGTGGCCCCGTCTACGCTGGGGCAGTCACAGCTTCAGTTAAAGACACCCTAGCCAGCATCGCCCAGACACATAACTCAGACACAATCGTGGGAGTCTACGGCAGCGGGCAAGGCGCAAGCACACCCGAGGACATAGCTCAAATCAAAGCTTCTGTTCCTGCACTCCAAAGTGGCGACCTTTCAGGCGCTGTAGTTGCGAAAATCGGCGAGGACGAAGTAGCTGCCAGAGCAACGGACTTTGTTAACCAATTGTTAAGCTAAAGTCCATTTCCCCCTTTTTTGTTCAAGCCAATTTTACTTAGAGTTAATCAAAATAGATAAATTTCTCGATTGAACCATGATGTCTCGGGATGATGTGAGGCGACGGCTTCGAGCCTTCGGGCTGTGGGAAATCGTCAATAATCGCTGACCCAACTGAGGCTTTTGCGATTTTTAAGTCTTTTTCATGGAAAAGTTCAAGGTGGTTTGCTTGAATTTTGACTAAACGTTTTTATACGCGCCAGCCTCATTTGTGGCTGTCACACTAACTCATGTATCACCAAAGCTGCCAAAGCTTTTAGAGAAATCATGAAAAAACATCTGTGGCAGAAGAACAGAAATGCAGATTCAATCGTTTAAGGACTTACCCTTAACTAGTGAAGTCCTCAGAAGCATAAATGAACTAGGGTTTGACACTCTTTTTCCGATTCAAGCTCAAGCAATAACTCCCTTACTGGAAGGCAAAGACGTCATCGGGCAAGCACAAACCGGAACAGGCAAAACTGCCGCGTTCGGCGTGCCGATGATCCAGCGTCTTGACCGCGAAGTCCGCGGTGTGCAGGGACTCGTTTTGGCTCCCACCCGTGAATTAGCAAACCAGGATGCTGAAAACATCGCTAAATTTGGGAAGTACACCAAGGCGAAGGTTTTGGCTGTTTACGGTGGAGAATCAATCAACAAGCAGATTCATGCCCTCGCCAGCGGAGTCCAAATTGTCGTTGGCACACCTGGCCGAATCATCGACCTTATGGAGCGCCGTGTATTAAATCTGGCTTCGGTGCGTTTTGTCGTTTTAGATGAAGCTGACCGCATGCTGGACATGGGCTTTATCGAAGACATAGAGTATATCCTATCTAAAACTCCCCGTGACCGACAAACAGCCCTCTTCAGCGCAACCATGGACGAAAACGTCATGCGCTTAACCCACAAGTACATGCGTAATCCAGAGAAAATCCTTGTCAGCAAAGACGAAATTGCCCTCACCCAAATGAAACAGTACTATATCGTAGTGAATAAAAGCGCAAAACTAGGCGTCCTATGCGATTTACTTCAAGATGACCGCGTCGAAAAAGCCATAATTTTCTGCAGAACCCGCCATGAAACCAGTCGCCTAGCCGACCAACTCTATAAGCATGGCTACCGAACACAGGTTCTCCACGCAGGCTTTACACAGGCACAGCGCGACCGATCAATTAATGAGTTCAAGCATGGCAGACGCAACCTGCTCGTAGCCACCGACGTCGCCGCAAGAGGTCTTGACATCCCCGATATAACTCACATATTCAACTATGATGTTCCCGAGGATCCACCGAACTATTTCCACCGCATAGGCAGAACCGCGCGTAAAGGCGAAGACGGCACCGCAATCACTCTGGTCAGCTACGCAGAAATGTGCAACTTCGATAACATCAAAGCTTTTACTAAAACCAAAATCGAAGAAATCAAAAACCAAGACGCAGCCCAAGAAGATTCGTCTCCAATTCAGAGCTTCTTTTAAGCTCTATTCTCTTTTTGACTAAACCTTAAAAGCACACAGCATCATACATGCTCGAGTATGAGCAAAGTCGTCTCCAGCATAATTCAGGGGTTCTTCTGGTTTACCAACCGGAGTTTAATCAAAAACCTCCTCGTTATCACTTTCTGTATTCTACTTGCTTTCACGCTTGCTTTCTTTCCCTACCAGTATTACGCTTCAGCAAAAAGCAACAATAACTCAGACTTTGAGGTAGGCATCCACTACGTCTACGAACAAGACGAAATAGGCCTCATATATGATCAGGTGGCACGTATTCACGACGCCGGCTTCAAAACCATTCGGATAACCCTGGAATGCACCCCCACCGATTACACTCATATCCAGAACCAGAAAACCGATCGGTTCTTCGCCGCCACCGACAACTATGGCCTCAAGGTGGCTTTGATAATTAAAAACTTGGAGTCCACCGATAAAGTGGACTATTACCTGACCCGCTGGGGAAGCCACCTCAGCTACATCCAAATATTCAATGAACCCGAATTATCGTCAACGTGGTCTTTGGGTGCCATGTTCACCGACGACGAAATCGTTTCTAAATTTAACCTGATGTACCAGACAATCCAGAATCATAACTTGCAGGCGCAGTACTACACGAACTTCGGTATAGGCTATTTGATAAGAAGTAACGTGCCCATGGAGCTTAGCGCGAAGCTGGATTTTGTGGGCTTAGACATTTTCATGGATAGCTTCTTGGTGCTGTCGCCGCACTTCGTTAAGAACCTGCATGAAATCACCGGCAAAGACGTCATAATAACAGAGTTCGGCATGTCCACAAGCAACGACCAAGCCCAATGCGACTTTCTAATCAAGGGACTAAATCTCTACAAAAACATGGGCTTGAAGGGCTGCTGGCTAGTATACTGGAACAGCGCCTTTGACAGCTACGGCATACGGGATAGACCCGCAGAGCAAGCAGTGAGGGATTGGATTGCAGAAAACACTTGAAACCCTACCGCAGAGGCTGCAGCAGCTTCATTTGGTGGAGAAGCTGCTGATTCAGGGACTGATTTTAGCAGTCACCCTAACCATAGTCCAGATGTACCTTGAAAGCCAAGAGGGCCCCTTCATGGCTTATCTGCCCCCCATAGGCTTTGCCCTCTGGTTAACTGTCGCCTTCCTAGTCCAACCCATAGCCGTCGGCGCACTCAACATCTTCCTGATAAACCTCCTCTACGGAACCAAAGGCTGGCAAGTCGGCTTCTGGCTAAACGGAGTATTTTTGGTGCTGCTCTTCATGGCACTTAACACTGTCCTGCAGACAGCGCTGGGCTGGCCGTTTATCTACGTTGCAGCGTTGGACATCGCGGTGCTTTCGCTGCCCCTCGGCTGCATGGCAAGGTTCAGTAATGGCGGCTGGAAGAAGCCCATAAATTAGAAAGTACAGAACCCCACGGTTTTCGGGTTGATTCATCTTTTTTCCACTAAAAAGTTAAAACAATCTCCTTGCGCATAGTCATTAAAGGAAATGTCAGCCCAAAACGCCTCCGCATTTGCACTTCTGGCCCAACCTGTCCAATCTGCGCTTGCAGACTTCGGGTTCATAGAGCCCACGCTGCCTCAGGCGCTCGCGTTTGCGCCCATTTTGGAGGGCAAAAACGTCTTGTTGATTGCGCCAACGGGTACAGGCAAAACCGAGGCGGTGCTGCTGCCCATCTTCTCCAAGCTTCTTGAGCACAAAAGCCCCCAGCAATGCGGCATCCAAGTCATCTACATCACGCCGCTACGCGCCCTTAACCGCGACATGCTTAAGCGCCTCAAGTACTGGAGCGGAAAACTCGACTTAACCGTCGACGTACGCCACGGCGACACCGAAATGAAAATCCGCCGCAAACAAGCCAAAACCCCACCCCAACTCTTAGTCACTACTCCTGAAACTCTCCAAGCGATTCTGCCGGGGTCACAGATGCGTCGCCACCTCAAAAACGTGGAGTTCGTGGTTATCGATGAAGTGCATGATTTAGCCGCCAGCAAACGGGGTGCACAGCTCTCGTTGGCGCTCGAGCGGCTGCGGCTGGTTACTGGACGCGAGTTTCAACGCATCGGATTATCAGCAACCATAGGCAACCCACAGGAAGTCGCCGGTTACCTCGCGGGAAGCCGCCGACCCGTCTTGTTGGTGGAGGCATCCGCGGAGAAAAGCTACCGCTACAGCGTAGAGCAGCCCCTGCCGGTGGAGGCAGATTTTGAGTTGGCGGGTAAACTGGAAAGCAGCCCCGAAGCTGCCGCCCGCATCCGCCGCATGCTTGAACTGGTGGATAGCCACCGTTCCACGCTGCTTTTTGTTAACAGCCGCACCGTCGCCGAAGTTTTGGGTTATAAACTGTCGCAGCTAGGACGCGGTGACATCGCGGTGCATCATGGCTCCATCTCCAAGGAGGAACGCATCGCCATTGAGGATGCCTTCAAGGAGGGGCAGCTTAAAGCGATTATCTGCACCAGCACCTTGGAGCTTGGCATCGATGTGGGGCAGGTGGATTTGGTGCTGCAGTATATGTCGCCGCGGCACGTCAGCAGTTTGATTCAGCGGGTGGGCAGAAGCGGACACCGATTGGGTGGGCAATCCGAGGGGGCAGTAATCACCGTTTATCCCGATGATACCTTGGAGGCGCTGGCGGCGATTAGAAACGCCAAGCGGGGCTGCATCGAAGCCGTAGCTATGCATGTGGGGGCGCTGGATGTTTTGGCGCATCAGACCGCGGGGTTGCTGATGGATTTGCAGGCGCCACTTGCTGTGGCGGATTTGCTTAGGCTCATCCGCAGAAGCCACCTCTACGGCAGCCTCCAGAAAAGCGAGCTTTTGGACCTGCTACGCTTTTTAGACAGCCTCAACCAAATAAGACTCAGCGAAGACGAAGCCACATTGACTAAAACCCGAAAAACCCGCCCCTACTACTACGAAAACCTATCCATGATACCTGACGAGCGCCGCTACCCCGTCATAAACGTAATATCTGACCGCAAAATCGGCAGCCTAGGAGACGAATTCATGGCGCTCCACGCCCGCGTCGGCTTAAGCTTCATCATGCGCGGGAAGGTTTGGAGGATAGTGCAGATTGAGGATGAAGCGGGAGTGGTGCATGTTGTGCCCTCGGAGGATCCGATGGCGTCGGTTCCCGGCTGGGACGGCGAGATTTTGCCTGTGCCCTACGAGTTGGCGCAGCAGACGGGGCAGAATCGGCAGCGAATCGCACAGGCCCTCAAGGAAACAGGCGACGCCGCGGTTGCAGCGGAGGTTTTGGCGAAAGAGTTGGGCTCGGATAAAGCCAGCATGGCGGCGGCGATTTCGGAGGTGGAGGAGCAAATTAAGCTGGGTGCGCCCTTGCCCACACAGGACCACATTGTGCTTGAAGCCTACGACCGCTACCTCATCGTGCATGCATGCTTTGGGGAACTGGTAAATAAGGCGCTGGGCGGCATTTTTGACAGCGTCCTCTCGGAGCGTGAACTCATCAGCGGATGGTGGACTGACGGCTACCGCATCCTCATCGAGGCGCCACGCAAACTCAACAAGTACGATTTGGCTGAGTTGCCCCAAACGCTTTTCGGCTTAACCGACCAAGCCGTCAACGACGCCTTCAACCGCTATTTAGAGGCAAAGTTCCCATTCGGCTACAAAATGAAGTTCGTGGCGGAACGCTTCGGGGTGCTGCCAAGGGGCAAGACAATGAGTTATCAGAGGCAAGCCGAACTTAAATCGCGCTTCGATAACACGCCCATTTACCGTGAAACCATCCGGGAAGCCCTTATGGAGAAGGTGGATTTAGAGACGGCAAAGCAAATAATGCGAGATGTGAAGGCGGGCCACATCAAAGTCACCACTTACGTCAGCTACGATAAGCCCACGCCGCTTGCATACCATATCCTCTCAAAATTCGGCGATGTATCCGAGTTGATGGCGCCTGAGAAGGTGCTGGTCAGCAATATCGACAAACTTAAAATGGCTATAGATGCCCGTGTGGTGATGCTGATGTGCATGAAATGCGGGCAGTGGACAGTGCAGCAGAAAATCAAAGATTTGCCCCCTGAGCCCGTTTGTGGCAAATGTGGGTCGGGGCTTTTGGCGCCGCTGTACCGAAGCCAAGATGTTAATCAACTGCGGGATGCTTTGACACGGAGGCGGGAGGGAAAGGAGCTTTCGCCAGAGGAACTCAAGGAGCTCAGTGTAGCCCGCCGCAAAGCCGACCTTACACTCAGCTATGGCAAGCAGGCGGTGCGTGCTTTGCAGGTGAAGGGGGTGGGCGCGGAGACGGCGTCGCGGATTCTGGGTAAGATGCACCCTGAAGAGGACAAGTTCTATATGGACCTGCTTAAAGCGAAAATCCAGTTTCTGCGCACACGGGAATTCTGGGATAAGTAGCGGGGAGAGAACAGTTTTATTACTCCTTGGAGGTTTAGCTTTGAGAGCCATGACGATTAAAGCTGTTCTCTTCGACATGTTCGATACGCTGATGCTTATACAGAAAAACCACGAATTCTACAAGCCCTCCCTTATGCGGATGTATCGGTTCCTCAGCGGATATGGCCTAGAAGTGGCCTTTGAGCGCTTTGAAGCCACCTACATAGAGGAACGTGACCGACTCTACGCTCAAGCAGACCTCAACTTGGAAGACCCCCACTTCAACGTCCGAGTCGCAGCGACCCTAAAAGCCCTCGGGTACAGCCACCTCGCCCAAGACCCCATCGTGTCGAAGGCAACCGAGGAGTTCTGCGTGGAATTCAGCAAATACGTGGTTTTAGACGAAGACGCCCTGGCAACGCTTAAGGCGCTGAGCAGCAAATACCGGCTTGGCGTCATCTCCAACTTTGCCATACCTGAATGCGTCTACAGCCTCCTTAAGCGGGGCGGCATCGACGGTTTCTTTGAGGTTATAGTGGTTTCCGGCGCAGTTAACAAACGTAAGCCCAGCCCCGAAATCTTCAAGAGCACACTTGCGATGCTGAATGTTTTGCCTTCGGAGACGGTTTTTGTAGGCGATACAATCGACGCTGACATCGAGGGCTCCAAAGCGGTGGGTATGCGCTCAGTTTACATTGAGCGGCGATTGCAGAAGCAGTCGGAGAAGTTTTGCCCTGACCAAACCATCAGGAGCCTTGCGGAGTTGCCGCGGGCGATCGAACGCTGCTGACTTTGCCGTAGCGTTTGGATTGTCCGGTTTGCCGTATGGTTGAATTGGGCTCTATGAGCCGCATGAGTTCATGGTACCGATTAAGAAATCCGGTGCCTTTTACGGTGATGATTAAGCCTTCTTTGCCGTTGATCTCGGCGGGGGTGATTAAGCCGTTGTTGAGCAGAAACACGATGTAGTCGTTGCGCTGCGAAAAGCTCAGGTTCGCCTGGTACATGATTTGTGTTTTAAGAACACCGCCTTTAGCAATGTGCAGTATGCTTGCGATTATGTTAAGTTGGTCACGTCTCTTATGCTTCAGCGCCAGCATATTTTAACACTTGAGAATTACTTTATAATATTCTATATATAATACTTATCAACGAAAACAAAAATTTAGTCAATTAACCTGTCCCTTCTTAAACACAGAAAACCTTTACTGCCCCTTTCACAGAACAATCATGGTGAAGAACTTGTTTGTCGGTGCAGTTTCAGATTCTCATGACAACATACCCCTCATAGAGGCAGCAGTCCAAACCCTAAACGCAAAAGCCGTGGGGCTGGTGCTGCATGCAGGCGACTACGTGGCGCCGTTTACCATAGCCAAATTCCGTCAGCTTAACTGCCCCCTCATCGGCGTCTTTGGAAACAACGACGGCGACCATGAGCTGCTTAAACTGCGTTTCAGTGAAACCAAGAATTGCACGGTGCATGACCGCTTCACCGAGGTGGTGGTGGAGGGCTTCCGCATCGCGTTGCTGCATGGACACGAAACCCAGCTTCTTGAAGCCATCCTAAACTGCGGTTACTTTGACTGCGTCGTGCATGGTCATTCTCACAATGCTGCTGTAGAGCAGCGGGGCAAAACGTTGGCGGTGAATCCCGGTGAACTCTGCGGCTATTTAACTGGGAAACCAAGCATAGCCATCATAGATACAGAGAAAAAACAGGCAACCCACATACAACTAACACCCTAACCGCCGGGTTCTTCTGTGCTTTCTCAGAGAGCGTCCCGCCTAATTTTTGGTAAAACAACTGTTCTCTATAGTTGTTGTGGGGGACCCCTCTTTACACAACAACAACCCGTGGTTTGTGCAACACAACGCTTTTTGGCTTCAGGCGTTAATGCAGATTGCAGGTTGGTTGTGGAGCAAACCACAAGCAGAACAGACAAAATTTTGATGTTCTGATAAGGGCGAAAGGGTAGTTTTCTGGGGTTTTACCTCTTTATGCGTAGGTAAGCGTTTGCTTGAGTTGCCTTGTTTCTTGTGTCTGTTTGGGTCCGCCAAAACGATTTTTCCGCAAGCTCGCCATAGCTCCCACCGGTTGGGCGGCTATTTATTGGAATTGAGGAACAACTTTTTCGGCGAATAACTTTAACATGTCCTTCTCCGACGGTCCCCCTCTAAAGTTAACGATTAGGTACTGTATTCCCGCCTGCATCAACTGCTCTATTTTTGCTGCTACCTCATTTGGGGTTCCATAGAGGACAATTTCATCCAACTCCTCATCACTAACCCCTGGTTCCCGGATCCCCGCTAACGCCATATCTAAGCCTCCTTGGTTTTCAGCGATTACCACCGACGTAAGAGTACTCTTCAATATTTCACCGTAATCTCGCCCAACATTGTTGCAATGCCTCTTTAGCACGTCAAGTTTAGCCTTGATGGTTCTAGGTCCGCCGAAAAGGTTGCAGGCATCCGCATACTTAGCGACGACCCGCAGCGTTTGTTTTTCTCCTCCTCCGCCAATCATTATAGGTGGATGCGGCTTCTGGATTGGTTCGGGCAGGCAGAGGGCATTGTTTACTTCGTAATAGTTGCCTTGGAATGTGAAGCCTTTGGGGTTTGTCCACATTCCCTTTATGATTTGAACTGATTCCTCGAGTCGTTTACAACGTTCCGCAACGTTAAAGAAGGGAATACCGTTGGCTTTGGCTTCTTCTTCAAACCACCCTGCGCCTATGCCTAAAATTAATCTACCGTTACTCATCAAATCAACGTTCGCCGCCATTTTGGCTAGCAGGGCAGGATTGCGGTAGATATTCCCCGTTACCAACGTCCCAAGCTTTATTTTGCTTGTTAGCTGTGTTAACGCAGAAATCGTTGTCCAGGCTTCAAGCATCGGCTCATCCTTAGCGCCAACATACGGGATCTGAAAGAAGTGATCCATTACGAAGAAACCATCAAAACCGTGGTTCTCTACGTATTGCGCTCTTTCATTGACCGTTTCGAAAATAGCGTTTCCCTGTCCATCGTAAGTGAAACAGGGATGCTGAAGACCGAATTTTAATTTTGACATACATGCCCTTTTCTTGTTAGGGTTAATTAATTTTTTGAACCCCAATAACGGCGATCGGCAGGTAACCCAAAACTTATCCTCTTCAAAAAAGCAAGCTAAAAGGGGTTTAGGGCTGGTTGGGACCTTCGAAGTTAAGCCGTGCACGCGGCTTACCCTCTGTATCCGGCTCATCGGATGCCTCTGTCTCCGCCATCGCCTGCTTCTCTTCCTCAACCTCTTTCCGTTCCCGCTCAGCCACATCCTCCTTGATGGCTTCCCCGAAAATCTTACGCAAATCCCGCTTCAGCGTCGTCATATCCTGCGTTAACCCAAAATAGTCAGCGAAGTAATCAGTTGTTTTTAGCGCCAACGAACGCCCCATACGCTCCGACATAATCAACCCCATATCCTTAAGCATCTTCACGTGGCCATAGGCATGTTGCCCCCGGACCTGCACCACCCTTTTTTGGCTGATGGGTTGGCGGTAGGCAATGTAGCTGAGTGTCTTTAGGGGACCCGATGAGAGCAGGGGGCGGTTGACGAGTTTTTTGATGAGGGGCGTGAATTCGGCTTTAACCTGCAACACGTAGCGTTCGTCTTTGAGCGCCAATATCTCTATGGCGCTGACGCGTGCGTTGTACTGTTGCATGAGGGTTTCAAGGTATGAGACAACGCGTTTTTTGCTGCGGCTACCCGCAACTTGGCAGAGCTCATTCATATCAAGTGGGCGCCCCGCAACGTAGAGGGCGGCTTCAAGCAGCATCAACACGTGCGCTTTTCGCTCGTTTGCCTGAGAATGCTCTGTATCGGCGGCTTCTAAGCTTGGTTTAGTTGACTCGTCCTTAGTGCTTTCCAACGTTCAGTTTCCCCACAGCTATGTAGAGTTCCTCGGTTTCCTCATTCTGCCAGAGGCTGACTAAGCCATCCTGAGCAAGGAACAACAGGTAAATAAACATACGCAAAGCCTCAATGCGTGTCGCCCCCTTCGAGAGGGTAGTGAAGTCAATGATGCCTTGCCCGCCAGTTTTCTCCAGTAAAATCGCATAGAGAGAATCCACCTGCATCTCGAGTTCCGCGATGAAGCGGTCGAACTGCGGAAGCAAATCAGTAACCGCAGGCAAAACGGGATGCTGCTCCACTACTGGATGCAAACTAAGCAGCTTCTCACCCTTCAAAACGTCATCTAGGACTTCTAGCAGATGCTGAATCGTGGTGGATGTGAGTTCATGGCGCAGGGGCAGAAAGAGGGGCGGTGGAACGAAGTCTGTTGGAATCTTGGGCGGTGGGACGGGGGGTTCCTGGAGCGTGAGCAGTAGCTTGGACTTCATGAGGTAAATCAGCGCTGATGAATCTAGGGCGACGCCTGAAGCGCGGAAATCCACTTTTTCAGGGTGGGTTTTTTCCATCTCTGAGAGGAAAGACCGTAGCAGATAGGCGATGTTTACGTTCCAAGGGGTGAGTTTTTCGAGTTTGCTGATTTCGAAGAGGATGTTCCATGGCGGCCGCAGATAGAAGGGGCGCCTCATCGGAGTCGTCGCTGACGTAGCCATCTATGCGGGCGCCTCCGCGGGGAATTTAGCGGTCACCACGTTTGAGATGCCGTTGCGTTCGTAGACGCCGTAGACTTTTTGGGCTTTATTAACCATTTCCGGGCGTAGGCTGATGACTATGAACTGGGTTTTGCTTGCCTCTTCAAGCAGCGTCTCCGCCAGTTTGGTGGTGTGGAAGGCATCCAAGTGCGCGTCGACCTCGTCGAGGATGTAGAAGGATGCAGGCGAGAACTCTTTAAGCGAGAAAATAAATGCCACCGCAGAAATCGATCGTTCGCCGCCGCTGGCTCCGCTGACGACGATGCTGGGCTTGTTGGGGAACTGCACAATCATGTCGATGCCTCCCGTGAAGGGCTCCTCGGGGTTCTCCAGTTTAAGCGTGGCGCTGCCGCCGCCAGTCATCTTTTCAAAGTACACCGTTAAGCTGGCGTTGATTTTTTCAAACGCAGTCATGAACACCTTGCGTTTCTTAGCTTCGATTTCATCCATAAACGATACGATAGCCTGCTTTTCCCGTTCCAGCTCGTTTAGGCGCACTGAAAGCTCGCGGTAGCGGCTGATTTGGTCGGAGTAGTGCTGGGCGGCAAGCTGATTGATGGCGCCGATGCGTTCCATCTCAAACTGCATCATGCGTATGGTGGTTTCGGCTTCCTGCACCTGCCGCGGATCCGTCGGCAGCGGCTGCTCGTAGCCGTACTGGTGAAGCTGGCTTTGAAGCTGCGAGAGCCGAAGCTGTGTGTTCTCCAAGCCAAAATGCAGCTGGTTCTGGAGTTTATCTGCTTGCTCATACTCCGCGTCAAACAGGCGTAGCTCCGAGTCGATGACGTCGATTTGGGAAGTGAACTTTTTGGATTCCTCCCGCGCCGATAGCACAGCATTTGACAGTTCGATGCGTTTCTTTTCAAGTTCCTCAACTTCCACTTTGAGGGCGTCGCGTTCCACGGTTGCGTCGGCAACTTCCCTGGCAAGTTTTCCCTGCTGCTGATCCATCTTGGATAGCTGAATCTTTATGTTCTTGTAGCCCACACGCAACACGCGGTCAAACTGGGATTGATAGGTGTTGATTTCGGTTTGCAGGCTGCCGAGTTGCTGACGTAGCGTGTTGGCTTCTTCACCGAACTTTTCACGCTGCACCTCAAGCTCCTGGATGTGGGTTACATCGGTTTTAAGGCGCAGTTCCCCGATTTCGGTGTGGATTTTTTTGAGGGCGGCTCGGATGCTGTTGCGTTCGTTGCGGTACATGCCCATGCGGCCTTTGTAGGCTGCGGCTTCACGTTCAAGTTTGCTGCCGAGTTTATCGATTTGGTGAATGTTTAGCTGAGTGCGCTTGACGCTGCGTCTGATACGCACGAGTTCCCGGTCAAGAGTAGCGATGCCCTCGGATAGGCGGGTCATCTCGATTTTAGCTTGCTCGAGCTCAGATTCGATGGTTACTATGTCGCTGCCCCGCGCGGTCAAATGGGTCTGGAGGGCTTTTACGGCTTCGTCGAGGCTTTTGAGGGCGTTTTCGCTGGGGATTATGGTGGAGAAGTCCAGGGGCGCACGGTAGTAGCCGCTTTCGAAGGCGCCGGGTTCATAGAGGTCGCCGGCGACGGTGACGGCGCGGTAGCCTTCGTTGGAGAGGGCAAACGCGGTTTTATCGTTTGACGCCACGAATGTGTCGCCGAAAACGTAGTTAATGGCCAATTCGATGCCGCTGTCATACTTCATGAAGCCCGCGAGGGCACCTACGACGCCTTCCCGTTTGGGCGATGGCTTATTCTTGGGGTTCACTACGCCCTGCAGCGGTATGATTTTAACTCTGCCCAACTTCATGCGGCGCAGCGTCTCAGCGCAGGTAAATGCCACATCAATGTCCTTGACAACTAACGCATCAAGCCAGCCCTCGGCGGCGGCGTCGATGGCTTTCTTGAAGTTCTTATCAATTTTTATGAGACTACGCAGCCTGCCCTGGATGCCGTTTATAGCGCCTACATCGCCCATTTCTTCGATGCGTCTTAGCGCTTTCTCTTCAGCAGCGATGGTTGCTGCGAGGTCACGTTGAGTCGCAAACTCGATTACTGCATCTTTAGCGGAACTGGCGATTTTCTCGGCTTCCTCGATTTCCCTGTTAACGGTCTCTTTTTGAAGTTGCTTACGCTCGACGGATTGCTCGAGGTTTTTAAGCTGCAACTTTTGGTCCCGCTGAACCTGCTCAAGCTCCACAAGCGACTTCTCGATTTCTGCTTGGCTGGCGATAAATTTCTCCTTGCGTACAGTGAGACTTTTTATTCGCCCCATACAGAGCCGCAGAGCAGCCTTGTCCTGTTTGTACTCGGATCGCAGATACGCCAGCCGCCGCACATGCTCCCCAATCTGCTGGTTTAAAGCGTGAATTTGCTGGTTGTTACCCTCCAATCCCTCCCAAAGCGACGAGGTCTCCTTCGCGAGGGCTTCATGCTGGCTCTGCTTCTCGGCAAGCTGCACCCCAAGTTTCTCGTGTTCACTTCGGTACTGGCGGATTTTAAGGCGGTTTTCGCGGATTTCCTGCTGCAGGTTTTCATGCTGCGCCACGTTGTTTTCTTTCACGCGGCTAAAGCTGTCAAGGCTAGCTTGCCCCGAATTGATTTTGGTGCTGAGTTCGGTGAGTTTAGATTTAAGTTCGCCGATTTTAATCTGAACCTTAAGCACCTCGGAGCCGCCCTGCTCGAGTCCCTCGCCGCTGAGCTTACGCCAGTCCCCCTCAATCTCATGGCGTTTGCCCCGCCGCAGCTCCCGCTGCTCCTTAAGCTTATCCACACGCTCCTTAACCTTCCCCAGTTGCGTTGTGCTTTCCGCGATTTTGATGTTCTGCGCGGTGATGTCACTTGAGATTTTGATGGCTTGGAACTTGCGTGTTTCGCCCTGAATGAAGCTGTAGCGTAGAAGCTGGTTGCGTTCGCGTTCAAGGTCGTCGAGGCGTTTTTGGACTTCGTCGATTCTGCCCATGGCGGTACGGATGGATATGTCAGCGGCGCGCAGCTTTTCTTCTGCCTCGGTTTTCTCGGAGTCATACTGGGCGATGCCGATGAGGTCCTCGATGATTTTGCGGCGTTCCATCGCGGTTAAATCGGTGAGCCGCGTAATGGTGCCCTGCGGAATAATGTTTTGGCTCATGCTGCTAATTGCAGCCATAGATAGCGTCTCAGTGATGTGGGTGCGGCTCATGCGGCGGCCGTTGAGGCGATAGACGCTTTGCCCGTTCCGGTAGACCTCCCGCGAGACGGTGACGGTCGTGGTGTCCACGGGCATTAAGCCGTCGGTATTATCGAATTGCACTACAACCTTAGCCATCTTGGCTTTGTCGATACCTGATTTCTCGGAGCCGTGGAAAATCAGCTTCGCAGAGTTCTCTGCCCTGAGCCTGCGTGTGCTGAGTTCACCCAGCGAGAAAAGCATGGCGTCCATGATGTTGGTTTTGCCGCTTCCGTTGGGTCCAGTGATGGCTGTGAACCCCTTGTCAAGGTTAACCTTGACTGTTTGGGGTCCAAAAGACTTAAAGCCTTTTAACTCGATTTTTTTGATGTAGGGCATTTACGTCTTGAACCTCGGAAGTAACATTATCAGTTTTAACATGTCATCAACAAACGTATAAAAGCTTATACTAAACTTAGCAGCGCTTATCCAGAGACTTTGCATACGCTGAAGCATGAACCGAGAACGCTTCCACTGTGAAGTTCTGCATCGCAATTCTCCCAAACATTAGACAACAAGTCAAAATATCGGTTGGTTTGTTTTCAAGTTAAAAACCGAAGATGTCGCCCTTATTCTTGATCTTAAAGACGAAAAAGGCTTGTTTTTTAGCTTGACCTGTAGGCAGTTTTCTTGCAAATTTAGAAAGGTAACAAAAAAAGAAAAGGTGGATGAAAGTTTTGCTGCCTAATGTTTTCTCATGATTAGCAGTGTAGCGATGGCTATGGCGATTATTATGGCGATAACGCCGGCTGCCAGATAGGTAAGTAGGTCGCTAGCTGTAACGTATCCTGAGACAGGTTCCGCTGTTGGTGCTGGTGTAGGTGCCTGATCAACGCTGAACGCTGTAACTGCATGTGAGGGGTAGTATGCTGCGCTGCCGCCGAATGACGCGTAGACCGTGTATGAGCCCTCTATATCGGGGGTCCAGTTATAGCTGAAGAAGCCGTCTGCATCGCTTGTAGTTGTGCCTATTTCTCGGTAGTTGCCGTTGCCGTCGACAACGCTGAGGTCGATTGTCAACCCTGTAGCGTTGGCGGGTTTCGCGAATTGCTTGTACACATACAGCATCCAATCACTCATGCTTTCGTCAGAAACCGCTGGTACGCCGTTGGGGAACCGCATCGACAACGATTGGCTGTTAGTGCCTGGAGAAATATCAGTGATTGTCCCACGTAATGTAACAGAGTTGCCAAGTTGTACACCGCTCAGTGGTGCCTCTGCAGTCATTGCGCTCGGTCCTTTACCGATAGCGTATACTCTTTGGTCGTATGTATCCATGGTCGCGATTACGCTGTCGCCGATAATTGCGTTGCCTCCCCATCCAGTTTGTCTAAACATGCCGTTTATCCGCCAAATCAGGGTTCCATCCGTTGCATTCACGCATCCAAATGGTGCGCCCCGTGGCAGCGGCTGGTTGGGTGAGTGTTCACCTGAGCCAATGTAGACTTTTCCGTCGCTGATGAAGGGTATCGAGAGCCACCAGTTGTTGTTCCAAAGCATCTCTGTGTAGGGGTCTTGGGCTGCATATTGCCATAGGCTGTCACCTGTTTTTACGTCATAGCAGTATAGGATGCCGCTGACGCCGCTAGCGTAGAGTTTGTTGTATGCTATGAAATGCGAGGTAAGCTGGGTGCCCTCGTAGATGTCCATGTAGTATTGTGGTTCTGATGGTCCCCAAACCAGCTTTCCATCAGTGAAGCTGACACCATAATGTGTCCTTGTTTCTTTTGCCCAAATTACTCCCATTTCGTCTTCTTGGCTGGTTGCCGCCCAGTTAAGCGACTGGTTGCCTTTTGTCCAGTCCGATGGCGCCGTCCAATGAGTGTTAAATAGCACTGTTCCTTCCTGTCCTTGCTTTAAGCTGACTGCCCAAACCGCCACGTTAGATGGAGCTGCTGCTCCTCCGAAGCCTCCGCCGACATTGGATCCGACCATGCGGTCGCCGAAGAAGGTTGCTACAACGCTGCCTTCCAAAGTTTTAGGTATAGTTTTGTTCCATGAGTATGCAGCTAAAGATCTTGCGTCGTTGCCGACAGTGAATGTTTGGCCGTTTACTGAGTTGCCCCAGCTTGCAGAGTTAAAGCCGGAACTGCCCCATGTGCAGAATGCGCTCATGTTCCAAAGTGCCATCCAACCGTTGATCAAGTCAGATTGCAGTATGTAGAGTGCGCCTCTATCGTCACGCAGCAGTGTTCCAGCGGGAACGTTGTTGATGGTGAATCGCCAGTTGCCTGTGTAGGCGTCAAATGCCGTCCAAACTGCAGGGGCAGGTGGACCGAAGAATGATGCGCCGCCTGTTTGCTCATATAGGTAGCCGTAGGTTCCTTGGTAGTTCATTGATTGCCAGTATAACAGCTGCCCAAACGATATTGAAGCGTTGTTGGGGAATTCTTTCTGCCAGTACTCTTCACCAGTCCGCAAATCCACGCAGTGATATGTAACTGGAGGTGTAGGTGATGTCAATCCGCCAGCCGCACTTTCTGAATAGTAAAGCCGCCCATCCAGAATTATTCTGCTGCTCCATTTGCCTTCATATGCGTCGCCGATGCCCATGCCCACCGATGTTCCGCCGGAACCAATAAGGCCATAGTCGCCGCCGACAAGCCCGCCTAGCGTTAAAGGTTCAGTCCAGAGTACATGTGCGCTTTCAGGGGCAAAGTTGTAGGGGGCAAAGTTGTTGGCTGGGGTGTATAGCCAGCTTCCAGCAAGAGTGTACCATTCTCTGAGCTGCGAGTCGATTGGTCGTGTCCAGTATTCTCCTGGAAGCGCGTTGCCGGGATAGAGCTTGATGGGTTCTTCTTGCACTATCAATGTTAGCGGAGCACTGTCGCTTGCCTCGTAGTATTCACTGAAAGTAAATGGCCCAAAAAAGCCCACGCCAGTATAGTTTTCCCATTGTCCTGGAAAATGCGACTGCAACGTATAGTTACCCACCATAGTGGGGATGAAGACTGTTCCTGTGGCGCCTGTCGAGTCTGTATCAAATGGTCCAAGAGTCTCGTTTGTGCCGTCTGGTCTAGTAACAGTTACCGTTAATCCTTTCCAGCCAAGCTCAGTTGCCTGAGTTGCTTCAGTGATGCCTACAGCAATAAGTGTTTCCTGATTCACTCCGATGGGGTTAGGCACTGCTCCCACTATTGCATAGCTTTTTTTCGCCGCGTTTGCTTGTGGAATATAAATCGCCAGTATCGAAATAGCTAAAATAATAATCAAAGAGAGGGTTATCAATTTTTTATTTTGCATTTTTTTGTCCTCTTTTCGTAATTCCCTCTTTGTTCAGACTTAGTATATAAGATTTTTCTGTTTTAAGCCAAAAAAATTTAAAAAATATATTAAAATGGGCATGCTTCCATTTAAAAAAGAGCCCCTTTCAAACAATTACCCCGACAAGAACCGATTTAGAACCTTTTTGTCGCCTGCAGAAAAGCCGCTAATTTTGATGGTTGCCCATCCGTGAAAGCGCCAAGCTGCCCTCGGAGCGTCACGTAGCCCCCAGCTTGCAAGGCCTCCCCGATTAGGGCGAAGAGGCTGGTTTTCGCTTTTGTGCCTGATGCTCTACAGGGTATGAGTTAGCCAAATTGCATATAGCGAGAGGGTTAAGATGAACAGGGCAGCCCAGATAGGTTTACTGTACTTGTAGATGTCTGCTCCACTCATGGGTTGGATGGGAATGGTGTCAAGGAAAGCCGCTATAAGGCACATCGCTAAACCTGCTCCAGCGATCAAGGTAAATCCAGCTAAGAGTAGTAAAAAGAATACGCCTGCAAAGCCTAGAATAATTAGGATGCTTGCGCAGGATACCTTCCCAACAAAGTTCTCCGGCTTGTTTGATGTGCTCACCCTTCTTGTCGCCGAAGAGAAGGGCGCGCGGAAAGCTACGGTCGAAATTATGAACATCGCTATGCCCAAGTACCATAGCTTGTATTCTGTCCAGACGCCTCGTCGTCTTGCATAGATTGTTAGCAAGTAAGTTTTAACTAAACCAACGATAAGGCTCGTGAAGACAAACGTTGGAAAGATAACTAGAAATTCTGAGGAGGATTTTACTTGAACGTATGAAAAGGAGAAAGAAAGAGTCAGAACAGACACCAAATATACCAAAAGTTCACCCTTTGACGGCCAATACAGCGACCCCTGTTTTTCATCGACCCTTAACTTATGTTTCGAGGCTACGTAGCTTTCAAACCAATTTTTAACAAAGCTGGGAAACAACTTCTGAAGAGTGCTCCCTAACTTACCCAGAAGTTTGCTTGAAAGCGAAGACGCCGAGGAAACGGAGGCGCTTGACACCGCAGTGGCTACGATGGTAACTGCAGCTAATGCTCCAACGGTTACGGCGCTTGAGGCTACGCCGCTAGCGGAAGACGGCGCCCAAACCTTTCCTGGAGTGTAGCCTGAAGGGTTCTGTGTTGGAGTCTGCTCGGATGTGCTGCCGGGAGTGAATTCTGTACCGAAAGCGTAAACGTTGCTATCGTATGAACCTACAAACATCACGCCGCCCGCAACTGTTGGGGCAGAAAACACGCCGCTGTTAGTCTGGTAGTTCCACAGCAGATCACCCGAAGAAACATCAAAGGCGTAAACGGAGTCATCGGGGCTGTATGAACCAACATAGACCACTCCGTCTGCAACGGCGGGGGAAGAATAGATGGCGCCGTCTGTTGAATAAGTCCAGACCTGCTTGCCTGAAGCTGCATTGATTGCGTAGAAGTCCCCTGATTCAGACCCGACATAAACGAGTCCATTGTAGACGGCTGGAGAAGAAGAAACTTTCGCGGGAGTTTTAAAAGTCCACACCGTTGCTCCATCTGAGGCTCTAAAGGCGTAAAGGTTAGTGTCGGTTGAGCCAATATAGACTACTCCATCAGCGACGGCGGGTGATGAGTTTGTGTAGGTGTCCTGATCGCCAGTGGGGGAACTCCAAATTTTTGTTCCCGTAGCAGCGTCCAAAGCATAGAAGGTGCTGTCCTGTGAACCAAAAAACACTACACCGTTCACTACCGCCGGTGAACTTCGTATGTCCCCTCCTGTGGGGTAACTCCAAATTTGAGCGCCGGTCCCTGCGTCTAAAGCATACATGTTGTCGTCTGTTGAACCCACATAAACGATTCCGTTGGCGATTGCTGGAGAAGACCAAACACCGCCGCCTGTCTGAATACTCCAAATTAAAACGCCGGTTTCAGCGTTTATTGCGTAGAATTTAAAATCGTTTGAGCCAACATAGACAACGCCGTTAGTCACCAACGGCGTACACCATACATCGCCATCTGTAGTGTAGGTCCAAACGATGTTTCCGTTGCTTGCATCCAGCGCGTAGACGTTTCCGCCGAAACAGCCAGTGTAGGCTTTGTCGCCTGAAATAGTGACTGCTGAGCGCACTTGTCCGCCAAGACTGGTTTGCCAGAGGAGGTGACTGGTTTTGGGTGCAGAGGAAGTGGAGTATCTTGCGCCTGAAAGGTCATGGCCAAACATGTTCCAGCCGCTCTGGTTGCCATCGGACCCTGATTTGGATGGAATGCTGGTTTGCCCTTTGATGGGCATAGCTAAAGCAGCCGCTATTAAAAGCGTCACTAAAACTAACAACAAAACAGCCATGATTCTTTTTGAATTGTGCACCCTTCTCTCTCCAAAAGCGGAGATACAATGGATGTCTTTTTAAAACTTTCCAACCGAAAAGATAGGCATACATGAAAACCGAAAGGGATACCGTGCAAGTGCTTGCCCGCTGGATATTCGGTTCAGGGTGCACGCGGTAAGCTCTTAAGCCTGATCGTCTGGCATTTGGATAGCTGCTTCTAAAGCGGCTTTATAGGCCAAATATCAGCACTCAACGGCGAAGTCAGCGGCATCGACAATACCGCCTTACCCACAATGCAACAACAAAACCAAGCTCCGCTTTAAGGGGAGGATGGAGGCGGCAGAGCAACAGTAGCTTTGCCAAAGCGGTATCAACTAAAACAAACGAAAGCGCAGAAACGGATACGTTTATATGATAAACCAGTGTTTTAGTGACTACGCATTTAGGGAAATGAAGCTATGTCATCGCAAAGCCATTTACGCAAAAGAAAACTTACAGGCGGCAAAAAACGGGTTTACCGCAGCAAAAAGAAGTATGAAGCAGGCGGATACCCAGCTGAAACCATACTGGGCGAACCCAAACGTAAAGTCACCCGCGGCTTAGGCGGCAACATGAAAGTCAAGGCTCTAACTGACAAGTACGCCTCAGTAACTGACCCCGCAACCGGCTCCACCCAGAAAAGCGAAATCGTCCGCGTCGTGCGCAACCAAGCAAACGTGGATTATAACCGCCGAGGAGTCATCACGAAGGGCGCAGAAATCGAAACTGCCTTGGGCTTAGCAAAAGTTACCAGTCGACCAGGCAACGACGGCATCATAAACGCCGTGCTTATCAGCAAAGAAAAAGCCTAATTTTCTTTTTCATTTTATCTTTTCTTAGGCAACTCAGATGCCTGCTGATTTTTGATTTTAACCAGTTTCTGAGCGAGCTTTCTAATTATGGCTTCTTTGGCTTCATGCTTCTCCACCAGCAGCATCCCGCTTTTAGCCCAGGGCATCTTGGGAAAATGCGCGTCCAAACGCACCTCATTCTCTAATCCCAGCCGATCCGCGGCTTCTTTAACCTCCAAGATTTTTGGGGCCACCACCGATTGGTTTTTGGGGACGCGGCGCCCTTCCTTTCGTGTTCTAGATGCATCGAAGTAGACTGGCCAGATGATGGCTTGATTTGAGAGTTTACGCATATCTTTCACCTATTTCTGGGCATAGTAAACGACTAGTTTACTGCCGACTTTGTCTACCCGCACAAAGCCGTACCGCTCAAACTGTATGATGTCGTCTGGCTTTAACTTTTTGCAGGCAACCTCCGCGTAGCCCCCTGTTACTGAGGCATCTTGCTGAACCACCTCTGCAGGGTACACCTCGCCCTGTGCAATCCACTGGATAAGCTGCGCTTTGCTTTTTCGGACATCATCGTAGGATTCGCTCAGGTAAACGGCGTTTACTGTATCGGCGGTTTTTGAGGTAACTTTAAGGTTGAAGAGCTCCATAAGCCGCAGGGTCTGATCAACCTGCATGGCTTGCGCATCGCTCTGGGCTATCCACAGGCTCACAGTGCCATCGCTGCTTGGCGTCACTGTGTATTCCCTGACGCCCCGCGTGGGCTGCTCAGGATGCAGCGGCAGCTTCACATCAAAGGATTTAGGTACACCCGTCACTTTGAGCTCAACGGGGGAAGCTACAAAGAAGTATCGGCTGCTTTTTGCATCGAGGATTTTGCGGTTGTAGCTGTTAAGCGTCTCCCAGCTTAACGTGACATCGTTAGGTTTCACGCCTACATCGACAATGACTTTCTTGATGGCTTCAGGGGTGATTCCACGTTTGCGCAGCGCCTGAAAAGTACCCAGCCGGGGATCATCGAAATCCGCGTAATCGCCATCCTTGATGCCCGCCACAATCTTGGATTTAGAAAGAGCGGCGCCGGTGATTTTGAGTCTCCCGTAGTGGATGGCTTCGGGGTAGCTCCAGCCGAGGTGCTGGTACATGTATTTCTGGCGGACCATGTTAGTGTAGTGTTCTTTACCGCGGATAATATGGGTCATGCCCATCAGGTGATCGTCGATACCTGCGGCGAGGTTATAGAGTGGCCAAAGGAAGTATTTGCTGCCGACGCGGGGATGCGGATACTTCTTGGTGTCGATGATACGCAATGCGGGCCAGTCGCGGATGGCAGGGTTCGGATGATCCAGCTCGGTTTTAACGCGGACCACCGCTTGACCCTCCTGGTAGCCGCCGCCAAGCATCTTGCGCCAACGCTCCATCTGTTCAGCGGGTGATATGCCTCGGCAGGGGCAGGCTTGTTTAGCTATCGTTTTATTGCGGAACTCTTCAGGTGTGCATTCGCATACGTAGGCGTTACCATCCCCGATTAGTTTTCCAACAATCTCATAGTAGATTTCGAGGCGGTCACTCTGGATGTATTCTTCATCCCATTTGCAGCCTAGCCATTTGAGGTCCTGTCGGATGCTCTCGTAGAATTGAAGCTGCGGCTTTTTGGTTTTAGGGTCAGTGTCCTCGAAGCGTAGGATAAATTTGCCGTTGTACATGCGGGCGTACTCGTGGCTTAATACGATGGCGCGGGCTGAGCCCAGATGCAGCACACAATCCGGGTTAGGCGAGAAGCGCGTGGTGATCTGCTTGTATTTGTCGGCGTTGGGCAGCGGCGCCAGCTTTTTCTCTTCGGCTTCATGTTTCTTTTGGGTTTCCGGCCAATTCTGCTCCACAATCGCTTTCTGCTCAGAGAGAGATAAACTGTTAACTTCCGAAACTACCGCGTTTATGACTGCTGAGAGCTCCTTAACTTGGCTTCTCAAATCGGCTCTTTCGCCCAGAACCTTACCGACCATCGCGCCCGCTTGGGCTTTGCCGTCATGAGAAACCGCGTTAAGCAAGGCGGCTTTGCGGATAAGTTGCCTTAATTCGTTATCTTCTTGTAGTGCCAAAGTAATACGCTCGCGTTACCTGTTGCGCTTTATCAAGAAATCAGCGAACGCTTTTAATTTTTCCTTAGCCTGCGGCGTAGGCAACAAGGAATCTGCTTCGCTCCAGCTTTCAAGAACCATCCGTTCCGCTAAGGCTTTAACGTATCCAAACGCGCCGTACTTAGCTATGATTGCGATGGCTTCTTCGCGTAGCTTCTGCTCGCAGGTGTGCATTCCCAGGATCTCAAGCAGCCGCATCCTATCTTGGTCAGTGGCTTTCTGGAGGGTATAGATGACTAGAAGCGAACGTTTGCCCTCGCTTATGTCGCCGCCGACGCAGCCTTTGCCCTTAGCGAACTCTTCGCCGGTTAAATCAAGAATGTCATCCTGCATCTGGAAAGCAACGCCTATGGATTCAGCGAATCGGCCCAGTTTCTCAACAAGCCGGGGTTCCCCACCCGCCAGCACAGCAGCAATCTTGGCTGACATCCTTGCCAGCGTGCCGGTTTTGTAGGCACACATCTGCAAGTAATCCTGCTCACTTAACGCGTCAGCGTTAGCTATGCCGCGGTGCCAGGCAATATCCATGGCTTGCCCCATGCTGAGGTTAATCATTTCCTGCACATAAATCTCGTAAACATCCCGCTGCACCTGCGCGGAGAGCACCTCGCGGTTAGTCATGAGGGGCAAAAGCGGCAGGTAATACATGGCGTTTCCCACGTTGATTGCTATGTCGCTGCCGTAGATTTTGTAGCTGCAGGGTTTGCCGCGGCGCACCTCCGAGGAATCCTCGATGTCGTCTATGACTAGCGTGCCGTTGTGGATGACTTCGGGGATTATGGCGAAGTCAAGGCAGTAGTCGGCTTTCTTGCCCAGTGCCTCGCAGATAAGCAAGAAAAGCGCGGGGCGCCACCGTTTGCCGCCTCGATTCAGCATGTCCCAGATGGGGTCAGCTATGGCTTTGTTGAGGGGTTCAAGGTTGTAGCTGTACATTGGAGGAGTAACTTGGAAGAGCACTGCGTCCTTGCTGAAGGCTCTTGGAAGGTACTTTTCGATGGCTGCGTCAATTTTGGGGGCGGTTTCTTCCAGAAAACGTTCGATATCCATGTTAATGTGTGCCTCTTTTGGCGTATTTTTGGAGGCTGAAGCCGCGTGCAGTTAGCCACTGCGCGGTCTTGCCTGTAACCACTATGGGGCTAGCGGATAAATCCGAGATAGTTTCTGCGCCGGTGAGGAACATGACGTTGCGTAGCTCCTCAATCAGGCAGCTGAGTTTCTTTTCCGTTGCCTCTGTGCCCTTCACTGCGGCTTCAAGGATAGGCTGCACGATACCCGCTAAGTCTGCATCCAGCGCAAGGGCTTTGGCGATGTCTAGGCCGCTGCGTACGCCGCCTGACGCAATCAAGGGCAGCTTGACGGTGTGAGCGGCTTCAATTAAGCTGGCTGCGGTGGGTATGCCCCAATCCCAAAGTGCCTCGCCTAGGCACTGCTGCACCTCATTTTGCGATGCACGGTAATATTCGACTGCGGCAAAGCTGGTTCCGCCGACTCCGCCGACATCGATGGCTTTCACGCCTGCAGCCTCCAATGCCTTGGCGTCTTCCGCGCAGATGCCTGCGCCGGTTTCTTTAACGATGACTGGTTGCTCGATGGCTGCGGCGACTTCGGCGATTTTTGACAGGACCCCTTTGAAGTTGGTTTGTCCCTCAGGCTGAATGGCTTCCTGAAGCGCGTTTAGGTGGATGGCGACTGCGTCGGCGTCAATCATTTCGACTATGCGTTTGACTTCTTTGACGCCGTAGCCGTGGACAAGCTGGACGCCTCCGACGTTAGCGACTAAGAATGCATGGGGCGCTTTTTCGCGTGCGATGCGGTAGGTTGCCTCAAGAGCGGGGTCTTCTATGGCGGCTCTTTGGCTGCCTAACCCCATGCCTAAGCCGAGTTTCTCGACGGCTTCCGCGATGGATTCGTTAATCGAGGTTGCCAGCGAGGTTCCGCCGGTCATGGCGCCCACGATGATGGGGGCAGAGAATTGTTTGCCTAAAAAGGTGGTTTGCAGGTTAATTTTGGCTTTATCGGTCTCTGGCAATGCGCGGTGAACCAGCTGGATATCCTCGAACCCTGCGGTGACGCTTCGGGCTTGCGCTTTCTCATCTAGACAGATGCGGATATGCTCGTTTTTGCGTTTGCCAGTTTCCTGTGCCATTTTGCTACTTCTCTATTTCAGTGCCCATAATACTCTGATCGGTTAAGGCTCTGTAGATAGATAACCCCTTGGTGGCGCCGGTGATGGTAACGTGGATTCCTGCTTCAACCGCAGGGATAAGCTCAGCGATTTTGCCTGCCATGCCGCCGGTTACGTCGGTGCCTGCTGCTTTACCAAGTTTAGGCTGGATCTCTTTGAGTTCTTTGAGGTTCAGCTTCTTGAAGGGCTTGGCATCGGGGTTGGCTTTGGGGTCGCCGTCGAATAATCCGTCTGTGTCGACGCCGAGCACGATTTTGCGTGCCTTATACTTGATTGCCAAATAGGCGACAAGTTGGTCGCCGCTGAGCACGGTGAAGCCCATTTTCTCGTCGAGCACCACGTCGCCGTAGAGCACGGGGGTGAAGCCCATTTTTGCCATGCCGTTGAGGACGGTTTGGTCGAAGAATTTGATTCTGCCGTTTTCTGTCATGAAGCAGCCGGAGGGCGCGACGCTGATGGCTGGGACCTCATGCAGGATAAGGGAGTCCATGACTAAGCCGTTGAGCACCGTCATCATATGGTGAGTTTCGGCGAAGCCGAGTTTCTGGGTTGGATCCTCTTTGTAGCCGTCTTTTAGGGCGTAGCGTTCGGCTGTGGGGTGCCCGAAGCTTCCGCCGCCGTGGACGACGATGAGGTTATCTAGGTCTGCTCGCTTGATTTCCTCGGCTAGGCGGTTGATGATGTCGGTTCGGGGTGTTGCCTCTACTGCTTTGTCAGTTATGGCTGAACCGCCGAGTTTAAGTATGATTGGGTTTGCATCGTTCATCGCAAATCTTACCTGACTAAGTCTATCTCTGTTCTGCTAATTTAACGTTGCAGTTGTTCTGCCTGCCCAAGGAGAGGGAAACGCCGCTGAGGGTTTTAACTGTGGAGGCGTAAGTTGCGTTATGCACAAAACCCGCCTTGCCCAGACAGAGGGTCTGTTGTGCTCTGCCAGCTCTACCCCCCCTCTATATATAGCAGACTGAGAATCTGGCGCTAACTGTTTTTCTTTAGTTGTTGCTGTGGGGGACCCCTCTTGACACAACAACAACCCGCGGACTGTGCAAAGCAACCTAAATCAGAAAAGGGCGCTAAGGCGCATTCCAGGCAGGTTGTGCAACTTGCCACGGACAGAACAAAAAAATAGGGTCATAACGCAAAAACTTGGCTGCTCCACCTTTTCCTTCCATATAGGTAGAGAAAAACTGTTCTCTCTTTGCGAATATGGCTGTGTAATTTGGGATATTCAGAGAATTTGCCATTTAACCTTAACAACCTTCCTTGTGAGAATTTTAAAAAAGGCATGCCTCTACTATACAGCCATTTCAAATTTTGCTGGAAAGCAATTGGCTGTTTTTTGAAGCCAGCCCTTAATTAAATTCTGAGTTCTTGTCTTCAACCTTTTCAAATTATTCCATTTGGTCCTGAAGAAGCAATTTGACCAGTATCTGCCCAAATAGATACATCAAAACCATAAATCCATGATTGAGCAGTGAGATCTTTGCTCCCAATGTTGGTGCTAGGGTTTTCCCATTGAAAAGACGCAACCACTGTCCATGCCGGAAAACTGCGCATGTCAGACGGCGAAGCTTCCCAGGAGATGATCTGATCAAAACTAGCGCCGCCCCGTAAACCGCTAAAATCAGTCAACATTTTTATGCTATCTGAAATGGTGATATTGGTAATAATTCGGTTATTATCTTTGGCATACTGCTCTATGATAGGCACCGCTATGGCAAGTGCTTCTTCTTTTGTGAGGAGCGTATTGTTCTGCGGTTCTGTTGTAGCTTGAGGCGCAATAGTTGACTGAGATACTGTGTCATTGGCAACTGGCGCAATCGGCGGGGGGTTTACGCTTGTATATCCCGCGATGAAATTGGTTGAAACCAGAAAAAGCGAAACCGTAAGAGCCGTAACTGCCAGCCCAATAACTATGGGGGTTGAATGCTGTCTTAGTCTTTGGAAATTGCTCGGCTGCTGAGGTAGCCAACCACGGAAAACATCTTTAATTTTCGTTTTCATTTCTTTAGCTCCGGAACAAGTTTACAGAAGACTAAATCAGCCAGCTCTGCAGGATGGAGGGCCTGGCTGTTTTCTACCTCTATACCCCTTTCCGCTGCTAAATCCAAAAGGTACTTTTGGGTTTGTTTGAGGAATTCCTTGTTTTTTACTTCTTCAGGATGGTCGTTCCAGTACCAGACTTTTATGCCGTAGTTGGTGCTGTAGGTGACGATGGCTTTTCGGTTGAGTGCGGGGTGGTAGCCTAGCAGTATGCCCTGGTTTGGGTGGAGGGCTGTTATTTGGAGGTCGTTGGCTTGTGCGATGCCTATGAGGGCGCTGGAGAGTTTGGCTTCGGTGGTTAGGCGGGTTTGGTTGACGTATTGCCGGGTGGTTTTTAGTTTGTTGGCTATGGTGGAGACGCTGAGGCCTTGGCTGAGGAGTTTCCAGATTGTTTTTTGTTGCTGGGTTAGGGGTGCTGTTAGGGCGTTTGGGGTCATCTGAGGATCAATGTAAACATGTGTAAGTTTACATATTTAAGGTTAACGCAATCAACCGGCTAGCCAAGAAATTTTAAAAAATCAAATCATTCCAAAAAAAATTCATAAAAAACGATAAAAATTTAAAGGCAAAAAAGCGGCAACGCAGCCCACAGCAATTTAGTGGACTGTTACAGTATCGCTCTCAACGCTGACTTTGCTGCCCGTCTTTATCTTGCCGATATCTAACTTGTCTACGAATGGGATTTCGCTGATGATGGCTCCGACTGCAACGATGGTTTCTGTTTCTCGGTTAATCATGGCTGCGGGGGCGGCGCCGTTCTTTTTGAGTCGATACAGCGTGTAGCTGCCCACCGTGGAGCCTTTGCCCTGCGGGAACACCAGCACCTTGCCCTTGATGCTTTGTCCCTGCAGTTCATGGCCTTTCTCGATGACTTCGCCGCTGTTGGGATCCACGCCGCCGTAGAAGCTAATCGGCATGGAGGTAACGAGGGCTTCTCCCTCGGCTTTGCCTTTGTAGATTATTCTGCCTTTCAATTCCATTTTCCACTCACCGCTGCATCAACGCATTGTTTCATGCTTCCCATCTTGGTTTTCATCAGGTTCTGGCGGCTATAGAAGCAGCCCTTCGCAGACGTCGTCGCCAACGCCTTAAACCTGCCCTTAAGCGGCGCCACCGCCATGCAAGTGTCACAGGCAAATTTGCCGCCCGCCGCCTCAATGACCGCCGTGTAGCCGCGTTTATCGGAAAGCTGCTTGGTGGTCCGCGCCGTTGCAACCCAAAGTTCCGTGCCAGACGCCACCTTTTTGCCCCGCAGCAACTCCGCGATTTCCTGGATTTCTTTTATGCTGCAATGCGGACAACCGACGCAGACAAAGTCTATGTCGGATACGTCGTCGTTGATGTGGTCGTAGGCGGCTTTGAGATCGCTTTCCGTGATTGTTACTGTATCTTTAGGTTGGGTTTGGGCTTGGTAGCCGGGGGTGATGCCTTTCATGTAGAAAAGCGGTTTAGCCCCATAAGTCACCAGCGAGGCGCCGAAGCTTTTAAGGTCATCTAGACCCGCGGTTTTTATGCCTGTGATGTAGGGGATTTTGTTCTCCGCCTTCTTGCCGATGGCGTAGCCGAGAGCGCCCCAATCCGAGAGCCTGGTGAGGGCTGCGTTGACTTCGACATGGACGTCGGGGACGCGGTTCTCGTCGAGGTGCAGGCCGTAGCAGGGGGTTTTCCCCACGAAGGCCGCTGCCAACGCGGAGGGGCCGCCTTCCCGGTTGGTGCGTGCGCCCAGAACGGAGTTGGCGAAGGTGACTGCGCTGCTCTCGGACCATGCGATGTGTTCGCCGTAGAGCGGTAGGTTGCCGATGAGGTAGGGTGTGCAGGTGCAGCTGACCAGGATGCCCATGCGTTCAAAGGCGTCGATGACTTGGTTTTGTTTGTCGGCGAAGTCGGGGCTGATGCCGAGTTGCTGCCAGTTCTCCAGGTCCATGCCTGCGGGGTTGAGGGTGGTCAGCACCTTGACTTTGCCGTCTGCTGCCAGTGAGTTGAGGAATTCGAGGCCTGCGTCGCCGAGGTTGTGGTAGCTTACTCCCGCGACCTGCACAGAGCCGACGTCGATTAGGGTTTTGGCGCTGAAGATTTCTCCGAGCGCAACAAGGATTTCCATGCTTTTGCGGACGGCGTAGCCTTCTTTGCCATCCAGCATCGCTTGCTCTTGTCTGGTTAATTCCATACTTATCACTTAAGGTACTTGTTTAAGTCAACTTTGATGTAGTCTGCTTTTGCAAAGCCCTTGCCCGTGGTGGACTGGGGAATCGTGGCGTCGAGGCCTGCTTTGGCGGTGGTGGCTTTTTTGCCCTCGGATAGGTCGCCTGAGGGGTCGAGGCTGCTGCCAGGCTGGTTGCTGAGGATAACGGCGTTTTTGTCGGCTTGGAAGCGGGTGGCAATTGCCCACTCCACGTCGTGGGGGTCATAGATGTTAATGTCCTCGTCAACGATTACGCAGTGCTTGAGTGAGCCATGTCCCTTGAAGGTGGCTTCAATAGCTTTTCGGCCATCGTCGGGGTTTTGCTTCTTGATTTGTACAACTGCGTGGAGCCAGCTGCAGCCGCCGGGTGTAATGTAGACGTCTTTGCATTGGCAGACCTTGCTGACTTCCTTGTAGATGGTGGGTTCCTTGGGCATGCCCATGAGGAACTTGTGCTCGTTTCTGCCGGCAAGGATGGTTTGGTAGATGGGGTTTTTGCGGTGGGTGACGCATTTGATTTCCAGGATTGGCTGCTGGCGGGTGCGGTCCACGATGCCGGTTAAATCGAGGAATGGTCCCTCGGTGGCTTTCTCCCGGGTGATTTTGCCCTCAAAAACGAATTCGCTGTCCGCGGGCACCTCTAAGTTGATGGTTTTGCATTTCACCACATCGGTTTTCTCGAGTGCATTAGCCATCGCCAGCTCATCCACGCCCATCGGCAAAGTTGTAGCCGCCGCAAGCAGCACCGCCGTCGAGTTGCCGAGGCATATGGCGATTTCGAGTTCTCCGCCTGCCTTCTTAAGCGCCGTGTCAGTGCCGCGGTTCTCCACGATGCGGGCAACGAAGTGGTTTCTGTCTTTAAGCATAAGCCGATGGAAGCACATGTTGCGGGCGCCGGTCTGGGGGTCTTTGATGATGGATACGGCTGAGGCGATGTATTTGCCGCCGTCTGCCTCGGTGTACTGCATGATGGGTAGCTTGGTTAAGTCCACATCTGCATCTGACTCGACGATTTCCTGACAGGGCGCCTCTGATACAAGTTGGGGCGCAACGGGGTTCTCGATTGCCGAGAGCAGTTTGGGAAGCAGCTGCGCCTTGGGGATGCCCATGCTGCGGCAAATCAGCTCTTTAGAGGACACCAGCCCCGCCACGACGGGCACAGCGGATTCCTTAACGTTTTGGAACATGACTGGTTTTTCGCCGTTTGCGGCGATGATGCCCGCCATCTCATATTCAACTGAGACGGGCACTGTGATTGTGGTTAATTCCTTGGTTTTCCGGAGTTCTTCTATGGAGCCTCTTAGGGTCAAATTGGTTCGCCTAAAAGGGAAGATGGCGGAGTCTGCGTTTATAGCTTTTGGAAGAAAACCCAGGGCAAATCAGGGGCGCTTTCTGAAGTAAACAGCCACGCATAACACGGCAACGACAACTGAAACCCCCGCGGCTCCAAGGCAAACCGGAAATAGACCCACAAGCGGCGAGGGCGCGGAAGGCTCCTCGGTTAAGCGGGGAGTTTGCGTGTCACCGTTAACTTTGACGCTGGAAACCTTAAGCAGCCACGCATCCCAGGCGCCATCTCCAAACGTGGTGGTGGAACCGGACATGACAAAGCTACCGTCCGAGGTCAAAACCGCCGACACCGCCTGGTCGTCGCCTACTCCGCCGTAGGTTTGCCGCCAAAGCACATTGCCTTCCGTATCCGTTTTGATTAGCCAGGCATCCCAGTAGCCCGCGCCGAAGGCATACGTTGAACCCGCCAACGCGTAGCCGCCATCCGGGGTCTGTATGGCGCAGTATGACTCATCGTTTAGGGCTCCTCCGTAGGTTCGATTCCACAGCAAATTTCCCGAATCATCCGTTTTTATCAGCCACACATCCTCGTAGCCGCAGCCCGACGAGTTGGTGATCCCCGCAAAGGCATAACCGCCCTCGCTGGTCTGAAGCACACAGTAGCCGAAGTCATCTTTAGCGCCGCCAAAGGTCCGGTTCCACAGCATGTTGCCTAGGGCGTCGGTTTTGAGCAGCCAAAAATCGGTGTTGTTGCCTCCGCTAAACGAGTAGGTGTTGCCTGCCAACACGTATCCGCCATCGTCTGCCGCAGCCAAGGAGAAGGCGCCGTCGTCGTTGGCACCGCCGTAGGTTCGGTTCCACTGCTGCTTACCCGACGCATCCGTCTTTACCAGCCAAACATCGGCGTTTCCAACGATGAAAACGTCCCTGAAACCCGCCAGCGAGTATCCTCCGTCGCCAAACGAGTTAGTTATGCCCGCTATGGCGTATCCGCCGTCGAGGGTTAGGACCACACAGGAGGCGTAATCATTATGGGTTCCCCCGAAGGTTCTGCTCCACAGCTGCTTGCCATCGGAATCGGTTTTTATCAGCCAGAAATCATAGCCTTTGTTGCCTGAAGCATTCGTGGAGCCAGCCATCACGTATCCCCCATCGGAGGCCTCAACTATACATGAAGCCCAATCATCCCCCGCTCCACCATAAGTTTTAGCCCACAGTCGGTTACCCGACTCATCCGTTTTAATCAGCCAAGCATCAGCGTTGCCCTCGCCTGAAGAGTTAGTGTAGCCCGCCAAGGCGTAGCCGCCGTCGCTGGTTTCAATAACCGAGAAAGCCCACTCGTCCCCAGCGCCCCCGAAGGTGTTGCTCCAGACTACGCTGCCCGGCGGCGAGGAAGTGGTGGCTGCGTCAACGGTGACGAATGCGTTTGCCGACGCCAATGCTAAAACCAGTAGCAGAAACGCTAAGCTTTTGCTTGTGAGATCCATCGTTTGCTCTTAAGGGGCGGCATATAATATCCTTTTTTGTCCAGCTTTCTTGGCGTAGCTTAGTCAAGGTTTCTTGACGAAAAAGCTTTTATTTGCAAATTTTCCGCTCATATCCTGGAGCAGTGGTAACTTGAAAAAAGCCCTTGTTTTCTTACTTGCGGCATCGCTTCTCCTTTCATCGGCCGCCGCAGCAATAATCCTGCCTAATTTTGCCAGAGCAAACTTTTCTGCAGAGCCTGCAAGCCCCGACACGTCAAGCAGCGATTGGCCAATGTTCCTCTACAACGCCGCTCACACAGCCTCACCTGACGACATAGCACCTATTACGCATGACTTGTTATGGCAATTCAACACCATGCCCGATGGAGCCGACGCCTGGATAATCGATTCGTCCCCCGCAGTTGTAGGCGGCGTGCTCTACATAGGCTCCGACGATGGACACTTCTACGCGCTGAACAGCACAAGCGGAGACCTTCTCTGGAGCCAAACACTGGGCAGCTTCACCGTTTCTTCCCCCGCCGTAGTCAAGGGCGTGGTCTATGTGGGTGTTTGGGAAGGACGCGACTATGCGTTGAATGCATCCACCGGCGAAGTCATCTGGAACACCACCAGAGTGTATAGCAGCGCATCCCCCGCCGTCGTCAACGGCTTGTATTACATATGCTCGGGAAACAGCTCAGTTATAGCCAAAAACGCAACGAACGGCATCACAGTCTGGCAAAGTGTTATCCCCAGCGGCGGAGACGGTTCACCTATCGTGGTAGACGGCACTGTTTACATCAGCGACACAGGATATGCCTGCGCCTTAGATGCCCGAAACGGAACGCTTAAGTGGACACACGAAATATACCTGAGCTCTACTAACAATTCACCTGCAATCGCAGGCGGCATCGTATATGTCGGATGCGGCGGCAGCACCTTTTTTGCCCTAAACGCAACAACCGGCGCAACCATCTGGACCTACGAAACGGGTTCAAGTCCTGGTTCCGCACCAACAGTGGCGGGGGGCATTGTCTACGTGGGCTCTTCACCCAAGGGAGTTTTAGCCCTCAACGCTACTACCGGAGCTAAAATATGGAATTATCCTAGCTCGATATGGGATTCATCCTTTGCCCTAGCAGGCGGGGTACTCTACGCATGCAACAGCGCAGGAATCCATGCGTTAAACGCAAAAACTGGCGCACTCATCTGGACATATGCACCCAGTAACACCAACATAAACTCGGCGCCAGCCGTGGCTGATGGCGTGCTCTATGTGAGGGGCGGCGACTGCTACCTCTACGCCTTCGGAAAAGCAAACCAATCCTCCATAGCCTTATCTCCAAAAGTCAACTTGGCAAACACAGCGGTCTCTATCTCTGGCGCCGGTTTTACCTCTAATTCGATGGTTACAGCGACTTTCGGCGGTCAACCCATAACGCTTACAAATTCAACAGTGGATGCACTGGGGCACTTCTCAGGCAAATTCCAAATTGACCCCTCTACTGAACCGGGAACCTTCCAGATTTCAGTAACTGACAACGCACACCTTACTGCGTACGCTAACTTTACAGTGGTCGGTTCCCCAACGACTTCGTGGCCGATGTTTATGCATGACCCCCAGCACACAGGCACCCCAGACAATTTTGTTCCAACAAGCAACAGTACCTTGTGGACTTACAAAGTTGACAGGGGCGAAATAGCTAATCAGGTGGCTTCCTCCGCTGCAGTCGTCGAAGGCATAGTCTACACCGCATCCGAAAACGGGTATGTCTATGCATTTGACGCTTACACGGGACAATGCTACTGGAAATATAGTTTGCCCGGTTTGGGAACGCTTTCTTCTCCTTCAGTTGTGGATGGCGTCGTTTACATTGGCAGCGAGCATGGGCTCTTTGCGCTTGATGCTTACACAGGAGAAAAAATCTGGCAGACTGAAGATAGGGTGCTTTTTGATTCCTCACCTGCAGTGTACGGAGGGCTTGTTTTCATAGGTTCTTTTGTTGAACAGGGGACCTCAGAAAGCGCTATGTTTGCGTTTAGAACTTCTGATGGCATGCGAATGTGGAAGTTTACCACCGGTGACTATGTCTATTCTTCACCTGTGGTTTTAGACGGTATCGTATATGTGGGAAGCGAGGACAACTATTTTTATGCCTTAAACACTAAGGATGGCTCGCTCGTCTGGAAATTTAATGTTAGCGACCTCTACCCGTATGACGGTTGCGCTGCTTCACCAGTGGTTATTAACGGAGTGGTTTATACTTCCAGTTACTATGGGAACGTTTTTGCAATTGATTGTGCAAGTGGCAGTAAAATTTGGAATCATTCTATTGGAACTTTGGGTTCTGGTTTCTCATCCCCAATTATCTCTAACGGTATCCTCTTCATTGCAGCAAAAGATTTCATCTATGCGCTCAATGCAACCACTGGCGACGAAATATGGCGCTGTGATGTTTCTTCAAATGGCTCTCCCGCCATTGTAGGCAACATTATTTATGCTAGCTCAGGCGACAGCAAGATCTGGGCGATAGATGCCCTCACTGGAAAAAAGAGTTTACATTATGCAACCGAAGGCGGCATCCGAGTTCCGGTTGCCATAGCCAGAGGAGTAATTTATGTGGGAACAAGAAGCGGAACAATCTACGCAATTGGAACACCCGATCTCTTATCGCCGCAGCCAACCCCCACACCCACGCCGACTCCAACCGCAACTCCCACCCCAGCACCAACCGCTAACCCAGCAGCCGCAACTTCAAGTAACCCAACTCCCCAGCCCACAGCCGCCATCACCCCCAAGCCAACCCATACACCCAACGCCTCAAGCACCATCACAGCCACAACCAATCAAGGCACACAAATCGAATTGTCAATCACAGGAAACATAACAGGCAACCAAATATCAAACGTCACCATCACAACCGATCAAGCCACATCCACAGTGGCATTTACCATAACGGGGCAAACCGGAAGCACGGGATTTGTTAACCTTACAATCCCAAAAAACGCATTATCCACCGATGGGGCGCCAACATTATATATCGATGGCGTGCCAGCCCAAAACCAAGGCTTCGTTATGGATGACTTGAACTTTTACGTTTGGGCCCAAACACATTTCAGCACGCACCAAATCGAAATCGTGTTTGGGGCAGTTACGCCCACAGCTACGCCTTTGCATGGTTCTCAAGACGCGTTTTTTGAGGGTTTAGGTTTACTCGAGATAGCCATTTTGGCGGTGATATGCATCCTCGTTGCCGGCGTGGTCACTGCGGTGGCCTTGAAATGGAAAACAAAAAAGTAAGCGTGGGCTAAAAAGGCCCTTTAGTTTGTGTTATTGCATTTTTGGCAGATCCCATACACATCCATGCGTTGCCCAGTTGGCTTGAATTTTGTGGCTGCAGTTACCTTCTTTGTTATCTCCTCGACTGTGGTATCGTTTAGGTCGGTGATGCCGCCGCATCTGAGGCATACCAAGTTTATGTGGGGGGTCATGTAGGAATCAAATCTTGCCTGTCCAGAGGGAAAATTGATTTCCTGAAGCAAATCAAGGTCCCTGAGCACCTCCAGGGTTTTGTATACGGTTGCCAGGCTTACGGTCGGATGGATTTTCTTTACTTCACCGTATATTTGCTGGGCGGATGGGTGGGCTCTGCTGTTTAGTGCAATTCGGCAGATTGCTATTCGTTGTGGGGTGGCTTTGTATCCTTTGTTTCGTAGTGCTTCGATGGCGGAGGCTTCTGTTTTAAGGTGCTTAGTCATAACTAATTATTAGATAATAACAATTCTTAAATAGGCTTCGCTACAAAATCATTACCGTAGGAGATTTTCTGAAATGACTAATAAAAAAGAAGACACCAGCCAAAAGGGCACCTCAAACCGGGACTGGTGGCCAAACCAATTAAACCTCACCATTTTACACCAGCACTCCCCCCTATCCAACCCAATGGAAAAGGAATTCAACTATGCTGAAGAATTCAAAAAACTTGACCTGCAAGCCATAAAAAAAGACCTCCAAGCATTAATGACGGACTCAAAAGACTGGTGGCCAGCCGATTACGGACACTACGGCGGACTCTTCATACGGATGGCATGGCACAGCGCAGGCACCTACCGCAAAGGCGACGGCCGCGGAGGCGCCGGCTCAGCCCAGCAACGTTTCCCACCCATCAACAGTTGGCCCGACAACTGCAACCTCGACAAGGCACGCCGGCTGCTTTGGCCCATCAAACAGAAATACGGCAGCAAAATCTCCTGGGCCGACCTGATGATTCTCGCAGGCAACGTTGCAATGGAGTCGATGGGGCTGAAAACCTTTGGTTTCGGAGGCGGCCGCAAAGACGTTTATGAACCTGAAGAGGTTTACTGGGGAGCCGAGAAGCAGTGGCTGGGCGACAAACGCTACAGTGGCGATAGAGACCTTGAAAACCCCCTTGCCGCCGTGCAGATGGGCTTGATTTATGTGAACCCTGAAGGACCTAACGGTCAACCCAGCGCAGTCGCTTCCGGACGCGATGTACGAGAAACCTTCGCCCGCATGGGGATGAATGACGAGGAAACCGTTGCGCTCGTCGCCGGCGGACATACATTCGGTAAATGCCACGGCGCTGGCAGCGCATCCCATTTGGGGCCTCAGCCCGAGGGCGCGGGCATCGAGGAGCAGGGTCTTGGCTGGAAGAGCAGCTTTGGCAGCGGCCTAGGAGATGACACCATCACCAGCGGCATCGAAGGCGCATGGACCCCCCATCCTACCCAGTGGGGCATGGAATACTTCCATATGCTGTTTGACTACGATTATGATTTAGTGAAGAGCCCCGCTGGCGCCTGGCAATGGGTCCCCGTTAATCCCGATACAAAGGATCTGGCGCCGGCTGCCCATAACCCATCAAAGCGGGTTACCACCATCATGACCACAGCGGACATGTCGTTGAAGATGGATCCGATTTACCGCCAAATCGCAAAGCGCTTCTACGAGAACCCTGAAGAATTCGCAGATGCATTCGCAAGGGCATGGTTTAAGCTGACCCACCGCGACATGGGACCACGCACACGCTACCTCGGCCCCGAAGTCCCAAACGAGGAACTGATCTGGCAAGACCCCATCCCTGCAAGAAACTACGAGTTAATAGAGGAGAAAGACATCGCCGACCTCAAAGCCAAAATATCCGTTTCAGGCCTGTCGATTCCAGAGTTGGTTTCAACTGCTTGGGCGTCAGCATCTACCTTCCGAGGCTCCGATAAGCGGGGAGGAGCAAACGGGGCACGTATCCGTCTTGCGCCGCAGAAAGACTGGGAAGTTAACCAGCCGACTCAACTAATGAAGGTGCTGGGAACTCTTGAAAGAATCCAAACCGAGTTCAACAGTGCCCAGAGCGGTGGAAAACGGGTTTCGCTTGCTGACTTGGTTGTTTTAGGCGGATGCGTAGGTGTCGAGCAGGCTGCACAGAAAGCAGGCAGCAAGATATCGGTTCCATTTAAGGCAGGACGCACCGATGCCTTGCAGGAGCAAACAGACGTGAGTTCCTTTGCTGTTCTTGAACCAGCCGCAGACGGATTCCGCAACTACCAAAAAACCAAATACGCCGTTTCAACCGAGGAAATGCTGGTTGACCGCGCACAGCTGTTGACGCTGACCGCCCCGGAGATGACGGTCCTATTGGGCGGCATGCGTGTCTTAAATGCCAACTTTGAGCGGTCTCAGCATGGTGTCTTTACGAAGCGGCCCGAGGAGCTCACCAATGACTTCTTTGTTAATCTGCTCGATATGGACACGGTGTGGAAGGCAACCATGGAAGACGAAAACTTGTTTGAGGGGCGTGACCGCAGAACAGGCGAACTCAAGTGGACAGCTACCCGCGTGGACCTTGTTTTTGGTTCGAACTCGCAGCTTCGGGCTCTAGCTGAAGTCTATGCATGCGAGGACTCCAAGGAGAAGTTCCTGCAGGATTTCGTTGCGACCTGGACCAAAATTATGAACCTTGACCGCTTCGACCTCGCATGGTCCTAATCTGGCGGCTGCGGTAATGCACAAACTGACCACGACTAAACGCTAAGTCAACATTAGCGCGAAAACAAAAAGCAGGTTTGGGCTAAAAACCCATTTTTTACTCGGGAGATAACTACGCCGATTTTTGTGGCTATGAACTCCTAGCCTGCGGTTTGAATGCCGACGCAACTTTGCCCTGCAAGTCCCGCTTTCTTGGCACGGCTTGCACAGGTTTCTTGTCTTCACTGATGCCAAAGCTCAGTTTATCGGCTCTTAAAATCGGCACTAACCCTAAAAAACAAAAAAGAAACGATTGGGGATAAAAACCCTGTGCTTCTTAGTAGGTTCCGACGCCTATCCGCGTCATCAGGTACTCGTAGCCTGCACCCTTAAACGCGCCCACGATTTTGCCTGCCACTTCTTTGCCGCCGGTCAAAGCTACCATGCAGCCGCCGCCTCCGCCGCCCGTCAGCTTTGCGCCGAATGCACCCTGCTTGCGCGCCATATCAACGAGGAGGTCGAGTTCTTTGCTGGAAACGCCGATTTCCTGAAGGATACGGTGGTTTTCGTTCATGAGGTCACCGACTTTTTTTAGGTCGCCCAATTCAAGGGCTTTGCGTCCCGCGACTGCTAAGCTTTCTGCCTGCTTAAAGAGCGGATCATATTTTTTAGGGTCTTTCTTTCTGCGCTCAGCAACGCCTTCAACCATGGCTTTGGTATTGGCGACTTTGCCGGTGCTGCCAATGACGATTTCGATTGGGCGCTTTATGTGGATTTTGTCGACTAGGTCTTGTCCGCCGGCGGGGTTTTTCTTGAACCACATTAAGCCGCCGTAGGTGGCTGCGGTGTTGTCGATGCCGCTGGGGTTGCCCGCGTAGGCTTTTTCGCCTTCGTAGGCGACGGCGTTGATTTTTTCGTTGGAGAGGTTAAGGTTGAGTTCTTGGCTGATGGCGCGTGCGATGGCGACGCTGGATGCTGCAGAAGCGCCCAGGCCGCTGAAGCCCGGCAGTGACCCCCCTATCCAGATGTCAAAGGGCATCTTGGGGTCTAAATTCATGGCTGCCAGCATGCGTTCGATGGATTCGATTTGCTGGAGCCGCTTCTCTTCGCTGTAGCCCTTAGCGGTTTTCCGCTCGTCTTTAATGACCAGTTTAGCTGCTTTTTTGACTTCGGCATCTGTTGAGGAGTCGATAGCTGAGACTACGCCGGGGATGCCGTGCACGACGAAGTGTTCGCCAAAGAGGATGACTTTTCCGTAACCGGAACCTGTACCCATACATGTAACACCTAACTGGAAGCTAACGCTAGCCTAAATAAAAAACATTCTTCGGCTTCCCCAAGCCTATGCCTGCACTGACGCGGAAAAAATGCTGCCTTGATAGAGGAATTTTCGGTTTTGACAAGGCAGATTTATAATCCGAAACCCCGCAGTTAGGGGGGATGCACCTTGGCGGTTACTGAAGAGTCCTGGCATGCGCTCGAAGCAAAAGACGCGTTAACTAAACTTGAATCAAGCAAAACAGGGTTAACTTCCACTGAAGCAGCAAAGCGGCTACAGAAGTATGGTCCCAACCAGCTGATTACAGCCAAAAAAACCTCGCCCATCAAAATCTTCCTTGCCCAATTCAAAAGCGTCCTCATCTTAATCCTCATCGCGGCGGCGCTGGTCTCTTTCGCTACCGGTCACCAATTCGACGCCGCAATAATCCTTATCATCGTGGTTATTTCTTCGGCGCTGGGTTTTGTTCAGGAGTACCGTGCGGAGAGAGCTCTTGAAGCGTTAACCAGAATGCTGGTGCCGATCGCATCCGTCATACGGGATGGGCATGAACTACAGGTGCCCGCCAAGGACATTGTACCCGGCGACATCTTAGCCCTCAAAGAAGGCGAAAAAGTCGCAGCAGACGCCCGCCTAATAGAAATCAACAACCTCCACGTCAACGAGGCGCCACTGACAGGCGAATCCATCCCCGTTGGGAAAGAACTGCAAGCCGTCGCCGAGAACGCCGCTATACTGGATAAGAAAAACATGGTGTTCTCCGGAACAGAAGTGACCTGCGGCAAAGGCAAAGCCCTAGTTGTTGCCTCCGGGATGAATACGGAATTCGGCAAAATAGCCGGGCAAGTTGCCTCTGTTGAGAAGAAGGAGACGCCGCTGGAGAAACGCACCAAAGAAATCGGCAAATGGCTAGGCGCCGCTGCCCTAATCGTCAGCATCAGCGTTATAATCCTTGGGGTTCTACGGGGTCTTGACCTGCTTGAGATGTTCCTCTTCGGCATAGCCCTTGCAGTCGCCGCGGTGCCTGAGGCGTTGCCCGCGATTGTCACAGGCAGCTTAGCTGTGGGCATGTACAAGATGGCTAAAAAGAACGCGTTGGTCCGCAAGATGCCTGCGGTGGAAACTTTGGGGTCAACAACAGTTATCTGCACAGACAAAACAGGCACCTTAACCAAGGGAGAAATGACCGTACGCAAAATCTACGCGGATGGCCAGACGTTTGATGTGTCAGGGGTTGGCTATTCACCGCAGGGCAAAATAGAAGCTGACCAAAAAGCGCTTGAAAGCAAATGCTTCTCGCTATTAATGAAGGGCGCCGCGTTATGTAACGATGCGGAAGTAGTTTTAGAAGACAACAAATGGGTGGTTAAAGGCGACCCCACTGAAGGCGCGCTTGTCGTAGCCACCCTTAAAGCAGGCATCAAACATCAGGAACTCCGCAGCGCCTACCAGCGAATCAACGAATTTCCCTTCTCCTCCGACAGAAAACGCATGACCACCATCCATGCCCAAGAGAGCGAAGACCAAAAAACAATCTTCATGAAGGGCGCCCCAGAAATCATTCTACGCTACTGCACAGCCATCTGCAGAGGCAACAAAACCGAGTCGCTTACAGAGAACCAACTTAAAGAAATTCTTAAACAAAACGAGAAAATGGCATCCGACGGACTCCGCGTCCTGGGTATAGCCTACAAAGAAAAAGCCGCAGACCCATCACACTTCAAAGAGGAAACATCTGAAAGCGAATTGGTATTCTTGGGCTTGGTGGGCATGATGGATCCGCCACGCAAAGAAGTCATGGATGCAGTGAAGCTTTGCCGCAAAATCAAGATTAAACCCGTCATGATTACAGGCGACCACAAACTCACCGCCTTAGCAGTCGCCAAGGAACTCGGCATCTACCGGGAAGGCGACGAAGTCCTCACAGGCGAGGAACTGGAGCGGATGTCTCAGGAGGAATTAGAGGCAAAAGTCCGCAAAGTATCCGTCTATGCCAGAGTGTCCCCGCTCCATAAACTGAAAATCGTTGAGGCATGGAAAAAGCTGGGCGAAATAGTGGCGATGACCGGCGACGGCGTCAACGATGCCCCCGCACTCAAGAAAGCCGACATAGGCGTAGCTATGGGTATAACAGGAACCGAAGTGACCAAGGAATCCGCGGACCTTGTGTTGGCAGATGATAACTTTGCAACTATAGTTAACGCGGTTGAGATGGGACGCTGGACATACGATAACATAAAGAAATACCTCACATACCTGCTTCAGGCAAACCTAGTTGAGATAATCATCCTATCCTTTGCGGTTCTAGCCGGGTTCCCGCTGCCGCTTATCCCGGTGCAAATCCTCTACATCAACCTCGCCACCGACGGGTTACCCGCGATTGCGCTGGGTCTAAGTCCCCCTGAACCAGACATCATGAAGCGTCCGCCACGCAGCCCCAAAGAAACCATCTTCACCAAAGACGTCAAAGTGTTCCTGCTACGGGCAATACTCATAGAGGTGCCGCTGCTAATCTGGGTCTTTACCAGCGCGCTGCCTCTGGGCGAAGAAATAGCCCGAACCAGACTGTTCTTGGTTCTGGTTTTCTTTGAACTGGTCTTGGCTCTAAGCTGCCGCTCGCTTAAATACAACATAACTAAGGCTCCGCCTCATAAGCTACTGGTGGGCACGGTCATCTGGGAAATCGGTTTGATAGCCTTAATCCTTAATGTACCGTTCCTGCGGGAAAGCTTCGGCTTAGCGCCAATCGGCATATATGAGGTGGCGCTGATAGCTGGTTTATCCGGGTTGGTGCTGTTCACCATAGAGTTAACAAAGTGGATTATGCACCGCAGAGACGAAAAGTTCGAGGATAATACGGCCCCGTTAAGCACCCTTGCAAGCTGATAAAGGACAAATCCACAAGGGCAGGTCTAGGCGGGGTTCCATCGGGCGCCTGAAGGGTTAGCGTTCAGTGAGAGTGTGTGCCAGTTGGAGCCAAGGACGATAACCTGCCCTTGGAATTCACCCCTTCTTTATTCTATGGAACCAAACTTCGGCTTTAGTAACGGCTAAATACAACAAAGCCTAATTCCGTTGATACTTAACGTGGCGAAATCAATGAAAGACGTGCCTGAAATAGTCACCGAGTTAATCAAAGCCTCCAAGAAGCATGAGCAGTACCGCGACAAAGAATGCATAAACATGATTGCAAGCGAGGGCATCAAGTCCCCTGCGGTCTGCCAGATGCTGGATATGAGCCACGACCTCGCAACCCGCTACGCGGAAGGCGAAAACGACGCCGAGGGCCATGTCAAGAAGCGGTACTATCAGGGCCAAAAGTACATGAGCCAAATCGAGGACCTCGCATGCGACGCCGTTAAAAGCCTCTTTGGCGCTTCATGGGCAGATGTCCGATTAATATCTGGCACCCACGCCAACACAGCCACCTTCAAAGGCTTATCACTTGCATCCAAAAACAACAAGATGGTCGTTACGCCTCTGAGCTGTGGCGCACACATAAGCCACGACTACACTGGTTTGGCGGGCAGCATCCTTGGCATAGACAACATCAACCACGTCTATGACATAAACGAGTTTAACATTGACCCAGACAAATCCGCATATGTCATACGGGCTGCTAAACCCGGCATCGTCACCTTCGGCGGCAGTCTCTTCCTCTTCCCTCACCCCATCAAGGAACTCCGGGCGGTCTGCGACGAAGTCGGCGCATACGTTGCCTACGACGCAGCCCACGTTTTGGGCTTGATTGCAGGCGGCCAATTCCAAGACCCGCTGCGGGAAGGCGCAGACTTCATCACCAGTTCAACCCATAAAACCTTCCCCGGCCCCCAGGGTGGCGTCATAATGGGCAACCCCGACACCCCCTCCAAGGAGAAGGCGGTTAGGAAAATCCAGCATGCAGTCTTTCCGCTAACGGCATCCAGCACCCACCTCGGCAGATTACCCGCCTTAGGCATCGCGTGTCTTGAAATGCGGCTTTTCGGCAAAGAACTCGCCTCACAAATCGTTCGCAACGCCCAGACCGCGGGGCAGTACCTCTACGAGAACGGCGTCAAAGTCATAGCTGAACATAAAGGCTTCACCCGCAGCCACCAAATCGCGCTGGACGTGCGGAGCTTTGGCGGCGGTAACAAAATCGCTCAGGACCTCGAAGACGCCAACATAATCATCAACAAGAACCTGCTGCCCTACGATAACCAAGCCAGCAAAGAGGACCCCTCGGGCTTGCGTGTGGGTTTCCAAGACATCACCCGACGTGGCTTCGGGGAAGGCGACGTTAAGCACCTCTGCGACTTGATGCTCGACATCGTCAAGGGCAAACGGACCCCCGCCCAGGTAAAAGTTGATGTGCTGGCGCTCAAATCGGAGTTCTGCGGCGTCAAATATGGCTTCCAAACCGTCGAGGAAGCCCTCCGATACGTCAAAGCATAGTTTTCCTTGCCTATTTTGGGTTGATTGCCCAAGTTTTCCCTATAACCTCAGGGTACCTGCTGAATCAGCCTATCCGAACCCGCCGCTAACCGAAAAACGACTCTAACTTTGAGGTCTCCGCCTTCTTAAGCGCCAAAGCGCAGTCCTTGGGATCCAGCGCCTTAAACTCCAACCCCATCGAAACCAAAAGCCGCTGCACGTCCTTGCCTAGGCTAGGCGCAACCAGCACTGCGCGGACGGGGCGATTCACCTTGGATTTTATGGGTTCAATGTATTTTGCCAGCTGCAGCACGGCGTCTTTGGAGGCTACGCGCCGCTTGACTTCGATGACGACGAGGTTGCCGTCTTTGTCCTCGCCGAATATGTCAACGAAGCCGGGCTGCACCTTTTTTTCCCAGCTTATGGGCTTGAAACCTTCCTCGAAAAGCTGCGGTTTAACCAGTATGGCTCGGTGCATGTCATCTTCGCTGGCATGGAGCAGAAACGCCCCGGAATCCGCCAGCGCCAACGAGGAAACCATCAGAACAGAAGAGAAGATTACCCGCAGGTTCTCCCGGGGCTTTGTGCGTACACCATGGACCTCGAGTTTGTCGTCTTTAACTTCAACGTGGAAGACGCTGCCTGCAGGCTGCCAATTCACAGGTTCATAGCCGACTGGGCGATGCACCAGAACCGCACCATCAGACTTGACGAAAAGCAGGCGTTCACCATACTCCAGCGTCGAGCTTGCCCGGCCATTGTAGTGCACATGGCAGTTGCCTGCGACGAGGAGTGTTCGGCGCTGCGCAAAGGCTTTCTCGATGAGGATTGCGGCTTCCGCTAAAGTGGGTTCTTTGAGCACAGAGATTTTGCTGTTGCTGTTTGGCGCCTGCATACTTTTTCAGCTAACGTATTTTAGGTGGCATCAGGGTACATAAGATTTCTTGAGGCACAAAGCAGATGGCTTGGAAACAGAAGCGGCAGATAAAACAGCGCTATGACATCACCGCAACAATGTATGACGAACGCTACCGAGAAGAGCAACGCCGCAAATACCGCAGAGCCCTCCAAACCGTAAACGTAGCCGACGCTGTAGTCGCGGATGTTGGCTGCGGCTCAGGCATGTTTTTCCCAGAAGCCGCCCAGAAGACACAGTGGCTAATCGGCGTTGATATTTCAAGAAAACTTTTAGATTTAGCCAAAGCGCAGTCGAAGGGGTACGGTAACGTTTCGGTGGTGCAGGCAGACGCTGATCACCTGCCATTCCGCAGCGGCGCCTTTGAGGCGGCCTTTGCCTTCACGGTGCTGCAGAACATGCCTAGCCCCGCGTTAACCCTTCAGGAGATAAAACGCGTCGTCGGGGTCGGCGGCAAAGCAGTGGTGACTGGGCTTAAGAAGGCTTTTCCGCTGCATCAATTCATGGATGCCTTGGAAGCCTCAGGGATGGCCCTGGAGGGGTTTTTGGATGAAGAGGCAATTAACTGCTACATCGCGGTGCTATCCGCTTAGCATCTGCACATCCGCCACTTCCCCCGTGTCGGCATAGATGCCCACTGCCGCCTCGTTTATGCCGCCGGAGTAGGTTTTATCCAGCTGAAGCACCACATACCAGTAGGGGACAAGCGCCACGGAGTCACCTCTGGGATGCGGCAGAAGCTCCACCGAAACGGGCGTTTCCAAAGTGCTGAAGCCGCTGGTTTGTGCGCCGTCGATGTTCCAGGTTAAGGAGGCTATGTGGTTGCGGGCGATGGTGACTGCTTCTGACTGTGAAACATCAAGGTTGGTGTTGCCGATGGTGAAGAGGAAGTAGCCATCCGTCAACGCCGTTAACACGCGGTTTTCAAAGGTCATCCGCAGGCTTTTGGCGCTGAAGTCAACGCCGTTTTGGGTGTACATCCAGAGAAACTCTGTGCTGTCGCCGAAGCTGGAGATTTGCAGCTTCATGTTCCCCTGCGTCACCGACAGGTCCTGAGTTTGGTTGATTGCAGAGAGCAAGTTGCTCATTTCGTCTAGGTAGCTGTCGCCAGAGTAAGCTTTGTAGCGGTTAAGCGCTGCTTTAGCGGCTTCCAATGTGCTGGCGGGGGCAGCCTGGGTTAGCAGCGGGGTGCTTTCGATGGCGGTGAGTTGGTAGCGGGAAAGGTGGTTGCCTCGGAAGCGGAAGCTTGCGTCAAGGTTGCTGCCGGGGCTGGTTAGCGAGTACTTGATGACTTCCTCGGCTACGTCGAAGTCGGTTCGGTACTCCAAGGTGTTGCTGAGCAGCGTAATTTTGTATTTGGCAGTGTCGATTTGCGCCACGTCATGCAGGACATCGGCGACTTTGCTGGTTCCCACACCCCAGGAAAGCAACTGCTGGTTTTCCGCCGCTAAACTCTGCTGTGTAGCAGCCAACTGATTCAGGGTCGAAACCTGCAGCGCCGCAAAAACGCTCAGCAACAGAACAGCCGCCGCCAACACGGCGAAGACGGTTTTCCATTTAGGCGCAAGCTTCACGCGGCGTTTAGCTTCAACTTCGGGGGCTTCCTCAACGCCCTTCATGGCGCTGACGGTGGCTTTGCCAAACGCGGAGAGCCGGTATTTGCCGTTTTCCATCTTGTAAATGAGTTCACCGAGGCTTTCCAGGTGGTAGGTGAGATGCGAACTGGAGACGCCGATGATGTCGCCGAGTTCCCCAAACGTAAGGGGTTTATCGCTGAGTATGCGTAGGATTTTGCGGCGCACAGGATGCTTAAGAGAAGTAAACATGATGCTGTAGATTTCTTCCTCGTTAGCTGCCATGCCTAACCCATAGGGCATCATATGTGGGGTTTAAGGTATAAAACTTGTCGAAGCAGCCGCAGAAAAGCCATCCAGGGGGCATCGAGCAGAATCAGGGTGGAAAAGGGGTTTTCTACGGCAGATCAGGAGATTTGGGAGCAGAAAAGAAATGGGATTACCCCGTTAAAGGGGGTTTTAGTGGCTGAAGAGTTTAGCGTAGGGCCTTGAGGACAGCGGCAGTATCTTTTTGAAGTTGCCCGATAGGATGACTTTGGGGTCGCCGCCAAAATAGCTGCAGTACTGCTCCACCAGCCGGGCTATAACGGCCATGTCGCGTTTGCCCACCGGCTGGGTTTTGGTGCCCTCGACGGGCTCCAGGATGTCGCCGCGTTCATAGATGACGCCGCCATGCATGCCTGTGCCCACGAAGCGTGCCCGGCATTTCTCGCAGCCCGCAAGGTTGAGGCCTAAGATAACGATGACGCCGCCTGCCATGTACTCAGCCAGGAAGTCCCCTGCGGTTTCGCCGACGACGATGGTTGGCACCTTCTTTTGGTACTGCTTCATGTGGATGCCGACGCGGTAGCCCACGTAGTCCTTAACAAATATTCTGCCGCCGCGCATACTGTGCCCGGTGACGTCGCCTGCGTGTCCATGGATGACGATTTCGCCTTCGTTCATGGTGTTGCCGCAACCGTCCTGGGCGTTTCCATGCACTGTGACTTTGGGTCCATTCATGAATGCGCCCATATCGTTGCCGGGGGTGCCGTAGACGTGGATGGGGAGGGTGGTGTTTAGGTCGGTGCCGATGTAGCGTTGGCCGCAGACGTTGTGGACTTCGAGGCGCTGGATGCCGGGGGTTTGGATGACTGCGCGGAGGATGCAGTTGAGGTCTCTGTAGTAGAGGTCGCATGCGTCCACTTTGACTGTGCTGCCTTCGCTTGTGACGCGGTTGAGGTATTTTTGGTCGATTACTTTGCTGTTTTCTCGAGGGGGGATCTGCATTTTCTTACTCTCCTGCCAGTTTAATGCCCAGTATCTTCTGCTCCGCCGCATTCAATCCGACGCCACGCAGCGCCAAGCGGTTGCCGCGGAGGGATTCGATGGCGTTGATGCCCATGCCGCCCATCATGTCCTTGATTTCGTGACTCCAGCTGTGCAGCAGGTTGATGAGGCGCTGGGAAGCGATTTCGGGGTTGACGCGTTTGCCTATCCATGGGTCGCTTGTGGTGATGCCCCATGGGCATTTGCCTGTGTAGCAGCGTTGGCATACGGTGCAGCCGATGGCAACAAGCGCCGCGGTGCCGATGTACACTGCATCTGCGCCCAATGCGATGGCTTTGAAGACGTCAGCTGCGTTTCGAAAGCCGCCTGCCGCCACGATGGAGGCGTGGTTGCGGATGCCTTCGTCTCGGAGGCGCTGGTCAACTTGTGCAAGCGCCATCTCGATGGGTATGCCGACGTTGTCTCGGATAACCTTGGGAGCTGCGCCTGTTGCGCCGCGGACGCCGTCGATTGCAACGATGTCTGCGCCTGCTCGGACGATGCCGCTTGCGATGGCTGCGATGTTATGGACCGCTGAGACTTTGACGCTGACGGGTTTGGTGTAGTTGGTGGCTTCTTTTAGTGCATAGATGAGTTGGCGTAGGTCCTCGATGGAGTAGATGTCATGCTGGGGGTAAGGTGAAAGCGCGTCGGTGCCTGTGGGAATCATGCGGGTCTTCGCAACGGGCTCGGTGACTTTCTCGCCTGGGAGATGCCCGCCGATGCCGGGTTTTGCGCCCTGCCCAATTTTGATTTCCACCGCCGCGCCCGAGTTAAGGTACTGGGGGTGAACGCCGAATCTGCCCGACGCAACCTGCACGATGGTGTGGTCGCCGTACCGATACAGGCTCTGGTCCAAGCCGCCCTCGCCGGTGTTATAGTATGTGCCGCATTCCGATGCTGCCCGCGCTAAGGCTGCATGTACGTTGAGGCTGATTGCGCCATAGGACATAGCGGAGAACATGATGGGTGTATCGAGGCAGAGCTGGGGAGTAAGCTGGGTTTTAAGTTCCGCTGCGCCGTCTTGGTAGGCCACTTCGAGATGGTCGGGTTTGCTGCCTAGGTAAGTGCGGATTTCCATGGGTTCCCGCAGCGGGTCAATGCTGGGGTTGGTGACTTGGCTGGCGTTAAGCAGGATGCGATCCCAAAATGTGAAGGCGGGTTTATCGCAGCCCATGCCTGTGATGGTGACGGCGCCGCTTTCCGCTTGCCGCTTGGCGTCGCGGACTGCTTCGTAGGTCCAGTTGGCGTTGTCGCGGGTGGCATTGGGGTTTTTGCGGATGGTTATAGCATGGGTTGGGCAGAAGGTGACGCAGCGCATGCAGTTAACGCAGTTCTCGTCTTTGCTGCATATCGAGTCGGTTTCTTCATCATAGAAGTGGGTGTCGTAGGTGCATTGGTTCACGCAGACCTTGCATTTTATGCAGCGTTTCTCGTCGCGTTCCACCAGGTACTCGGGTATAACGTAAGTTTTCATTTATGGTCTCTCCGATTTCATGCTTTTAAGTCTGCAAACCACGGGTTCACCGCCGCGGGGCGCCCAAAACTTGTCCAGTTGAGGCGAAACCAGCCGCATCGCAGCCTCCTCGGAGGAGATAAACTGCAAGTCGCCCCTGACGCCGGCAACCATCGGCCGCAGCTTTATGCGGTCGCCCAGCCCAATCATTTCGCCATGGTGAGCGATAACTATGCCGAAGGGCCCGTTCATAAGCAGGCTACCGTAGGTTTGGCGTAGCGCACTGAGTAGACCGGCTTGCTTTGGCTCCATCTGGTCTATTTCTTCCCAGAGCGGAGAAGCAAAAACCTGTGCTACAAGCTCCACTGGGAGACGCTGACGTCGCATTAGCAGGTCCACGGCGTAGGCGAGGACTTCGGTGTCGGTTTGCATGGTGCATTTGTATCCGTGCATTTCGAGGTAGCGGCGGTTGATGCCGTAAGAGGAAAGTTCGCCGTTATGCACGACGGTCCAGTCCAGTATGTTGAATGGATGTGCTCCACCCCACCAGCCAGGCGTGTTAGTTGGGAAACGGCTGTGGCAGCTCCAAAGGTAACCCTCGTAGTCTTCTAGGCAGAAGAAATCCGCGACGTCCTCGGGGAAACCAACGCCTTTAAAGACGCCCATGTCTTTGCCGCTGGAGAACACAAAGGCTTTGCCGGTTTCGGTGTTTATGCGCATAACCGCCTCTATCACGTAGTCCTCTTCAGTTTGGTTTTCGGCGGGTTGCCCCTTCTTAGGCTGGACAAAGTAGCGCCAGACTACCGGTGGGTCGCGTACGTCGGCGGAGGGTCTTGTCTGCATTTCCTCGTCGTAGATTATGTCGAATTTGGAGGCTAAGACACGGTCTGTTTTCTCCTTAGCCTCTTTGCCCAGGTACATGATGTGGAATGCGTAGTAATCCTTGAACTGGGGGTAAATACCGTACACAGCAAAGCCGCCGCCTAAGCCGTTGCCGCGGTCATGCATGTTTGCCATGGCCCGCACGGGGTCTTTGCTGCCGAAGCGGCTTCCGCTGGTGTTCATCATGGCGAATATGCCGCAGGCTGAGAAGTCCTTGTCGTCGCCGTAGGGGTTGATTATTTTTCTATCGTACTTATCCATCTTTACTGCACCACACGCATTTGTTTCTGGAGGCTCTTAGGTAGATGAGCTAAGCCAAAGTCGTCAGCAAGCAGCTGAGCCTTGAACTTCTTTACGTTTACCGCATGCTTCATGAGGTAGAATAGGGTGCCTGCACGCTCGATACAGTTCACCATGGTCATGCCGACGATAACGTTGTTTTTTAGCACCAGTTTCTTGTAAACCTTGCTTGATGCGTCGGCTTTCACGAGAACCTCCAGTGAGGGGTCGTCTTTGGGGTTAGCTAACCCTATGGAAACGATGGGTATGCCGAAGTATTTTAGGCTACTCATGTTGGTTCCGCCATTATAGAGGGTTTTCTGCCCCGCCATGTTATAGCCTGCCACGCGGCCCTCCTCAATTGCCAAGGGCCACAGAGGCAACAGACGATTCTGCCCCAAAACGAAATCGTAGGCTTCCGCCACATCGCCGCTGGCGTAGACGCCAGGTACATTGGTCTGCATGGTGTTATCCACAACTATGCCACGGTTGGTTTTAACCTCGGTTCCCGCAACCAACTCGGTTCGGGGGATTACGCCGATGGCAACGATGACGAGGTCACAGGGCACGGTTTCGCCTTTGGTGAGGACTACTCCGCCGACTGCGCCGTCGTTGTCGGGTTTGCCGATGATTTTTTGGACAGATTGCCCAGTTACGATGTTGACGCCTGCCGCCCGAACCACGGCTTCAACCATGTCGGAGGCTTTGGGGTCAAGCAGTAAACTCAGGATTTTCTCCTGCAACTCAACCATCGTCACCTTAAGGCCGCGTTTGCTAAGCGCGTCGGTTACGCTAAGGCCGATTAAGCCAGCGCCTATAACCACCGCGGACTTGGCGTTTATAGCCGCGATTTTTTCGGAGACACGCTGGGCATCTTTGATGGTGGTGAAGGTGAATACGCCGTCCTTTTCTTGCCCCTCCATCTTAGGCACAAACGGCTTGCCGCCCGTCGCCAACAAGAGCTTCTCGTAGAAGATTTTTTCGCCGTCCTCAAGGGTGACGGCTTTAGCTGCCAGGTCAAGCGCGGTGGCTTTTTTGCCAAAGATCGCTTGGACGTTTTTCTGTTTCCAGAACTCGTCGTTCCGGCATTTCATCTTGTTTAAGTCGGCTTTGCCGCTGACAAAGTCGCTTATCATGGGGCGGCTGTAGTGCGGGCAGGGCTCATCAGAGATGGCGACTAAGGTGCCGATGGGGTCGTCTTCGCGTATGGCTTCGATTGCGCCCAGGCACGCTGCGGAGGCACCGATTACAACGTACTTTGCCATTTTAGCTCCGGACCTCCACAAAGATTAAGGCTCCGTTGGGGCAGTTGGCGACGCATGCGGGTTCTTTGAGGTCCTGGCAGAGGTCACATTTGGCGACAACCTTGTTTTCTTTGTCTATTTTGATGGCGCCGTAGGGGCAAACCATGATGCAGGTCCAGCAGCCGATGCATTTGTCTTTGTTGTGGCTGACTTTGCCTGTCTGGGGGTCTTTGGTCATGGCGCCGGTTAGGCATGCGGTGACGCAGGGGGCGTCTTCGCAGTTGCGGCATTGGATGGCAAAGGAGATGGGTTTGCTGACTTCGCGTCGGATGCGGCTTATGGGTTTGGGGTGTTCGCTGTTGTAGGCTTTGATGGGGTCTTTTGATTTGGAGTGGGCTACTGTGCAGTAGACTTCGCATAGTCCGCAGCCGATGCAGGCTTCTTGTTTAGCGATTATTTTTTTCATAAATCCTTCTTCCTGTTTCTGTTGTTTAGCGTGGGCACGTGAGCATTAAAATATGCAATTCTTCATCACTCGTGCATAAAGTGCCCTCGCTGGTGGTCTGTTGATCATTTTTCTTGATTATTACTTTACATGTGTTCAAAGGCATCAAATGCACCCTCCCATGGGGAGATAGCCCACCAAAATATCATGTAATCTATATAACCTTGTTGATAATCATTTATATGACAGTTAATGAACTATGTAATCTAAACGAATCATATATCAAAGGTGGAAGCGGTGGCAGAAAAAGACCTCGGATACCGACGAGTCCAATGCACAGGCAGAGGCTCCTTCATCATATCCCTCCCCAAAGAATGGGTCGAAGACCTAGGCCTAAAACGCGGCAGCGAAATCGCCTTCAATATCCAACCCGACAGCACCCTCACACTGGTGCCTCGGAAAATCATGGAGAAAGAAGGCAAAAACGACGCCGCCAAACCCAAAGAATATTTCATCAACGTTGACTCCAAAGAGCCCACCGAATCCGCCCTACGAATGGTAAGAGCGCTCTACGCCATCGGCGCCGACATCATCCGCATCCACTTCAAAAACCTCAAAGACGCCCCAAAATATAAAATCGAAACAAAAAACTTCGTCCGAGACACCTTTCTGGGGGCGGAAATCATCGATGAAACACCCGACGAAATCACCCTGCAGATCTTAATCAAACACAGCGAGTTCGGCATCGAAAAAGCTGTCCGCCGCATGGCAATCGTGGCGCTTGCAGCCAACCGCGACGCCATAGCCTACCTTGATGACCACAGCAGCGCACTCTACGATAGCGTTATGCATGCACGCAACGATGTGAATCGTTTGGGGCTCTATATTGTGCGGCAACTCAAGTATGGCATCGAACGTAACCTTTACCGGGAACTGGGTTTCCGCACGCCTAAGGAGTTTCTGCTCTACCGCATAGCCGTCAACGACATCGAAAACATCGGAGAAAACGCCCTAAACATAGTTAACAATATTGGAGCCTTCCAGAAGCTCATACAGGACGAAACCCTCTTCATCAAAGACCCCCTCGACGAGGAAGTCTACATGCAACTCACCGACTTCTACAGTCAGGCTCAGCAGCTCTACGAAGACGCCATCAAAGCAGTCTTTAAACGGGACTACAAAGACGCGGAGAAGCTGATTTCGAAGCGGGACGCCATGGTGCCGCTGGAAAGCTCGATAATCATGTTGATTTCCAGCAAGAAAATGGATCCTAATGTAACCGCGATTTTGCGGTTGATCTTTGACAGTGCACGGCGAATTCTCGATTATGGCCGCAACATGGCGGAACTTACGTTGAACCGCACCGTGGAGGAACTCTGCTCAACACTAACCTACAAATAAGCGTGGAAAATGTTGGTTGTCCGGCCGGGATTCGGACCTGGGTCCGCGACTCGAGAAACCGCTATACATAGCCAGCCTATCGGGTTCAACGATAGTATCTAAAAAGTGTTTGGTGACTCAGTATGCAAGAAATATTAGGCACTAAAATGAGATATCTTATGAGGCTTATATAATGACTGAAACCTGTACGTTTTCAGCGATACTGTGGAAAGAGGGAAAAGTCCAAATCGCATGGTCTCCGGAATTTGACATCGCAAGCCAAGGGAAAAATGTGGAAGAAGCTTTAGCGAATCTGCGGGAAGCCGTCGAGCTTTATTTAGAAGATGAAGATGCCAAGATTCCAAATAAAAAATCGCCTATCCTGACAACCCTGAGTGTTGAGGCACATGCCAAAGCTGAAACCTGTATCAGGTCTTAAGCTAATCAAAGCATTGGGTAAAGCTGGTTTTCAAGTTGTTGGAAAGAAAGGCAGCCATGTTCGGCTCAAAAGAAAAACAGCTACAAGCTTTAACATAGTAATCGTTCCAATGCACCCTGAAATAAAGAAAGGAACCCTCAAATCTATTCTCCGACAAGCAGACCTAACAGAAAAGGACCTCATAGTTCTATTAGAGGATTAGTGGTGCTCCGGCCGGGATTCGGACCCGGGTCCGCGACTCGAGAGGCCGCTATACTTGACCGGACTATACTACCGGAGCGCACCGTTTAGCGTACATACACATTCCACATCTGTTAATTTACCTTACTCTCAAATCAGCGGGTTTAGCGGCAAAAAACTGGGGCAGTGGGGCTTTTGGGTTAGCTTTGGGGAGCTGTTTTGTTTAATGCTCGGCGTGAAAGGTAGAAGGCAACGCCGACTAATGCGAAGGTAACGATTATCGGCACCACCGAGGGTAATTCTATGTTGAAGGCTTCCACTACCATAAAGAAGCCTAGGAACCCGATGGAGGTTAAGGCGCCGTTTTTAAGGTACTTGTATTTGGCTATGGAGTCGATGCCCTTGATGGTTAGTTCCCGCACAACTATGGCACCGATGCCTATGCCGATGAGGATCAAAATCAAGTTTATGGTGAAGGCAAAGGCGCCGATGACACCGTCGAAGCTAAAGGTCATGTCGAGTACTTCAAGGTAAACGAATTTTGAGAAGTCACTCATGCCCCTTGTGCCCTCGACGAGGTTGCGTTCGCTTTCCTCAGCGGTCTGCTTTAAACCGTAGAGGATAAAGAAGGTGGCGCTGCCGATGGCGGCGGCAAGCATCACCATCGAATCTGCCCTCGCTAGATACATCACTACAACTAGGATTATGGCGGCGAATGCGAAGAACCATACCCCTTGTTTCTGTTTGAGGTAGCGTTCGATGAATAGGGGTTCTTTGGGTTCAAGAAACAGCCAGTGGAAGTAGAGGTAGAGGAGGAATACTCCGCCGAACATGAGGATGAGGGGTTTTTGCATTTCTATGGCGTTTGCTGCAACTTCGCTTTGCCCGATGAATGCTAGGAACAGGTCGGAGCCGCTTATCGTGGGAACGGATATCCACACGATAATTAGAGGCAGGATGAACCGGACCAGAAACACCGATGTCAGGATGCCGATGAAGAGGAAGCGTTTGCGCCACAGCACACTCATGGTTTTTAGTACGCTAGCGTTTACGATGGCGTTATCTACGCTGTTGACAACTTCGAAGACAATTAGCCCAAGCACGATGGCTACTGACTCGACTAGCGACACAGATAGTACGCCTTAACTTAGAGCGCAACAAAGCTTACCTATAATCCTTTTCAGGCATAGAAGCGATTTGATTTATGATTATGACTTGGTTTTTAAGGTAGACCAAACTATGATGTAGCGGTGCCGCCGCTTGGAAACAGAGCAGGAACTTAACGCATCAACCTTCCAAACCTACGTTTACCTCGTTAAAGCTGGCAAACCCGTAGGTCCAAGAGATGTGATGCGCGGCGCCAACCTAAGCAGTCCCAGCGTAGCGTACCGTAACCTCCAAAAACTCCTTGATTTAGGCTTAGTCATCAAAGACACCTACGGAAACTATGTAGCTAAAGAGAAAGTAGGCATGAAGGGTTACGTGTGGGTGGGCAGAAGCCTGATTCCAAGCTTTGCCATCCTTGGATTTATTTTTCTCGGAGTTTTAATCGGGGAGGTAGCGGTTTTGCTGCCGCATCTGATTGCTGGGGCGCCGATTCAGGAGGCGTTTTGGCTACTGCTGCTGGTTACAGGGGTTGTGGCAGCGATTTTTCTGGTTTTAACCTTCAAAAACAGGTCTCGATTTTAAGTAGGTTACAGCTGCAAAAAAGAATTAAAATAAGAAAAGGTTTTTTGGGGAAGCTTACTCTTCGCCCATTCCGCCCGGCATGCCGCCGGGTCCGCCTGGACCGCCCTTGGGGGATTTAGCGGTGATGACGTCGTCGATGCGTAGAATCATAGCTGCGGATTCAGAAGCGGATTTGATGGCTTGCTCTTTAACCATGATTGGTTCGATTACGCCGTTTGCGATGCTGTCTTGGAGTTTGCCTTTGAAGATGTTGATGCCTTGGTATTTGCCTTCGGCTTTGTCGTGTACGCTGCGGAGTTCAACGAGGATGTCGATGGGTTCAAGACCAGCGTTTTCGGCGAGGGTGCGGGGGATGACTTCTACGGCGTCTGCGAATGCTTCCACTGCGAGTTGTTCTCTGCCGCCGACTTTGGTTGCGTACCTGCGGAGTTCCTTTGCTATTTCGATTTCGATGGCGCCGCCGCCGGGGACGATTTTGTTGTTTTCGATGACGTCGCTGACCACTGACAGTGAGTCGGTCATGGCGCGTTCTGCTTCGTCAACCATGCGTTCTAGGCCTGCGCGGATAAGGATTGCTACGCTGTGGGGGTCTTTGCATTTCTCGACGAAGATCATTTTGTCGTCGCCGATTTTGCGTTCCTCCACCAGACCCGCTGATCCGAGGTCGGCTTTCTTGAGGTCATCTAGGTCGCTGATGATTCTGCCGCCTGTTGCGCGGGCGAGTTTCTCCATGTCGGATTCTTTGACTCTGCGCGCTGCGATGATGCCTTCTTTAGCAAGGAAATGCTGGACCATGTCGTCGACGCCTTTTTGGCAGAAAATCACGTCTGCGCCGCTGGCTTTGACTTTGCTGACCATGTCCTGCAGCATGTCGGTTTCTTGGTCGAGGAAGGCTTTCATCTGGGTTGGGTCTTTGATTCTGATTTCAGCGGTTATCTCTGTTTTCTCGATTTCCAGGGCTGAGTCGAGGAGCGCGATTTTCGCGTTTTCCTTGAGTTTAGGCATGCCTGGATTCACGACTTCTTTGTCTATGATTACGCCACGGATAAGTTCGGTTTCAAGCAGGCTTTTACCTGTTTTCTTGATAAGCTGGATGTTATCGATGTCAGCGATTGTTTTGTCTCCCCGCTGCTCAGCAATCTGCTTAACTGCATCGATGCTGATTTGGGCAAGGTGATCTTTTGCTGCGCCGACGGCTTTGCTGCTCATGCTGGTTAAGGCAACTTTAAGGAGCAGGTTTTTGTCGTTGGTGTCAAGGGGTACAGCGGTTTGGTTGATGACTTCGATGGCTTTCTGAGAAGCTTTCCTAAAGCCGCTGACAAGGATGGTTGGGTGTATGTTTTGTTCGAGGAGTTCCTCGGCTTTTTTGAGAAGTTCGCTGGCGATGACTACTGCGCTGGTGGTTCCGTCGCCGACCATGTCGTCTTGGGTTTTGGCGATTTCAACCATCATTTTCGCTGCGGGGTGCTCGACGTCGATTTCTTTGAGGATAGCTGCGCCATCGTTGGTTATGGTGATGTCGCCTAGGCTGTCGATGAGCATTTTATCCATGCCGCGTGGTCCAAGGGTGGTTTTGAGGACTTCACCGATTACTCGGGCTGCCATAATGTTGTTTCTTTGGGCTTCTTTGCCTCTGCTTCGGGTTGTTCCTTCTTTAAGGATGAGGACGGGTTGTCCTGAACCTGTTGTTGTTAAATATGCCATTTCGTTATCCCTACTTTAGTAGAACCTATTTTAATTCGGAAATACCCAAAAATCAAACGCAAATATAAACTTTAAGGCGACTTCGAGGGGTGTTTAGTTTGTTTGCTATGGAAAAACAGGTTCAGGCTCGTATAAGATGGCTTGGGTCGGCTCTGACGTGTGATTTTTTCTCTATCCCCCTTATTTATAGTCTAGGCGTCTGCTGAGGGATTGTTGGAATTGGTCTGCTTTTGCATTTTCATGGCAGTTTTGCTTGGTTGTTTGTTGGATTACTATAGAAGTTTCTATTCAGTTGCGGCAGACAGATTTGCCAGTTTGTAGAAGATACGTTTGTCTATGGATAAAACCGTTTGAATATTCTTCCTATCCTAAGAGCCAGCCATAGCTGCTCACTGGATACCCCCATCTTCGCTCTTGCTGCTTTGCCGTACTCAAGCTTCCACAAGCCGCTGGGCAACTGGTTATCTGCAAGCCAATCTAGGCCCCGCTGCACGTCGGCGTCGTCTACGGGGTAGCCCGTCAACGCAAGCGACTCCAGCGCCGTGACGAGGTTAGGCCACCAGAACAGGAACCGTACCCAGTAACGCTTGTCCTGATATGAGGTGTAGTAGTCGGGTTGGAAGAAGGATGTTTTGAGCAGGTCCGCGGCTGCATGCGCCTCTTTGCAGCGGCGATACGCGGGGTGGGCGGCGAAGGCGCGCAGAGCCATGTCGGTCCAGTTATGCGAGAAGGGCTTTGTGCGGTCGGGTTCTATGGGTTCGGCGTAGGTGCTTGTGAGTTTGTTTATGGTTGCCTGTGTGAGGGCATATTGGTGGGTTAAGATGGGAATTGACCATCCGCCGTCGTTTTGGCGCATGGAGAGCAACCAAGTCAGTCCCTTTTCCACTCGCGGGTCATCTGTGTATCCTGCTTTTATAAGGACCGCCAGCATTGCACCCGTATAGTAGGTGGCATACTGGTTTGCCATCATGCCGCGGATGTCGCCCTGGCTAGTTTGAAAAGAAAGCAGGAATTCAGCCGCTTTAGGCACGCTTTCATGCTGTTTGGTGAGTTGGTAATGTTCGACAAGGATGCGGAGGTTTTTCCAAGTTTCGACTAATGCATAGTGGTTTTTTGGGTAGGTTACGGTTTCTTTGCCGGTGTGGGGCCATGAACCGTCAGGTTTCTGCTTCCGGAGGATTCGCTGGACTTCTGGCAGTTGCCAGACAAAAGTTATGGGTTGGACGGTTTCGTTGAGGAGGTCTCGGCGGGTAAAGTATTCGATGGCTCCGTTGCCGCATAAAAGCAGACTTGTGATGGGGTTGATTTTTAGGTGAGTTAACCAATTCTTGGACACTTACGTTCCCCGATAAGTCAGTTAGAGGTTATCTAGAATCTTTTTGAATTGAGGCCGCAACTTGGGCAATTCGGTTATTGCTGTAGTCCATATTGTAGGCCAGTCTGCGCTGAAGTATTCATGGGTAAGGTCGTGTCTCATACCACAGAGCTTCTCGTATGGAATATGGTGGTAGTAGAATTGCTCTCTTACCCGTTTGCTTTTTGAGACAGCCCAAACAGCTTCAGCAATATCTCTTAGAATATCTTTTAGGGCATGCTGGTTAATCTTTTGTTTGATAAACTGGTCATAGGTTAAACCATCAACGATCTCTCCTAAGTCGTCAATGTAATCAATGATTTCTTTAAGGTAAAGTTTAGGATCTCTTGGCTGACGATTTTCTGTCAGACTGAAACAGCCTCTTTTAGCACTTGGTCTCTTATGTGCCTATTCAAATAATCCTTCGAAACCACATCCACTTTCAACTGTAACCTTTGCCTCAAGAACTGCTTCAAGTCATAAACAGTAAAAAGACTGACTGGGTCGCAATATGTCACTAAAAGATCAAGATCGCTTTTTTCATTCTGTTCTCCTCTTGCATATGATCCAAACACGTCTAAGGTCTCTACTTTAAAACGTACCTTCAACGCAGGTTTCAACAATCGCAGTTGCTCAACAATTTCTTCAAGCGACCGCACAGAGGAGAAAGATTGAACCAAGACGAATTTTCCTCAAACAGGAAATAGCCTTTATCCACTAATAAGTATTTATTGAATAAGAAGTAGAACCCCTAAAAAGAGGGTTTAGTAGAAGTTGCGGGCTTCTTTGCGTTTCTCTGCTTCTTCGTAGAACCGCAGCACTTCATCGATGATTTCAACGTTTGAAAGCAGCATACGTCGGCAGCAGTACCGTTTAAGGCCCAAGCTGTCAAGGACGTCGCTGGCGTTTTCGCCTGTCTTTATGCGTCGTGTGAATTCGTCCCATCGGTCTCCAACCAACTTGCCGCAGGTGAAGCATCTTACGGGAATAATCACTTTTTATGTCTCCTTACCGGTATGATTTCTGTTCCTTGGAACGTGCGCCTGCACCGCCGAATTTCTTGGTTTCTTTAGCGCGGCTGTCGCCTGCAATCATGGTGCGGTCGTATTCGCTAAAGACGGTGCGTAGATGAGTGCTTTTGGTCCACTTCAATAGGCCGTTGGCGATTGCCATGCGGGCTGCCTCTGCCTGACCCATGTAGCCTCCGCCGCTGGTTTTCACGTCCATGTCTAGTGCCTGCCAGATGTCTGGGCCTGCCTGCAGAAGCGGCTCCATGATTTTGGCTTTAGCGATGTCGGGTTCGTAGATTTCGACTGGGGTGAGGTTTATGCGGACTTTGCCGATGCCCTGCTTGAGTATGGCGCGGGCAACTGCGGTTTTTCGTTTTCCGCTAACTACGAGTACTTTTTTTGCTGGCATGATTATTCTTCCATCCTGTTTTTCCATCCGATTTCGGTGGCTAATTCGCCAAGGGTGATGCGTGGACCTTTAAGGTTCGCCGCGGAAGCCTCGGGGAAAGTCACCATTTCTTTATCCTTGAATTCCAATGGCACGCCCAAGTAGGTTTTTAGGCGCTTATACGCGTTTTTGCCTTTCGGCTGCTTTATGGGAAGCATGCCGCGTAGGGTCTTGCGTAGATACCGGTCGGGTCTGCGGTAGTGGAAGGGTCCACGTTCGGGTGCGCCGACTTCAAGGAAAAGGTGAGCTTCGGCGATTTTGCTTTTGCGTTTCCCTGAGAAAACTGCTTTCTCAGAGTTAAGAATGATGACTTCTTGCCCGTTAAGCAGCATCTTGGCGACTTTGCTGCCCATTCGACCAACGATTAAGCCTTCAGCGTTAACCAAGGTTGCTTGGGGTGCTTTTGCGGGTTTAACTGTTGTTTGTGCCATTTTGTTTTCACCGGATGATTTTTACGTTTGAGCCCTTGGGGTTTTTCTCGATGAGCTCTTGGATTGGGATACATTTTGATTTAGCTGCTGCAAGCTTGGCTTTTGCTGCATCCGACACCTCAAAGGCGGCGACGGTTACAGCGTGATCCAATGCGCCTGAAGCTAAAACTTTGCCTGGAACAACCACAACGTCGGCTTTCTCGGTGTTGCGGTTTATGCTGCTTAGGTTCACGGAGATGCGTTGGCGGCGGGCTTTAGCCAGGTGGTCTGCTACGTCTAGCCAGATGGGGGCTTCTTGTTCTCTGCTTGTTTTGCGTAGAAGACTGATGAGTTCGATTAGTTGGGGGTTGGTGGTTTTGGTTTCTCTCATGGTAGTTCAGCCTTGATTAAGGTTTCAAATTCGTCTAGTTGTTTGCCTAACAGTTTGGTGGCTTCTTTAAGTACCCGCTCGGGTGGAAGCGCACCTGTAGATTCAATGTTTAGGATGAACGCGTTCTTTTCCCACTCGATTTTAAGCGGGGAAGGCTTCTGGGTGCAGGCCTCGACGCAGTCCATGCATAAGGTGCAGGCTAAGAGGTCGCGGACAGCCATTTTCTCATCCTTGAAAGCTAAAACCTTCTTGGAGCAGATGTCAACGCATTTAGAGCAGCCCTCACACTTCTCCGCGGGAACAGTGATTTTGGGGTAATACTTGTAAGCGCACATCGAGACAGGCTGCCACTTAGCGTGGGTTTTGCCTTTGCCAAGCCGCGCGTACGCTTCAAGCTTCAGCTTCTGGTTCTTTGCCAACTTAATAATTGGGATTTTGTCGGAAACCGGGAGAATCTCGGGGTTCTCGGAGACGATTTCGCCTGAGTAGACAGTTCGGGTGCCATCCTTGGCTTCTGCATCAAGCGTTAGGGTGACGCGGCATTGGGGGCAGCCGAATTCGCTTTGGCACTCGCAGCTTTCAGGCAAATTATAGGAGTCAAGGTCAGTGCGCAGGGGGGTAAGGCCGAGGCGATGCGCGATGATTTCGTCCTGCAGAATCGAGCTGTTCTCGATCATGACGACTTCTTCAATTGCCATACAGGGAACCTCAGCAAGCGCTAAGCGACGCAGAGCGTTCATTAAAGGAACATCCGCGTCTCGAACTACAACGCGTAAGGCAATATCGTTCTTTTCTAAGATTTCCATTTTCACTTGCTGAGACACTCCAATAAGTTACATCAACTGATGCGCGGTCAATAGGATATTTCGGTGCATTATTTGTATTTTTCCCCTTAAATAGTGGGGGTGGAGAGATTAGACTCTTCTGCCTCTTCTTCCGCCGGGTCGTCTTGTGCCGTCGTGGGGAATCGGGGTGACTTCTTCGATGCGTTCAATGCGGAAGCCAAATCTTGCTAAGGCTCTGATTGCTGCCTGTGCGCCTGGCCCAGGGGTTCTGGGTCCACTGCCGCCGGGTGCGCGGACTTTGATGTGTATGGCGGTTATGCCTTTGTCACGTGCAACTTCAGCTGCGCCTGTGGCTGCTCGCATAGCTGCGTAGGGTGAGGATTCCATGCGGTCTGCTTTAACGTACATGCCGCCGGTGGTGCGTGAGATGGTTTCTGCGCCAGATATGTCAGTGATGTGGATTAGGGTGTTGTTGTAGGAACTGAAGATATGGACAATTGCCCATTTCTCGTTGCGTTTGCTATTGGCGCTCAGAATCTGCCGCCTCCGCGTCCGCCTCTGCGTCCTCTACGGGGTTCCCGTACCTCAGGGGGTTTAGCTACAACGCTAAGGCCCAAGCGTAGGGGATGCTCCTGTTTTGCAACGGCGCTTTCAGGTGAATAGACGATTTTTGGCTCTTCCTCTTTGGGCACGATGTAGCCGGGGATGGTTACTCTGCGGTTATCGATGGTTACGTGGCCGTGAGTGATAAGTTGACGTGCCTGGAAGCTGGTGCGTGCCAATCCCTTGCGGAAAACGATTGTTTGCAGTCTCCGCTCCAAGATGTCCTCGATGGTTAAGTCGAGCACGTTGTCGAGAACCGCGGTTTCCGCCAAGATACCCTTCTTTTTAAGGGTTGCCAGCAGCTCATTCTCCATTTTCGCGCGTTCCTCTTCGCTTTTGCTGATGAGGGAGCGGGCGATGCCTCTGGCCTTGGACAGGGTGGTTTTGTGGCGCCAAAGCTCATGTTTGTTACGTAAACCGTATAGCCCCAGAAGCTTTAGTTCTTCTTGGAGGATGTCTTTTCGCCAAGGGAAACGTGGCGTTTCGAATTTCTTACGTTGCTTCTTTGGATCTCCCATGCTTATTTGCCTCCGGCGGCAGGTGCACCCGGCTTAGCCATCAGAGTCTTCTTCTTAACTCCTAAAGATTTACCTTGGCGCCCAGTGGTTTTGGTTCTTTGGCCTCTTACTTTCAGGCTGTAAGCATGGCGGTATCCACGCCAGGACCTGATTTCTTTGGCTCCGTCAATGTCAGTTTTTATTTTATATGCGAGTTCTGCACTTAGAAGATGCATGTCTTTTCCGGTGTCGCTGTCTTTGCGGCGGTTAAACATCCATGCGGGGATGCTATATTTTGCTGGGTCCCGGATTACATCTTCGATTTTTGATACGTCTGATTCAGTAATCAAACCAACGCGTAGGTCAGGGTTTACGCCTGCCTTCTTGATGATGGCGTTGGCGAGGCTTGAACTTAAGCCTTTAACCTGTGCAACTGCATAAGAAGTCTTCATGGTGCCCTGAACGTCGGTGCCCATGATACGAACAATATAGCGGTATTCCTGTGACATGCTGAATTTTCATCCGTTTTTTAGCTTGAAGCATATACGAAATGACTTGGTGTTTATTTAAACCTTCCCTAGCAGAAACATCCATCATGGGTCGAGGAAAAAACAAGATTTACCCAAGCAAAGCGGATTTCCGCCTCATAATCGAAAGGTAAAATACCATGCTGTGTCCACTTAGAGAAGCTATGGATGCTATTACAGTCCTTGGATTGGCAGCTGCCGCGTTAACCACCGTCGCGTTGTTTCCTCAGCTGTTCAAGGTGATTAAAACCAAATCCACCAAAGATATCTCAACGGGGATGTTTAGCCTATTCTGCAGCGGAGTCCTGCTGTGGTTCATCTATGGATTGCTCACCAACCATCTGCCCATAATCATCGCGAACTCCGTGGCGTTTGTCCAGGCTGTTATCATTCTTATTTTCAAAGTAAAATACAAGTAAACAGCGGCATCAGCGGATTTTAACTAAAGCTTTTCAACCCACACCGCCATATCCATAACGGAGGAACCGCCATGCCAAAACCCAACAGAAAAGCACTCATCGCCGCATCCGCCATCCTAGCAGTCATCGTTGTCTCCGCCGCCATCTTAAGCATCAGCTACCACACCGACAAGCCGCCCAAAACGTTCTATGTGGGCGTAGAAGTCGCATACGGCGACATTGAAGATTTAACCTCGCTGGTAGACGAAGTTAAAAACTACACGAATCTGGTGGTTCTGGGGCTGCCCGGTGTCTCCATAAACCGGACCCTGCTGGATATGAGCTGCAACTACATCGCAGCGGCTGATCTGCATTTTGTGGTCTTATTCACCAACCTCACCCAGTACAGCAGCTGGCAAAACACCACGCCCGCAGAATGGGTAGCCGATGCCAAACAGCGCTACGGCGACAAGTTTCTGGCGGTTTACCGCTGGGACGAAGCAGGCGGCGACCAAATCGACCGCAGCAGATACATGGAAGTCAGGTCTGCAGAAAGCCACGCGGAGGCAGCCCAAAAATACGTGGATGTTTTGGCGCCTGAGATCCAGTATTATCAGGCGGAGGGGCAGAAGGTTTTGACGGCGGATTATGGGCTGTACTGGTTTGATTACCGCGCAGGCTACGATGTGGTGTTGGCGGAGCTGGGCTGGAACAGTAGCCGCGAGCAGCAAATCGCCTTGGTGAGGGGAGCCGCCCGAGCCCACGATAAGGACTGGGGCGCCATGATAACTTGGACCTACAGCCAGGAACCCTATATTGCCTCGGGAGCGGAGGTGTATGAGGATTTGGTTTTAGCCTATGACAGCGGCGCCAGATATGCGGTGGTGTTTAGTTATCCGCAGACAGACAAACACGGCATATTAGGTCAAGAGCACCTCGATACGCTAAAAGACTTCTGGAGCTACATCGCCAGCCACCCTCAAGCGGATTATGCAGCGGTGAAGACGGCGTATGTACTGCCCGCGGATTATGGCTTTGGCTTCCGAAGCTCAAACGACACGGTTTGGGGGCTCTGGAGCGGCGATAGCCAAAGCCGGCAGATCTACGGCGAGGTAGAAGCACTCATCATGCAGTTCGGGGCAGACTTTGACATCCTCTGCGATTACCCATCGCTGATGGCTGATGCCCATGGCCGCTATGGCACAGTGATTTATTGGAACGGCACCCACCTCGCCCCCTAAGCTGCAGGTGCGATAGAAAACAGGGAGGCGTTTGAGGTTTTTGCAGATCCAAGTTTTCAGCGGAAGCTTTGCCGTCTGGTGCCGGCAGCCACCAAAACAAGCCCAGCCGCAACAAGCGCCAAACCAAACAGAAAACCCGGCACTGCAGAAAACTGTAGCCCACGGGGATAATGCGGGAACAGGTAGTTGCTGGCCAGCTGCCACGCCGACGGAGCAAAAATGACAGCGGAGAAAAACAGGACGGCGCTGCCTAACCAGAAAGCAGATGTTTTCTTTCTATGAAACCGCGCAGAGAGCTGCCTACGGTTGATGAAGCAACCCAGCAGAAGCGGCACAAACACCACGACAAGAACCAGGAGAAACACCAGCCACTGCGTCGAGTACCCCACGCTAAAATACACGATGCCAAGGAGCATGTTGACTTTTGGTTCGGAGCTCCAATCTGAGGTGCCGTTGCCGTAGATTTCTATGGTGTGAGAACCGCAGGCTAAATCTGATAGAAGCGTGTGTCCATCGGTGGGTTTTGGCGGTTGCCCATCGAGGCTGTAGCTAAACGAAGTGAAGTTGTAGCCGCTGTGGGAAGTGGGGGCAAAGCTGAGCATGACGCTGCTTGGGTAGATTTGGTTGTCTTGGGGCGAATCCACGGTGAGCATCGGGGGCGCAATGGGGTTTGCGGTGGCGGATAGAAATGTCTGGGCGGAAAACGACAGCAGAAGCGCCAAACCGAGAAGAACTAAACCTTTTTTTCCGAACATACACTCCACCTCATAACACACAGGGGGTACTTGTGGTGCTCACCAGATAGCAGCCCAAGGTGCTGTTCCATACGCAGTAGACTTTATCTGTAGAAGCGGTAACGATGGGACCCCTGTTTTCGGATTCCACAGTGAGGGTGAAATCGCAGCCCGCCACGCTTTCATCTATTCTAAACAGCACCGAAACGCTTTGTTCCCTGTGGACCCCCTGGAAGCTAAGGGGCAGTTTAATTGCGGTGTCGTTTAGCTGCGTATAATCTGGGTTAGCTTCGAAGGTAGCGTTGTTTGTGGTTATTAGCAAATTAAAGCTTGTTGCCCTTCTGCAAAGGCTTGTGCAAACGAAAGTGAACTGGCTTGCTCGGTCAGCGTAGAAGCGGTCGCCTTGGGCTTCAACGTGGTATGTGACGGCGGCAACCCCTAAAGATGCATCGTAGGCTTGATACATGGGTAAGCTTAGCGCCAACGCTACAGCCAAATAGATTAGCAGGTTCCTTTTTGTTGGGCGCCTCAGAGAGGGAATTTTTGCTGCGGCAGCAATGAAGACCACAAAGATAACGATGAATACAACGATGTAGAGAAAGGGATCGGTGTGTGCTATTGACATCGGCTATGCTCCTTGCATAGTAGGGTAACTGCGGTACTTAATGCGATGTATTAGCACGTTCTGTTCTGGTTTTAGTACACCCAGCCAAGCCCCAGTCTTTTTCTTTGCCAGACCAAGCGGGCCTAAAAGGAGCCTCCAATCGCGGGCATTGGAACCGCAAGCGGCGGCGAATCAGCCATGGCAAAACTTTGGGTAGCTTCATCCCAGTTACATTGAATATTAGTTAAATATGCGGTGACAATCATTGGGCTATCTGTTTGGCGCTCAACAGAGGGATAAAACGAGAGGCTAGTTGCGTTGGCTGCCGTGAAGTAAACGGGCTTGGTTTCTTGGCCCTCGCCATGGAAGCTAAAGGGGATTTTTATGGCTGTATCATTGACTTGGATGTAGCCCTGCTGACCCCCCGTTTGGAGCGTGGCATTTGCAGATTTGAAAACCACGTAAAATTGCACATTTTTAGCGCCTTGGCTGTAGCAGGTTACGGTGAACTGGTTTTGCTGCCCCACAAAAATGGGGCTTTGGGTTTTTTGTATCCCAAACGAAACCAGGTTTGGACCCGCAGTCACATCGTAGGCTCGATAGCTGATTAAACAGAAAATGGCAATCAAGGCTGCGTAGGCCATAAGGTTGCGTTTTCTGCGGTAAGCCCTCATCGGAGGATACTTCCAAAACACCACTAAAACAACTAGTACACAGATTGCAAGAAGTATCAGGTATGGATAGGCGTTGACTACAGGGTCAATAATCATCATGGTAGTGTCTTCCTTGTGCTAAAAAGAGGGACAGGTCGTTCTTAATGCGATGCTTTAGCACGTGTTGTTCTGGTTTTAGCACACAGAGAGCGTTTTAATTCTTGTCGAGGTTTTTTTCTCTGAAGAACAGCAGAACCACGGCTACACCGACGATTACCGCCGCAGCCGCGAACATGAGGAAGGCTGGGAGGGAGTAGAGGTCGGCCGCTGAAGCCATAGGCTGCGGGGCCGCTGTCGGCACCGATGCACCCACTCGAGGCGTCGGGATTGGGTTAGCGCCATAATTTTCTGACCCCGTCGTGAACACATCGGCTTGTTCTTGGGGTACAATCATGCTGATAGCGCCCGCTAACAGTAACGCAAGCGTTATTGCCAGAACCGGAGCCATCAGCATTTTAGTATTCATTTTCTGAACCTTTCAGTAATCAGTTACTGAATATACAGACCTTTATTTAATGCTATTTTAGCGTAAAGATGTTCTAAAGTTTCGAACAGTCGCTGTCCATAGCTCTTAAATGCTTAAACAGAATATTCTCTGGGTAAGTGTCCTCTGTGTCAACTGGCGAATCCAAAGAAGTGCTTAAGGGAACAACCCTTGAAGTCTACCGTTTCCTACTGAAAAGCAAAAAGCCAGTGGGCACGCGGGAACTCCAAAGGGCGCTTGACCTCAGCAGTTCATCGGTTGCCACCTACCATCTGGGCAAACTCGAAGAAGCGGGGCTGCTGCGCCGCGAACTGGGCGGATACAGCGTTGCCAAGTACCTGCTGGAGAACAGCATCAAAATCAGCCGGTTCCTCGTCCCACGGTACCTCTTCTACGCCATCTTCGCGGTGGCGGCGCTGGTTCTGGAGCTGACAGTTCTGCAGCCCTCGGTGATGTATCGGGAATACGTGTTTTCGTTGGCGGTAACGGCGGTTTTTGTGGTTTTTCTATGCTATGAAACCGCTAAGACATGGAAAAGCGGCACTCTATAGCCCAGTTTGGCCGGCACTTGCAGTTTGCAAAGCAGCCCTCTTGTATGCATCCGATTGCCTTGGTCGAGAATAAGTCATTCCTGTCTAAGAGGTTGATCAATTGGATTCTATGCTTTCAAGCCTTGTAGATGTCTTAGAAGAAAAAGGAATAATGACGCATTCTGAATGGGAAAGGAAAATAAAAGAAACCGTTAGAATCAGTTAACCAACTTTGTGAGCAATCGTCTCTAGCCGCTTTATCGATTCCCTTTTTACTACCGCCGATTTAGTGGCTAAGTAAGGCTTTATTTTATGTTCTCCAATCAATGGTCTAACGTTTGATGTTTCTTTCGCTTGTTCAGACCTATTAACATTCTTAATTGTTAGTGAGTTAACGCTATTGCCGAACTTTAATTTTAAGTCTGGTTCCAGCATTGTGTCGTAAGAATATTTTTCGCTCGAAAATATTCTGCCTTTTAGTGGACCGTTGCCACCGCCATGTCTTACCTTAAACGTTGAACCCAAAACATCTACATAAGCGAAGATGCTCAAGAAATCGTCTGAAACAACTTCTTTTGGATCGTAATAGCCAATTCCAGTATTAAAGGCAAAAACAACTGTTTTTTCGAGACCATCAACCCCTTTCTTGATTTTTGAAAGTGTATAGCAGAGGTCTTCCGCATTATTCATTAAATCACTAAAGTTAGCGTCGATTGCAAATGTGCGTACACCTTCAGCAAAATAATAGTCGATTATTTCTCTTTGATATTTAATAGGCAAAAAGAAGGGAATCATGCCAACAATTTCTTTCCCATTATGCATTCTTATTTCTTCAAACATAACTTTTAGCATATTTTTGTAACTTGAAAATTTGTTGTCATCCCAATTAGGACCTTTTCTACCCTTAGGAATACTTTGCACTAGAGACTTTTGTATTGCTGGCAGGAAAACGGCTTTATCGCTTGCTCCATGCAGTGCCTGTGCAATCAATCTAAGGGTATCCTCGTTTGGCATTATGCTATACTGCATGTCAAAAATTGTTATGTTGAGTTTATTGGGGCAAAAATAGCTTTTAATATCATCGGTAAAATTTTTTATCCTGTTATTCTCAAGAGTCCTTACTCTTTTGGGGTTAATATGTTGGACAATTTCGTTGACTTTATTATTATCAGCGTCAACTGGGGCTACCTTTTGCGTTACGACGGGTCCTTCGAAAGAGAAGCTATTGTCTGAAGCGTAAATTTTCTTCTTGGCTACACCTATTTCCTCTTCCCGTTCGAACTTATCGATTTTAAATATTTGTCCCATAGCTATTTAATCAACTTATTCCCCTTTTAAAATTATGTCCTATATTGAAGATTACGGTCTTGATGCACCTACTAGAAAGTACTCGCTCGTAGCCTTAGCGCTAAAAGACCGTGAGGGTTGCTCGGATATAGACATAATGCACCTTCAAAAAATCATTCGTTATTTTGAGTATCTAAGAAAAACCAATGACATCGCTTACTCCTATTACAAGTATGGAGTCGTATCATACGAACTTAAAGAAAATATCGAAAAGCTACAAGATAGTGGCTTAGTCGATATAGACGAAAAAGATACGGTAACGCTCACACCTGAAGGGCAAGATGCGGCAAGGGAACTATTACAAGGTCTAGATAAGAAAGAACTGGAAAAGCTGATGTTTGCAAAGCAACAGCTTAATGACCTAAAACCCGATGAATTGATGTTCTTTATGTACCATCTTATCCCTGAGTCAGTAGTTAACTCAACAGAATTTTCACGGCTTGAGAAAAGGAGAGTACCTTTGGTGCAGAACCTCTTCTTGAAAGGGAAAGTAAATTCGGCAACCGCCGCTAAATGGCTTGATATGAGCGAGAAAGATTTTCTTGAAGGACTCTGCAAGTAAGCCGAAGTTCATTTTCGATTGCTCGCCTTCTATTATGCTCCTTGAAAAGTGTCAACTGTTTGCCCAACTCAAAGCATTTTCCAAGATTTACACAATATTAGCTCCTAACCGTGTAATGGAAGAATATTCCGTCGGCGATGGTGAAAGCCCTAAGCCGAGCATTGAACTATTCAAACAGGTTTTCAACCCTATTGATGTTAATGAGGATGAGGATTTATTACCATATTTCTTTAATGAATCCTCAAGTGGTGAGTTCTGGGTCATTTCTTACGCTCGCCAACATCCAGAATTTACTTGTGTAATAGACGAAACTTTTGGAAGGGGCATCTGTGAAACTCTGGGCGTGAAAGTGACAGGAACAATAGGTATAATCAAGGAGATGAAAAACAAAGCTCTTCTAACTCCTGAGGACTTAAAAGCAATTCGAATAGCCATTAAGAGTTCTAGATTTTATTTGTCAGCCAAATTGCTGCGAGAGCTTGATGAAATTTGTGGTTCACCCATTTAGGTCAAATACTAAACAATATCGGTAACAGAACCATCTCTGCGCCTTTATTAATGGGGAGGGAGGTCCTTCAGAGCATCATGACGGCTTGGCTTTGACTATAGCGCAGACCAGACCCGCGGCAGATGCCTAGGCAAAACAAGCCCCATCCAACAGCCGCCCAGCAGAAAAAGCGTATCCTCAACAGTTGCAGACAAACCCTTCAAGAAAGCCAGCAGTCGCTGAGCCTATAAATAGAGGGGGGGTAGACGTGGCAGAGCAACAGTAGTTACGTTTTCTCTAGGGCTTCTAGGACGTTTAGGGTGGATTGTATCCAGTGCAGGTATGCGTTAAGGGTTGCCCGCAGCGCCACGGTGTCCTCTGCTGTGGCGTTTAGGGTGAGTTGGCTGCCGCTGCGTGTTAGCGCCACGTTTGATCGCTTTGTGGGCAGCGCCTTGGTTTCGGGTTGCAGTGCAGCGAGAACTGCGGTTAACTGTTTTTCGGTGGCGAATTTGAGGTGTATGGTGGCTTGTGCGCAGCTGGACATATGGTTCCCTGTAGGGATTAAGCTGCAGGCTTAAATAAAAACTAAAATTGAAAAGGGGAAAAGGTAGGTTTACTCGGTTTCTTCTTCAGGCGCCGATTCAACATCGATGTCTGATTCCGCTTCCTCGACGGCTGCGGCAGCCCCGGCTTCCTCAGCAACCGTGCCCTTTGCTGCGCGACGAGCAACAGCGCCAAGCTTGGTGGTTGGAGTGTAAGCTCCGCCTGCAAAGGTGAATTCACATTTGCCGCATCGCCAGACACCCACGCTGACCCGGCGAACGCGGATAAAGCCGCATTGGGGGCAACGGTGAGGTTTCTTGAGTTCCGTGACTACTTTAACGTACTGTTTTCTTACTGTGGAGCCGTACCTTGTTCCTAATCCTCGAGTTGGACCTACTTTCTTTGTCTTTGGCATTTATGGTTCACCAGCCAAGTTTCTTGCGAAGTTCAGCTGCTTTCTCCAGAGCAATCTTTGATGCATCTAAAATCTGTTGCGGTGTGAAATAGCTAGAGCCGCCCTTCTGTATGGCGCAGATGTTGCCTGCCTCGTTGGATGCGAAGGTTATGCGTGAATCCATCACGGATTCCTCTTCAAGCCAGGGGTCAACGACGAGTTTGTTGTTGATTTTGCCGATGGTGACGGTTATGGGGTGACTCTTAAGGGGCAGCTGACTGTAGCCTTGCTTGATTTTAAGTTCGCCGCTTTTGGTGATTTCGTAGTTAGGCATCTTGGTGTTAAGCAACGCTGCCATGGCTGCCAGAGCAGATGCATCGATGAGGTTGCCGTCGTGGTTAAGCACGTAGACATCGACGAAGACCACGAAGACTTTTTTGCCTTCCTCAATACAGAGTTTAGCGGTGTCGATAGCGTGGGATTCTCTGATGCCGCGGTCAACGACGCGTGCCAATTCGATGCTGTTTTCGTCTGGTGGACCAGGCTCGAAGTTGGGGGAAGCCAACGGAACAAGCTCTGCGTTAACGGTCATGACGCCTTCGCCGGGTGTGTCGGGGAAGGGTTCGCCGGTTTCCACTTTGACGCCGACGAGAACCTCGGTTTTGCCCAGGAGCACTCGGGCGGAGCCTTCGGCTTTCTCGATGACGCCTTGCTCGATTTTGATTTCGCGGTAGTCAGTTAAGCCCCGTTCGTCGAGGCGCTGGTTCTTTTCGATGAGGCCTTCAATTTGCTTTAGCCGGACTTTAGTGATAAGAGATGACATTACTCTTCATCCTCCTTAACAACCATGTATTTAGTCTTTAACGCTTCCTTCTGCATCACGTAGATTTTGCGGCAGCCTTCCATAGCCATAGTGACTGCTTTCTCAAACTCAGCGGGGGCTAAGATGCCGTCCATCTGGAGCAGCGTCACAGCGTTGAGGCTGGGCATGAATGCGACTGGAACGTCTGCTGCACCTAACTTGTCTTCTGCATCAAAGAGGTCCAGAACTACGGTGTCGTCGACTTTGCCTGCGGCGCATGCCACGACTAAGTCGCGCATGGGGACGCCTGCGTCGGCGATGGCGAGTGCAGCGGCGGTGATGGCTGCGCATCTTGTTCCTCCGTCTGCCTGCAGGACTTCGACGAATACGTCAACGCCGGTGCGGGGGTAGAGTTCAAGGAATAGTGCGGGTTCAAGTGCTTCCTTTATGACTTTGCTTAATTCGACTTCGCGTCGTGAGGGTGCGGGGGATTTGCGTTCCTGCACTGAGAAGGGTGCCATGTGGTAGCGGCAGCGTAGAACCATGCGGTCGGGTTGGGCGAGGTGTTTAGGATGCATTTCTCTTGGGCCAAACGCGGCGGCTAGGATTTTGTTTTTGCCATGTTCAATGTAGGCTGAGCCGTCAGCGTTTGAGAGTACGCCAACTTGAAGTTTTAGGGGGCGCAGCTCATCGGCTTTTCTTCCATCGAGCCGAATGCCTTTTTTGTCGATTAACTTATCGGATTTTTCATTCAACTTTGTTTTCCTCCACTTTAACGGGTTTCTTTTCTTTCAATAACTGGGTGATGCGATCGGTTAAACCGCTGGTGTGAGATTCCTCCTCGATTTTGCGGATAGCGCCTATGGCGATTTCCTCTTCTTCGAGAGTTTTACCCGTCACCAAGACAACGCCGTTTAGGCCCAGTATGATTTGGCAGTTGGTTTCCTGCTTAATCATGGAGATCATGGAGCCTTTGCGTCCGATGATGCGGGGAATCTTTGTCGGGGTCACCTGCAGGATTTGTCCACGGGTAATCTTTCCTAAGCCGGGTTCGCTCACGGTTAATTGGGGGTCGTGTGCGCGGTCGTAGGATGCTATTTTGGCAACGATTAAGTCGCCTGCGGTTAGGACTGCGGATAACTCGTCGTTTTGGGGTTTGAAGGGTCTGCTGAGAACGTCTGATGCACGCAGGAGCGCGGTGTAGGGCGCTTTAATATCCACGGTCCAGCCGTTGAAGCCGACTTCCACGACTGTGCCGATGACGATGTCGCCTACTTTAGGCACATAAAAAGCCCTAAGTGCAACTACGTTAACTTTCTTGTTGTCGCTGTCTACGAGTCCAATCCTTGAGGCGTAAATCTTGCCGTTTTCTACGTACGTGTTTTCGCCGGGTAAATAGTCGCCTTCCGCGAGCATTTCACCGGGGGTCACGAGCTGTTTTTTTTCAAAGAATGCTGGCATAAAATCACCTTAACTTCATATTTAGATTACTTTTGCTTCTCCACTTCCCTTGGTTACGTCACCCAACTTGTTGAGCAGTGAGGCATATGAACCAGCGGGCAACTCGAGTTCGCCATACCATGAGCCGTCGCCACGCCATTCTTCACGTTTGATGGCGCCATAGTTCTTGATGGAGCCATATGCGCGTGCTGCGTATTGCGCGGGGATTCTCACTGCCACCTTCATCTGCTCTACTTTGAGGGGCAGAATGGGGCGGAGTAGCTTCACGATGTCTCGTGCTTGCTCCTCTACGGGTTTGTAGGGGTCGATGGGATAGCGGATTTGCTCCATGGCGTTTTCGATGCGCATGGGGGGGTGAGGCAGGTTGGTTTTTGGGTCGACTGCTTCTCGGGAGATGAAGTCTATTACTTGTCTTTTTTTGTCTTCAACCATCTTTCTTCTTTGGTCGGTTGTTAATTGCAGGGTTCCTTTTTTGAGGATTTCATCTGCGATTTTCTGGGGGTCCACCGTTTTGAAGGCTTTCTTCATGGCGTCTTCGGAGACTTTGGTGCCTTTGTTTGCGTCGCTGAAAATGGTTTCGGCGGCTAAAACCTCCGTTATACCGGTGATTTTGCCGTTTCGATAATCCAGTGCCTTCTGGGGTTTAACTAGGATCTCGAAATGCTCATTGTCGCGGGTTAAACGTGCGACGGTGAACCTTTCACTCATTAGCGGGTCACTTGCTTGAACCCAGCTCTTTAATGTAGCCTTCCACTGTGTCGTCGTTTAGCATTTCCATTTTCTTGGTCGCGGCTGGGATTACGGCGATTTTGATTCTGGGTGGAAGCTGACGTGCTTCAAGGGCTTTAACTAGGCATTTCACTGCGAGTTTTATGGTGCCGTCGAGGGTCGAGTTGTCCTTGTATTCTTCCTTGAGTATGCCAAGAACGGTTTCGCGTCCTGCGCCAAGCGCAGTGGCTTTGTATCCGCGGTAGGTTCCGCTGGGGTGTGTTCCGAAGACTCTGGGGCCGGTTTTGTCGACGCCGCCAAAGATGATGGATACGCCGAATGGTCGCACACCTGCGTGCTGGGTGTACATTTGTTGGATGTCGCATATGCGTTTAGTTACGACTTCTATATCGATGGGTTCGTCGTATGTTAGTTTGTTGCTTTGCGCGTAGATGCGTGCTTGGTCGATTAGGATGCGTGCGTCTGAGCTTAACCCCACGATGGCGGCTCCAATGTGATCGTCCACCTTGAAGATTTTCCATGAGTACCCTGCTTCTTCAAGGACCTCTATGTTTTCCTCTGAGCCGAGAACTAATCCATCGCTGGTCTGTATGCCCAGTATGGTTGCGCCGCGGTTAACGAGTTCCATGGCGTATTCGACTTGGAAGAGTCGCCCATCGGGTGAGAATACAGTAATTGCACGGTCATATGCTCCTGGTGCTGCAAATACAGACATAATTTAACCTCACTTAACTCTGTTGACTTTTTCACAGACTCATACAATAACTATACTAAAAACCTTCCTATAAAAGCAAAACCCCAAATTCCCCGCCTAGAAGGCACCTGCACCCAAAAAACTGCGAAACTCAGAGCTTAGGGACATCTGGATGCCTGCAGAAGCGCTAGAGCTCACGTGCGATTCTCTCTCTACCCCCCCTCTTAATATACCCTCAACAAATGCAGACTCAGGGCAAAGAGGGCAATGCATCTGCCGAGGGGAAACTGATCTTTGTCTGCACCTGCCGGGTTTAGCGGTTCTTCTCTGTGCACCTGCAACTCAAGGCTGCCAGCGCAGATGCCATGGATGCGGTTGCTCAGGGCAGACCTCCCGCCCCTTTATAGGAGAGGTGCGCACTTCAGCCCGCATTGTGAATACGAAGTAAACGACTGTCCACTTAGGCAGAACCGTTCATTAAGGCGAAAAAACGCCATCTAAGGCAGAGGGGGACTTTTAGCTGTGGAAAAAAGTCATTGCTTTAAGTTAGTGGTTTTTCGATGCCTTCTAAAAAGTAGTAGAGAAACTATGCCTGCTGTAATAGCTACTGTAATAATAGCTATCAGTAGTGCGGTATCTAAGTTAGATACTGATTTGGTAGACATATGATAGGGCTCACTTAGGGGGTAATAGTCTATGTTGTTTTGGTCGATTACATAATTTCCCTGACCGTTAAAGTCGCTCCAAAAATTGCCGACCTCACCGTTGTCCCATTTTGCAACAGTTGAATTGTAGACCTCGCCTATCTGCACTTGCCGGGAGTTGTTGATGAAATTATTGCCGTAAATAGAGTTACTAACAGCATAGGCCCAAAAGTAGAGTGCGCAACCAGTGTTTTGAATTGTGTTATTAAATATCTTGTTGTTATTTCCGCCCATCATAACTCCATATTTGCCTGAAAAAGTGTTATTTATGATAGCGCATTGAGATGCCATGGTGTATATTCCATCAATTATTTGATTGCTAGAGATAACATGGTTTTCTCCACCCGCACATAGAAGTCCCGAATTGAGAAAGTTGCCTGTAATGTTTTGTGCATTCCCCGAAATTGTAAGTGGCGTTGTAATATTATTGAAGACAATGATAGCTCCAATTCCATTTATTGAGATACTGCTGGATTGGTCACTTACGATTTTAAAACCTGAGAATGATACATTGTTCCCAGTTATTTTTATTGGACTATCATAGCCGTAATCGGGTTGAACTCCAGTACCGTTGAGGTGAAATCCGCCTGTAAATACCCATTGAGGATGACAGCTTATGGTAGTACTTTCAGCTCCTGCACCAATCAACGTTAATGTTTTATCTATTACAAGCGTCTGCTCTTCATAGGTTCCTTGCTTTACAAGTATTGTTATTCCTTCTGTGGAATTACCGATAGCTGAGCTGATTGTTGGATAATCGTCTGGAACAGTGATTGTGTTCGATTCCGCATTTACCCTTGGAGATTGAAAGATAAGTGCTGAGCTTAAAAGAAGTACAGTCATCAGCGCAAATGTAGCTTTAGGTATCTTCCGCATACTCCAATCTTGAGATAAATATGGTTAAAAGCGTTATTATCCAGATTTCTTGACTAAGCCTTGTCAACATTTCTTAACCCTAATCAAATAAGAGGGCAGGTACTTTTTTGGTGAGCAGAATGGGATTTGAACCCTCTTACATACTCAGGCATGAGTCTTATCCATCGTCAATCTCGCAAACCCTAAAGCAAGGACGTTTAGAACAGCTTTTCCGCTAAAATCGGTATAGAGGGTTGTTTGATAATGTTTTTAGTCAAAAGCCCTTAAATGCCTCAGCCGCCCAAATAGCCTTGGAGATGCATATGATTAATCAGCAAGAACCCAGTTTGCCCCCGTTGGCGGCGCCAAGCAGCCCCGAGCCAGCAGCCGGAAAGCCCCGCCGCAAAATGTACTTTGCCGTGGCGGCTATAGCGTTAATTGCAGTCATAGTTGCTGCCGCGTTGATGGTTCCACAGATCGCAGGCGCATCTATGCAGCTTAGCCTCAGCTACACCGTCGGGGAGCGCATGGTGTACCAGAACACCAACCAGGTAACTAACCAAGCCGCCAACGCATCCCTCACCTTGCCGGGGATGTCAAGTAGCCAAAGCTACAATTCCACCCTGCGACTGGACATACTGGAGGATAAAGGCGAATACTACGTTGTCGACGAGAAAATCACTACAGAAGCCGACCTTTCCAGAAACATCGAGCTGCCCCTGATAACCCTAAACATCAGCAAAGCAGGCTACTACAACAATTTCATGGCGCCCGGCGGCCCGCTAATCTTTTACAACGCCACCGACCCCGCCATACTGGCTTATCTGGCGCAGAGCACCGTGAGGGCAGGCGACGTGTGGACTATCCCCGTAAACACAGGCAACGCCACCCTGGGCTTAACCGGCGAGGTCACCTTGAAGTTTGTGGGATTCGAGGAAATCACGGTTCCAGCAGGCACCTACACGGTGATGCATATCGAAGTATCCAGCGGCACCTTGACGTTGCACTCAGATAATTCCCTGATAAGTGGCGTAGATGGCATGACGCTGCGTCTTAGCGGAAACACCTACATTGAGCAGAGCAGCTGCCGCCTCATCAAAGCTGACCTCACCCAGCAGAGCAGCCTCGTCTCCTCGGGGGTAGAAAGAAGCTCCACCGTGACTACAGAGAAAACCCTCATAGAACACACCCACCCCTAAATTAAGAGGCACCCCCCTCTTACTTTCACCTTTTTGAAGTCTTAGGTGGAAAGATTGCATGCTACTATGTTGCCAACTTGCCCTCCAACACTTGGACTTTATGGCTTAAAGCAACAACAAACACAGCCAACAAAACAACCACAACCACCAATCCAGTGAAAGCAGAAATTTCTATCCAGCTTAACGGGGGAACCTCAAAAGTGCCTTCTGGCTGAGCCGATGTTGCTGTTGGTAGCGGGGATGAGGCAGAAGGTAACGTGGGGTCAGGTGAGGAGGTGTGGTTTGGCGTGGCTTGAATGGTGACTGAGGAATCGGCGAGGTTTATTGTTTTGGTGCCGCTCCAGCCGCTATCGCTATCATAAGCCACTGAATCCACGTAGTAACCGCCATACTCTGGATTAAGCGGATGCTGAATCGCCCAACTTTGCGCGGCGTGCCCAACTAATGCTTCTACTTGGAAGTCCAATTGAGCGCTGTCGGGCAGATGACTTAGGGGGTATCGTGGATTTTCGTCTAGAGGCAAATTTACGGTGGTGTATTGACCGCTTGATTGGATGGGTGTTTGGAGCGCCAGCGGCATCTCTTGGGTGTATAGGTACTGGGAGTAAGTCCATGTTTCTGTGTCCCAATCGTATCGCGCTGTAGGCAGCTTCCAAAGTGGGTATAGTTCCGTCCAGTTACCCTCAAAATGCGGTCGAACACGAATGTTATAGTAGATTGAGTGGTTGCTGCCTATTGTGGGCTGGTTTGTCATGGTTATTTGTATGGTCCGGTTGGGGTGCTGTGTGGTTGTGGTTTGGCCCGTGTAGGGGTCGGTGGTGGTAGTACTGTAACTTGCAGGGACATATTTTATGGTGAACTGGGGCACCGCTGGTTTAGGTACAGATTCAGCGCTTATTGCCCCTAAACAGCCGAGGGCTACTCCACCAAGCAGCAACGCAATCAGGAAAAAGCTGCAGGTTCTATTCAGCGCCACTTTGCTTTGCCTCCAAAACCCTAATTCTTCTTTGCATCAGAACAAGAAACACAACCAGCAGCGCAACCACGGCAACCAGCACAGCAAAAGCAACCGGCTCTATCCAGTTCAATAGGGGTGCATCTGATGCCGTGGCTGATTGGGCAACGGTTGCAGTTGGCGAGGGGGAGACAACAACCGAATTAGCGGGTATAGGTGTCGGGGTTGACATGGAAGAGGGGGTTGAAGTGGAACCTAACGGGACATTTGCTGGAACACTGACGCTCTGTGTGCTGCTCCAATCGCTTGTTTCCCCACTAAACATCCATCCGCCAAAAACGTAGACATGCCCATAATAGAAGTCGCCTAACATTGCTCGAACCTGAATTTCAGTTTGGGTACCTGCAAGATTTGGTACACCCCATTGACCCTGTATGCTGAGGGTTAATTCGGTGACCTCGGAGTTTGTTGTCTGCTTTGGGTTGGGACCGTCATAGGTGACATTTTGCCATTGATGGCCGGTATTCTGGTTTTTTATTTGGATTTGATAATAGAGCTCCCCATGGGAAGAGTCAAACTGTTGATTCTTTATGGTTAAAACTAGGTAGCTGTACTGGTTAGTGTAGCCGATGTCAGCGACGACTTCGCCTGTGTTTTGGTCTAAATGATAAGTCGTGTTCAGCGTAAAAGAGGGACCATCAAAGGTTACGGTGAACTGGGGCACTGACGGCTTAGGTATGGATGCTTGAGCGTTTACAGCGCCCAGACAACTGAGGGCTACCCCACAGAGCAGTAACGCAATCAGAAAAAAGCTGCATGCCCTATTCAGCGCCATTTTGTTTCCGCTCCAAACCCCTGATTCTACTACGCATAACCCACAGAACCAAAAACAGCCCCAGAACCAGCACCGCCAACAACACAAGAGCAAAATCGCGTAAGTCCAGCCCAAAAGGCAAAGCGGATTCCGTCACTGGCCGAGCAGGGATTTCAGTTGGGTTTTGAAGGGCTGCACTTGGATCAGGCGTCTCGGTTGCAGTGGAGGTAGGAGGGCTGGTATTTGCGGAGGCTTCTTTGGGGATTGTTAACGTTTGGGTGCTGCTCCAGCCGCTTGATTGGCCATGAAAAAGGTTGTAGGTTCGAGGGCTATCCATAGAAGGGGGTACCGTAAATTGAATGGGTTCCTGTGTATAGTAGCCGATGAACGCTTGAACCTGAACATCTACTTCCCCGCCAGACGTAGGGTCAGGAATTCTAAAGGTGTTGTATGGGCCAAATTCTCCTGTGCCATTATTGTTTTTGAAGCCTATTTTCATCTTCGTTGTCTCTGCAAGTGGACTCTGCTGGTCCTCGGCGTTAGCCTGGTCTGCTAACAGGAATGCCCCATAGTAGGAAGTTGTGTTTATACTAAACCAGTAGTTGCTTTCGGAAAAGTGTCCTCGCCACCGTACATCAAACATCAACTGCAGTGTTTCGTTCCCATATCTTGTTGGCGCAAATGGCTGGTTCTTTATGGCAACTTCCAGGTACTTAATTTGGATATGACTCCCAGGTTGGGTAGTTACTACTTGCTTTCCAGTAAACTGGTCTGTAGAATATGTGCTCGTGGCTGGAGTGTCATAAGAGGCATCAACGAAGGTTACTGTGAACTCTGGCACTGACGGTTTAGGAGTAGATTCGGCGCCTACTACACCAAAATAACTGAAAGCTACTCCGCCCAGCAGCAACGCAATCAGGAAAAAGCTGCAGGTTTTATTCAGCGCCACTTTGCTTTGCCTCCAAAACCCTAATTTTTCGATGCATCAGAACAAGAAACACAACCAACAAAGTAACTACAATTCCTACAATAACAGAAGCGGCAACAGCTAGCCAATTGAATTCAGCGTCTGATTGAGTATATTCTATTGCTGATGATGTAGGCGCGTTGGTATCTGGGGTTTGGGAGCTCGTTTGGCCAGGTTGAGATGAGGCAAAAACTGAGTCCTCAGGTATGCTTATTGTCTGTGTGCTGCTCCAGCTGCTTGTTTCCCCCTCAAACACCCAGGGAAACATATCCAATGGGTCCTGGTTCCCTCCAGTGATATTGGAGATGCGATGCACAGCGCCAATTAATGCTTGAACCTGGAAGTCCACGGTTCCGCCGTCAACGAGGTGGTCCCAGAAGGGATACTCGTTTCGGTCTATCAAGTAATACAGGACTGTGGTATCAGATGCTGATTGGGTTGGATAATAAAGGTCAGGGTTATAGACGGTTATCCAGTCGCTGGTGTATTGCCCCTTTACTTTGACGTTGTAATAGAAAGAGACGTTTTGCCCATCCAGCAAAGTTGAGGTGAACGGTTGGTTCTTGATGGCGAGTTGCAGGGTTCGGTTCATGACATGGTAGCCAGGGGTAGTCACCGTTTTTCCCGAGTACTGGTCTATGCTTGTGGTTGCGGGGACATCGTAGGATAAATCAACATATGCGACGGTGAACTCGGGCACTTTCGGCTTAGGAATTGACTGGGCAAAGGCAGCGGGGAATAAGCTGGCAGCTAATAAAACCAGCAAAAAAGCGAACGTGGAAGCCTTTCTTGTTCTGCCCATAGGTATGTCTCAATAGGTTTTTGAATTAAAGCCTTCTTGTATAGGTTTCTTGTCTAAGCTATTTCTGGTTTTTCTACGATTCAGCAAAACCACAACCGCTAGGGTTAACAGCGCAACCACTATTGCAAAGACCACGATGGCGGTTTGTTCAAAGTCCAAGGCAACTGGATGGTCACCGCTGACGGGGGAAGGGGTAGTGGTGGGGGAATCCGTGGGGGTAGATGGGGTTGTGGGTTGCGGCGCTGGGGAAGCGGCGTTTGCCTTGTAAACTAACTCGTAGTATGCAAAGTGCGTTGGTCCGCCATAGCTGCTCTGGATTGTTGAGAACCGAAAAGTCAACGTGAACTCTGCATGGGGGTTGGTGGCGCCGACGGTTACGCTGCCGGTTTCAAGGGGCTGCGCGGTGCCTGTTAGCAGGTAAACATGAAAAGTGTCTTCTATTCCGCCTCTTGCAGATCGAATGTCCAAAACGAAATCCCCAAAATTGTAGGTCACGGTTTCCCCAAAATTGTACGAAGCCGTAACACGCAAGGTCACCACTGTTTCATCGCCGTCGGTTGCTTGGCTGACTTCCTCATAATCCAAAGATATGCTAGGTACCGGTGTAGGCGGGGGAGTGGGTGTGGAGGTGGGAGTGGTCGTTGGCAATGGGGGAGGGGTGGGGGTGGCGATGATGACGGGGCTGGACAGTGGCTGCACAGGGGTTGCTTCTGCTAACGCGTATCCGGCAGCAAACAGGCTTGAAACTAACAGCGCTATAAAAGCGTAGACCAGATGTTTTTTCAAGTCATTCCCTCATACTTGCGTGGCATTTTTTTGGATAAAAGATTTTTTGTTCAGGTTTCTTGACTAAGCCTTGTCAAGGATTCTGGACTAAAACCAAAATGGGTGGTTTTGAGAATGCTCAACACCATCTCAGCCGCTTTGTTTCCGCTCCAAACCCCTGATTCTGCTACGCATAACCCACAGAACCAAAAACAGCCCCGGAACCAGCACCGCCAACAACACAAGAGCAAAATCGCGTAAATCCAGCCCAAATGGCAAGTCTGACTCCGTCACTGGTCGAGCAGGGACTTCGGTTGGGTTTTGTAGGGCTGCACTTGGATCAGGCGTCTCGGTTGCAGTGGAGGTAGGAGTGCTGGTGGTTGCGGAGGCTTCTTTGGGGATTTTTAACGTTTGGGTGCTGCTCCAGCCGCTTGTTTTCCCTTCGAAAACCTCGGATTCAAAGGGTCCGGGGTCAACGATGTAACCTATCATTGCTTGCACTTGGAAGTCAATTTGGTCGCCTGGTGAAAAATCAGCGGTGACGGGGATATGGAAACCGCAGGTGTATTGGCCATCGGTGGAAAACACAGTTTCCGACCCCGCGGCACGGGGGAAAAACCCTGACCCGTAGTTGGCTGCGAAGGCGGAAATCCATTCGTCCTCGAAATGGCCTTTCCAGCGGATGTTATAGTAGTAGTTAACTTGCGCGCCTGAGTCTGCCGTGAAGGGGCTAAACGCCTCGTTTTTTATGTGAATTTCTATCGCGGAAGCTTTAACGTGGTAGCCGTCGACAGTTATGTTTTGTCCATTATAAGGGTCCACAGTCGTGGTTGGTAAAACATCATACGATTTGTCGATGAAGGCAAGGGTGAACGTGGGAACAGACGGAGTGGCGATAGAGGAAGCAAAAGTTGTTCCAGCCAACAAAGAGGACAGTAACAAAGCAAACAATACAAGCAACCAGGGTTTGCTGTGCTTAGACATAATTAAAGCTGAAGGGAAGTAAATAAAAAGCCTTCTTGTTCAGGTTTCTTGACTAAGCCTTGTCAAGGATTCTAAACTAAGCTGCCCCCGGCTAAGTCTTATAGCCAAAAACCCCCACTATACCTTGAGGGACAGCTTTGAGCCAGCAGCAGGAGAACGCCGTGTACACCATCGGGCACAGCACCCGCACCTTGGAGGAATTCTTGGAGCTGCTGCAGACCTACGGCGTCACGGTGCTCATCGACGTGCGTACGGTGCCCCGCAGCCGCCACAACCCCCAATTCAACAAAGAAACCCTGCCCGAGCACCTCAAAGCCGCCGGCACCAGATACATCCACCTTCCCGGCATCGGAGGATTGCGCCACCCCAAACGCGACAGCATCAACCAAGCCCTGGAGAACCCGAGTTTCCGCGGCTACGCCGACTTCATGCAGACTAAAGAATTCAGCGAGGAACTCCTAAAAATCGTGGCGCTCTCAAGGAGCAACTGCATGGCGCTTATGTGCGCGGAGGCGCTGCCCTGGAAATGCCACCGAAACCTCATATCCGACGCGCTGGCTGCACGGGGCATCCGGGTGCTGCATATCATAAGCAAAACCAGCACCATCACCCACCACCTAAGCGAACTCGCACATGTGGAGGGCACCAAAGTAACGTATCCGCTTTACCCCAAAGAGACCCCGCAGCGGACACTGGGGGATTTTGGAAGTTAGTTTGAAGCTGGAAGTTCCTCGTATAGAGGTTTGATAAATCAAATAAGCAAGGAAGCAGAGGTAATAGTAACCGAGGAAGAAAAATGAACCAACAACGTATCTTCGTTTCCTCGACTTTCACTGATTTGAAAGACTATCGTGCTACCGTGCGGGAAGCAATAAGAAAACTTGGGCACATTGACATTTCCATGGAGCACTTCGGCGCAAGAGATGAAAGAGCTTTAGATGAGTGCTTACGACTAATACGTGAAGAAAGCGATTTCTTTGTAGGAATTTATGCTCACAGATATGGTTTTATTCCAAAAGGCCAGAGCAAATCAATCATTGAAGCAGAATACGAAATGGCAAGCGCAGTAGGACTCAAACGATTTATCTATTTAGTCAATGAAGATGCGCCTTGGCTCCCCTCTAAGCTCGATGATGGAGAGGTAAAAATTAAGCTACGCAGCCTGAAAGACCGACTAAAAGCAGACCACATTTGTTCATTTTTCTCTAACAAGGACGAATTAGCGGCACAAGTCGCAGCAGATTTAGGAAGAGAGCTACAGCTCCTAAGTTTGAAACATGTTTCACAAGTAACATTTGAAAAAGACAGCCCATCTTCAAAATCATGCGACATTAAAACTATTGGTGAATGGAATGAATTTAGGCAGGGAGTCTACGAAGAGTGTAAATTCACTTTCATCGCTCACACCATTAAACCGTCAAGAACAAAAAACCAAAAATTTGACATAGCGATTTATCTCTTGAGACATCAAGCGCAGTCGTTGGACTCTTATGAGTTGGAGGACATTGACCATGCCGAATTTTTCTTGGGACCAAAATGGGATGATAAAATATTTAACATTACAAATAGCGGTGGTATAATCGGCATTTCAGTTTCAGCCTATGGACCTTTCCTTTGTACCTGTAGGGTTACATTAAAAAACAAAAAACAACTGTTCCTAAGTAAATACATTGATTTTGAAATGGAAAGCGTACTCAAGTAAGGCGAGTTTACGCTGACCAGTTCATCAAAGTCTATTGTTTTTGTAGTTTTGCTATGAAGAATCCGTTGCAGTGGTGGATGTGGGGGTAGAGGCGCTGGCACGCTGTGAGGCCCGCCAGTCCGGGCAAGCCGATTTTGGGTTCTATCTCCACCAGCTTAAACTCTGGATGCGCCGCCAGAAATTGGCCGATTACGCCCTCGTTCTCCTCGAGCGTGACGCTGCAGGTCGAATACGCCAAAGCGCCGCCGACGCGGACTTTCTCCGCGCAGTTATTGATCATTTTCTGCTGGATCGCCGCCATGTTCTGGATGCTTTTTGTGCTCAGCCGCCACTTTGCGCTGGGCTGCTTGCCAAAGACGCCTGTGCTGGTGCAGGGCGGATCCAAAACAACAAGGTCAGCTTGCCCTTTGAGCGGCACCGAAACCCGTGCATCCGCCACCAAAGCCTCCGCGTTTTCCGCGCCCATCCGAGCCGTCTCCCGCTGCCAAGTCCGCATGCGCTTAGCCGAGAAATCCACGGAAACGATGCTGCCGCTGTTGCCCATAAGCTGCGCAAGATAGGTGGTTTTGGCTCCCGGCGCCGCACAAACATCAAACACGACGCTGCCCGGCTGCGGGTTGGCGGCTTGCGTCGCAAAGCAGCTGGCTTTATCCTGCACGTAGAAGAGCCCCGCTTTAAGGCTCGGCGAGGTGTTCAGCGTGGCTTTTTGCTCGGTGACTTGGTAGGTGAATTTGAGGTCGGGGACCCTTTGGAGCTTGATGCCTTCGCCTTCGAGTTTCGTTTGGATTTCCTCTTCGGATGCGGCGAGGGTGTTGAGGCGGATGTAGGTGGGCGGGGGGTTAAGGTTGCCCTGCAGAAACGCGGCTGCTTGCTCTTTGCCGAAGAGTTTAAAGCAGTACTCCACAAACCAGACGGGATTGTAGGTTTGCAACGCGATTTTCTCGGCGACTGGCGCCTCAGCGATGAGGGGGGCGACCTGGCGCGTTAACAGGAAACCCAGATACGGCTCGACTTCACGCATGACCTGCCAGCCCAAGATGGCTCGGCCCAGGCTTGCGATGTTTTCGGCTTCTTTAAGGTGATATTTGCCCCAGTTCTTGGCTACGCGGGTCTGGTACACGTAGAGCCGCAGAAACGCCTGGATGCCCTGCTGATAGTCACCGAGGGTTTTTGGCGCCAAGACGGCGTTGATGAGTTTGTCGATGAGGTTTTTGCGGCGGGTCGTCTCCACCACGAGGCTGTAGGCGAGGCGTATGGCCTGAGGATTGTTTATGCCCAGCTGCTGGGTGGTCCGAAGCAGCGCGGAGCGTTCGTTGAGGCGCCGCATCTCCATCCAGCTTAAGGTTTCAATGGCTACTGTGTAGGTTTCCCGCAGCAAGTTTTTTCACAACCAAACCAAATGCGTTGCTACTAAATAAGGGCTTTAGGGCAACCTGATGTAACTGCACATGAACAGCCACATATATTTATGAAGTCTCCAAGGTGCTAGACCCCTGTGTTCCGGAAATGCTCCCAAAATGGAGGTGACCTATTTGTCGAAAAACCGCAGAACCGAAGACATGGACACAAACAGGGGAAAAATGACGGTGCAGGAAGCTGGACGCAGAGGCGGCGCTAAAGGTGGTCCACGTGTCCGTGAACTCATAGAGGAAGGCAAAGAATACGAGGAGGAGTAATGTGCGTGCGGATTTGGTCACACACAATAGTTTAAGCCTCTTTCTCCTTTTCCTTATATGCTAGAGGTGCAAGTTGATTGAATCAACCAATCAGGCGCAGATGCACACCGCAGACCCATGCGGGACAGTACATGTGCGTGGAATGCGGAGAAATCTTCGACACCAAAAAAGAAGTTGAAAACCACCGCCACCAAAAACATAACCCGAATCTGCGCAGCACACGAAGAGAACTCTACGTTTTCTAACATGGTTTTTGGCTATTTCCTGTCTATTCTGCCCATGTGATGTATGGGTTATTCTGGCTGTTTTGTTTAGTAAACACTTTTAGGCGCCACGCTGACTTAACAAGCAAGGTTAAGTGGGATGGCAAGCACACTCGACAAATGGTTCAGTCAACCAGCTATGCCTGCGCCTAAAGCAGAGCAGAAAGCGCCAGCTCCGCCCCCCCAGCCCCAAGCATTGCCGCCCAGCCCCCAGCCCGAGGAGCCCACGGTGGCGGTTAAACCCAAGAAACGGGAACGCCTGCCTTACCCGCCTGTTGCCCCCGATAATTTGCCGCCCTGCTACTTTGTTTCCGCCAGCTACGACGGCAAACAGCGCAAGGCAGTTATCAAGCTCTATGAGCCGGAGATGGGGCAAATCTACTTCTGGTACGATAACACCGGACATTTACCTTACTGCTTAACCAGCATAGCAAAGCAGGAAATGGAGCTCTTCGAGAGGGTGAAGACCCATGAGGGCTTTGATCACTACGAAACCGAGCAGCGCATCGACCCCCTCAACGATAAAGCCGTCGAGGTTACAAAAATCGTCTGCAAAGACCCCCTAGCCATCGGCGGCAGACCAGCCGGCACCATCCGAGACATCATCCCAGAGGATTTCCCTGGAGTCTTCGGAGCCCGCATGCAGGATTCAGGAGCTAAAATCTGGGAATCCAAAATCAAATACTACCAATCATACATCTTCGACCGCCGATTAATGCCCGGCATGGAGTACAAGGTGGAAAACGGCAGCCTCATCCAAGTCGCCAACCACGCCGCATCTGAGAACCTCACCAAAATCCGGGGCCTCTTCAAGGACTGCACAGGGGAGGAACAGGAGTACGCGGAGATGTGGGCTGAGCTGCTTGAGTATCCCGCGCCGATGTTTCGCCGAGCCGCCATAGACATCGAGGTTTACTCGCCTCTTGCTAGCCGCGTGCCCGACGCCCGCGAAGGCATCTGTCCCGTCATCGCATGTTCGATTTACAGCAGCGACGGAGACAAAAAAGTGCTGGTGCTTAAACGCGAGGGCATGGTGATGGGTGACCCAGCGTTGACGGCGGGGCTGCAGGTGGAGTATTGCGAAACCGAGATGGAGCTGCTGAAAAAGGTCTTTGATGTGCTCGATGAGTTTCCCTTTATTTTGACCTTTAACGGCGACGACTTTGACCTGCGCTATCTGGCTCACCGCGCCGCCAACTTGGGCTTCTACAAAAAAGACGTACCCATCGAAATCGGCAAACGCGTCTGCCTGCTGCGCAGCGGCATCCACATTGACCTCTACAAGTATTTCTTCAACCGTAGCGTCCAAATCTACGCTTACGGCGGCAAATACAAAGACGTGGGCCTCGACGACGTCGGCAACGCGTTGATCGGCACCCCCAAAATCAAGCTTGACAAGGACTTCGGCGACCTCAGCTACAGCGAACTCGCTGCGTATTGCCTGCGGGACAGCGAAATCACCTATAAACTCACCAGCTACGACAACGACTCCGCCATGAAACTCATATTGGTGCTCTCCCGCATCTCCAGCATGCCCATGGAGGACGTGAGCCGCCAAGGCGTAAGCCGCTGGATCCGCAACTTTATGCAACGCGAACACCGCAAAAAGGGCCTGCTTATCCCCAACGCCGAAGACATCCTCACCAAAAAAGGCAAAACCTCAACCACCGCCGTGATTAAGGGCAAAAAATACAAGGGCGCCATCGTGGTGGAGCCAAGACCCGGCGTGCACTTCAACGTGGCAGTCATGGACTTTCCCAGCCTGTACCCCTCCATCATCAAAGTCTGGAATCTGGGCTACCAATCCATCTGCTGCAACCACCCCGGCTGCAAAGCCCACACCATCCCCGACACCCAGCACTGGGTCTGCACCGAAAAACGCGCCCTCGAAAGCCTCCTCATCGGTTCACTCCGCGATTTGCGTGTGCGCTGGTACAAGAGCCGCGCCAAAGACAAAACGTTGCCGCCGGAGCTCCGCAGCTGGTATGGCATCACGCAGGGCGCGCTTAAAGTCATTTTAAACGCCAGCTACGGTGTATTTGGCGCCGACAGCTTTGACCTCTACTGTCCACCCGTCGCAGAAGCCACCGCCGCCATCGGACGCTACAGCATCACCCAAATCCTCAAACACGCCGAAACCGTAGGCATCACGGTGCTCTACGGCGACACCGACAGCGTCTTCCTCAAAAACCCCACACGCGAACAAATCGAAGACGTCATCCACTACACCGAACACGAGTTGGGCATGGGCATCGACATGGAGAAAACCTACCGCTACGCCGTGTTTAGCAGCCGCAAAAAGAACTATCTGGGCGTACTCGAGGACGGCACCGTGGACGTGAAGGGCTTAACGGGCAAGAAAAAGCATATTCCCCTCTTCATCAAAGACGCATTTAACCAAATGAAGGCTCGCCTCGCACAGGTTAAGAACCCCGAGGACTTCGAGAAAGCCAAAAAAGACATCGCTAACATCGTCCGCGACCGCTACAACACCCTTAAGCGCCGCGAATGGGCAGACATGAACGATTTAGCCTTCCACATGGTCCTCGGCGACGACCTTGACCGATACACCAAAACCACGCCGCAGCATGTGAAAGCCGCAAGGATTCTGCAGAAGAACGGCAAAGAAATCCGCTCAGGCGACCAAATCAGCTTCGTGAAGGTGCTTAAGCCGGGAAACCGCAATGCATCCGCCGAAGACAACGCAGGCGTAAAACCCGTTGAGTTAACCTCACGCAACGAAGTCGACGTGGACAAGTACGTGGCGTATCTGCAGTCCACTTTTGATCAGGTGCTTGATGCTTTGGGGCTGAACTTTGAGGAAATCATAGGCATGACGCGGCTAGCCAGCTTTCTAGGCGCATAGGCTGCTGCTCCGCCAGTCTCTCCCTCCCTCGTAAAAAGGGCTCAAGGATTATCTGCGTCTGGTTAGGCTTTCTTTATGATGTTTTCAAAGCGCGTGTTGCTTATGGGGTGATGGCTGAGGATTTTGCCGTCTTTAATTATGCAGAATGTGCCAAAGGCGCAGGGTGACTGCTGAGCCGACTCGGCAGTATCGAAGTCAAGCAGCTTGGTTTTCAGCCCCATCTCTTTAGCTGTCTCCAAAATCGCATCTACATTCTTCACCGAGTAGGGACACTGCGGCGAGCGAATGACGGTTAAGCCTTCAGCGTAGTCGGCGGTGGAGGCAACTTTGAATTTGGGGTCTTCTGCGTCGGCGCGGAATTTGAGGGCTAAAAGCTCGAAGTCGGGTTTAGCGAGGTCAACTACGTGGAAGCCCTTTTTTATGAAAATGTCTTTTTTAGCCATAAACGACCCTTTGCGGGTGACTACCGCTACGCCTTTCATGCCTGCGTCTTTGGCTTCCGCAATAACGAGGTCAAGCATTCGGGAGGCGTGGCCTTTGCCCTTGAATTCGCCTTTGAAACCCACGAAAATGCAGTGTATGAACATGTAGCCGTCGGCTTGAACGGGGCGATGCGCGTATTTGCCGGGGATGTACTCGAGCATGCCCTGGTAGCCGCCGGATTTTGAAACCAGCGCCTTGATGCGCAGCCCCAGCGGGTAGTACTGTTTGAACCAGGCGATTTTGCGTTGCAACTCCAGGTGCTTGGCTACGTCTTTGTAGCCGCAGACGCCCCAGTCCGCAATGTTGTCAGGTGTCAAATCAATGATTGTGGTGTCGCTTGAAGGAAGGTTTTGTGGCATACGGTTTCTCCACAAGTAAAGGGGATGCCTGATAGTTTAAGGGTTTAGCTTCCGGCTTAAGTGAAGAGGTAAACCAGCGCCGAGAGCAGGGTGAATAGGGTAACTATGCCTGCGATGATGACGACGATTTGGCGTTCCGTAAGAGGGCGATGGTAGGTTATGGTGGTGACGAGGCTTTTGCGGCTATCCGAGCTGAGGCGTTTGCCATCGAAGACCACAGCTGCTTTTTTATGCACAAAAAACGCGGAGAGCAAAATGAGGGCGGAGTTGAAGACAAATGGGATTATCGAGATAAACAGGTTCACTTTCAAATCAGAGATAACTGCGAAGGAAGCCACTGTCATGCCGATTGCAAACGAGCCTGTGTTACCTACAAAGATTTTGCCTGAGAAATTCAGGACGGCTAGAACCACCCAGAATAGCAGGGGCCCCAGCATTAAGATCCAGTTGGGGGAGAACGCCATTAAGCCAGCGATGACTATGGCGGGGCATACTGATTCCAGCCCGTTTAAGCCGCCAAGCTGATTCACTGTGTTTGTCACGATCATGACGATTAAGGGTATTATTATGTAGAAGTAGGCGACGCCGAAATCTATCATGCCCACGAATGGGAGAGTTATGGTTGTTCGTGCACCGATAAACTGGGCGTAGTAAATGAGTGGCAACGCCGCGATTAGGGGCATGAATGCTTTGTAGCGCCATTTTAGGTCAATCCAGTCATCCATCATTCCCATGAAGCCGCCGAATAGGATGCATGCTGCAAGGGTGAAGGCTGCGGAGACAGGTTCAGGGTTTGTGCTTTGCTGTAAAAAGTAAACCAAGAAAAGATAAACGGTGGTGAATAGGACGTAAAAAACGCCTAAACCCCAGGGAACAAGGGGGCGACCGACTTTATGCTGGTCAGGGACCCTGGGGAACACTTCGGTCGCTTCCTACTTACCCTGTTGCTCCGACGGCGGCGTTGTATGCGTCCCAATCGATTTCGTAGATAGCTACTATCGGGACGATTCCGCCGTATTGGCTGGGCGAGGCGCTTATGCCTGAGAAGTAGGCTTGCTTGAAGTATGTCGGCGCCGCCACGGTCTGGTCAGGGGTTAAGTTTACGCCGGCTGCCTGCATTACGCTGCAGTAGGTGGCTTCGGCGTTGTTTAGCAGCTTAAAGACGGTGCTGCTTAAGCCCTTATTGTTCCATACCCAGGTGCCTGTTTGTTGATCAGAGGAGCCGAATGCGGATTCATTGGCCCATGAGTCTGCCGCGCTGACGAAACCTGAATCTATGAAGCGCTGCTGGGCTTGCCCCGAGATTCTTGCCATCCAGTACCATTTGCCTTCATCAGCAAAGCCAGCGGGGTACGCAATGTACTCTCCACCTGAACTTGAAGTCGAGGAGGAATTCTGGTAGAAGGTTAAGGTGAGGAAGACAGCGATGTATTTAACGCGGGACTGATCGTAGGTTGAAAGCATACGCAGCGTCTGATTTTCGTTTCCCATGAATGCGAAGCCCACGTTCTCTATCTGCGTGCTGTTACTTGTGGTGTTATCCGCCAGGCTGGTCACGTTGCCTATGTCGGTAAGCCAGTTGCCATAGTCCCACCACATCACAACAACGTCGGATGGCGCCGCATTGGTGTCAAGCCATTCGAGCGCGTCAAGCCATGCAGTGATGGGTTCGTTGAGGTTTGCTCCGCCCACTGGCAAACTTGAGGCGCTAATTGCAGTTGGGGTATAGGCCTGGGAGACCGCTCGGGGGGTTCCGCCTGTTTGGGGCGAAAACGCTAAGCTGGTCACCAGCAGCATGAATATGACGAGGACAGCGATGCCGCCGAATTCTTTGCTGACCCGGGGCATTTTGCGTTTAGCCTTCACAACCATCCGCGGTGCCTCCTGCAGCATATTAAAGAAGGGCGAGATTAAGCCAACGATGCCTATGCCCGCGATTATCGCGAAAGCCGGCGCTAAAATAACCAGCAACCGAACCATGGAGGTTGAGAAGTAAAGTGCGGTTGCACCGAAGAGCAGCAGGAAGATGTTTCGGTTGGTTGGCTTTTTGAGTACGAAGTAGAAGCCGACGAGGAAGAAGAGGATGCTGACGCCCATTTCGATGTAGAGGTTGCCCCATGCTGAAATGCGCTGCTCAGCCACTGAATCGATGAGTGGAGATGCTGAGCGGATGAAGGGGTCAAGGACCGTGATGAATTTTCCAGCTAGGCTAGTTAATGCGCCAGTGGCGGCTAACACGGCGAATACGGCGACTATCGCAACCACGGAGCCGGCAACCAGCGTCATTTTGTTTCGGACGGTTATGTTGTTGCGTAGAAGCTCAGCTACCAGAAGCACCACGAACCCAGCAGCTACAAGCAGCACTACGGCTGACACCAGATAGTTAAATGAGAGGTAGGGTACCTGCATGCCGATGAACAGAGCCAAGCCGAAGGTTATGCTGTAGCTGATGAGCAGTCTTTGGCTGTAGCGCCGGAGCAGCACCATCGCGAATACGAAGAGCACGGATAAGCCGATGATGTAGTAAGCTGCGCCCCAGCCGCCGATGAAGTATGCCAGCGCTAAACCCGCGCCGACTGAATAGAACAGAGAGCCCTTAAGCGATCGGTTGCCATCTAAGGAACGCAGGAACAGGAAAATGAACAGGACTAAACCTAAGACACCGGGGACTTCTGTGTCGAAGAATCCCAGGGAGCTTCTTTGAAGGAACGAGGGGGCAACTGCAAGGAACAGGGCTGCGAATAAGCCGACTGTGCGTCCACCCATGTCTTTGCCCAGTAAGTAGAGGATGGTGCAGGATATTACCGCTATGAATGCCGGTAGAATCGAGCAGAAAGTCATCAAATCAAAGCTGCCGAACACCGAAGCTATGCTGTAGAGCGCCCACGCGGTCATGGGCAGAGAGGGCAATGCGCCAGACATGTCTAAGCCGTTAGGGTACCATTTCATCATGTCAAACCATGGAGTCGGATAATACGGGGAAAGCGGACCAAACTCCACCATATGCTTGGTTAAGCTCAATTGATAGTAGGGGTCAAACTCGTTAAGGTAGGCTGTGCCTGCAGCAAGGTTTTCCCAGCGAAGCGGCAAAATGCGTACGGTAAAGGCGATAAAGAGAATAAGGATTAATGCTGCGTATGCGAGGATTGTGCCGTGGCTTACCTGTATGCCTACTCTGTTGAAGACTGACAAGCCATTGCCAAGCCTTTCTTTAATTGATTCCCCCACTTTAGCCATCTCTCTTTCCAATGTAGTTTTAGATTGTACTATTTTACACATTGCAGATTTATTTATGGCTTTCCAAAACAATGAGGCAGGGGGTTTGAAAGCTTCAGCTGTTCATCAACTCGCCCCTGAACTAATCGGCAACCCCGCATCCATGGCGAACAAGAAAAAGCGTCAAGCCCACAAAACAAACCAAAAATTCATGCAAAAACAGCTTTTCGGCAAAACACCCCAGCCCCCACTGCAAGCCATTTTAGAACTCTGTTTTGGACAGCCGCAACAGGATAAGCACGCGAAGAATGTTTATCGCTTGTTTACCGGCTTAACTTCTACATCGATAGGCAGCAGAGAAAGTTTGCGCCCACATTTAGGGCAGTTTCCACCGCTCAACTGGATTATTTCGTCGGGAGGCTTGAGTTCTGCTCCTTCGTAGAGGACATGACTGCAGCCATGACAGATGACACGTTGCGGCATCCCAACCATCCTGAATGTTATAGGGGTATGTTGCCGCGGTATTTATCAGTTTTCTGGGAAAGTTATTTATCCCTCAGCAGGCGACTTTGACCTAAGATGTGGATTGCTTGAATAAAACGCCGCTTATCACCATCGGAATCGTCGCGTATAACCGCGCGTGGATAATTGATAAAATGCTGGCTTCCATACAGAGCCAAACCTACCCCCACAGCAGCCTATACGTGCTCTTTGTCGACGGGGAAAGCAAAGATGGAACCGCACAACATGCACAAACCATGCTTAAACAATCCGATTTCGAGGGTTACCAAGTCATCGTCAAGAAATGCAACATACCCGAAGGCCGAAATATTTGCCTCAGCCAGATGCGGGGGGAGCTGCTTTTGTTCTGGGACAGCGACGTAATCATGCCCCAAGACGCCGTTTCAAGGCTTGTTGATTCGTTGCAGCGGGAAGGGGCCGATTTGATGTCGGCTGTGGTGAGGCAAATCACCGTTGCATCAACCGATGAGATTGCAGAAAAAATCCGGGAAATCACCGCTCCAACGGATCAGCCGCAGAAGCCAACAGAAACAATCAAGGCGGCGATGATGGGGCAATCATTGCTCACCCAGAAACTAGCCAAGGCGGTTTCCTTCGATGAGCAACTCACCATCCAAGAGGACACGGATTTCTGTCTACGCGCCCGCGAGCAGGGTTTCCGTTTAATGCTGGATCCCAACATCACGGTTTTAGATGTTAACATGTTTAACGTGGCCTACAGCGACATCTGCATCGACATGTCCTTTGGCGACGCCTTGAAGGGCATCCGCAAAAAATCCAAGGTGCAGGTCTACGCTTACCCATTCCAGAGGGGGTGGCGCCGCAACTTTTTCTGGCAATACAAACGCTACGTGTTCTATCTGCTCTACCTCCCCGCCTTAGCCCTGACGCTGTATGGGCTAATAGCGCAGAACCTCATCGCTGCCCTGATATTCCCAGCTTACGCCCTGTTTTATTTGGCGCTGCAGATCCGGCGGCGAGGCGCAGGCAGGGGATTTAGGGCGTTTGCTTTGAGTCTGCTGGTAGGCATCCCCAACGCATTGTGGGTGGCGGTTTACTGGGTGAAATACAAGATATCAAAACCCAAGTAGCCAACTTGCATAGTTACGTAACAGTTACCCCATCCAATTAGGGCATGAAAGGCTTGAGTAAGTACACCTTAATCATCACCGAAAAACCCGATGCAGCAAACCGCATAGCAACCGCCCTCGACGAGCAAGGCAGCCCCAAAAAATCCCTGAAAAACGGCGTCCCCATCTACCATGCCAACCGCGGCGGCGACATCATGGTTGTTCCGGCGCTGGGGCACCTCTACACCATCACCGCCCAGAAGGGCACCCGCGGCTACCCAGTTTTCGATTACCGATGGGTCCCCCGATACGTAGCTGAGCGAAAAGCCAAGCATATCCGGGTGTGGCTAGACGTCATCAGCAAGCTTGCATTGGATGCTGAGGCGTTTGTGGATGCCTGCGACTTCGACGTGGAGGGCAGCATCATCGGCTTTAGCATTCTGCATTACGCCTGCAGCGGCAAAGACGCAGTGGCTAAACGCATGAAGTACTCCACCCTAACCGAGGAGGAACTACAGGACGCCTACGCGCATCTGCTGCCCCACCTGGATTTCCGGCTTATCGAGGCGGGGCTAACCCGGCATGAACTGGACTGGCTCTTTGGCATAAACCTCTCCCGCGCCCTCACCCAAGCCGCCAAAAACAGCAGCGGACAATACGCCACCTTAAGCACGGGCCGGGTGCAGGGACCGACATTGAGGTTTTTAGAGGAGCGAGAACGGGAAATCCGAGGGTTTGTGCCCTCGCCTTACTGGACCCTCACCGCGAAGGTAGCTGTGGGCGACGTGGCTTTTGATGTGGAATATGGCAAATCCATCCAAACCGAGGCGGAGGCAACCGCGCTGCGGGACAGCTGCAGAACCAGGCAGGGCATAATCGTGTCGGTGGAGGCTAAGGAGTGCTTTGTGGCGCCGCCGGTGCCCTTTGACCTTGGCAGCCTGCAAAGCGAAGCCTACAAGCATTTCCGCTACACCCCCATGCGCACGCTGAGCATTCTTCAGCGGCTATACCTTGATGCGCTGGTTTCTTATCCCCGGACCAGCAGCCAAAAGCTCCCAGCGTCCATCGGCTATCGGGGCATACTGGGGAAACTAACCCGAGCCGCCAGCTACAGCAAACACGCCGCTGAACTGCTCGTTAAAGCGGACCTCAAGCCTAATGAGGGCAAAAAAACCGACCCGGCTCACCCAGCTATCTACCCCACAGGCAACTTTGCACAGAAACCCCTAGGGTCAGCAGAGAAAAATGTTTACGACCTGGTGGTTAAGCGGTTTCTAGCGGTTTTCGGCGACCCCGCATTGCGCCAATGCATCAACGCCACCGTAAACCTCAACGATGTCCCCTTCGGCTTTGCGGCGGCGCGGACGCTTCGGGAAGGCTGGTTTAAGCTTTACAGGCCCTATGTTGCACTGAAAGATGATGCGGTGCCGCCTTTAGCTGAGGGATGCCCCGTGGATGTTAAGCGCCTATTGGTCAGGCAGCATTTTACGCAGCCGCCGCCCCGATATAACCCCCGAAGCCTCCTCCAGAAGATGGAGAAGGAGGAAATCGGAACCAAAGCCACGCGGGCAGCCATCATCGACATACTGCAGAAGCGCCGCTACCTAAACGGAGCCGACAGCCTATCCGTCAGCGATTTAGGGCTCTCAGTCACGGAGGTTCTAGAACAATATTGCCCAACGTTGGTTTCCTCTGAGATGACGCGGACGCTGGAGGCAAAGATGGAGCAGATTGAGAGGGGCCAAGAAACCAAGCAGCAGGTGCTTTCAGAGGCCGTGGAAACCCTCAAAGCAGTCACTGCCGCCCTTAAAAGCCAAGAGGCACAGGTCGGAGCCCACCTAAGCAGGGCAATCGCGGATGCCCGCCAAGAGGAAAAAACCGTTGGGAAATGCCCCGGGTGCGGTGGGAAACTGGTTGTTTTGCGTTCCAAAAAAAGCGGGAAGCGGTTTGTAGGCTGCATGGGCTATTTCGAGGGCAAATGCAAGGTGACTTATCCGCTGCCGCAGACGGGGACGGTTAAGCCGTTGCCTGATGCCTGCAAAAGCTGCGGTGCACCCGTCGTGGCGGTGTATATGCGGGGGCGCAAAGCATGGCGGCTATGCCTTAATCCCCAGTGTTCCTCGAAGGCGAAAAAGCAGTCCTGACCGGGAAAGCCACCGCTGGTTAGCCAAGAACGGGTTTTCGCCGCAGTATCATGGGGTTTAGGGGTTGGGTTTTTTGGCGATGCGTGGTTTGGCTGAGGGCATCTAGGGCGTCGTTGAGGCGATATTTTGTTGGCTTTCAGAAAAATTCATTAACTGGAGAAGGGGCTAAAGAAGTAGCACAGTACCTATTTGAGGATGAGGAAGAAAGCAGCTATGTCTGGAAAAATGAAGAAAACCTCCGAAAACATGTCGTTTTCGCTGAGTCGATGGTTCCGCAAATTAACCCAGAATGCACCCGCAGCAACCATAGTAACCCTCGTCGGCATATCCTACGCCATATTTCTCTTCGGCGGAGGCCTCTATGACCTTATCAACGCGGGAACAATTCAGCCCTCAGGCTACAGTGCAACTACAGGGCAATTCTTCTTCCTCTACCCGGACATAAGCCAGCAGTTCGTGGCAGACACCATCGTAGCCATAACGCTCTACGCATTGGGCTTTGTGGGGATGCTGGCGGTTTACCAGAGCACCAAAAACTTCAACAAGCCACGGCAAGCCTACATGCTGCTGGTGATAGGCGTTACCTTCCTGCTGCTCTCATACATATTCCTGGAAGGCGCAGTCCTGTTCAAAACGAGCTAAACGCTCCCCTTCTCTTCAAATAATTTAGCTATAGTTTCTAAGTTTATGTTTCTGGTTTGCTCTACCAGGGGTTCTTTTTCAGCTTAAGCTTATACGCTAAGTAATTAGTGAACAAGTGAATCGGCGGAGTAATCAAAAGAACCGTTATGGCCACTGCCCAGTTCACGCCAGCCCAACCTGCCAGAGCCAGCGGCAAAGAAAACACCACGGCGCCCACCACGAAGTCAACCTGATCCACGACAGGCAACAACCCGCCGGGTGCAATGTCGAGGCGTCTCTTTATGAATGCACCCGTTAAGTCGCCAAGCAAGGCACCGAGGGGAATCAGCAAGGCAAAGGCAACGGGGTAGTTGTCAAAACCGAAAACTGCGCCCTCCGCTAAGCCGACGCCTACGCCCACCAGCCAACCGAAGAAGAAGCCGCGCCAGGTTTTGTTGTTGCCGAAGACCCGTTTGCCGTCGACAAAGTTTCTGCCGAAATCCATCTTTTTGCCGCCGCCTGCCAGAACGGGGGTGCCGTTGGCGCAATAAGCGGGGAAAATGAATATGAGGGCTTGCGCGACTATGAGGGCAACATCCATTGGGTTTCAACCGTACTTTGGGAATTGTGTATCTCTTATTCCGACTTCCCCTATTTGTATGTAGCATATGTTTTGAGCCACAAGCTGTGGAGCCTTCTCAAGGGTCACTTTGATTGCTGGAGGATACTCGGTGGGTTTAAGCGCGATTATTAGGTCAGCCCAGAACTTGAGGACACGCGTGGCAACGGGGCGGACGCTTTCGTTTTCCTCATTCATTATACTGCGGACCTGGCTGGTTAAGATAAGGGGGATACGGCGGGTTTTCACGGTCTGCGCCAAAATCGCCAGCTGCCGATTAAGTTCACGGTTCACACTGTAGGCTTTGGCGTGGGCGGCGGCTTGGGCGCTGTAGAGCGAAGTGAAAGTGTCAATCACGATTAAGCCCACGTTGACAGTGTAGTCTTCAATGTGATCTACCACGGCGGTTTGCTCCCGGAAGTCCCGGGGCTTAACCAGCACAATCCGCTCGGCCACCGCATCGAATCTGTCACCTGCAAGCTGCGAGAGCCGCTTTGCCGAAAAAGTGTTATCGCAGTCCACATAGAGCACTTTTCGGTTTTGCATGGCGGCGTGGAGGGCGCATTGCATGGCCAGCGTGGATTTGCCGGTTTCGGGTTCTCCATAGATTAGGGTGATGGTTTGGGGCTGGATGCCTCCGCCTAAGGCGTTGTCGATGCATTCTATGCCCGTTGCTGTTTGCGCCATGGAGTTCACGTCAACGTATTTAATGTGAAAATAAATAAGGTGTTTTGCACTTAAACGTTAAGGATTGCGTGTATGAAGGGAAAAGTTGCCGTTGCAACGGTGCAGGGAAAAACCTACTTTTATTTAGTTAACGCGCTAAAGGAACACGCAATCCCATTTACCAGCCTGATTCCGGGGGAGGCAGTGCCGGCGAGGGTAAAGCTGGTTTTAACTACGCCGCAGGAGCAATCCAAAGTGCTGTTTGAGCCCCTGATGGTTTTCCGCAGCGAAGCCGAATTGGACCAGTTGATGATTGAGGTGATGCGGGTGCTGCATGGCAAATCTGCCTACAATAAAATCATCGTGGGAATCGACCCCGGCGAAGCCACTGGGTTGGCGATTATAGCGGATGGCATCGTTATCTTGGAGGAGAACTGCTATAGCATTCACCAAACAATCACTAACATTCTTAAGGTAATGCGGACAGTTAATCTTGCAGTTACCGATGTCACGGTGAAAATCGGCAACGGCGTCCCCGTCTACCGTGAGATCCTAGAGGAACTTGACTATGCGTTGCCACCGCAGGTCACTTTAGAGGTGGTGGGGGAAGCGGGAACCAATCGCCCGCTAAAAGAGCACCGGCGCAGCCGAAAGATTAGACATATATCCTCTGCTATCCGTATAGCTGGCAGAACAGGACGCCAAGCGATGAGGAGAAAAACACTTGAGGCAGACCATACAGCCCAATAACACCCTACTAGTGGATGGACCAGCATCCGTTTGCCTAGTCGCTGGAAAAGTCGAGGTTTTCGGTTACCCCATCAAGGTAAACCAGCATATCGTAGTCCGCACAGGAAAACGCCTGCCCTTCTACGCTGAACAAGCAGCTGAGGTGGAGGTGCTGCTGGGCGCCAACGCGGCTGTGGCGGAGTTTGGGGGAAACACCGTCCCCGCCTCATGGAGCCAGCCGGTTCAATCCGCACTTGGCATCGAGAAGAAACCCGTGGTCATCGCGGTCATAGGCGCTTCGGATTCGGGAAAAAGCAGCTTCTGCACTTACCTATTCAATAAACTCATAGAAGCCGGCGGCAGAGTAGCGGTTGTAGACGGCGACCTGGGGCAATCTGACATCGGACCCTCCGCCACCGTAGGCTACGGCATGGCATCTAGGCATATAACGCAGCTTCATAATCTGCGAATGCGAAACGGCTTCTTCGTCGGCGTCACCTCACCTGCTACGATGCAGGCCAAAGCCATCGAGGCAGTTAAAGCGATGCTTACCGAGGTTTACCCCAGGGGAGCAGACTATATTTTAGTTAACACTGACGGCTGGATCAGCGGTGCAGAGGCGGCGCTCTATAAGATAGCGTTGCTTACGGCTGTTCAGCCTGATTTGATTGTTGGCGTGCAGGTGCAGGGGGAACTGGAGCTTCTACGGGGCAGCTTAACCGCTAAGCCGGTGATGCTCATTGAAGCCTCAGCTGCCCTCAATCCCCGCAGCCCAGAGAAACGCAAAGTCCTCCGGGAAATGACCTATGCCCGCTACCTCAAAAAAGCCAAGCTCCAATGTTACCCGCTTAGCCAAATAAAAGTGGAGCCCAGAGGCTCAGTTCCTAAAAAGCAGGAGCCCGACAAAGGCGTCCTCGTGGGGCTCTATGGAGGCGGAGCCAAATTTTTAGGCATCGGAGTGCTGCGCGCCATCAACGTGGGCAGACGCGTCTTGAAGGTTCAAACCTCAGTTACAGATAAGCCTATGCGGCTTACATTCGGCAAGGTGCTGCTGAACCGTAAGCTGCAGGAAAATCAGGATTAACGCGAAAAGAAGCAGCGCACCTCATCCGCGAGCAAACCGGGTTTGTCTGGGAGTGTTTTCATGCCGCTGGTTATCCAGGAGGGCAAAAAGCTCTTGCAGTAGGCGGTGCCGAAGCGGAAATCCAGAAACACAATCGCGCCTTTATCGTCGAGTGTGCGGATGGGTCTGCCGGCGGCTTGGGAGGCCTTTTTCATGGCGGGCAACACGTAGCCGTATTCGCGTCCCCTGCCGGGGAACTGCCGCTCATAGTAATCTATCTGCGCCTTCACACGGGGAGTCGGCTCCGCGTAAGGCACCCCCACAACCACGACGCTGTTCATCTGGTTACCGGGGAAATCCACGCCCTCCGAGGTGCGTCCGCCCTGCACGCCGAGGAACACTGCGCCGCCGCGGTCTCCGCAGGCTTTGAAATCTGAGACCAGCTTCTCGTTGGCTTTGCTGGTCATGCCGCTTTTCTCGTGGTAGAGGGGCTTTAGCAGCTGGTTTTCCAGTCCCTCCGAGAGCAGGCTATTTAGAACCTGGAAGGACGCGGCGAAGATGCCGGTGTTGGTGGGGGTGCTGTTGACAACTTCGTTTATGCGGTCAATCATGGTCTGGTACATTTTGGGCGTGCGTTTCTCCATAGAGGTAGTGACGCCGTTGCAGACTGCGGAGAACACGTGTTCACGCGGGAAGGGGGAAGCGGCCAGGAACTGCACCGTGCTCGCCGGCAGCTTGGTGATGCGGGCGAAAGCCTCCAGAGGCTGCAGCGTACCCGACATAATCACGTTAGCGTAGGTTGCCGAGAAAACCGGCTCGGTGATTTTAGCGGGGTCCAACGCGACGATTTCGAGTTTGCCGGATTTGCCGCCGTCTTTGCCGAAGTATTTGCTGGCAACGTTGATGTAGGCTTCGTCGCCGATGGTTTCCGCCCACTTCTGCAGAAACTCCCCCAGCGAGTTAACGTAGCTGCGGGGGTTCTTGCCGTCTGCCAAAAGAGCTTTTTTGATAGCCATGCCGGCTTCGTGGATGTGCTCGAAGAACTCTTTGGGGCGCTTGATGTTGCCCTGCTTCTCGATGATTTCGATGATGCGGCTGGGCGAGATGATTTCTTCCTTATGGATTTTGTCAGTTATCGCCTCGACTTCGCCGCGGAAGAAATGCGTGAACTCCTCGATGTCTTTATAACCGAATCTCTCCGCCTCCATCTCCGCCGCCTTAAGCACAAACAGCGTAAGCTGGTTACTGGATATGTCAATGGCGGTTTCAGGCAGATTATGGGCTTCGTCGACGACAAGGATAATTTTTGAGAGGTCAGTTTCAAGGTTCTTAAGAAAAGCCGTGCGGATCTGGGGATCAAACACGTAGAGGTAACTGAGCGCTATAACGCGTGCTTCGCCGATTGCACCCTTCACTAGCTCATAGGCGCATAGCTCCTTTTTTTTGCAGACACGCAGAATCTCCGAGCCCATGTAGGGGCGGCTGGCAACCTGCTGCTGAAGCTGCAAATACTCGTATGTGCGCTCATCCACGTTGCGATAGAAGGGGCAGCGTCCCTTGGCTTTAAGCAGCTCGCAGACCTCCATGAGCGATTTGGAGTCGAAGGCGCCGTTGGCGGCGAAGGCGTTGAGGCACATCTCGTTGCGTCCGCGGATGGAGACGCCTGTGACGGGGCGGCGCTTGTAGATGGCGCGGAGTTCCTCGATGACGCGGTCATGTTGGCGGTGTGTGCGGGCAACGTAGAGGACTTTAAGGTTCTTCTTCATGGCGACCGGCAGAACTGCGGAGAGTGAACTGATGGTTTTGCCTAAGCCGTTGGCGCCCTCAATAAGCACGCTTTTGCGGTCGTTGACGGCTTGGTTGACGGTGGCTATGAATTCGTCTTGGTGGGGGCGGGCGCCGCTGTAGGGAAAGTACTCGGCGACTTCCAGGGGCAGCTTACTTATGGCTTGGCGCCTCCGCAGGTGTTGGATGGGCAGTAGCATCTGACTGGGCATTCGCAGTGAAGGGGCTTTTGGGCTCTGCAGAACTGCCTGCCTAAGCCGATGAGCAGCAGATGCACAGAAAGGTAATCTTTGGCTTCAAAATGAGCTTGCAGACTCAGGCGCACAACTTCGTAGCCACCAGTCTGTGGGGCAAGCCCTAGCCGCCTTGAAACGCGGTTAACATGCGTATCCACTGGGATGGTGGGTTTGCCAGCGCTGAAAAGCAGCACCACATCGGCGGTTTTAGGCCCCACGCCCTGCATCGCCATAAGTGCCCTACGCGCCTCCTCCACGGGCAAGCCCACGACGGCGTCAAGCGAGCCCCCGTAGCGATTGAGGATAGTTTTGGAGGCAGCTTGGATGGCTTCCGCCTTGGCTTGCCAGAGCCCCGCCACTTTGATGGCGTTCTCAATCTGGCTTTTTGGCGCTTCTGCGAGGGCTTTTGGGGTGATTTTTAGGGTGCCTTGTAGTTTTTGGTAGGCGCGTTCGGTGTTGGCGTCGGCGGTGTTCTGCGAAATAATCGTGGCCACCAGTGTCTCGAACGCTTCGGAGCTGGCTTTGACGAGCCGCGGCATCGGCAGCGTCTCCTGTAGGGTCTTTAGGATTGTTGCCGCATAAATTTGACTTGCCGTTTGCCTTCACGCCCCCTAGTGGTAATGCCAAAGTATGGTCTGTTTAGTTATAAATACCATCTTGACACAAAAAAATAAAAACAGAAGAAAAGGTGACTCCAAGCTTAGAGGTTTATTTCTGAGTTGCAAGCAGCGGGTTTAATTTACTCTGTTAAGGCCTCTGCCAGCGTATCCGTCACTAACCGATAACGCATCATTTTAGGTAAAATAAGTAAAGATAGTAGTCGCCGCAGGGCATAGTTTCATAGCGGTAATTCTCCATTAAATAGGCGAGTTCTGCGGGGTTTAGGTTGCTAAGTTCAGGGTACTGGAAGTACAAGAATAAGTCGTAGTCCTTTTCTTTGAGTTCTGCCCTAAGGATTTCAACGTTATGTTGCTGCGTTAATATGCAATCGACTTGGTTGATTCTGTTTATTGGGGGAAGAGGTTTAGAAGTGCTGTTTGTGGCTGAAATAAAAAAAATCAGCCCTTGAAAACAGTTTGAAAGGATACTTTTGTTTGCGAATTTGCCTTCGTCAACGAGGTGCTGAATGGGTTCTTGGGGGTTCCAACCTGAATATTGAAAATGGCTCTGCAAGGCAAAGTTAGGAATCAACAAAACTGCTATCAATACAACCAATAATATCGGGTACTTTTTTACAGAGAATTTTTTCTGCAGACAAGTCACCTTGGAGAGGGCGGTAAAAAATAAAGTTGAGAGCAAAATAGCAAGGGCAAAGTAATTAATCACGTAAACCCGAGGGGTTGTTTTCGGCGCCATAAAGAAGGCTACGGTATAAAAAATAAGCATGGAGGCAATCAGAAGGTACCGGGTGTCTTTTACCTTAAAAACCGCGAATAACGAAATAAACGATAGGAGAAAAAGAAGGGGCTGAAAGCCGAAAGCCAAGGGCAGGTAATAGTAGAAGCCTGCGTTGCTAACATGAGATACCGCCCACTGGCTTGTGAAAAAATTGGTGTAAACAAACTTCCAAGGCAGATACTCTAATTGACCAACATAGAGGTAGGTTGAGAGGGTTTCCAAGAAAACGGCGATAAAGAGGAAGGGGAAGAGGTAAATGAAGAAGCTCCTTCGGTCTTTAAACAAAAGATAAATGAAGAGAGGCAAAATCAAAATCGCCATATCAAACCGAATAAGGAAACTAAACCCCATAATCACTGACGAAATAAGGTAATCTCTGGTACGTGTTTGCTGTGCCTCGAATCCGTGGAAAAAGGCATATAATCCAGCTAAAAAAAAGGCAATGGCTGGAAGGTCACTCATTACCCACCTTGTAAAATCTAAAAGGTAGGGAATTGTGCCAAAAGCAACCGAGGCAACAAAGGCGAAATCGAGTCTTTTTGTTAATTGGCGAACAAGCAAAAAAATGAAGAGGGTAGAAATCAGAAGGTAAGCAATCATTAAAAACCGGGCAACCTCAATTTCGGGTGGTATGAAGAGGATAAGCAGGGGAGACCGCAGGGGGTCAATCCAGTATTTTAAGCCGCCAGAAATATGGCTCCATATGCTTCCAACGGTGTTAAGGTAGCAGAAGCCATCGATGTCAGCATAGTAATTTGAGGCATATTGCGAGTAAACGAAGGCTGAAAAGGAACCAACAATAAGCAAGACAGAAATTATTGTAATCAAAGTAGCGTTCTTTAAAATTATTGAACTGATACTTTGATTCATATAAACGCTTGTACGGTTGACTGTAATATAAAATTTGGGTAACCCAGAACTATGGAGTAGACGCTTGCAATGGGTTTCCAGACGGTGCAGCTGTTTTTTTGTTGAAGTTAAGGTTCCAGTTTCCCAATGTGTTTGCGCTTAGAATATTATTTTTATCGATTGTGACGCGGTCCGTGTGTGAGTCTTCGAAAGCCAAGCCGTATCCGCCGGAACTTCGAACTCGATTGCCTGTCACGGTTGCATCTGTTACCCATTTTATGCGGATGCCATCCGCTCCTGCGCCGTCAACCACATTGTTGACAATCAATACGGCCACAGTCCGTTTATCCACCGATGCACCTGAAATGAGGATTCCTTGATCAGATTGCTTTCCACATTGCCTCAGGACGTTACCTGAAATGACTGCGCCGTTGCTCGATGCATCTGCCCCGCCGAAATAAATTCCTGGGCAGCCGGTTCCGGTGACAAAGTTGTTTGCTATGGTGGCGTTGTTGGCTCCATCAGCCACCTCGATCCCAGCCATGTAGGCGTCTTGGATGCTGTTATGTAAAACTACATTGCCGCAGCAGACGTTTAGGCCTTGGTTGCCGTCAACTGCGATTCCATGTGCAAAGCCACCCGCATAGTTGCCGCCTGCATTCTTCACTATGTTGCCTATGATGCTGTTGTAGCTGCCGCCTGTGCTTACTATCCCATGGTACCCTGTCAGGTCGATGTAGTTGCCGTAGACTAAGTTGTGGTTTGCGCGGCTAAGCATCACGCCCTCCCCTAAGGCGTCTTTGACGGTGTTGTTGGAGAGGTTGTTGAAGATGCCCCCTGTGGTTTCGACGCTTATGCCCCTGCCGCCGCTAAAAAAGACGTTGTTGGCGGCAATCAGGTTGCGGCTGGAGCCGTCGCCATCGGGGGTGTCTTTGATAACAATGGGTGTTCCAACGTAGAGGTCTCGGTTTCCATAGAGGTCCGAGCCTACCAAGGCACTGTCGTTTACTCCTGAGAATTCAAACATCGTTCCATTGTAGCCCAAAATGAACCGGGCGCCTGAGCCGCATAATAACGCTACTCTGCTAGCCATGTAAACTGCACTGCTGAGTGTGTATTCTCCTTTTTGGATCAAAATTAAGCCGCCGGAAGCATTCAAAGACGCCACCGCGGAGTTCAGAACCGCCGCTGCTTCTGTGCCCTCTGCGCCTCCGACGCCGCCGGGTCCGCCGTAGACAAGTTGCTTGTTGGCTTTTGCGTATGTGTATTTGCCGTCGGTTGTTATGTTATAGTAGGCTTGATTGGCATCCAAAATATACGTGGGGTAGCTGCTGTTGGTTAGCGGGGCAGAGGTTGCGGGGGGTGCTTTTATTTCTGCGGTGCTTGGAGGATCAGTTGCGGCGTGGTTAGGCGGGTTTTGAATGAAAAGCACGGTGGCTAAGGCAAAGATGCATATGCCCGTTATGGATATAACGATGGCGCGGGTTAATTTTCTGTTTCTCTTTATAGCCTTCTCCAGTTTTGCCACGTCCTTGGCTCAAAGGCAAAAAATCGTAAATCACTACAACCATTTTCGCATTAACTAAGTTAAACCTTGTTTCAACAGCAAAGCCGATTTGAAGACATTAGTTATTGGGCTTCTCAGACAACCAGAGGGGCATCATGCTTTCTGAAAAAAGCCTAAAAGACCAGATAACAAATAGGCCGCGTCGAAAAGTGGACAAAGCACCCGGTTCAAAGCGAAAGCAGCCCTATGTCTTGCTATAAAAGCTTCATTTCCACCTTGAAAATAAAGTATTTAAGACAGCGCTATCTTATTAAAAAAACAAATAATTTATTGTTATTTAGGTTGTATTGTCCGATGGCAAATTTGGGACTGATGACTAAAAACAGAATCGGGCCACGCACTATCTACAAGACCCTCAAGTTTAACTCGGCGGCTTTAGGCAAATCAATACCTTCACGTCACCTATTAGGTAATCTCGTCGATGGAAAAACAAAAATAAGTATAGAAAAAGGCGCTCAACTCGAAATCAAAGGTAACCTCGAGATGGGAATTAACCCTGAGAACTTTTTTCCCTCAAATGCGCCTTGCATTCTCACAATGGGGGAGAACAGCAGAATCATTTTCCATGGAAACATAAACATTGGGAGGGGAGTTATTATTGAAGCTCAAAGGAATGCCACCATCGAGTTTGGTAAAAACGTCTGTATTAACTCCAATGCTACGATAATTGCTTCTCAAAGCATCAAAATAGGAGATAGCACCGGAATCGGGTGGAACTCAGAGATCATTGATACTGATTACCATGGAATGTTGAATACTATTGGCGATGTTAAAGTAGCTGGACCCATCGAAATTGGGAGCCACGTGTTTATCGCTCGCCATGTCTATATAATGAAAGGCATAAAAATCGGTGACGGATCAATCATAGGAGCCGGCGCAATTGTCACACATGACGTACCGCCGAATTGTTTAGCAGGCGGGATACCTGCAAAAATAATTAAAGAAAACATCCAATGGAAATAATATAAGGCAGCAGGCGGCTTACCGATAAAACTATTCTCAGTTAACGCATATCCACAAGTTTAACCTATCAACAAAGCGCAATCAATTTATCCACATATATGCAATCAGAGGTAACGGCAGGCAACAGCGCTTTAGCCGCCAAATCAGTAAACTTATAAATTGAGCGTGCCCAGCATAAGGGTAGGCGCACAGGATGCTTCAAGCAAAAATCAAAGCCCTCAGCCCAGCCCAACGCTTAGCCACCGTCTTCTATGCAGCCACGGGACTGCTGCTACTGGCGTTTCTGCCCCTCTCAGGGTATCCCCCCCACGTAGGGTTTCTGGGCATCTTTAGCCTCATCGGCGCCTACAGCCTATTCACAAAACGGTCATGGGCGCCCTGGCTGGTTTTTGTGTTGCTGATAACAAACAGTGTCTTCTCACTCTACACCCTCTACGCCGTGGGCTTAAGCAACATCATAGTCGCGTTAACCATGATTGGCTACGCGTTGCTCACCTGGCTATTCACCTATATTGCAGCGGTCAAGCGCTACGATTAGGTTCTGCCTGCGTAACCGCGGAAAAGCCAAACTGTAACCTGCCTCTCCACATCCACAAAGTCCTCGTCGGGGGCAACATCCACAAAGCCATCTGCTGCAGCCAACCCAGAAACCCCGCTGGCTAAACCTATCGGCTGAGCAATCAAGCGGCATTTCTCGTCAAAGAGCAACCGAACCAACGTGTAGCTGCGGATGCCTTTAGCGCTAAACATGCGTGCCCCTGCAAACGCGGTGACTGCACGTAAACCCGCCACGGGGCGTCCAGCCAGCCGCTGCAGCAGCGAGCGAGCAAAGATATGGAACATCAACAGCGCCGCGGAGGGCTCAGATGGCAGCAGCAAGACGGGTTTGCCAGCTGCGTAAGCGGCAGAGAAGCCTTTTCCGGGTTTAGCTGCGACGCCGTTGACAACTAAGCCGGGTTTCCCCAGCGTATCGATGGTTTCCGCAGCTTCTGAGCCGCCGCAGACCAGCACCATATCGGCTGAGAATAGGGCAGCCTCCAGAAGCCTATGCAGTTCTGACCTGCCGGATGCCACGCCGAAGTATACGGGTTTGCCTCCGCAGTCCATAATTGCCGTGGAGAGGCAGTAGCCGTTGACATCGAAGGTTTTGCCTGCAGGCAGAGGTTTGCCGAGTTCAGCAACGTCGCCGCCAACACACAGAACCGCCACCATCGGGATCCTTAAAACCTTAACTTGCGTGTAGCCCAAAGCAGCTAAGACACCGATTTCCGCGGCGCCCAAAACCTGCCCCTGTTTAAGAACCACTTTGCCTTTGGGGATGTCGCTGCCCTGCGCCTGCACGCCCTCGCCCGAGTTGACGGAGCCGTAGATTTCCACCGTGTCGTCTTCGCGTTGGGCATCTTCAAGGGCAACCACGGCGTCTGCGCCTTCGGGAAGCACTGCTCCGGCTGCAACCTCGACGGCTTCACCCTTCACGTGGGCAGATGCTGCCATGCCGGGAACCATGCAGCCCCCCACTTTGAGCACCAAAGGTTCCTCCTCGGAGGCACCGGCGGTATCTGCTGCCTTCACGGCGTAGCCATCCTGCCTTGCAGAGTTAAAGGAGGGGACATCAAAGGCTGCCTCCACGTCCACTGCGAGCACGCGGTTGTAGGCTTCCAGCAGCACCGCCTCTTCCACGCCTAAATCGGCGGGTTTAAAGTCTGCTTCGATGGCTCGTTTAGCTTCCTCAAAGGTTAAAGGCTTGCGAATCATGTAGGCTCACACCTTAGCAGACTGCTCTACACCTAAAAACGTATCGAAGCCGCACAGCGCCGAGGAATCAACGGATTCCGCAAGGAGACGCTGTAAAAAACAATTAAACAAATTTTTCCTTTGTTGCCGCAGTCATTTTCCTGATGAGATCTTTGATTTCGCTTATTTGGCCATGCACCAGCAGCTTGCCGTCGCTCTGCAGCTTGATTTGCAACCCATGCGCCTTAGCCATCTGCTCAATCCGCTCAGCCGTCAAATCATCATGCGGCTCCACACGAACCCACTTCTGGTCCCGCGGCACCCCCGTAACAAACACATTTTCCTCGGGGGGTTCCTCGCAGACTTCCGAGGTGGCCTGCTCAAGCTGCATGAGCCATTCATCTACCCGCTCGGAGCCGAAGGTTTTCTGCGCCTCCGTAACCAAATATGCCTCGACGTTAGCTTGGAGTTCCTCTGCCTTCATGATGGCGTCGCCGTGGCTGCCTTCGCTGCAGGCAAGCTTAATCATGGATTTTGATGCACGCAGGTCCTCTATGATTTTTGTGGGTATCTCTACGCCTGCCTTTTTGAGGGCAAGCATCATGTCCTCAAGTAGCCTCCAAGTTGCCATGGTGTGGCCCATACACTCAGCCTCACATAAACTAAGCAGGCTTCGGCTTTTAAGGGTTAATTGCGCATTTGGCAATTTGGAAAGGATTAAATCACAATTATGCCTAGATAGTGGTGAGGTAATTTTTTGTCACAAACCAGTAAGGTAACCTTTGATTTTGGAAGCCTAACCCAAACCCAACTCAACCCCCTCTTAAACACTCTCCCAGTTGAAATCACCTTCATCGACGAAAACGACACCGTCCAGTACTTCAACAACCCCCCGAAAATGATTTTTATCCGCACCAAAGGGGTCGTCGGCATGAAAGTCCAGAACTGCCACCCAGCCAAAAGCTTACACACAGTAACTAGGATAACGGAATCCTTCAGGTCAGGCAATAAAAACGCCGCTGAATTCTGGATAAACTCGCATGGACACGTGATTTACATCCGCTTCTTCGCAGTCAGAGACGCCGCCGGCAAATATTTGGGTGTGGTGGAGGTGGTGCAGGACGTGACTGAAATTCAGGGGCTGAAGGGTGAGCGGCGACTGCTTGACTGGACCGATTAGGCGAGCGCTATGAAGCTGGTTAAGGTCCGCTCTGAGGGGCTGGCGCATAACAGCTACTACCTCTCCAGCCGCGGCGAAGCAGCAGTCATTGATCCCCGACGCGACAGCCAAATCTACAGCCAACTCGCCGCCGAGGACTGCAGCAAAATCCGCTACATCCTTGAAACCCACCGAAACGAAGACTACATCGTCGGTTCACTGGAACTGCAGAACCAAACAGGCGCCCAGATCTGCCACAGCAAAATGCTGCCTTTCCGCTACGGAGAACAGAACCTTAGCGGCGGCGACACCCTAAACCTTGGCGACGTCAAAATCAAGGCCCTCTACACGCCGGGGCACACCGACGAATCCCTCTGCTATCTGGTCTATGAAGGCGAGGAGGCGAAGCTGGTTTTTTCAGGCGACACCCTCTTTGCGGGCTCCGTGGGCAGAACCGACCTCTACGGCGCAAACAAATGGGCAACGCAGGCCCAGAAGCTCTATGATAGCCTCCAGGGGGAGCTGTTGACGCTGGACAGCGGAGTTTTGGTTTACCCAGCGCATGGCGCAGGCAGCGTATGCGGAGGCGGCATCACAGGATACGAGCCTACCAGCATAGGCTACGAGAAGCAAACTAACCCGTATCTGCGGTTGACCAAAGAGGGGTTTGTCGAGAGGGCGATGGCGGAGCAGCTGGTTAAGCCAAGATACTTCAAAACGATGGAGGAACAAAACCTCAACGGGGCGCCGCTGCTAAGTGAACTCTCATATCCTAAACCGCTGACGCTAAGCCAGTTTGAGGAGCAAATGCAGCATCCAGGCATGGTAGTGCTTGATACGCGGCGACCCTACAGTTACGCGGGCGCCCATGTCCCCAACGCATTAAGCCTCTGGCTAAACGGAAGTAGCGCCTACACGGGCTGGCTGCTTGACCCCGCCCAGCAAGTCATCTTTATCCATGAGCGAGCAAGCGACAACGACACCGCGACCACGTGGCTGCGCAGGCAGGGCTTTGATAACCTAGGCGGTTTTCTCTGCGGCGGCATGGAGGAGTGGCAGGAAGCCGGCAACCCCATCAAGAGCAACCCCACAATAACCGCCTCTCTGCTGCGCGGTAAGCTTGATAGGGGGGAAGTTGCGCTGCTGGATGTGCGGGAACCCCACGAGTGGCTCAAGGACGGCTACGTCGGAGGCGCCACGCTGATAAACTTCGCTGAACTACCCCAGAAAACCGCTGAGTTACCCATGGATAAGCCTTGGGCGGTGACGTGTTCAGTGGGGAACCGAAGCAGCATCGCAGTCAGCATCCTTGAAAGGGCAGGCATCAGCGGCGCCAACGTGCTGGGCGGCATGACGGCCTGGACAAACCTTGGGTACCCAACAAAAAAGGGGTTTTAGGGCTTCTGCCCTGCCTCTTTAAGGGCTGTAGCTAAACGGGTGCTTTTGGCGGTCTCCTTGGGCTCAAGCATCTCCTTGACGAGCCCATACTGCCGCTGGTAGATATGGCAGTTTTTAGAGTGAAAAACAAGTTTACCCGTCTTAAGCGAGAGGTTGCCGCGTTCATTGATCTCTGAGACAAATGCCTCGTTGAAGAGCTGTAGCCCCGCGATGTTGGCAGGTAACCCTCCGAAGGCGTCCCAGCTTCGGAAATAACATGTCAGGTGCATTTGTCCATCGTGGATTTCGGTGTCGATGAGGCTTAGGCAGGGCGGCTCGCTTTTGTTGCCTTTCGCATCGTATTTAGCGATGTCGTCTGGTCGCCGGATAACCATGGTGACTTGGCGGTCCCGCTGCTCTTCTACGTAGCGTTTTATGGCTTCTTGAATTTGGTCTATTGGCTTGTTAAGTCGGCTGCCATAAGTGTAAACCTCGGTATCTGCACATTCTCCAGACCACAGATACTCAAGTGCATACCCCTGAACATACTTAAAGTCACATGAGGCCTTATCGCTGACCAGCGGGCGATTTTCTGGGTGAGTGATTTCTATGGTTAGGTTGAGTTTTTTTGTTTCTGTTTCCTCGGAGCCAAACCCCACACGGAAAACGTCGCCTTCCCTCCAGATGCTGTTTAACGCCTTAAACCATGCGTCTGGACAGTCAAATGCAGTTATCTTCACATGCTTCACAACTATGCCTCCGAGATACAACTATTGTTTGCGTGTTTGAATATAAGTTTACGGCTAAATCATCCCAGCCAGCCACCGATATCTAATCGGGTGCCAGATGGCTTTTTCCGTAAATAATAAACCGAACCGCCGACACAGCTTACAGTAAGAAGGTGCCCTAAACGAACAAGCCAGCAGCATTCGCCGTTTTATTTGCGATTTTACTCAGCGGATTAGTTATAATTAACGTCGGACAACTTGACGCTGCGCAGGCCACTCAATCAGGCCAGCCTATAGTTCGGGTGCAATCCATCGACGGCGGCGCCGTTAACCATGGAAAGCAATGGTGGGATAACAGTACCCAGCAGAACATGCTTGACCCCGCAAGCACCCAAATATCGGCGACTTTAACCAAGCAGCCCACTGAAGGCAACGTACTCATCGCCACAGTAGGCCTCCAAACGCTACTCACCAACAGCCCATTCTACTCCATTAACGTTTCAAGCATAACACAAGACGGGGTAACCTGGACGCGGCAAGCAGGAAACAGTTACCGCGGATGGTCAAGCGGCGTTGAAATCTGGCTGGGCATAGTCGGCGCAAACGCGGCTTCAACATTAACCTTCAACGTAGCCGTTGACCCAGCGATACCCGATTTCGTCGCGGCGGCATATGCTGTCTGCGAATACTCAGGCGTCGCCACCGCTGCTCCGCTGGATCAAACCGCGGTTTCCCACAGCACCGACGCCAAAACAAACACCGGAAAAACCGCTCCCACAACCGCCCCCAACGAGCTTTGGATAGGCGCAGTTTATGTTGAGTCCTCAGTTAACCAAATCTCGGGGCTAAACGGCTTCTCGCTTGTCGGCGGAACCACCCGGGGCACCGAGGGGCGGATAACGACGGCGCTGCTGGAGCGGGTCGCCACCGAAAAAGCGGAGGCATGGTCAGGCAGCGAAATAAGCGGCCAAAACATGATGGTGGGCTACATAGGCTGCATAGCTACCTTTTATGGCAGCGACCAAACACCCCGAGAAACCCCATCTCCCTCCCCCTTATCGGGGAACGGCACCGCACTGCAGTTCACCTGCCAAAGCGTCGCCGCCGCAAACATAAAAGTAAACATCGAAGGCTCCTTAAGCGGCAACGGAACAGGCATAGCCGGCGAGCCGGTTATCTTCACCTACAGCGTCAACAACGGCGCCTCATGGCTGGACCTCACCTGCGTAAACACCGACGAGCAAGGATGCTTCAGCGTCACCTGGACGCCGCAGGTCACCGGCAACTACCTTATTAAAGCGGACTGGGCAGGCAACGCAGCCTTTGGGGCGGCAAGCACGACTGTGAGCTTAGCCATAGCGGCCACGCAGAGCCAGAGCAGCTTCACAGTGAACTCCAATTCGACGCTTTCCGCGCTGAGTTTTGATTCAGACAGCCAGCAGCTTGGCTTCTCAGTTTCGGGGCCAGATGGAACATGCGGCTACGTGGAAGTTTATGTTCCAAAAACCCTGCTAAGTGAGGCTTCGGGTTTGACGGTGACTATGGATGGGACCCCTGTGCAGTTCAGTTACCAATCCATGGGGGATGCTTGGCTGATTTCTTTTTCTTACCATCACAGCAGCCACCAAGTCACCATGAACCTAAACGGGGCAGAGGCGGGTGGAGCCGTTGATTCCATGATGGGATGGATTGTGGCAGCGGCGGTTCTGGTTCCCCTGGCGATTCTGGTGGCAGTGATTGGTTTAGATAAAAAGGGCAGGGCAAAAAAGGCTTAACTCGGCTACCGCATAAATGCAGCCTCAGAATCCGAAGCGGCAGTAGCCCGAGTTATTATAGATAATAAGTATTCTAATACGGCAACCTTTAATCAAGGCACCTTTGCACTCTCTACACGAGAGAGGAGAAGTCCTCGAAAAACCCAGAGGAGACCAAAAATGCTTGAAGAACAAGGAATCATAGTGAACAGCGAATTCAAAATAGAGAAAGCACTAAAAGAAAGAGGAGCCTTCGACGAAAAATCCGCCGCAGACGCCGAAAAAGCCGACGTGAACTACGAGGGCGTGCTGGAGTTAATGGAGAAAAACGGCTTAATCGCCAAAACTTCAGAGGGCAAAGTTTACCTCACTGAAAAAGGAAAAACCCATCAGCCAAGGTCTACACGCCAAGGCATCGTGCGCAGATTCATCAGGTTCTCAAGAAACAAGTAAACGATTTTTGTTTTTTAAAAAATTAAAGGGGAAAAAGGCCGCTGGGTTAGTAGGGCATTCCGCCCATACCGCCCATGCCACCCATACCTCCCATTCCGCCCATTCCTCCCGGGGGCATCGGAGGTGCTTTGCCGCCTTTTATGCTGATGAGGTCGTCGATTTTCAGGATCATGTTGGTGGCTTCGGTTGCGGATTTGATGACTTGCTGCTTAACGCGGAGCGGCTCCACGACAAGTTTGGGGCACATGTCCACGATTTTGCCTGTGTTGACGTCTATGCCGAAGGTTTTGCTGTCTGGCTTCTCATGCTGAGCCCGCAGTGCAACCATGATGTCGATGGGGTCAAGGCCAGCGTTCTCTGCGAGAGTCAAGGGGATTTCCTCCACTGCCTCCGCAAAGGCTTCGATGGCAAGTTGCTCTCGTCCGCCGACTTTAACTGCAAAGGCACGCAGACCCTTCGAAAGTTCAGCTTCGGGTGCGCCGCCGCCTGCAACGATTTTGCCGTCTTCGATTACGTTGCGGACAACACATAAGCCGTCGTGTAGACTGCGTTCTGCTTCGTCGAGAACATGATTGGCTGAGCCGCGGATAACAATAGTTACGGCTTTGGGGTTCTTGCAGTCGCGGATGTAGATTAGTTTGTCATCGCCGATTTTGACTTCTTCGACGCGTTTAGCTTTGCCCAAAACATCTGCGTTTAATTCTTTAACGCTGGCAACAATCATGGCGCCGGTGGCTTTGCTGAGCTTTTCCATGTCGCCGCTGCTTAAGCTTTTAACCGCGAGGACGCCGGCTTTACCCAGGAAATGCAGTGCCATATCATCGATGCCTTTCTCGCAGAAGACCACGTTGGCGCCTGCTTTGGTGACGGATGTAACCATCTCTTTAAGCATGCGTTCTTCTTCGTCGAGGAAAAGTTTCATCTGGTCTGGGCTTTCTATGTTGATTTTTGCGTCGAACTCGGTTTTCTCGATTTCGAGTTTGGCGTTGAGGAGGGCGATTTTTGCGTTGTCGATTAGTTTTGGCATGCCGCTGCTGGCGACTTCTTTGTCGATAACCATGCCTTTAACAAGCTCGGTTTCGTCTAGGCTTTGACCGTGCTTCTTAACGATTTTGACCAGGTCTATGTCGGCGACGTATTTGTCTTCGACTTTCTCGCTGACCTGCTTGACGGAGTCAACGATGATTTTTGCGAAGTGTTCCTCGGCGACGTTGATGCTTTTGCTTGAGATAGAGGTAATTGCGACTTCCCTGAGGGTTTTTTCGTTGTCGAATGCAACGGGTAAGGCGATGTTTTGAAGGATCTTTTGGGCTTCTTCGCTGGCTTTCTTGTAGCCCTCAATTATGACGGTGGGGTGAATGTTCTTGTCGAGGAGCCCCTCGGCTTTCGCGAGCAGTTCACCTGCCAAAATAACGGCGGTTGTTGTTCCGTCACCGACCTCTTTGTCCTGCGCCTTGGCAACTTCGACGAGCATCTTGGCAGCTGGATGCTGAACATCAAGTTCCTTCATGATGGTTGCGCCATCGTTGGTTATTGCAACGTCGCCCATGCCGCTGACAAGCATCTTATCCATGCCGCAGGGGCCAAGCGTTGATTTAACTGATTCAGCAACGATTTTCGCTGCCATAATGTTGTTTCTTTGGGCTTCACGGCCAGTACTTCTACCTGTGCCTTCCTTTAGAACTAGAACGGGAATGTTTCCTGCACCTTGTGACATAACTTTCACCAATGTTCAATCTTAAGTATAAGTTGGGATTGAACAATCAAACTTTTGAATATAAGTTTTTCTCAGCATCCCGGCTAATACTTGAATCCAGCAACATGTAAACGGGCATGGAAAGCTAGGTTTTAGTTTCGCCCTTCTCCCGTCTAGTCTTATTCACGGTCGCCGCGGCTATAAGTTCGGCATCTTCCTCGGATGCCCCGCGTTTAAGTTCGGATTCCTTGATGTGCTGGTACTGGCGTTTACGTTTGGGTTTTTCTACGCCTCTTGGAGGCAAACTATCACCTGCCCGGGAAATAAAAAATGGTTTTTTACAAAAAGAAAGGGCCTAAAGTGCAGGCAGCTTGTTCATTTTCTCAGCCATAAATTGCTTGGCTAAGTCATGTTCATCAAAGCTGGAGAGCACCTTCTTTGATTTCTTGAAGAGTTCCCCTTCCTCCTCCTCTATGTGGTGGCTTATTGTTTCGCTTAGAACCTTAACCTTCGCCAACTTGGTTTCTTCATCTGAGGATTCATCGATATCCGACATCACCTTCCTTGCTAGGTCATGCTCTTCGAAGGCTTCCAATGTGGCACTTCTGGTTTCTTGGGCATTCTGCAGCCGAGGATAGATTAGTTTCTCTTCGCCCTCCATATGCATCATCAGGGCTTTGCGGATTTGCTCATAGACGTTTCCCTGGAAGCTTTCTTCGTCCACAATCTGCTTAAACAGGTTCTTAACGTCTTTATGTTCCAGCTTCAGCAAATCATAGATGGTGGGGTTCTTCTCCATTTCTTTACGTTCTTTCTTGATTTCTTTCTCGATAGCGGTTTCTTCCATTCTCAATCACCTCCACGTTTCTCTGCAAGATAACAAAAAATGGTTGCACTCACCTTGCCATCTCCCGACAGGACTCAGCACATCGCCTACAGACGCTTGCGCATTCCTTCATGAAGTCATCTTCGAAGCGGTCGCAGACGTCACTGCATTCATCGCAGATGTCAGCGCATATGCCGCAGGTTTGTGGGTAGTAGGGGGAGTTTCGGATGATGAAATCGGCGTTGTTGCTGCAGATTTTAGCGCAGTCCATAAGCAAGTTGATGTGTCCAGGCTCAGAATGTTTACCGCGCATTCGCAGGCACCGCATGGTGGTTTCAGTACAGCTTTGATAGCAATCCAAAGAGTCTTTGAGGCATTCGCGGACTTCATCACTATACATCATCTCGCAGCTTTGGATGCGCTCAAGCTCCTCCATGGTTCCGGAAATTCTGCCTGCGAGGGGCGACTGATTTTTCTCTGACCAATCCCCCTCAGCAGCCTCTTGCACGGGAGCCCCGGCTTGCGCCGTTTTATCTGGCTCTTGGCTTTTAGACGCGTTTTGGACCTTAGGGTCAGTTAATTCTTCGACGACATCAGGTTGATTCTTCTCAACTTCCGCTTGGTTTTTGACAGTTTTAGATATGCCTCTTCACCTCCCATCAATCAGCCGTGGAAAAAAACAGTTGCAAGAGAACCCTCTACCTAGCTCGTTGGGGTTGAATGTGACTGATGATAGGATTACATCTTTACTTCTCGTTGGCTTTGATTTAAAAATATGTGGCTACTTTTTGCGCCTACATAAAAACCACACTTTTAAAGAGGAAAAGATGGGTTGCCTAAGCGAACCATAGCTTAAGCATTTATTTCTTGGGTAAAAGCTCACTTAACTCGTAGCTTGCGCCGCAAAGCACGCTGTCTGCTCCGCCATAGTAAACTATGACTTGATCGTCGATTTGGACGTTGCCGCAGCTGAAAACCACGTTTGGCACGTCGCCGAGGCATTCATACTGTTCCGAGGGTGTCAAGATCGCGTTTTCTGTGCGGTGAAGCACCTTTTCGGGGTTAGCCTTGTCCAGTAAAGCCGCGCCCAGTGAATAATGGTTGTTTTCGTCTACGCCATGGTAAATGAACAGGTAGCCTTCGTTTAATTCGATGGGTGTGCCTGCTGCGCCGATTTTTTTGCTGTCCCACTTTCCGTCCCGTGGCTCCATGATGGATTTGAAGTCGTGCCAACGTTTCAGGTCCTCTGAGTAGGATACACAGATGCTGGGTTCGATCCGATGGAACATCATGTATTTTCCGTCAACTTTGCCAGGCAAGATAACTGCGTCTTTGTTTCGTACACCCGGGAATGGTAAGCTGCGTTCTTTCCAGTTCCAGTTGCGGTGAACGAAGTCTCTGAGATTTATCGATGTTAGCGAAATCTGGAAGATAACTGGGAAATCGTGGTTTCGGTATGCTGTGTAGGCCATTATGCATTGGTCGCCGATTATGGTTAAGCGTGGGTCTTCGCAGCCGTCGCGTTCTGCATGGTGCAGCGGCGTAAAAATCGGTTGCTCTAAACGTTCAGTTATGTTAAAACCGTCGTTGGATGTTGCTAAGCCTAGTCTTGAGACCATATCGGTTCCTTGTGCTCGATAGACAATGTGGACTTGGCCTTCGCTGTATATGGCTGCAGCGTTAAATACGGACCTATTCTCCCAAGAGTTCGACTTAATTGGTTCTAATATGGGATTATGTGCAAAGCGTTTCACTAAACCCCTCTCCCTTCGGAAAAAGTCATCGGCTAGGTGAAATATAAACCTCATGCAAAACCTAAGACAAAACGTCCTGTGTGACTGACCATACACAATCACATGCGCTTAAACAGAGCAAAATGCTTTAATTAAAACGTGATTTACTTTTGGCTAACACTATCCTTGGCGTCCCTCAACTGAGTAGCGTTAAAGAAGTTGCCTTCGTAAGCACTTTTCCCCCAAGAAAATGTGGGATAGCAACCTTTACAGCTGACTTAGTTAACTCCATCGGGGAACTGCATAAGCTTAAAAACCAAACTGTAATCTCCATCGATGGACGCCGCTTCTTTAAGCCATCGTTCGAGCAGTTAGAACATAAAATCGGACGCGACTTTCAGGAGGATTATTTGTTGATGGCGGATTTTCTAAACAAATCCAGCGTCAACGCTGTTAATGTGCAGCATGAATTCGGCATCTTCGGGGGAGAAGCAGGCGAGTACATCTGCTCTTTTCTGGAGAGGCTCAAGCATCCAGTTGCCACTACACTCCACACAGTGCTGCCGAACTTTGAAGACAAACCCAAAGAGGTCTTCGAGAAGGTGGTTGAGAGAAGCCAAGCCATCGTGGTGCTAAACGAAACCACCCGTTCACTTGTCAGGCGCTATGGGGTTCCGGACCGAAAAGTTAAGTTGATTCCCCACGGCTGCCCAGATTTACCCCTGGTGCCCACGGAGAAAGCCAAGGCTGAAATTGGCTTAAAGGACAGAGTGGTGCTCTCGACGTTTGGGCTACTATCTAAGGGCAAGGGCATCGAGCACGTTATTGAAGCGTTGCCGGAGCTAGTTAAGAGGGAGCCACGCATCATCTACTATGTTTTGGGGGTAACGCATCCTGAAGTGAAAAAACAGGAGGGAGAAGCCTACCGCAACAGGCTCCACCGCATGGCCAAGAGCCGCGGGCTCAGCGGACACGTGCGATTCCTCAACCGTTTCCTCTCTAAACCCGAACTCTACAGATATCTGCAGGCAACCGACGTGTACATCACGCCTTATGTGTCACCCAATCAGGTAAGCAGCGGCACGTTAAGTTACGCTTTAGCCGCGGGCAAAGCCGTGGTTTCCACCCCCTACCTGCACGCGCAAGAGGCCCTTGGCGAGGGACGCGGGGTCTTCTGCGGCTTCAACGACAGCGACTCCGTAGCCGAACGCGTCAACGAAGTTATCGAAAACAAGGCGCTGCGTGAATCTTTAGAGCAGAAAGCCTACAGCTACAGCAGACAATTCACTTGGCCGCTAGTTGCCAAAAAATACCTAGACCTCTTCGATGAGTTAACCAGAGAATCGGAGATGAATCAGCCATACACTTATCCCCCATAAAAATAGATTACCTCAAAGCCCTAACCGACGACACCGGCGTTTTCCAACATGCCAAATTCTGCATACCCAAACGGGGAGAAGGCTACACAACCGACGACAACGCCCGCGCCCTCATCGCAGCCATAAAATATCACCGCCTCACAGGAGACCCCGACATGCAGCGGCTTGCCCATGTTTACCTTGCTTTTCTTAATCATATGCAGAAGCCCGACGGCAACTTCCACAACTACCTCGGCTACGACCGCAGCTTCCTTGACATCGACGGCTCCGAGGACTGTGCGGGGCGGACGCTTTGGGCTTGCGGATGCACCCTTAATTCCCAGTTGCCCAGGGACATGCGGCTGGTGGCAAAGGACATTTTTGACCGTGGGCTACCGTGGGTGTGGAAATCGATGTCGCTGAGGTTTTATTCCTCGGCTATACTGGGCTTAGCTGAATACTACCAGGCATTACCCTCCGAGGACATTAAGGCCAATTCTATGCAGCTTGCCGACAGCATGGTGCAGCGTTACCGAGATGAAGCTAAAGAGAATTGGCGCTGGTTTGAACCCCACTTAACCTACGGCAACGCCCGATTAACCCAAGCCCTCTACGTCGCCTTTACTCTGCTAAAAGAGCCCCGTTACTTGGAGGTGGCGGAGGAAGCGATGGATTTTCTGCTCCAGACCCAGATGTTAAACGGCGTGTACGCGCCCATAGGCAACGACGGCTGGTATAGGCGCGGAGAAAAAAGAGCGCTTTATGACCAGCAGCCCATAGAAGCCGCCTGCATGGTGGAAGCAGCCGTCGACGCCTACTACGCAACCAAAAAACGCCGCTACCTCACCGTAGCCAACCAGGTTTTCGGGTGGTTTCTGGGACGCAACAGCCGCGGGGAGGTCATGTATAACTGTGAGAGCGGAGGATGCTATGATGGCCTCGGGGCGGATTGGGTGAACATGAATCAGGGCGCGGAATCCTCCATCTGCTATCTGCTGGCGCGGCTAAAGCTTGAGGAAGCAAAGCAGGGGGCAGGCTGGCAGAAGAGAATTTAAGGGAAACCCCCAAGTATTTTTGGGTTAAACTGCGTTTTTTTGGAGGCATAATTTTTGTGTGAACCTGTGCTTAAGGTAAGGGACATAATGTGCAAAACAGTCATCACGGCCAAAGAGGACATGTCCATTCAGTTGGCTGTGCAGTTGCTTAATGAGCGGCATGTGGGGTCAGTGGTGGTGGTTGATGACGAGGATAAAGTCATCGGCATCTTCACTGAGCGGGATGCCGTGCGGTTGATGGCAAGCAAGTTCTCCACGCAGGAGCCGCTGAGCAAAATTATGAGTCGCCACGTCGTCACGATTTCTTATCAGGCCTCCTATGATGAGGCGAAAGAGCTTATGCTAATCCATGACATACGCCATCTCCCCGTGATAGACGAAACCGGCAAGCTCATCGGGTTGTTTTCGCTGCGGGCGTTCTTTGACGAAATCATGGGGATTAAAACGCCGCTTCCAAGCGCCACGTAGGAATCCGCCATGGAACGCTACATCGGCAACCCCATCCTGCAGCCTATAGAGGCGCATCCGTGGGAGTCCCGTGAAGTCTTCAACGCCGCAGCCGTCTACCTTAACGGCAAAGTCCATTTGCTCTACCGCGCCATAGGCAACGATAACATCTCAAGAATCGGTTACGCCTCCTCCAGCGACGGAGTCCACATCGACGAGCGGCTGGCAGAGCCCGTTTATTCTCCGAGGACGGCATATGAGAAAGACGGCTGCGAAGACCCCCGCCTCATAGCCATCGACGACGAGTTAATCATGGCCTACACTGCCCTACGCGAATACAGCCACCTGCAAGTCTACCAGATCGCCCTAACCACCATTAGGCAAACCGATTTTTTAGCCAAAAAATGGAAGTGGACGCCGCCTAAGCTGCCGTTTCCAGGCATCCGCAACAAGGACGGCGTGTTGTTTCCCCAGAAAGTCGGCGGCAGATATGTGCTGATGCATCGGGTGGAACCTGACCTCTGCATTGCCTTCTCGGAAGATCTGAATCATTGGTGTGATATACGTTCGGTTATGGGTCCGCGGGCACGCGGGTGGGATAACTGGAAAATCGGCGGCGGCGCCACCCCGATTAGGATGGGGAATTATTGGCTGGTGGTTTATCATGGCGTAAGCGTGGAGCGGCTTTACTCGCTGGGCATCATACTGCTGGATGCCGACAAACCCGAGCGGGTGCTTTACCGCTCCAGAAAAGCGGTTCTTTCGCCGAAAAGAGACTATGAACGCTTCGGCAAAGTCCCCAACGTCGTGTTCAGCTGCGGCAACGTAGTCATCGGCGAGGACCTCTTCATTTACTATGGCGCCGCCGACAGCAGCGTCTGCGTAGCCAAAATAGGGCTGGAAAAACTCCTTGCCTCCCTGCGCCAGTAACTATGCCTTAAGGATGTGGTAGCCTGAGGCTTTCCGCAGCCGATTCATAACCGCCAACCCCAACCCCTCCGAGGGCACACTCTCAGCTAAGATAACATCCACGCCCTCCGCATCGACCTCTCGGAGCAGCCGAAACAGGTTCTGGGCAACGGAGGGAAGGTTATGGCGGCTGCCCATCGACTGCACCACGTAGGCGCGGTAAGCCGGCAACGTCTCATCGGTTGCAAGCACGCCGACTCTGCTGCCTTTTTGCTTGTAAGCGTCAATTAACTCGCGGATTTTGCGGATAACCGCCTCCACGTTGCCCTCCACCAGCACCACCTCGGCTCTGGGCGCGTAATGCTTATGTTTCATGCCGGGGGACCGGGTTTGCTCCAGCGGCAACTCGGATTCCGCCTCCACAAACGGATGCAGCCGCAGGGATGGCAACGCAGCCTTCAATGCCTCGTAGGGGGTTCCGCCGGGCCGCAGCAGCATCGGGGGATCAGCGCTTAAGTCCACAACGGTGGATTCCACGCCTATGCTGGTGGCTCCGCCGTCCACGATGGCGTCGATGCGTCCGTTGAGGTCCTCGAAAACGTGGGCTGCGGTGGTTGGGCTGGGTTTGCCTGCGAGGTTGGCGCTGGGCGCGGCGATGGCGCAGCCGCTCTGGCGGATTAGTTCAAGCGCAACGGGGTGCCTTGGCATGCGGATGGCAACGGTGTCTAAGCCGGCGACGGTTACGCTTGGCAGCTTGGGGGAGCGCCTAAAGACAAGCGTTAAGGGCCCAGGCCAAAACTGCGTCATAAGCGTCTCCGCGTCGTGGGGTACCTCCAAAACCAGGGGGGTAACGTCTTTGGCGTCGGCAACATGCACAATCGGGGGGTTGTCCAGTGGACGCTGTTTGGCTTGGAAAAGACGCGTAACCGCCTCGCCGTTAAGTGCATCCGCGCCGAGTCCATAAACGGTCTCTGTGGGAAACGCCACCAAGCCGCCGCGCCGGATAATCTCAGCTGCTTTTTGCATCAGGAATGCATCGGGGCTTTGGGGGTCCACTCGGAGCATAAGCGTGTTCATTTCATCTGCCACCTATCCAGCACCACGGAGGTTTCGATTTGCCGCCACGGTATATTCCAGTATGTCCGCAGAAGCTTATTTGTCTCTTCCCTACCAAGCAGCCTGAATCCATGTTTCTGGTAGAACCCGATTGCCCAGATTGCATCTGTCCATGTTCCCACCAGTATCCGCCTGGTCTGGGCTAAGTCAAGCAGATAGCTGAGGAGTTTTTCGCCTATGCCCCGCCGCTGATGGCTGGTAAGGGTGTAGGCATGGCGGATCAGGGTGACGTCGCCGACTTCCTGGATGCCCATAACCGCCACCAACACACCGCCGTCGAGGTACCCGTAGAATTTTACGCCCGAGTCGATTTCGCCCTGCAGCTCCTCGGCGGGCATGTAGGGGGTTTTCCAGCAGTCCAAGGGGATTTTGCCGCGGTAAGCTTCTGAGGCGTCATCTATTATGTTGTAGATGGCTTGGAAGTCCTCGGCGAGGAGCCTGCGAATCATGAAACCACGGGGGCTATATGGCGGTGGGTTCTTTTTGGTTGCTGCCTTCGGTTTTAAGCACCTTATCGATGAGGTGCATGAAGAATTCCTGCGCCTGGATTTCGCTGATGCGGTCAAGGTAAACTGAGACCATGGCGATTTTGCCCTTTTTGGCTGCGACGTACTCTGAGAACATGCGGGCGGAGATGATGTGTTTGTCGCCTAGAAGCACCGAGGAGGTAACTTGGCCTATGTTGCCGGCGGGTTTAGGCACCGCAATAGCTAAGGTTCCCATGCGGTCCTCTTTTTCGCTAAGCATAATCATAACTGAGTTTTTAGCTTCCACATACACAGCCAGAAACCGAGTGTCCTGCTGCTGAATCTCTTCCTTCTTAACGTTGGCGCGTGTCAACTTTCTCCCTCGTATTTTGGTTATGCATCAAACACTTAAAAATACTTCACACACAAAAGGGGCAGTTATCCAAGCTGCAGCAGGGCGACTGATCGGTTGGGCAGCGGCGGAGTAGGGGGCTTTTTTGGCAAAACTATAAGCAGAACCAGGTCACAGTGGTCAGGGTAGGCTTGAGGCATGAAGAAAAGCAGCCGAATCAGGTACTTCTTGATTCCCATATTCCTCATCGCCGTATTGACGGTTTCAGCCCTTGCTCTGCAGCAGACCTTCTCAGGCGCACCCCAAGCAAAAGCTGACCCAGGCGTGTATGTGGGAGTGGCTTTCGGCGGAAACACCACCGAGCAGGCCAAGCTGCTTATCGACAAAGTCAAAGACTACACGAACCTCTTCATTTTGGCATCCGGCAGAAACCCCATAAGCGAAAACCAAACTAAAGTGGAGGAAATCTGCAACTACGCCGTTGATAACGGCTTAAGCGTCATAGTTAACTTGGGTATCAAAGATTACAGAAACTCCTCTTTCGCAGACTGGTTTTGGGACCAAGCCTCCTTAGACCCCATTAAGCAGCGCTGGACGGAAATGTGGGGCGACAAGTTTCTGGGCGTCTACTACAACGATGAACCCGGCGGCATTCAGCTGGATGGCTCCTGGAGACGCTTCTTTGAAAGGCAAGGCGACCGCCTTGGCGAGAGCGATTCTGCTGCGTTGCAGTCGCTTGAGGAAATACGCCAAAAACTGCTTGCGTATGTGGAAAACGGAACACGGCCCAACGCAGATGACTACGAGTTGGAAGCCAACTTCTTTTTGGAGTACATCATTATGGGTGACCCCGGCATCGGAAACTTGACTTACTCCGACATCACCTCGTTTACCTCGGATTATGGGTTGTACTGGTGGGATTACAAGGGAGGCTACAACGTGATGCTGGCGGAACTCGGCTGGAACGTGAGCTTAGCGGAGCAGATTGACCTTGTGAAGGGCGCCGCGCGGCTGCAGGATAAGGAATGGGGCACCATGATTACCTGGAAGTATTATCAGCCGCCCTACTTGGACAGCGGCGACGAAATCTACGCTCAGATGCTATCCTCGTATCAGGCGGGAGCGAAATACATCGCCGTCTTCGATTACCCCTACAACGACACCGCCAACCCCTATGGCGTCCTCACCGACGACCACTTCGCGGCGATGCAGCGGTTCTGGAGCGACGTCACCACCAAAAGCTTCCCCGACATGAGCCAGCCCGTGGCGGCGCTGGTGCTGCCTAAAAACTTCGGGTGGGGACTACGCAACCCCGACGATAACATCTGGGGCTTCTGGACAAGCGATAACCGCACTGAGCAAACCGCAGTGGTTACAAGCCAGCTGCTCTCGTACTATGGCACCCAGCTTGACATTATCTATCAGGATCCGCATTTCCCAATATCTAGCGTCGACTACCAGCACATCTACTACTGGAACTCAACCGTGCCCTGACCCCAAAAACTGTGTAGGCACCGACGCGAGTTATTGCCCCTTATTGAGCAATAAAGTCTGGAAGAAGCTTTATTGAGGGTTGAGGTTACCGCTTGGTTTTTTCCTCAGTTCCACAAGCAGTAAAGCCGTCAAAGCAGGAAAGAAAAAGCCAACGATACCGGAAACAGCGGAACTTGCAGCCATGCTTAAGTAAACTCCAAAATACGATGGATACAGGAGTATGTTGACTGAGTACAGAATTGCCGGCCCTAATGTGGCGCCTAAAAGCGTGGCTAACACCGTTGACTTCTTTGCTTTAAGGTTACCGTGGTTAGCTAATAAATAAAACACGGCGAAAAATACTCCAAGCCCCACCAGGCTAAAAAATGTTCCAAGCAGCAGGTTTGTTGACAACATGGATTGAGCAGCTATGCTTGGTACTGCAGAGAGCGATGCACCGGTCATCAGAGGCAGAAACGTAAATCCCATGGATAATAAGAATGCAACAGAAAAGGCGATCAAAGCGTTTTTCATTTGCTTCCCACAAGTCAGCATTTTATTATTAACTTAAATAAAAGGTTTGCCCCATGCTGATATATATGCACCTTAACGCTTAAAAATTATTGTGAATACCACCGATAATCTTTGATGGGCAAGTTATTTCTCTTTTTTGGGGCAGCCAGCATGGTGCGAGGTTAACTCGTGGTAAACCACTTTTTCGTAATCCACATCTGAGAAGCTGTGGCAGTACTGGCAGCACCATTCTTCGCCGTCAAGTCTCTTATGGGGCATACAAGGGTAATGTTGATTCAGGGATAAAAAGGAGGCCTCGTATACGGAAGCATCGCCAAAACACAGAAAAACCGCAGAAAACCAAAAACAGACGCCTAAACAGAAAACAAAAAACCCAGCAGACGCCCAGCTGCCCCAGCCTGCAGTCGGCAAACGCATGGCAATCCAACGGAAACCCCGGCAGATGCTGAGCCTATAAATAAGGGGGTATAGAGAAAAAAACGCACGTCAGCGCAGATTTCCCCAATCGCCTCCACAGACAACCCAGAGCCAACCCAAGCGCCCAGACGCCAACAGCCAAAAACAGTTCGGAAATCCTTAATATATGCGGTATTCATTTCTGTGCTGGAAGGAATAAACATTGAGTGACGATATATCCAGATTACCACCTAACGTTCAAGAGAGACTGCTACGGCTCCAGCAGCTCCAGCAAACCCTGCAGACCATCATGGCGCAGAAGCAGCAGGTTGAAATGGAGAAAAACGAGGTAGAGCAAACCCTCGCTGAACTCACCAAAACCGCAGACGACGCCAACATCTACAAAGCCATCGGCTCACTGTTGGTGAAAGCAGACAAAGCCAAAGTCACCGAAGACCTAAACGAGCGCAAAGAGCTTCTGGGAACCCGCAGCACCGTCATTGCACGGCAAGAGGAACGCATAAAAAGCCAGGTTAAAGAAGCCCAAACTAAACTCCAAGAAGACCTCAGCCCAGTTTCAGGTCAACCCCTATCCTAAACTGGATGTATGCTTGATGGTTGAACTGGGCTTTCCAGAGTTAACCATCGAGCAAATCGAACTTTTATGCCAAACCGCCGAAGCAGCAGCCCAAAAATTCATCACTGGCAAGGTCTCGGGCAAAAACATCCAACGCCTCGACATCAGCGTGGAAGCCGATGGAGCTAAACCCGTCAACGTCACCGTCGAAATTGACCTGCAACTTGACAAAACCGCAGGCGACATAGACGCGGAAACGTTGGTTAAGCAAGCCACTGATGAAGCACATAGGGCAGTAGAGAATTTTCTGAGAAAACTAACATGAGCTTCCAAGACATCGTCAAACTCCTCGAGGAAACAAAGGCAGGGTTTGTGCTGCTGCTTTGTCACCGCAGCGCAGACGCAGACGCCATCTGCTCAGCGTATGGCTTGCAGGGACTGCTTAAGCGGTTTTTGCCCAACGTCGTTGTGGAGATTGGTTGTCCCCAAGGCATCAATAAGCCCGCCAAGACGCTGCTGGAGAATATGCCTATAACGGTGAACTTGAAACCCAACATTGAATCAGCCGAAGCCATCATGCTCGTGGACATGAACACCATCGAGCAACTCGACGAAGTCGCAGCAGTAATCAAGAAGTCACCTGCCCCCAAACTCATCGTTGACCACCATGCACCAAGCCAGGAAACCCTCCAAATCTGCAAGGTCTGCATCATCGACGAGAAAGCCGCCGCAAACTGCGAACTCACCTATCGCCTCTACGAGCAAGCCAACGTAAAACCCACCCATAACGAAGCCAAAGCCCTCTTCATCGGCATCGCCTTTGACACACGCCACTTCGCCCTAGCCAATTCCCCCACGTTTGAAGTCATCGCCAAACTGGTTGTGGAAGGCATCGACGCCCAGCAGACACTGGCAACCTTCGCCTTACCCATCGAACCCTCCGAACGAGTCGCCAAACTCAAAGCAGCCAAACGCGCAAAAATGGTAAAAGTCGAAGGCTGGATAGTGGCGCTTTCCCACGTCAGCGCGTTTCAGGCGCCAGCAGCCAAGGCACTGGTGGATTTGGGAGCACATATGGCAGCGGTTGCAGGCAAAAAAAACGGGAAACTTGAAATCAGCCTGCGCAGCACACGCCAATTCCAAGAGGGCACAGGAGTGCATTTGGGCGTGGACATTGCCACTCCGCTAGGCGAGTACCTCTCAGGTGTTGGCGGTGGACACGCGATGGCGGCTGGGGTGAGCGGCAAGGGTGAAATCCAGGATGCGCTCAAGCAGTGCCTGAAGCTTTTGAAGAAGAAAATGGTTAAACCCGAGTAGCATCAGCCCAAAGTAGCGATTAATGCTGTTTAGAGGGTTTAGTTATGTATAGAGGGTTTAACGGAAATGCTTATTTAAGGTTAAAACTTATGAACTGAAAACCCCAAAACTGGGTAGCTACGCTTAAATTCAAACAACCACGCTTAAGGTGGATGGGCACACAAATGGCTATAATCGAAACTAGAAACCTCACATACACCTATCCAGGAGCATCCAAACCCTCAATCAGCGATGTATCCATCAAGGTGGAGAAAGGAGAGTTTGTGCTCATAACCGGCCCCAGCGGCTGCGGCAAAACCACGCTTTGCCGAACCTTCAACGGGTTAGTGCCGCATTTCTACAAGGGCGAAATCAAAGGCGAAATCACTGTGGCAGGCATAAACACCCTAGACCACCACACCTACGAACTCGCCAAACACGTTGGGTTAGTTTTCCAGAACCCCGAAAACCAGCTATTCGCATTATCCATCGAAAAAGACGTTGCATTCGGCCTTGAAAACGTAAGTTTGCCCCGTGCAGAGATGCGCAAGAAAGTGGATTGGGCACTAAACCAAACAGGCATCTATGACATCCGCGAACGCAGCCCTCATGAAATCAGTGGGGGACAGCAGCAGCGGGTGGCGATTGCAGCGGTTTTAGCGATGGAACCCGACATCATTGTGCTTGATGAACCCACTTCTTTTCTGGATCCGCTGAGCGCCGAAAAAATCTTCGAAGTCATCTACCGCCTCAACAAGGAACAGGGCATAACCGTGATTCTAGTCGAGCACCGCCTGGATTTAACCGCCAAATACACCGACCACCTCATCGTTATGGATCAGGGCACAGTGCGCTTAGAAGGTGACCCCAGACAGATTCTAAGCAACGAGGAAACAAGACTAATCGGCGTAGGCATCCCGAAAGCCACGCTGCTCTACCAGATGCTGCGCAAAGAAGGCTGGAACCTAAGCGACAAAACACCGCTGTCAAGCGAGGAACTGGCAGATCAACTTTTGGAGGCGCTATCGCCCTGATAGAAGCCCAAAACGTCCACTACAGCTACCCCAGCAAAGTCGAAGCCCTAAAAGGCGTCACACTCACAGTAAAAGACGGAGAATTCGTCGCCATCATGGGGCAGAACGGCGCAGGCAAATCCACCTTCGTTAAACACTTCAATGGCCTGCTTAAGCCCTCATCGGGCACAGTCAAAATCGATTGGGTAGAAACCACCAAATCCTCCGTGGCATCGCTGGCACGCAACGTGGGCTTTGTCTTCCAAAACCCCGATCATCAACTCTTCAGCGAAACCGTCGAGGAAGAAATCAGTTTCGCCCTCAAAAACTTCGGCTTCGACACAAAAGTCATCGAAGACCGCGTAACATGGGCACTCAACCTGCTCTCGCTCAGCCAGTACCGCAAGACCTCACCGTTTCTGCTCAGCGGCGGCGAACGCAAACGAGTAGCATTGGCTTCTGTTTTGGCATGGGACCCCAAAACGTTGATTCTTGATGAACCCACCATCGGCCAGGACCATGAGCAGAAAGAGAAGCTGCGCCAGTTCATTATGCAGATGCAGACGCAGGGCAAAACCGTCGTCACCGTCACCCATGATGTGGAGTTCGTGGCGGAATGTAATCCCCGAGTGGTTTTGATGAAGGAGGGCAGAATCGTGGCGGATGGCGTGGGCTGCGAAATCCTCACTGACCCCGCGATGCTGGAGTTATCCTCGATTGTGCTGCCGCAGATTGCGCAGGTGTTCACGCGGCTTTCATCGCTTGGATTGCCCAAAGACGTTATAGACATCTATCAGGCTAAGGCGCTTCTGCAGAAAACCAAGGAGAGACTGGGCAAATGAGTGTTTTCGACGGCTTAAAATACCGCAAGGTCACCTCGCCCATCCATAGCCTGGATCCACGCATAAAATTCGTCTACGTCATAGTCATCTTCATCGCAGCCATCATGTTCTACAATGTCCTGCCCCTACTGGCCCTGTTTGTTATGCAGCTGCCGTTTGTTTTTTTGGCGCGGGTACAGCGGCAGTGGCTGCGTTCGCTAAGAGGCGCCGCTTTCCTAGCGACCTTCATCTTTGTGCTCAACGTAGGCACCACCTACCTCACCAACAACTACACCCTCACAGCGGCAAACATCGAGTTTGCCTTAAGCATGACGCTACGCTTTGTGGTGCTGGTGGAGTCGTTTAGCGTGTTTTTCCTCACCACCTCCCCCGATAACCTTGGGCTGGCGCTGGAGCAGTCACGGGTCCCCTACGAATTCGCATTCGCCTTCACCACCGCAGTGCGGTTTGTGCCTGTGCTAGCAGAGGAAGCCCAAACCATAATGGACGCCCAGAAAGCCCGCGGATTGGAACTGGAAAAAGGCGGCTTGCTCAAACGCATCCGCAACTACATCCCCGTGCTTATTCCGCTTATTGTAAGCGCGATTCGGCGAAGCCTCGAATTGGCGGAGGCGATGGAGTCACGGGCATGGGGCGCCTGCAAAAAACGCACCAACCTCTATTCGCTGCGGCTTCAAAGAGGCGACTATGTGCTGATTGTGATAAGCGCTTTGATTTTGGCGGCTGCCATCTACATCTACGTCTTCGTAAGCATCCCCACGATAGTTAGCTTACTTTGAAGAATAGCTAATAAAAACTAAAGTTAAGCGTCATGCGCAATTGTAATATAGTCAGTCGAAAATAGGGTCTATCGATGGAGTGAGGTAACTTGGAAAGGTTTATGAAACGAATACTTATCGACAAAGATGTTTTGGGCGGAAAACCAGTTATCAAAGGTACACGCATCCCAGTATACCTCATCATCGAACTGCTTGGAAACGGCTTAACTGAAAAAGAGGTCCTCTGGCAGTACCCAACTCTTACAGAGGAAGACATCAAAGCTGCACTTCTTTATGCATCAAAGTGCATCGAAAACGAGGAAACAATAATCATCTAAAGGGCTCACCCTTGCCTTCGCTGATTGTTGACGAAAACATCCCAAGAGAAGCAAGACAATGGTTAGTCAATAAGGGTTTTGAGGTAACAAGCGTTTCTCAAATAGACCTTAAAAGCGCTAAAGACTATGTGATAGCAAAATATGCCATGAAAAACAATTTGGCAATTCTCACTTTAGATAACCATTTTTCGCGCCTATACCGGATGCTGAAAAGCGACCAGTTGACAATAATCCTAATTAAAGCTAAACCGGCACTACCTGCAAGCATCGTAGAAGCCCTCGACTTAGCACACAAAAAAATAAACCTAAAAACCGCAAAAGGCAAACTGTTGATTATATCAAAAAATAAAATTCGAATAATCACTCAAGCCTAGGGAAACCCTTAAGCCCAAAAAAACAATTACAAAGCAGGGAATTTGATGTCTGAGCACACCCGTTTTGGACCCGCAGGGGTACCGCCCATGTTCCGTTTGCTAGGCGCCACCACAGTGGACACGCCACGGCTCCTCCACGAAGAAGGCCTAGACGCGTTTGAGTATCAGGCTGTCCGCTGGGGCGCAAAACCGCAGATTAAGCAGGCAGACGCGGTGAAGCTGGGGGAAGAAGCACGTAGAAACGATGTGCGGCTAAGCATGCATGGTAGCTACTTCATCAACCTCTCAGGCAAACGTGACGTTGTGGAAGCCAGCAAGCAGCGTCTCCTCGCCGGCGCAACCGCCGCAGACTGGATGGGTGCATACGTGATGGTGTTCCACACGGGCTTCTATGGCAAGTTCGAGAAGGAGTATGCGCTTAAAACCTGCATTGAGGCACTCAAGGAAGTCAGCGCGGAAATGAAGGCGCAGGGACTTAGGGTGAAACTGGGACCCGAAACCATGGGACGCAAATTCCAGGTCGGCACCATAGACGAAATCATAGCTATAAACCAGCAAGTTGAAGGCACCCAACTCGTGGTGGACTGGGGGCACCTGCATGCGCTACATCAGGGCACCTTCAAAAAGAAGGAGGATATGGCATCTGTTGCAGAGAAAATCGAGCGTGAACTCGGCACACAGGCGCTACGCAGCATGCATTGTCACTTCTCAAAAATCGAGTTTTCCGCGCAGGGCGAACGCAAACACCACACCCTTGATGAGGCAGGATTCGGACCAGATTTTCGGCTGCTGGCTGAGGTGATTTTGGATTTCGGGATGCATCCAACCATGATTTGTGAATCGCCGATTCTGGATGTAGATGCAAGAAAGATGCAAGATATCCTTAAGGAAGTATCAGGTTTGAAAACAGCCAATCGGACACCTTAGTACTGCAGGGTGGATTGAGGCTAGCTGTTGCTGCAGCAGGAAAAATGCGGTAGCTGATTCGGATGCGTGTGAAAAATGCGGTTTCTAATATCACTTCTTAATTAACAACAAAAAGAAAAAGGGTATTGTTTAGTTTGTGGTTAATGTCTTCTCTGCATCAAGATTACGAGTGCGCCTACGACTACTATGACGATTATGATTGCGATTGCCCACCACATAACATACATTTCAGTAGCCCCTGCTGTTCCGTCTGGACCAAGTGTGGGGGTTGCTTGAGCTTCGATGACATTGAAACCTGTTTGAGCGTATGACGGCCAGTATCCGTGTGTTCCCTGGAATGTTGCAAAGACTGAATAAGCGCCTGAAATGTCGGGGGTCCATGTAAACGTGTAGAAGCCTGAGGCGTCCGTTGTTGTGGTGCCAATGTTTCGGTAGTTGTTGTTTGAATCTAAGACATCTAAGGATACTTCAACACCAGAAGCGTTCATCGGTTGCGGGAATTGCTTGTAAACGTATTTCATCCACTCGCTCATGCTTTCATCACTGACCACGGGCACTCCATTGGGGAACCGCATCATTATTCCAGCATCCTGTGAACCCGGCGAAATGTCGGTCACGTGGCCTTGGATGAGTACACCGCTGTTAAGCTGCAGGTTTCCTCCGTTAACAGTTATTGTGGTTTTAGTTGGGCCTCTTCCGATCGCGTAGATGCGTTGATCGTAGGTGTCCATAGCTGCGATGATGCTGTCGCCCATGACTGCGTTGCCGCCCCAGCGTGTTGCACGGAACATGCCGTTTATCCTCCAGATTACGCTGCCATCGGTTGCATTAAGGCAGATGAAGGGTCCGCCGCGGGGCAGAGGCTGCTCTGCAGAGTGCTCGACGGTTCCAATGTAGACTTTGCCGTCGGCTATGTTTGTTATCCAGCCCCACCAGTTGCTGCCAGTTACCGGTTCGTTGTATGGATCATACATATCGTAGGTCCATGCTGTGTCTCCCGTTGCCATGTCGTATGCGTATACTATGCCTCCGACGCCTACAGAGTAGAGTTTGTCATAAGCAAAGTACCACGTGTGTTCTGCGTTGCCCCAGCCATACCAGTCCAGCCAGATTTCCGGTTCTGTTTGCCACTTGAAAGATCCGTCTTCCGTGCTAAAGCCATAGTGCGTGGTGAGTTCTTTAGACCATACGGAGATTATGCCGCCTTCGACGTTATCGCTTGCGCCGCCATAGTGCAGGGTGTTAAAGCCGTCGAACCATTCGGCCGGTGCAGGCCAGTTTCGGTCGAATATCATTGTTCCTCTTGATGCGGGGTCGAGATTCAAACCCCAGACTCTTACTTGCGTGAGGTTGTAGTCAACAGCCACGATTCTATCTTCAGGATATACTCGCAGGGTTGGTGCACCAAATGATGTGTCATATGTTAATCCTGCTTGAAGGCTCACGTTCCACGAGTAAGCTCCAGGAACCGACGCGTTCACAGTCTGTTTATGTACAACGTTGCCCCAGCTTCCTCCAGAGAATCCAGTTGCTATTGTTTCCCCGGCTGCTGTTGAGTTCCAAAGCGCCAGCCACCGGTTATTTGGCCCGAATATGTACAGCAAGATTTCGCCGCTTGGACCCCTAACTTGAACGCCGCCCGAAGGCACGTTTGTCATGGTATATATCCATTCGCCCGTGAAGGGATCCATCGCTGTCCAGGTGCTGCCGGAGATTGTCCATAGGTATTCAAAGACGCCATCGGTGTTAAAGCTGTTAAAGTAGAGGATTTGGCCAAAGTTAATGTTCGTATTATTCCTAAACCATAGTTCTTCGCCTGTATGCAAATCAACTGCTCTCACTCCAGGTGTTTCAGTGGGGCCTCCAAAACCGGCGGGATTCACGTTATAGTATAGAATTCCGTACATTATGACTGAGTTCTGGAATTTGCCTTCGTATGCGTCTCCTGTTTCAGCGGATGCTGGCACTAACCCTTCGCCCCATAAGCCTCCGGTTAAGCCGCCAATAGTCATTTGCTTAGCCCACAGTACGTGAGCGGTTTCTGGTGCATCATCGTTGTATGGTGAATACGAATTAGGCGGTCTTTCCACCCAGTTTCCTGAAATAGAATACCAAGATCTAAGTTGCGGGTCTATTGGGCGTGTCCAAAATTCAGTCGGAAGGGGTAAGTCTGGATATGCCGGCAGGGGTTCGGCTTGTACAACAAGTTGCATTGATACGCTGCTTGCTAACATCACTGTGCCCGCCACTAAAGAGACTCCTCGTTCAGATGCAAACCACGTTTCCGTCACGTTCTGCTGCGGGAAGTAGGTTGTAAGCGTATAGTTCCCAACTATGGTAGGTGTAAATGTGGTGAAGCTTGCGCCTGTAGAGTCAGTTCTGAATGGACCCAAGGTTTCGTTATGGCCGTCGGGATAGGTGATTCCTACAGTTATTCCTACCCAGCCTAATTCCACGCTTCCTAATCCCTCAGAGATCCCATATCGAATCAACACTTGTTCGTTAACTCCGACGGGATTAGGGACAGCATCGATTAACGGATAGGTTTTTATGCGTGTTGGCGCTTGCGCTGGTATCGTGGGGATTATCGTTATTGCTGAAGCTGCAAAGATCAGTATTAGAATCATTCCGATTGTATTGGTTTTCCTCAAAACATACACCTTATTTTGTTGTTTCTTAAAACTTTTCTTTTTGGTTTCTTAAAAGAGAAAAACCGTCTTAGCCAAGCCTATCAAGGAGTAAAAAGACGGCTTCTCCACATAGCCCAACGTTAAATTTACTAATAAACAATTGTTAGTAACAAGAGTACAATCACATGTTTTGGCAAGCCGACAAGAACAACAGCAACCAGAAAAGAAGGCAAATAATAACAATTATGGGGAATCTAAATCATGATTATACAAGAAAACGCAGGCTACACATAACGAGTATCAGATTCAAAACAGCTTAGGCATCGCTAATTGAGCCTTAGCTTTTGCTATAACAGGAGGGGCAAAGGAACTTCTTCAAAAATAGACCTTTGTCTTTTCCACACGCAGAGCAGACAATTTTATGGCAACCATCGCAATAGAAGAGCTTGTTCGCTTTTGTCTTCGTATTACATGTTGGGCATAATAACAGGTCTTTCCAGACATTTCCCGAGGAGGCAAAGATTGTTTTTTCATGCCAGTAGCGGTCAGGCTCAAAAGCTGTTATATACCAAAACGGCACTTGCACAAGTTTCCCTTTTAGAAAGGAAATATCGTAGCGTCTTGGTACGTATAGCCTATCATACGCTCTTTGGCCATAATGTTGCTGATAAGTTATTGTGTTCTTCTTAATTATGAAATCAAGCGCTATTTCGTTTGCTTCTCGATAGTTTGAGATTTTAGGCTGACACATTTCTATGTCATACTTGTCTTCGGTATCAAGAGTATAATCCAGCTCTTGAGTACGATCGATTTCTTGCGCTAACAGATTATCTTCAACAATCTGCCGACTCATTGCATCCATAACAAGAAAACCCTTATCTTCAAAAAAAAGAGGCGGAGACCTAACGGACCCCCTGAAGATGTATTCAAAGAAATAATATGGACAGTAAACTAGCCGGCCTCTATTAGGACTTTTAGTTTGGATAAGGCTATGAGCAAGCGGTAGACCATTCTTGATGAAGAATCTATTATTAGAAGACAATTCTTCAGTTGAGACACTACTTTTTTCATATTTTAGCCATAGCCGCATAAAGTCTGTTTCTAACTGCTGAAATTCATTTTCTGTTTCAGATTGATTCAAGCTTTCAACGTTGGTATGTAATCCACTATACGTCAAGTTGGCTGAACCTGAGACGCCAAATTTCTTGTCGAATAAGTAGATTTTTGCGTGAACAAATACTGCCTTACTACTTGCTTTATCATTCTCTAGTATCAAAAAATGAAGGTTAGGATTTTGGGCGGTTCTTAGAACATCAAGGGCTTGAAGGTTTGTATCAACCTTGCTTGTGATGAGCCTAACTTCAAGTCCCCGTCGGGATAGTTGAACTAAAAACTCTGCATACTGCTTGCTTAACCAAGGACTTACAACCCATACTGAGTCCTGTGCTTTTTCGAAAAGAGGTAAAAGCACGGACCCTGCATTCGTACCGGAAAATGTTTTCATTAATCAGTCCTCGATGGCAATTGAGTTAGCGATAGCATCATCACTACTGTGTTGTTTCAAGGCATTTAAAATTTTAGAATTATAGATAAGTAAAGAAGTTGGATAAGCTCCCACAATTAACCTTAAACCTTTTGATCGGGAACCGGATACATTTTATTCTTTTACTGATAAAAAATTTTATCAAAAACCCTAAAATCTAATCGTGCCTCTTTTCCGCTATGGACTCTGGCCTGGAATTGCTGCATAAGGCACTCAAAGACGAGAAAAGAAGAAAAATCCTTAGCCTCCTCAAAGAAGGCAGCCTAAGCTACACCGAACTGATGAATGAACTGCAAATCAGCAACACAGGCAAACTCAACTATCACCTAAAAGCCCTCGGCGACCGGGTAGCCAAAAACGGGGATGGACGCTACATTTTAACGGATAAAGGCAAATACGCCGCAAATCTGCTCTGCGAAATCAAAGAGAAGAAGAGCCAAGCTCAAGCAGAAGCGCCGTTTCCAAGGGGCTACTTGATTGTGGCGAGCCTGTTCTCGGTTGCGGTTGTAGCGGTGGATTTTGGGCTGTTTCTTTGGGGGCAAATTGCGGCGGCGGAGCTTGCGGGGTACCTGTTGACGGCGGCATTGGGTTTTGCTTTTTTGGTTGCAGCTGAGAAGGTGCGGCTTAAGCGGGCGATGCTGCCGGCGAAGCGTCAGATGCTCGGCGCAGCGGTATCCATTGTTGCGGCGGGGGCGTTTGCGGGGGCGGTGGCGCTGTTCTTCGGGGGCGGCTTACTCATCGGGGCGCTGGGGCAAGCGGGGGTCAGAAGTGTTTTTCCGTCCTTTAATTCATGGATTATCTTTAGCTTCACATTGGGCGCACTCGTCGGGGCAGCAGTGGGCTATGTGCTTTACAGAAAGAGCAGGTACTCGAAACCAGCTTACTATAACCTCTTCGAAGCATAATCGAGGCCTTAAGGGGAATTTATCCTCTGGAGGTTCTTTGTGGCCGTAAGACGATTGGTTGAGGTTAATAGAGACGCCTTCCACTCTGGCATATAGCGTGCTCGATTGTCTTCTATGTTTAAACCGTGCACGGGTCAAGGGAATGGGAGGAAGCATATAATTTCTTTTTTAGGGATATCGCCCGTTATTGATCCCTACGTCGATGGGTAGATCGATACCAAAAAGAAGATAGGAATTCTCAGTTAGGTTGCCCCAAACATATTCGCCATCGCCCACTTGTCTTAAATCCATTTTGACCCTACAGTAAGCGCCACCAAGGTCATTTCCTTCGGTGCCTTTGAAAATAAGACGCGTGGTAACTTCGAGCCTATGTGACCTTTCGAAAAACGCCAAATTTTCTTTAAGACCGTGTAAACCGCCGACGTTACTTAGAGACAGCAATTTAGAGCTATTCGGGGGGAAAATATAGGATTCGCTGTCGATGAAATCGATTCTATAGCCAATTATACCATATGTCTCCGTTATTGTTGCGCGGGTGATAGCCATCTCTTTGTCGGATGTATTGGTGACGTTAACAAACAAGACACAGGCTATTAATTGCTTGTAGCTGATTCCAGAGTCGACAGACGTGTTCCAGACCTTAAAATACGCCTGGTTTACATCAATGTTAAGGTCATACTCTTGCCTTCTCGGCGACTGCGGTGTTGCAGATGTGCAAAATACACCCGTTATTACTATGGCAATGAGTACTACCGTGCTTACTAATAGAATCCAAGGCTTCATTTTACCACCAATTGTTTTATTTTAAAAAAAATATAATTTAAGCTTTGCGACGATTTGCAGCACATGGCTTGATAATTAATACAGATTAAAAAAAATTAAAATTAAATGCATAAAGTGGATGAGAAGAGGCGGCAATCGGCGATAGAGCAAAACTGATTGTGGCTTTTTATAAGGGGAGGGAGGTGGTGGCTGAGCAACAGATGTTTGGGGTATATGGAAGCGTCAGCTGAATCTAACCATCGTCTCAGTTTAGGAGCAGTCGCATAGTTTCTGAATCTAAAACGCTGCAGTTGCCTAACCCGTCAATGGGCGTGTTAACATCTGCTGGGTTTTTGGTTGCCTAAGCTGCTTTTGTTGAGCCTATAAATAGAGGGGGGGTAGACGTGGCTGAGCAACAGTTACCTCTTTGTTTGCGCCGCAAGCATCTTTTCCGCCAGCTGCAGCTCCGAGACAGTGTTGATATTCACTGCCAGTTCCTCATCATCCATCAGGAAGATATCTTGGTCAAGCCACTCATCGCCGTAGCGTTTGCTGCCGTCGATAACGTTGATGCCTACGGGAACCACGTCTTGGTCGTCAGCTTTGAAACTGTATTCGATGCACATGCCCAAACGCGCCTTAACCTGTAGCGGAACCGCCACCGTCAACGCGGGCTTGCCGCAGCGCATATACCGCTCCATCACCGCATCAATCATGCCGCCACGGACAAGCGGCAAATCCGCGGCTATAGCCAAAAACACACCTAGCCTAAGCGTCTGAACCGTGTAACCCATATCCGAAACGTAATCTTGTCCCGGAGTCTGGATGACTTCCACGCCAAGCTGCCGCATAAGCGCCGTTGTTTTAGGTGTAACAGCGGTTGTCGCTACAACAATTTTGTCAATTGACTTAGCCTCCTTAAGCGCCGCAAGCACATATTCGATGGCGGGTTTGCCGCAGACGGGAATAAGAGGCTTCTCCATAGGCAGCTTCATGCGGGTACCCTTGCCCCCCGCCATAACCACGGCAACTACCATAACGCCACCGCCAAAAGCACAACGACGGCAACCAATCTTGAAAGCTCGTTGGTGGCGCCGAAAACGTCACCTGTCACGCCGTTAAAGTTGCGGTGAGCAAAAGCAACCATAACCAAACCCGTGATGACTGCGGCAAGCACCGCAAAGACGCCAATCCAGCCTAGCAGCGGCACCGCTATGCTAAAGGAAATCGCCAGCGCCGCCAGCAGCCGCCAGTTGCCTCCAGCGCCATGCATTGCTTGCAGAAACGGCGAGTTCATGCCTTCATGGACGGATTTGCCTGCCCAAGCCGCCACCACCATCGAAAGCTTCGCCGACAGCTCCACCACCAGCACCGCTGGGAAAATCAGGGGCACTGCGATGCCCAGGTAGATTACGCTGTCGCCCAGCGATGCAAAAGCGAAGGCTGTGATTAGGTAAGTTATCAAAGTTAAGCCGATGGCGCCTGCACCCGTAAGTTGGTCATGCATAACCTCAATCTTCTTTTCTGCGCTGCCATGCACCATGATGCCGTCGCCGAAATCCAGCAGTCCATCAGTGTGATGCAGCCCAGTCATCCAGAGCAGCAGCCCCAAAACCAAAGCGCCCACCACGAGGCTGGGCAGATACTCAATTGCAACCCACCCAAACAGGCCCGCCAGCAGCCCCAGCAGGGCGCCGATGAGGGGGAAAGCCCACATGTTGCGTGCGCAGTCCACCAGCAGGTGCTCGTCCATCTGCACTGGAAAAACGGTTAGGAAGGATAGGAGGTTTTTAAGTTGCCTAAGTACCAAGCGCGCTCACTTTTTCTGCATCAGTGAGGCATAATTACGTTCTATTTCCTTAAGAAGGATGCGCTTGTCAACCGCGCCGCCGCTCTTAGCCATCGCCGCTATGGAGGCTCCGCCTGCGCCCACGCCCTCCTTAACCAGCCCTGTCTCGTAGATTTGCAAACCCGGATACTGGGAGACACCGAAATCTAGATCCGCAGCTAACACGGGAACCTCGCAGAATTGGCGGATGATGCCGCAGATGTCGCTGGTTTTATCGTGAGCTACCCAGCGGGTGGTGCCCACGGCAACGTTACATAAAGACTTTGGACTCAACGCATTAATGACTGCCAGAACAGCGGTCATCTGGGTGCCGCCCGCCATCAACACAGGCGCCTGCCGACTGCCGCCGATAACCAAGCCTGCAACAGCAGCCATCATCGGGTCACCTACAGCCGAAACCGCCTTGATAGGGTCGCCTCTGAAGCTGCCGAATTTCTCAGCTGCCGCCTTCAAACCAGCCGCAACCACCGCTTCCTTGAGGCTATGGGGATTCTGGGGAAGGGTGCTGCTGACTTTTCCATAGGCATCCACGCCCATCGCGGTCAGCACGCCCAGCGCTGTGGTTGTGCCGCCGGGGATGGATTCGCCGATAACCAAGTAATCCGCGGCCTTGGCCAGCTGTTCACCGACGACTTTGGCGCGTTCGATTACTTCTTCGACGTTGTCGACGGCGTCGCCGCTTCGTATGTCGCGTCCGGGGCTTCCGTTCACGTCAAGGTAGGGGATTTGGGGCTTCACTTTGACGCCGCCATTGACCACCAAGACGGGTATGTCGGCTAGATGCAGCGCCGAAGTAGTTATGAGCGCGGGGGTGGGGATGCCGTCGGGTGTGATGGGAACGCCCTGAATGCTTCGGCATCTGCCTAAAAGCAGAAGCTCAGCGTCCGCGGGAGGAGTGAAATCCGTAAAATCGGGGTTTGCGCCCGCCGCTGAAAGCCCAGGAATCTTGCCCGTTTCGGTGGTGGCTATGGTGGCGATGAAGAGGGGAGTTTTGCCTTCGATTTCATCTAGGAAGGCTTTTGCCTTCAACTCGTTATTAGCAAATATAACATCCATGCTGGTTCAGCCTTACTTTGGGGTAACTTTCCACTTCTTGATTTCTAAGTACCCAAAGCCATTATCTAAGCGTTTCTTCTCCGCCTCAACAACCTCGACCTTCTGGCTAAAGCCAGGTCCATCGGTGATGACGGTGTGGTATTCGCCGCCTTCTCCGCATGGGTCCACGCCGGGTAATTTGAGGATGTCATCGTAGAATTGGCGATCCAACACGCGTCCCAGCCAATCCAAGCTGAGCTCGCGGTTGGTGCGCACGACGGTGGCTTTGAAGCCCGACTTGAGGTAGTCAAGGTAAATCTGTTTAGTATCCCCCATCCACAATGGCTTCACCGGTGTCAAACCAACTTCACGGCAGATCCTGCCCAGCCAACCTTCCTCGTGCCCCGCGACCTCATAGATGTCGCCTGTGACAAGGCCCTCTGCACCCTGCTTCTTGAAATCTGAAAGGACGGCTTTGAAGTCGGCTTCGTAGGTGGCTGGCGAGGTGGTTTTTTTTATGTGGGGTACCCCAATGGCTTTTGCTTGGGCGTCTAGGATGCCGGTGGGGATCATGTGGAAGTTGGATTTTTCCGGGTTCATCATCATCGTTAGGAGTGAGAGGACTTGGTGGCCTTGCTGGACTGCAAGGTAGTATGCGTAGGCGCTGTCTTTGCCGCCGCTCCATGAAGCTACAACTTTCATTGGTTTTTATCTCCTGAATGGTTTGGAACGTTTAAGCAGTAAATCAAGGTTTTTCTTGCCAAACATTTAGTTAACCTGCCCGCTGATAAAACTTTGCTTGAATCTTGGGCGGTTTTCTTTATGTTTAGCAAATATTCACCCGACAATGGATGGTTTATCCATCATATTTCATATAAGGCTTACGGAAAAACCCCAGCGCCCCAACCAACCCTCAGAGACACAAAAAGGGAATTCCGCGGAAAAAACCGCATGCGCATCTAAATGGTGGGGAAGAACGGCGACGGATACGCCAAACCGAAAAGCAAACCCACCACGATACTGAGCACCACAAAGATTATCCACGCCAATATCGCAATGAGGATCGCGCGTAGCCAACCCGTGTCAAAGCTTGCCTTATACACCCATATCCACGCCAGAAACGCCAGTAGGTAGGCGATTATGTAAGCAGTTGCTCCGATAAGTGCCCCCAGCAGAAGACTCGCAAGAACCATAACGATAACGTAGATGATTGGCCCCGCCAGCGTCGCAAGCAATGCCTGCCCAAAGGTGGCTCTGCCGCCGGTGACGGCTTTCCCTGCAAGCCACACGGGAATCGACGTTACAATCCAGATGATAATCAATTCAAGGATGAATAAAAGCAGACTTTCCAGAGACATACTCGCAAAATCCAAACTTAAAACCTCTAAGAGTGTTCTGTTTAACGCGGTATTTATGGCTTGCTGGATTAGAGATGTGGCTAACGAGCTTGCCTAAGCAGACACCGCAGAAACCCACGCAACACTTAAAACACACCTCTACCAGTAAACCCCAAGGTTAAAAACATGACAACAACCCCGCCGCTGCTTGAATACCTCGAAAAAAGAGGCATCACCCTGCAAAGCCTCATAGACAGCGCCCTAGAAATGTATGTGCCTCACCCCGGCATAGAAACCCCCCAGAAAGCCACCGAGCTACTCAAAGAGGAATTCCTCGATATACTCCAAGACGTCAACGTCTCCACCCTTATCGTGGCGGCTTTCCATGCGCAGCAGGAAGCTGAAAACGGACGCATACCCGGCTTAACGGTGGAGCGCTTCATGGGCAGGCCCGGATTGGTTGCGGATGAGCTTATCGGCATTGCAATCGCCACCTACATCGGCGGGTCACGGGGCATGTTTGAGTTTGTACGCTTCGACCAGGCAAAACCCGGCATCCTGCGTGAGTTGCCGCCGCTTACAAACGACGCCATAGGCGCCTTGGTAGCTGGGGCATCCTCGAATGTTTATACTAAAGCCCTCAAATCCGCAGGCGCCACCGCTTAGAGTGGTTTTCCGCAAATTATAAAACATGCGCGGTTGAGGGTTTATCCGTTGGTTAGGGATGGTTCAAACCCGGCTCTGCATAGTCACGCATACGTTTCTGCCTCATGTGGGCGGCATAGAGAAGGTGACTAATGAGCAGAGCAAGCGGCTGCTGAAGTTGAATTATGCGCCGACGGTAGTGACTAACCGTATTGGCACGCCCAAACGTTACAGCGTCGATGGGGTACCTGTGGAATGCTATGAATCCCTCAACACCGGTTTTCGCCTCGGCATCCCCTACTCGATTCCAACCATAACCAGCTACCCCACCTTTGATAGAGCCGTAAAAACCAGCCAGCTTGTCCACGCCCACGGCCACCCCTACCTCACCTCGCTTGCCGCAGGCAAACTCGCCCGGTTCTACGGCAAACCCTTCGTGCTCACCCAGCATAACACCTTCATCGAATACAACAACATCTTCGACCACGTGGAACGCCTAAACGACTATTCGGTAGGCAAACAGAACCTCTCGGCCGCCGACAGAATCATCGCGATAAGCAGCGCCACCAAAGACTACGTGCTGCGGCTAGGCGCGAAGCCAAGTAAAGTTAAAGTCATCTACAACGGCGTTGACACCGCCCGCTTCAAGCCCCTGCCAGGAAAACGCGAACAAATCAGGCGTAAACATGGGATTGCGCGGGATGCAGTGGTGGTTTTGACGGTTCGGCGGCTAGTCTACAAGAACGGCATCGACACCCTGCTGGACTGCGCCAAAATCGCTGCGGAAAAGAACTCTAACATCGTGTTTTTGGCTGTCGGCAAGGGTCCTGACCTTGAAAATGTGCGTTTGGCGGTGGCGCAGATGGGGTTGGAGGCTAACTTTAAGCTGGCGGGGTTTGTCAGTGACGAAGATTTGCCTGCATACTACAATGCTGCAGACATGTTTGTGTTGCCCTCCAAATCCGGGGAGGGATTGCCGCTGGTGGCGATGGAAGCCATGGCCTGCGGATTACCTGTTGTGGCAACGGATGTTGGCGGCATAAAGGAAATTCTGCCGGCGGATTACGGCAAGCTTGTGGTGCCTAACCAGCCGGGTTTGCTGGCGGAGGCGGTTTTGGAGTTTGGGGAAGCGGATTTTTCTTCACGCGCCGCTGAGCTGCGGGCTCGGGTGGAGGAGCGGTTCAGCTGGGACGCAAACGTTGAAAGGCTTGTGGAAATATACGAAGAACTTATTTAACCATGATGCGGAAACAATATAGCCCTTTAAGATGGATGTTAGCTGATGACGTCAAAAGTTGAATTGGTCTCGGTCGTCATTCCGACACTCAACGAAGCGGGAACGATACTTGATGCCATTAACACAATCGACAGGTACACCACTTACCCCAAAGAAATCATCATAGTGGACGGCAACTCCACGGATGGCACCATAGATTTAGTTAACAAAACTGGGAAATGCCGCTTAATCATCGAGCCCAGACGTGGCTACGGCTTGGCGTTGCGGACAGGTATGAAAAACGCCAAAGGCAACATCCTCATCATGGTTGACGCCGACGGCACCTACGAGTTCAAGCACATCGACCGTCTTGTCAGCCGCTTAGTTGAGAAGGACGCAGATATGGTTTTGGCTACACGCATGTATGACCCCAAAAAAGCCATGGGATTCCTTAACTTCCTAGGCAACAAAGCCATAACCTTCACCTATGACTTCTTCTACAGCCAGTTCCTCAGCGACACCCAATCGGGTTTCCGCGCCATCGACCGAAGCAAATATGACAGCGTAAACTTTAAGGAAACCGACATGCCCTTCGCAACCGAGATGCTTATCCAATTCGCCAGGGAAGGCTATAACATGGTTGAGATACCCACAACCTATAAGGCTCGAACTTACGGGGTCACCAAACTCAGGCCATTCCAGTCGGGTATTCGGATTTTCACCACTATATTTAAGGGGTTCTTGGATGCAAAAACGTTTAGGGTCTGCTATGCACATTGGAAAGCGAATCGGTTTAAGCGATGAAGCCGGCGTTGCAGTCGCCGTTTTTGCAGCGCTCATCATCGTAGCTTTCTGCATTGCAGGGTACTACCTGATTTATAGACCTCAACCTGAACCCTACAACAGCATCTACATCTTAGACGCAAACAAGCAAACCACCGACTACGCCCACACCCTAATCCATAACCAAAACAGCACTTTCAGTGTCTACGTTGGCGTCGAAAACCATATGGGCGGCACCGGCACCCGCAACTATGAAGTGCAGACCAAAATCACCCAAACCTACAGTGGCTCACCCACAAACGCCACCCCAGTAGACACTTACGATGTGACGTTGGCGGACGGCGAGACCGACCTGCATCAGGTCACCGTAACCTTGAACACTCCGGGCAGCTACACTGTGGTCTTTGAGCTTTACCGAGTCGGCGATGAGGGCGTATTGGATTTTAGGGGCTACAACTATTGCCTGCTGGACATTGAGGTAATTTAGTCACCGAAGACCCTGTCAGCAGTATTCCGCGTCAGTGGAGCCATTGCGTGCTGTTTTAAGATAAAGCAAACGCGTATCTTCTTGTTAACTAAAAAGTAGAAAGACCCATTAGGGGGTCGCTGATAGGTGCGTTTCTATTTTTTCTTGATTTTTTTGTTCGGCACAGATAAGGGGATCGGTTTGACTTGGCTTTCCACCGATGCCATATTTGCCGCAGGGGCTTGTTTCTGTTTTTCAGCGTAGGCTTTTTCGATGGCGACGCGGTGCACGTTGTTGTAGGCGCAGAACGGAATGATTTTCTTGTCAGGTGTAATGTAGTGGACGACGCATCGGCGGACGCGGTTAACGTCGAAGTTGTAACTATCCATAAACGCCATGCAGCCTAAAAGGAATATGCGTCGGCGGATTTTGCCCAGCGACTTATACGTTGGGTCCATATGCATCGAGAGGATGCTCTTCATCAACGTGAAGGTTCCGACTTCCTTGGTGACCAGCAGCATATTCATCGATATCATGGCGCCCATAAACAGGGGAGCAAGCAGCTGAACCCTGCTTTTTGATTCTGCATGCTCAGCGGTTTTGCGGATGGTGTTAAAGAAGCGTTCAAAGTTAACGAAGCGGTTAATCGGGTACATCTTGCCCGTGTGGGGAGAAACATAAACCCAGTTAACGATGCCGCATTGTGGGCTGCAGCTGAAAAGCGGCCAGGGCTTCTGCATGAATTGCCGCATAATCTTAATCGGCGAAGTCATCACTGACATCGGGTAGAGGTCTGTGCTTTTGATTTCCCCGTTAGTTTGGCGCTCAACGTCTTCGGCGAAGCTCCATTCACGGAAGTTCTCGCGGAAGGGGTTTTCGGTTGCTCGACCGGTGAAGGCTATGGGTTGGAAGATTAATCCGCGGACGATGTCAGTGTTTTTGGCGGCGAAGCGGATCATGTCGCCGACTTCCTCGTCGTTGAGGCTTTTCATCAGCGTGTTTACAAGGATAACTTCCATGTCGAATTTGCGGCAGACATCGATGGTGCGTAGTTTATAGTTTAAAAGTTCTCTGCCACGGATCTTCTTGTTAAAGTCCTCGTGGAAGCTATCAAAGGACAGGTAAACGATGTTTAAGCCAGCGTTTTTGAACCGCTCTGCCAACGCGGGGTCGTCTGCGATCTTCATGCCGTTAGTAGCCAGAATCGTCATGAACTTGAGTTTATGCGCTGCAGCAATGATTTCAGGCATATCCTCACGCTCACAGGGTTCCCCGCCAGAAAACAGAATTGCCGGTGGCTTAGGGTTGGCTTTAGCGGCGAATTCTAGCATGTCAAGGAGTGCCTGTTTGGTGGGTTCATAATCGGTTGATTCCTGATTGGGGAAGGTTGAGAAGCACACGGCACAGCGGAGGTTGCAGCGTTTGGTTACGTCGATGACTCCTATGACGGTTCCTGAGGCGTGGTTTTTGCAGGTTTCACAGACGTATGGGCAACCCTCGGGGTTTTTGGGTGCTTTGAGGTCGCCTAGGTATTGGAACTGATCGTATTTGCTCATGTGGTCAAAGATGGGTTGGCTTTGCCAGTGGGTGGCTTTGAATTCCCCGTGGTCGGGGCATTGCTTGGTGATTTGGATTTTGCCGTTTACAGTGTTAAGTTGGGCATCGATTTTCTTTTGGCATTCAGGACAGATGCTTTTGGTTTCACTCACAGCAAGAGCACTCCAGCGATTCCTTCAACTATAAGCGCAAGGGGCAGCAGCATCATAGACATGGTTACGATGCGCTCGTATTTGCGTATACTTGCAACTGTAGTTGCGGAGGTAAACAAACGTGCAGCAGAGTAGATAAGCAGCACGCTCCAAAGCAGAATTAATGGAAGATAATAAACCGAGAATCCGCCGATGAAGTAGGGCAGGGGCGCAAGCAACCCGGTTAAGAGGAAAAAGACGCCACCGACTTTGGCTGCGCTTATGTTGCCGATTTTCTGGGGCAACGTGGGGTAACCAACTTTGGCGTCGCCTTCCACGCTGAAAATGTCGCGAAGAACGTTGCCGCCGATGGTGCCAAACGCGATGGGGTAGAGGCTAAGCGAGGCAAGGGTAATGGTGTCCTGTACTGTTGCTTGTCCATAGATGAATGCTGTTCCGGTTAAAACGCCCATCAGGAGGTTAGCTGCGAAACCTGACTTGCGCTTGATCAGATAGGAGTAAACCAGAAGCAGCAGGGAATCTATGGCGATTATGGCGAAGGCAACCCAGTTAATGAGGACAGAAATGACTAATCCCAATGCAAAGAAAACAGCTGAAATGACGATGGCGTGCTTGTAAGATAAGCTGCCTGAAGGAATGGGGCGTTTGGGTTTTATGACTGCGTCGCTTATGCGGTCATAGTAGTCGTTTATGGCGAATCCGCCTGATGCAATAAAAGAAAGCGAGAGAAAAGTCATCAGCAACACCACAGCCACATTGAGTGGACCCAGCAGGGTGGAGACGTCGCCGAAGTTTCCTTTAAGGATGGCAAACGCGGTTAGGACAGCTAAGCCGCCAGTCATCATCCAGTAGGGTAAACGTAGAAGAGCAACAAGTCCTCGTATCGGCGAGGAATGGCTCATATCTGTATTTTCCTGTCAGCTATGACTTCTTTGATGCTTTCTTCCAGGGTGACTTTAGGGGTCCAGTGGAGCTCTTTTTTGGCTTTGGAGATGTCAAACCAGATTGTGGTTACATCACCCTGCCATGAGACGCCAGTGGTGGTTATTTTTGTGCGTTTCTTTAGGTTGAGGATTTGCAGGATTAAGTCTGCGAGTTCAAGCACAGAAGTGGTTTTTCCTAATCCGAGGTTGTAGACTTCGCCCTTGACGTCTGCTCTTTCGCCGAGTTGGATAAGGGCTGCGACAACATCGGATACGTGGACGAAGTCGCGGCTGTTGTTGCCTGTTCCCAGTATCTCGAGTTTATCGGGGTTTTTTGCCAGTTTGTCTAGGAAGTCGTGGATGACTCCGTGGCATCGTAGGCCATAGACATTGGCGAATCGGGTGATTACGATGTCTAAGCCGTATTGTTCACGGTACATTTGGCAGTATTCTTCGCCGATGACTTTGCTTAAGCCATAGCATGAGAAGGGGTGGAAACCGTATGATTCCGGTGTAGGAAACACGGTGGGGTTGCCGTATACGGCTGCTGAGGAGGCAAAGACCACTTTTGCGTCGTCTTTGCGGGCTTTCTCTAGCACATGGAGGGTGCCTTTGGCGTTGGTTTCGAAGTCCGCGAGGGGATTCTCCATGGAGTAGCCTACCACCACTTGGGCTGCCAGGTGATAGATGAGGTCCTGTTTTGGCTGCGCGCAGAGCGTTTTTAGGTCCAGTATGTCGCCTTTTACGAATTTCGCCTTGGGGACATCGGTGATGTTCTGCATGGTTCCGCTGGAGAGGTTATCATAAATGGTCAAGTTATCGGTTAACTGAGAGAGTCTGCTGCATAGGTGATACCCTATGAATCCTGCTCCACCAGTCACCAGTATGTTTCTGTTTTTAAGGTCAGCCATCCCAGGTCACGACAAAGCCTATATTCTCTTTCGGCAGAGTTTGTAGATATATGTCGCCGATGAAAGCTATAAAAACTTTTAGGGATTTGCTGTCTTTCCTAACCATCATCCCAGTTGGGGGAAAAGAGGACTTCATATTCACCACTGCATCAAACATGTGGCTTTTCCCCGTCATCGGCGGCTTCATCGGGCTGCTAGCTGGACTGTACTATATGGCTTCAAGCGCATTAGTGGGATATCTGCTTAATCTGGCCACGGTTTACCTGTCATTGCCCACGCTTTTCTTGGGAACAGCCATTCCCGCAGCCATGACGCTGGCGTTTCTTTTGGTCATCACTGGCTTGCAGCACTTCGACGGCTTAATCGACCTTGGCAACGCTCTGGGCCTACGCAACCTCCATGACCGCAAAATGAAGGCGCACGCATGGACAGTGTCATATGCAGGCGCAGTGTTGGCTTTGGCAGTGGAGTTTCTGGCGTTCCTGGGATTATTTTTGATTAATCCGCTTTACGGGTTTGCCGCGATTGTGCTAGCAGAGGTCTCTGCGAAGCTATCGATGGTCACCATCGTCTGGATAGGTAAACCCTCGCATAAGGGCTTAGGCTCGATTTTCCTTGCCAAAGCCAAAAAACCCCTCAACGCTGCAGCTTACGCCTTTTCGGCGCTGATTGTCTTTGCCGCCTTTTACTTCACAGGCAACACACTTCTGGGGTTAGCGTCAGTGGGGTTAGTCTTCGCCAGTGTACCCGTGGCGTTTGCCATGAGCAGGGTTTCCAACAGCGTTTTCGGCGGGGTTTCAGGCGACATGATTGGGGCAACCAACGAGGTGGCAAGGATGGTTGCGTTGCTGGCTTTTGCGGGGCTGCTTTGGGGGCTGACGCTTTGGTGATTTCCGCGTTGATTATGGCTGGCGGCAGAGGCAGCCGCATGGGGTTGCCTACGGAAAAGCCGATGCTGCCGTTTCTGGGCAAGCCTCTACTGGACTGGGTTGCCCAAGCCGTAAAGTCAGCCAGCAAAGTCGGCGAGTTCTACGTGATAACCAGTCCCAACACTCCCCAAACCGAGTTGCACTGCCAAAAGATGGGCTACAGGTTTGTGCGCACCGACGCCAACGGCTACCATAACGATCTGCGGCAGGCAGTGACCAAGCTGGGCTGGATGGGACCGATTTTAACGATGCCGTCTGATGTGCCAGCCATCACCGGAGCGGTTCTGGATTGGGTAGTCGGCGAGTTTGAGGTCTGCGGCAAAGATTTCTTGGCGGTGTTTGTGCCCATCGAGAAGCGCCTGAGCCTTGGATTGTCGATTTCCAGCACCGACGAGTATGGGGGCGTGTGGTATGCGGTTTCAGGCGTCAACGTCATCAACGGAGCCAAAGTGCTCGGTGAAGGCAAAGTGGAGACTGCAGCGATAATCACGGAGGAAACCGAAGTGGTCCTCAACGTGAATACAACTACGGACTTAGAAATCGCCAGGCAACTTATGCAGAAAAACCAGCCGTAGTGCCGAGGCTCTGACGTGTGATTTTCTCTCTATCCCCCCTTATTTATACTCTAGGCGACTGCCTGGCGAATGCTATGGGGACTGTGCGTTTGCTTGGCTGGGTCAGAGGGGAGGCGGCGGGTGTTTATTGAGACGTTTCGCCGCTGTGCACCTGCAGGCGAGGGGTTTTGGTCTGCTTGCTTTCTTATTTGGCGCCGTTTTCTTTTTCAACATTAATTTCTTTATCTTGCGTTCAAGCGGTTTTAGAGAAATCTTTATGCACCCTCACGCTCCAAATAAACACCCAAGACTAACTCGGAGCACCCCACAGTGAGCATCCTAAGCCACGAAACATTCTGGAACGCCATCGTATCCATGCCCATGACCAAGCGGATGCTCCAGCTTTCACTCAAAAAATGCCCCGGCTGCGGCAGAACCGTGTTGGAGGCGGCGCTGGATGACTACGGCGGCAGAACCGACCGCAGATGCGAAAAATGCAGCAGCCTCTACAGCCAAATCATCGCTTTCTGGATAGAGTTCCTGCGCCGCGCACTGGGTTTTAAGCGTGCCAAAGTCGAGAAGCTGCTAACTGACCGCTATGCACGCAACGCCGTGCTTAACCTGGTTGAGTCTTTCGCGTATTTCGGCATTAAGAAGCCGATGTCTCTTGTTGCGCCTTTCCTTGTAGTTTGGGACTTCACGCATCGCTGCAATTTGCGGTGCAAACACTGCTACAGCAACAGCGGCGAACCCGACGCAGACGAATTAACCACCCAGCAGGCGCTAAAGGTCGTTGACCAGCTTGCCGACGCCCACGTGACCGCTCTGGCTTTCAGCGGCGGCGAACCCCTCACTCGACCCGACTTCTTCACCGTAGCAAAACATGCCTCTGACCGAGGCCTATACGTGTCCCTTGCCTCCAACGGCACGCTTCTCAGCAAGGAAAACGTAGCTAAAATCAAAGCTGCAGGCGTCAACTACATCGACATCTCCATCGACGGCGCAACAGCCAAAACCCACGATGACTTCCGAGGTGTCCCCGGAGCCTACGACCGCGCCGTTGCAGGGCTCAAGAACTGCATAGAAGCTGATATCTGCGCCTGCATCGCCACCACCGTGGGCAAAAACAACATGTCAGAGCTACCGGGCATCATTGACTTAGCCGAGGAACTGGGCGTGGAGCGGTTCACCTACTTCAACTTCATACCCGCTGGACGCGGCAAACAGCATGCTGACCAGGACCTCTCCGCGCAGGAACGCGAGGACGTAATGCGTTACCTGCTTAACCGCATGTCGGCAGGCTGCAAAACCACCATCCTCGCCACCGCCCCGCAGCTTGCACGGGTTGCCGCGCAGTGCCAAGGCGAATCAGGCACCGGCGAAGTCACCATGGCGCTGGCGCACATGCAAACCGTCAAAGTCACCAAAAAAGCCGTGCCGCTGGGCGAGTTCATAGGCGGCTGCGGCGCTGGACGGCTCTACTGCGCCATTTCCCCACGCGGCGACGTACGCCCCTGCGTGTTCCTACCGGTGGATGTGGGCAACCTAAAAGAACGCACCTTCCGCGACATCTGGCTAAACGCCCCGCTGTTCAATGCCTTCCGAAACCGAGACAACCTCAAAGGCAGCTGCAGCAAATGCACCTACAAGTACATCTGCGGCGGATGCAGAGCCCGGAGCGCGGCTTATCATAACGGCGACACCCTCAACGGCGACCCCGGGTGCCTGCAGGGAGTGAAGAATAGAAATGGCGCCTAAAGCGGTCAAAATCAGCCGTGCAGCAGACGATGTAGGCGACATCATAAAAGAAGCCATCAGCAAAGCGGGGCTACGCGGGAAAAAGTGCATTTACATTAAGCCTAACCTGAGCCACCCTGAGTATCTCCCCGGCGTCGTCACCAGCCCCGACGTCATCCGCCAGGTTGTGTCGCAGCTGCGCGATGGCAACAGCGAGGTTGTGGTGGGTGAATCCAACGGCATCAACTATCCCTGCTGGAGCGCTTTTGAGGGAACCGGCGCCAAGGCAGCCGTGGAATCCGCAGGCGGCACCGCAGTCAACCTCAGCGAGGATAAGGTGGTGGAAGTTAAATTCCCAACCAGCGGACCATTAAAGCGGCTGTATTTGCCCAAAGTGGTGGTGGACGCCGACGCCATCGTCGATTTGCCCCTGATGAAAACCCATGAGTTCATGACTTACACTGGGGCGCTCAAAAACCTCTTCGGCTGCATCCCCAGCAACCGCCGCATCTACCTTCACCCGTATCTGCCCGAAGTCTTCTATCGCCTCTACACCGTCCTAAAACCCGACTTAACCATCATGGATGCACGCATAGGCATCGAAGGCAACGGACCCACCAAGGGCAAACCCAAGAAGATGGGGTTGTTCCTCACGGGCAACGACGCGTTGGCGGTGGATATCGTGGCTGCGCAGGTTATGAGGCTTGACTGGAAGAAAACCTACCTTAAATACGTCGCTGACCGCGCGGGCTTTGATGGCGACGCTGTGCAGGTTGAGGGGTTGCCGGTGGAGTCGGTTGCGAAGCGTTTTGAGCTGCCAAACATCGACTTGCCCGTTAAGATGCAGATGATGATTTACCAGCATGAATACGCGACTAAGCTGATGTTCTGCTCACTCGACATTATCCATCTGTTCCAGAGGATAACGAAGGCATACCGTAAAGAACCAATCCAGCTCGTATAGCAAGTGCTAAATTATATGTTCCCTTAACAATCCCAAAGATGGTACCTATGGGGAATCTGACTCCTGAGAATCTGGAAAAACTCTCAAAGCTAAATAAGAATATTAAAACGCTTATTTCACAAGAACCCGAACTGGATAATATCCTTTGTTTAAATAGCAAGCTTAATGGGGTATTTGGTGAAGCAATCGGCTTAGCAAAACTTTACGAAATTTACAAATCTGATGCTTGTTACGAATGGGAAGGAAAGCAGAAGAAAGGGTACGATATACAAATTTCCAAAAACGGTAAAAAAACCCGATTCCAAATTAAAATGTCTGTAGCCGAAGAATTTGTCTTCAGAGTCATTAAAGTAGCTAATTTAAACGCAGACAAAATACGGGGAGAGTGCGAAATTCCAATTTTTGATGAAATTGGGGGTGCCATAAGAAAAGCTATTGATGAAGCTGAGACAGATGTTTGGCTATTAATTCACAATAAAAAAGATGAACCAAAATTTTATTGGATCAATAAAGAAGACATGGCGAAGATAGTCATTGAGCATTATAAAAATGCAGTAATCAACAGAAACCACATAGGCAAAAATTACCATCAATACATTGAAAAAGATAATGTTTACCGACCACATATCATACAAAGAGAAGATGGTAAACTTCTAGAAGAATGTAATAAGATAGGTCAGGTTAGAGCTTCCTCGTAGACTTTCATGGCGTCTTTCACCACAATGCGCCAGTCCAGTTCCCGTTCCACCGTCTCCCGCGCCGCGGCCCCCATCTGCGCCGCCTCCGCTGGGTGCTCCAGGTGATAGAGGATGGCCTCGGAGAACAATTTGGAGTTGAAGGGCGCTACGAGCAGGCCGTTTTTGCCAGTCTGGATGGTTTCGGGTATGCCGCCCACGGTTGTGGTGACTACTGGCAGCCCAGTTGAGAGTGCCTCCAAAACTGCGAAGGGATGATGCTCATAAAACGTGCTAAACGCAAACACGTCCGCTGCCTGATAGAGCTTGGGCAGGTCTTTGTCGGGGGTGTAGCCTGTGAAGACGATGTTGCCCATTACGCCTAGGCGGGTGGCGTGGGCGATGAGTTTCTGCATTTCGTCGCTTTGCCCCTTGCCCGAGATGATGAATTTGGCGCGGGGGAACCGCTTGACGACGGCGGGCATGCTCTCGATGAGGGTGAAGAGGCCCTTGCGCGCGTATAGGCGCCCCACTGAGACGATGGCGAGGTCGTCGGGTTTTAGCCCAAACTGCGCCTTAACCTTGGCTTTGTCGTCGGTGGGCTGGAACTTGTTTATGTCTACTCCGTTGTGGATAACGCGGATTCTGTGGGCGGGGATCTTGTAGTAGTTGGTGAGTTCCCATTTGGTGAAGTGGCTGACCGCGATGATTTTGCGGGCGCGGTGAATCATGCCTTCCTCGAAGAAACGCAGCATACGGTTTAAGCTGACGAGCACCTTTTCGTTGGCGTTAAGCCGCATAAAGGGTTCGCCGCGGATGGCTTCGGCTTCGCCTTTCCATGTGGAGTGGACGGTGCAGACAAGCGTTTTGCCATAGTTGGCTGGAACCGCAAAGTTGGGCGTCAGGGGCAACTGGGGATGCATGATGTCTATGTTGGCGGTTTCTTTGATGCTTTGGAGTTTGCGGTTGCTGTTGCCGGCTAGAATGAAGGATTTTACTGCGGGCATTTTGGGGCTTTTAAGGAAGGATACGTCGAGTTGGGGGTTGACATGGACGTCTCTGGTTTGGTTGCTGCCAGTGACGACATGAATTCTGTAGCCGTTTTTGAGGAGCTGATTGCTAAGGTAGTAGACGTAGCTGCCTGTGCCGCCGGTGAGGGGCCAGTATTCGGGGCTGATGAAGCAGACTTTAGGCGCCGTCAACGGTTCCGCCCCCTCAGATAGTTAACGGTGGCTGCTACTGCGCCAGCAAACCACGCCGCGGACCGCACATAGTAGAGCACCACCAGTCGCATAGCGGACCTGTCATGGAAAGAGGCGGAGATTTTGGCGGCTGAGTAAACAAAGTAGAGCAGCATCGCAAGAAGAATCAGCCCAGTTCCAACCCACAGGAGCCGAAGCAGCGGCACAATACCCAACACAAAAAGGGCAAGAGCGGAAAGCAGCAGCAGCGGCTGGATATTCATGCCCACATCGGTGATTTCGTCGCCCCGCGCCAGACGCCCATGCCGCAGGTAGAGGCGAAGCGTGTTTTTGCCGTATTGGCGCTGCTGCCGATAAAACGCCTTCAGCGTGGGACGGTTGTAGTGGTAGCAGACCGCGGCGGGTTCATAGGCGATTCTGTAGCCGAGTTTGCTGAGGCGGAAGCCGAAGTCAGTGTCGTATTGGCTGGGGAAATCCTCCGCCCACCCGCCTACCTCATCCACCACCGATTTTTTAAGCAGCAGATTCATGGTGGCTATGCGCCCGGTGTATTTGCCGATGCGGCGGTAGCGGGTTTTCAGTTCGTAGCCGATGCTGCGCGCCCAGGGGTTGGTGTGGTTCCAGGTTTCGATGCTGCCGCTCACACCAGCCACCTGCGGCTCGCTGAGGCGAGGGACAAGTTTTTTGAGCCAATCCCGCTGCACCTTCGCGTCTGAGTCGATGAAGCAAAAAACGGGGTGAGAAGCGATTTTTTGGGCGTAGTTGTAGGCTGCGGGGCAGTTCAGGGGTAAAGAAACCACTTTTATGGGAAACTGCTGGGCAATCTGCACCGTGGAGTCCTTGCTTACCCCATCCATCACGATAACCTCCAAGAAGCCCTCTGGGTAATCCAGCGCCAAAACTGACCGGAGACATTCCCCTATGGTGTCCTGGTTGTTGTAGGATGCCACTATGATGGAGACTTTTGGAAGCGAAGTTTCCGCCACGTCTCTATCCCCTCAGATACGCCACAACGATTGAAAGCAGAATTTTTGAGCCATCCACCATCGGATCCACGCCGGAGCGGCCGTAGGTGCGCTGCTCAAAAGTGATGGGTACCTCGGCTACGCGAAAGCCAGTTTTGGCGGTTTTCACCAGCATCTCAGATTCTATTTCATACTCATCGGACTTTAGCCTTTTGCCAATCAGCACCGACCGCTTCATGGCTCGGTAGCCGCTTTGACTGTCGGTGATGGCGACTCCGGTGATAAGCTGGATGAGGCTGTTGAAGATGCGTACGCCGAATTTGTTGAGTTGGCGGGCTTCCACCCGTTTATGGTTCATGTAGCGGCTGCCGATAACCAAGTCAGCTTGGTCAGATAGCACGGGCGCAAGCACCTCGCCGAGTTCCTCGGGCCAATGGGACCCATCAGAATCTATCGTTACGATTATGTCGCCTTGGGCTTTAAGAAACCCCGCCCGCAGCGCGCAGCCCTTACCTAGATGCTGCCTTAAACTCAAAACCCTCACGCCCCGGCGCTTGGCAACCAGCAGCGAGCGGTCATAGGAGTGGTCGTCGACCACGATGACTTCGCTTTGTAACCCCGTTTTCTTTGCCGCCGCCATGGTGCGGTCAATGATGTTGCCTATGGTTAATTCCTCGTTGTAAACGGGAATTATGATGGAGAGCAGCATTTGACGTCGGCTCATTTTATTTAAGAAGCCAATGGAAGACCTTATAAAGTTTGGCTACCCCAACCATGTAACCAATCAAACGGGCAAGTCGGGAAAGATGCAGACCACAAACAAAGGGCAAGGCCAAATAGACCGCAAAGTATGGTTTTCCATGTGGTTCCTAGGCGCCGTTGTCACGTTTGGCGTGGCGTTTTTTCCCATGTTCCATCGCCTCGTCGAGGGCAGAAACCGTCACCTGCAGAAAGAGGCAGAAATGGAGCAGAAAGTCGCCGCTTACCTGCAAAGCAAAGGCAAACCCGCCCCGCCCACCAGTCAACCCTACAAGCCCCGTAACTCGAAGCTGTGGGCTGCAAGCATCATCCTGGTTGTGCCCGCGTTTGTCATCGTTTATTTGCTTACGCGGGATTTAGCCAGGCATGAGCAGAGCCAGGATGCCTTCCTCGCTGCTGCATTGCCAAGCCGCGTTTTCATGCCCCAGACAATACCGTTAACCACATATGTAGCGGTAACAATAGCCACGTTAGGTGTAGGTGGCGTGTACTGGCTATACAAGCTGGTTAACCTCTACAACGCCCACTACAAAGCAGACCTGCAAGCAGAAAAAGAGCTGGGCAGGCTACTGGAGGAAAAATAGTGTCAAGCACATGTAAAAAACGCAGATTCATCAGCCACGGCGGCGACATCTGGGGCTTTAGCAGAAAACACAGCATCCCCCTAGAAGAAGTGCTTGAATTCAGCGGACCCATCAACTTCATGGGGCCACCCCCCAAAGCCGTCCAAGCCGTCAAAGACAACGCGCGACTCATCAAATTCTACCCCGACCCCAACCCCGTTGAGTTCAAAGAGGCAATCGCAAAGTACGTGGGGCACGGCGTAGACGCAGAGAACGTGCTTTTGGGCAACGGCTCAATCGAGCTCATCTACATGATAACCGAGGCTTTGCCGCAGAAGTTTAAGGCAGTTATTCCAGTGCCCTCCTTCTCGGAGTACGAGAAAGCGGCGCTGCGAGTCGGCGGCGAAGTCACCTTTGTCCAGTTACCCCCCGACTTCTCCATGGACAACCAGAAAATCAAGGCAGCCGTAACCGAGGACACCAAAATCGTCTGCATCTGCAACCCCCATAGCCCCTCAGGCAGACTCTACACTAAAGACGAAGTGATGGATTTAGTGGATTTCTGCCAAAAGAAAGACATCATCTTCAGCATTGACGAGAACTACATTGAATTCGCAGCGGAAGGCGACGCCAACACCGTCGCGGGTATGGTGCGGGAATACGAGAACCTCTTTGTCATCCGCAGTGTCACCAAATTCTATGGTTTAGCGGGCTTGCGTTTCGGCTACGCCATCGCCGCAACCAACCTCATCGACAAACTCGAAACCGTCCGGCAACCCTGGAGCATCAACGGCTTAGTTCAAGTCGCCACGCTGGGCGCGTTTAGCGACACCGAATTCATCGAGAACACCAAAGAAACCATCACCAAAAACCGCGCTGCACTCGCCAAGGCATTGAGCGAAATCGAGGGCCTACAGGTGCATCCCTCAACCACCAACTTCCTGCTGGTGAAAATCCTAAACCGCAAAGTCACCTCAACCATCCTAAAAGAGCTACTTGCCAAAGAACGCATCCTGGTCCGCGACTGCTGCACCTTCATGGGCATGGATGACAGCTACATCCGCGTCACGGTACGCTCAGCCAAAGACAACCAAATACTTGTCGACAAAATCAAGGACATATTCGCAGCCAATTAACTTTCTTTAAATTTTTTCAAGCGTTTCTGGATTGGCAGTTTGTAGGAGCATTTGCGTTCGCATTCCCCGCAGTCAATGCACACGTCAGCTTTGACTTCTAAGCCGCCGTAGAGCCGCTGTGCCCACTGTTTTAAGCCGTAGATTTCGGCGAAGTCTTGGAATCTTAGGGCGGCGGGTATGTTGATGTTTCGGGGGCAGGGCAGGCATGCAGCGCAGTCGCGGCACCAGTCCCCAGTGAGGTCTGCACCAAAGCGCCGCTGCTCCTCTGCGGTTAATCCATGGTAGTTTGCGCCTGCTTGGGCGGCAACCTCCACCTCGCCGACGCTGCGCAACCCCGGAATAACTGAGGCGATGTCCTGTGAGAGGGCAAACCGCAAAAGACTCTCCACCTGCGCCTCCGCCGACTCGCCCAGCAGCGCCTTGAGTTCGGGTTCCTGCGAGACCAGCGAAAGCGAAGGCTGATAGAGGCAGGTGATTAAATTCGAGGTTTTCGCCGACAGCGGCTTCATAGCCACCACCCCAACGTCATGCGCTTTTGCAACGGGCAGCAGCACCTCCAGCGCCTGCCGCGTCACCACATTAAGAGGCACCAGCACCGTGTCAAACTCGCCGCTTGCCACCGCCTCCGCCAGCACTGCCGGCTTATGCCCCGTGATGCCCACGAAATCCACCAAGCCCTCACGGCGCGCCTCCTTGCAAGTCTGCAGCGAACCATCCTCACCCATGGCTTTGCGCAGGGTTTTTTGGTCGTCGATGCCGTGGAGCTGGAGGATGTCAAGGTGGTCGGTGCGCAGGTTCTTGAGGCTGACTTTAAAATCATCCATCGATTCCCGTTTGGTGCGGCTGCCCGTTTTGGTGGCGATTACGCATCTGCCTCGGACATTCTCGAGTGCTGCGCCGATTTTTTCCTCACTGTCTCCATCCCAGCGTGCAGTATCAAAATAGTTAATGCCTAACTCGAAGGCGCGGCGCACCACCGCCACGGCTTGCTCGACGGGAACCTCAGCTATCCAGGTGCCGCCAAACCCCACCTGCGACACCGCCAGGTTGGTTCTGCCCAGCCGCCGCTTATCCACCGCCCTCACCTAAGCGGTTCCGCTGGCTTTGCGTGTGCCATGGAAAATGCGGGTTTTGGCGAAGTTCAAGAAGCCCTCGCGTTTGGCTCGCTTGTAAATCTGCCGTGGCGTCATATGGAACTCCTTAAAGAAGCGGCGCTGAATCGCCTGGAGGTCCTCGTAGGTGTACTCGTCGCTTTTGACGCTGAGCAGGTACTCGTCGAGTTTAGTGTATTTGCCGCTCTCAAGCAGCTCGTTGTAGAGTTTGCTGTCGGGGTAGGCGATGAAGGTGTTGAATTGGCACCAGTCAGGGTCAAGTTTCTTAGCGAATTTAAGTGAGGCTTCCATGTCCGCGAGGGTTTCGTCGGGCAAGCCCAGCATGAAGCTGCAGGCGGTTTTGATGCCGTGCTTCTTGGCAAGCTTAAACGCGGTTTGCACCTGCTCGGGCGTGGTGTTTCTGCCGATGCGTTTGAGAATCCGCGGCGACGCCGACTCCACGCCAAACCAGATGGTCCGGCAGCCCGCTTTGCTCATCAGCCCCAAAAGCTCATCGGTCACCAGGTCCACTCGGGTGTCACAGACCCATTCCAGATTCAGCTTTTTCTCTATCATGAGGTTGCAGAGCTCAACGGTTTTCTCCTTGCGGAGCGTAAAGTTGTCGTTGATGAAGTAGATGCCCCGTGTGCCATATCGGCTTTTCAAATCCTCGATTTCGCCGATTACCCGCTTTGGGCTGAAGCCGCGCCAGGTGTTACCCCAGAGCTTGCGGGTCTCGCAGAAGCCGCAGCTAAACACGCAGCCCCTGCTGATGCTCATGACGTCGGCGGGTTTGGCGTCTAGGAACTCGATGGTGCGGTCATATTGCTCCAGCGGCAAAAGGTGCCGTGCAGGATAGGGGATTTCATCCATGTCCTGGATGTAAACGGGGGGGTTTTTGATGTTGCCATCTTTGCCCCGCATGCCCACGCCGGGGATGGAGGCGATCTGAGCGGTGTTGCCGCCTGCGATTGCGTCTGCGAGTTGGGTTATGGCGCGTTCGCCCTCGCCCATCACTACATAATCGATTTCGGGATGCGCTAGGAGGCTGTCGGGTTTGTAGGAGGCATGCCATCCGCCCACCACGATTTTGATGTCGGGGTTCACTTCCTTGATGGCGCGGCTGGTTTCCACGCATCTTGGGTAGGTGGCGCTGCCGCAGGTGATGCCCACAATCTGCGGTTGGAGCTTGCTGATTAGCTGCTTGACTTCCTCGACGGGTTTCTTTAGGAGGTAATTATCGAGCATGTGCACGTTGTAGCCTGCCTTCTCCAGCGCGGCTGCAACATACATCAATCCGATGGGGGGTAGGCGTTTGCCCAAAATCCACGCGGCGTTCTCGGCGGGGGCAGTGGTCATTAAAAGAACCGTGGGTTTAGCTGCAGAATTTGGGGGGTGGGTTTTGGGGGGCATGGTTTTGCCTCTGATATTTTAGGTTTGATGAGATGCGGCTCTTATAGCTTTAACGGAAGCAGGCGCAGAAAACCCAAACCCATGAAGGTTGATGTTCTGTTGCTCAGCCACGTCTACCCCCCCTCTATTTATAGGCTCAACAAAAGCAGTTTAGGCAACCGAAAACCCCTGCAGATGTTAACATGCCCATTGACGGGTTGGGCAGCTGCAGCGTTTTAAGTACAGGAACTGTGCAGTTGCTCTGCAGAGACCTCCCTCCCCTTATATTAAGCCGCAAAAGGGGCTGGGCTATTTTTTGGCTATCCAGTAACTCATTTCGGGCTGACAAAGCAGACGGTACATGGGAAACAGCGGGTTGGGGGTCCAGGTGGCGGTTTGGTAGTAGTCGGTGCGCTGGTAGGCGCTGAAGCCCTCGGAATGGAAGACTTCGGCGATGGCTTGGTGGTTTATGGCGTGGTCTTTTTTGTGCCAGAAATCAGAGAGCGTGTAGTCGATGTTTGGGACGTGTAGGCCGGTGAGTTGGAAGTAGAGGCCGTTGATGATTGGGTTTGAGTGGAAATAGAGGTCCTTGACGAGGTTGGTTAAGCCGCTGTGCTCGCTGCGCCAATACGCGGGGGAAGCCTCATGGTCAATGTAGACTACGCCGCCCCGGCGCAAATAACCGCAGAGGGTATGCAGCGCCGCGACATAGTCGGGCAGATGATGCAGCACACTGTAGAAGGAAACCAAATCAAAGCTCTCCGCCTCAAAACTAAGCTCCTCAATGGGCGAGTTAATCACGGTAAGCTTGCCGGGCAAATAGGAGGCGTATTTCTTTTCAAGGATACTGCACATTTCAGGGGAAATATCCGTCGCCGTCACAGAGTAGCCCAGCTTTAGGAGTTTACCCGTGAGGTTGCCGGTGCCGGCGCCCACATCAAGCGCCCGCTTCTGGTTTCCGCTGATTTGAGCGGTGACAGCTGCAAGTTTGCTGGTTATGCGTTTCTGCTCTTTGCGGCTGTAGACTTCGGGGTGTAGAAGTTGGTAGTACTGGGCTTCGTGCTTGTGCACTTCGATGTTTGCCTGATGGATTTGCTCTTTGAAGGTTTGGTTGACTTGCAAGTGGATACCTGCCCAGAGTTGGAGTGTGTGGTGTATGTTTGTTTTCCGAATTAATATATCGTTTCTATCTACGCGGGTTTACTTGAAAAGGGCGCTGCGGGGAAGTTTCATCGGGGTGTTTGCTGGTTTGGTACGTCTAACTTGACCACCGCATAATTTGCCGCTTTGCTGGATGTGTCCGCTTCTTAACTCAAAAAAAGAGATGTGTTTCACCGTTTTTTTGCATATTTTTTCCCAGAAAGATTTATTACCCAACAGCAAACAATTTTTTCTCCTCAAAGGGTCATCTCGTGCCAAGCAACAACAAAATAGACGAAATCGATGCAAGAATACTCCAGCGGCTCCTTCTCGAATCCCGAACTACTTTTACAGATATTGCGCATGAATGCGACATAACAGTTGGAGCCGTAAGAATGCGGTATAAGCGTCTATGGCGCGAAGGAATAATAAACGGGGAAGTAATGCTCGTAAACCCCCATTGCCTGGGCTACCGCCACATCATCGACCTCGGCATCTTCACGAAAGCCGCGGATGAACAAGAAGTCTTAGCGTACCTAGATACGAAACCCTACATATCCGACGTCATTAAACACATGGGCAAATACACATACTTCGGAAAAACAGCCCTAAAAGACCTAAATCAGCTTTCAAAAATCGTTGAGGACCTCGAAGAAAACAGCAAAATCATACGTGTGGAACCGCTGATTTGGGCAGAAGCAGTAAACGTAGAGTTTCCACATAACTTAATCATAAAACCCCTAAAACATAAAACGGAACCTGCAAGAAGCCAAAGACCAGCCTCAACCGACCTGGATAAGGCCTTCACAGATTTTGATGAAATCGACCTCAAAATCGCAACTGTACTATCCCGGCAGTCCAGGACTCCCTTTAGGCAGATAGCTAGCGACCTTGGCTTATCAACCAAGACAGTTATCCAAAGATACAATAGGCTTCGAAAGAACCTGCTTACTTTATCCTCAGCTACACTTGATTTAAGCAAACTAGGATACGAAGCCCTCATAAACCTCTACGTTACGGTAAACAACCGAAGCAAGCTCAACGAGATATACAGCAGCTTACTCAAGTTACCCAACGTTATAGTCATCATAAGACTCATCGGCAACTATGACTTATACATCGGCCTAGTCGTCGCTGACTTTGGAGAACTCTTTGCAACTCGAGCGGAAATAAAAAAGATTCCAGGGATGGAAACTGTAGAAGCATTCGTGGTTCCAGCGCCCAAGTCGTGGCCGCTAAACCTGTTTAGTTCCCTCCTCGAGGGTAATGTGATGCGGCCTAAGCATTGGACAGTTAACTCTAACATAAAACAAGCCAACCCGCCTTAAGAGAACTTGCATTTTTGTTTGGGAAGAATTTTGGGGTTTGCTGAGGCTCTGGGCAACTTAGGAGAAAGATGAGTGGAACACGACAACTATAGCAGGTTATCGTTAACTTCCTCCAGAGCCTTTTCAGCCCCATTCTGTTCTTCCATGACTAAAAAAGGGAAGGGGAAATTGTGTTTTTGCTGTTTTATGGACGTTTATTGACCATGAGCATGATCACTGCGCCAACGAGAACGATGGCGATTATGATTGCTGCTACTGCGGGCAGGAAGTACTGGTCAACGACGGATGCTGGTGGTGCCTCTGTGGGTGCTGGTGTTGCTGATGATTCTCCGACATTAACGTGGGTAGCGGCTGTTGAAGGCCAATACGCGTTAGTGCCAGCGAACGATGCGTAGATTGCGTAGTCGCCTGGAACGTTTGGTGTTGCCCAAGTATAGTGGAAAGTGCCGTATGCGTCGCTGGTTGCATCGCCTAAAGTGATGTAGTTGCCGTTAGGGTCGACTGCGTAGAGTGAAACGGTGACGCCTTGGAAGTCCATCGGTAGTGGTTTCTGCTGGTAGACATATCCCATCCAGTTTTCCATGCTCTTGTCAGATGCCAATGGAACACCGTTGGGGAAGCGGGCTGCTTGCTCATTCTGAGTTGTGCCGGAAGCGATGTCTTTGACTGTGCCCTGGATAACGATGCTGTTGCCTGCTGCTACAGAGGTGAGTGGTGCGTCAACAGTGATTGCGCTTGGTCCGCGGCCGACAACGTAGATTTCGTTGCTGTAGCCGTTAAACCAGGTTGAGTAGCCGTCAGCCATGGCGTAGCTCATTGCGAAGAATTCGCCGACGTATGAGTTGAGTTTCCAGATTTCTGAGCCGTCTGTGCCGTTGATTGCACGTGATACTGAGCCCTTGTAGATTGGGGTGCTGACTGTGTGTTCTGTGGTGACTGTGTAGAGGGTTCCGTCGCTGCCGACTGCGTTGATAAAGGTTGGGTAGACACCGTAGGCGTTGTAGAAGCCAGCGCTTGTGCTGTTGCCTTCGCCGCCGTTGCCGTAGGTCCATAGTAAGTCGCCTGTGCAGAGGTCGTATGCATAGAGGATGCCGCCTAATTGTGCACTGTAGAGTTTGCCGTTGTCAGTGACGCCGTTAATGTATGGTAATGCGGGGTTGCCGTAGTAGTCAAAGGCTGTTTGGCTCTCGGTTGGACCCCAGATTTTTGCTCCAGTGTCCATGTTGTAGCCTACCCACTGCATAGTTTCTTTGTAAGCTTCAACGAAGACGCGTGATTCATAGTCAACTGGGCCGCTGATGACAGTGATGTTTCCTGCTGGTGCAGTAACTGTGTTACGCCACATTACTGTGCCGATTGCGCCTTTAGAGGCGTTTAGGTTGACAGCAAAGTAGGTGTAGGGTGTTGAGCTTGTGACGCCGAATTGGCTGGTTGCTAAGCCTGGGAAGGTGCCGTTCATGCAGATCATTACGTCGCCGTATTTAGCTGAAAGCACTGTGAAGCCGGGGTTAGTGGTGGGACCAAACATGCCCATAGTTGTAACCATTGGGATAGCGTTTGCCCAAGGTATGGATATGTTATAGTCATAGCGAGTGCTTGCTCCGCCGTCGATGACGCCGCTTGCCGCTGGGCTTAAGCCAGTGCCGCTTTGTCCGTTCTGGAAGCCTGAGCCTGACCACAGGTTAGTTGAGTTCCACTGCATTAATCGCCAGTTTGGATTAGTTTCGTTGCCAATGTTCTGCATGACATACTTGAGTTGTTCGCCCCATGGACCCATAACGGGTGGAGACACTGCTGCGCCTGCGGGTGAACCGCCGCCGAACAGAGATGCTCCGGAGGGAACGTTGGTTACGTTGAATAGTGGTGTGCCTGTGTCTGCGTCATATGCCTGTGCAAAGTTTGCGGTGAAGAGGATTGCTGGATAAACGCCGTGCTGGTTAGGGTCTTGTACATCCCAGAGTAATGCGAATGATGGTTGAGGTATGTTCTTTGACCAGAGTAATTGACCGGTGCGTAAATCAACACAGTTAAGTGGTCCACTGTTGGTGCCAGTGAACGAGACGGGGTCGTTGTAGTAGAGTTTGCCGTTAACGATAATTGGGTTTGAGTATCTTTGGTTGTATGCTGAGCCTTCAAATTCTGTGTCGCCTTGAATTTCAAAGTTGTTTCCGCCTGCAACACCGCCTGACTGCAGTGACTTAGTCCACATGATGTGGCCGGTAAGGGGACCAACGGCGTCGCCGGGGTTTCTCATTGCCCATGCATTAGACCAGACACCGTAGCCGGCTGCGCCTGTGCCCAACCAGTTAGATGAGATACTCCACCAGTCAGTGTTCTCTCCGTAGATTGGACGAGTCCAATATTCTGTTGGGAGGGGATAACTGGTGATGGGGTTGGGTAAGGGTTCTTCCTGGACGGTCAAGGTTGTTTTGGCGTGGCTTGGCAGGTAGGTGTCGTTGACGAAGGCTGAGGCGGGGTTGTGGCTGTAGGTGTTGTAGTCTTGGCCTGGGAAGTCAAAGTCGAAGGTGTAGTTGCCAACCTGGGTTGGAGTGAAGGCATAGAATTGTGATGAGGTAGTGTCGATTACGGTTTCGAAAATTTCCGTTTCGATGTGACCATCTGGGAATGTTATGGTTAGGTTGTAGTTGTGGAATCTCCAGTCGTTGGTTAAAGCGATGGAGGGGTCAAAGGTTTTGTCGAGCCACATCAGTACGCTGACTTTTTGGTTAACGCCGACGGGGTTAGGTGAAACGTTGATGAAAGCGTAGGTCGGTATGTCCCATGCGGGATCGTGCGCCGTGGTGGTTGGTAATAGAACCATGGATGCACTCATTGAAATTATGAGGAACAATGCTATTGAAATTGCTGCTAATTTTTTCTGTAACAAAGTTTTTTTCTCTCCTAAATTTCGGTAACCCATGTAACGAGCTAGAGATATATAGGATTTTCCTTTTTTCCGCCTGTAACTACACAAATAGTAAACCTTCAAAAAAAAATATACACAATATTTCCGAAAAAATGAAATATTTAACCTGAATGAAACCCTAAAATACTGCTTAAAAATGCACAAAATCAATCGCAAAAACCAAGAACGGGCTAAAAAATGCAAAAACAACCGCACATATAGCACCAACACCGCCTAATTGCATAAACCCCAACGGTTCCAATTTCCAACCTTTAAAGCGAAACGATTTAAGCATCAAACCCACCCTTCAAGAGCAACAGGGAACCATACATGAAACCCCACGTAACTCTAGTTAACCCCGCTGCCCCCACTGGAGCCGCAATGCACATGCCCTTTGCACTGCTCGGCATAGGATACTTAGCGGCGGTTTTAGAGAAAAACAACTACCAAGTAGACGTCATCGACTGCCAAGTCCTGAACCTTTCAATGGATGAATTTCGGAGTGAAATCGCTAAACGCAAACCCAACATAGTCGGCGTAACCTCCTCAACCCTCACTTACAAGACAGGGCTCAAATTAGTCAAGATAGCACGGGAAGTCTGCCCCAACTGCGTAACCATCGCAGGCGGCGCACATGTTACCTTCTGGGATGACCATGCCCTCGAGGAATGCCCTGAACTTGACATCGTGGTTAGAAGAGAAGCTGAAGATACCCTGCTGGAGCTTGTGCAGCGCATCGAGGCAGGTAAGGACACCTCGGATGTTGTGGGTACAACCTGCCGGAAGGGCGGCAAAATCCAACGCAACCCCGACCGCCCCTACATCGAAGACCTCGACAGCCTGCCGTTTCCCGCGCGGCACCTCTGGCCCATGGAGAAATTCAGCCAATACGAAGACGTCCTCTACTTGGCGATGAGCCGAGGCTGCGTGTACTGGTGTGAGTTCTGCTGCACCGTACGAATGCATGGACGCAAATTCCGTATGCGCAGCGCCAAAAACGTTGCTGATGAACTTGAATTTCTCTATAAAACCTATGGGAAAACCAAATTCACCTTCTGCGATGACGCCTTCACCGTTGATCAGCAGTTGGTTGAGGATCTCTGCGGGGAAATCCATAGAAGAGGCTTAAAGATCGAGTGGAACTGCGGTTCACGCGTGGACTTAGTTACAAAGGAGTTGCTTAAGAAAATGAAGGATGCTGGATGCGTCTCCTTCTGGTTTGGCGCGGAATCAGGAACCCAGCAGGTCCTCGACGCAATGAAGAAAGGCATCACGCCTGAGTTAACAGAGAAAGTTATCGGTTGGGTCCGCGAAGTCGGCTTAAAGCCTACCCCAAACGTTATCTTGGGTTTCCCCGGTGAAACCAAAGAGAGCGCATGGAAAACAATCAAGTTCATCGAGAAAATTGCGCCTGACGCCGTCGGATTCTACAACGTCGCCACCCCCTTCCCCGGCACACCACTCTATGACCAAGTCAAAGAGAACGGTTGGCTACGCGTCACAGACTTTGACAAATACGACACTACCCGACCCATCTTTGAAACGCCGCAGCTCAGCATGAAGGAGTTGGGAAAGCTCCGTGAAGGCGCCTTCCATCACTATTACCTGCGAAGGGCATATTTTATGGCTAAGGAAAGACGCTTTAAGCTGTCTACCGCCATGGTTGTCGGCATGCATTTGGTTGCGAACATAAAGTTGAAGCTAAGAAGACAGTGAAGTAGTATCTGACCAATGGTAAAAAATCCGTGATCAGTTGACCGTAGGCTACACCCTGTGATTCACTGTTTCTCACTTATACCGCTTGCCCGCAAAAGCTGGCAAACAAAAAAGAGAACAAAATCGGGTTTTTTTTAAAAAAAAGGAAAGGGGTTGTCAGTTTTGTTTTGCTTAGCGTTTTCTGAAGAGGAGCGCCACCAGAATGAGGACGATGATGATGAGGACTAAGAGCGCGACGAAGGCAGGTATGAAGTATTGATCAGCTACGGAGCCGCCTCCAGTTGGCGTCTCGGTTGGTCCATGTGTGCCGGTTGAATCGACTGCGAATGCGGTCTCTGCGGTTGATGGCCAGTATCCGTTGTTGCCAGCGAATGTCGCCAGAACCATGTATTTGCCCTCGATGTCAGGAACCCATTGCATAACGTATGTTCCCGTTGCGTCTGTGGTTGCTGTGCCGATGTTTCTAAAGTTGTTGTTTGCATCAACTACGCTTATCATGACTTCGACGCCTGTGAAGTTGGTGGGCATGGGTTTCTGCTGGTACACATAAGCCATCCATTCAGACATGGATGCGTCGGATGACACTGGAACACCATTGGGGAACCGCGCTGCCTGCTCCTGCTGGTTGGTGCCTGCTGCGATATCAGTTACTCTGCCGCTGATAATTAATGAGCCGCCTAAGCCAAAGCCGGTGCTTGGCGCGTTAACCGTGATTGCTGAGGGGCCTCTGCCGACGACGTAGATGGAGTTGTCATAGCTGTTAAACCAGGTTGCATAGCCGTCTGCGGCTGCAAAACTGGAGGTGGTGAACTCGGTTACGTATGATGAGAGTGTCCAGATTTGTTCGCCTGTTGTTGCGTTAATCGCTCGTGTAAGGGCGCCCTTGAAGAGGGGGGTTTCAACCGTGTGCTCAGATGTGACAAGGTAGACTACGTCGTTGCCGATTGCGTTGACAAATGTGGGGTAGTTGCCTGGAACCTGGAAGCCGCTGTTAGTGCTGTTGTCTTCGCCGCCGTTACCGTAAGTCCAAAGCACATCGCCAGTAAGTGTGTCGTAGCAGTAAACTATGCCAGCGTATGCACTGCTGTACATTCTGCCGTAAGCAAAGGTGTTAGCTAAGCTGCCTGAAGCTTGGCTACCGTAGTAGTCAAAGTCCGCCTGAGGTGTTGATGGCCCCCAAAGTTTCGCGCCGGTGTCTAGGTTGTAGCCAATGAAGTTCTGGGTTTCACGGAGGTTCTCCACGAAGACGCGGTTCACGGGGTCAATGCCTGCTTGCAGAACTGTCAAGTTACCAGCGGGCGGCTGCACTGTGTTGCTCCATAGAATGCTGCCGACGGTTCCTCTGGATGCGTTGAGGTTGATAGCGAAGTATGTGTAGGGGCTGAAGCCTAAATTGCCCATGAAGGTTGCGCCTTGAGAGGGTAACGAGCCGTTGTAGAGCAGCATAATGTCATTGTATATCGCTCCGACTACCGTGACCGATGTCATGGGGTTGCGCCAGGAGACTGGGACGCTCCAGTCAAAGCGGTTCTGCGCGTTACTTGCGTTGTTGACGCCGCCGTTGACCTGCAATGTTGAGCCGTAAGGTACAACTTGGTTTGCTTGCCCGGTTGAGAGTGTTGCGGTGGTGCCGGTTCTCGGAATTGGGAATGTTGTTATGAGTGCTTGTACGTTGGGGTTACCCATGTAGGTAGCGTTGATGATTGAAGGCGACAGTAAGCTTCCGCCGGTGTAGGGGTTGGTTCCGAAGTTCCATAGTTTAGTTGAGTTCCACTGTGCCAGGTAATAGCTGGGATTAGCAGCTGTGCCGTTGTTTGCAAAGACATAGCGTATCTGTTCACCGTTTGGACCCATAACAGCTGTTCCTGTAGGCACGCCGGTTACGTTGAATAGCGGTTCACCGGTGAAGCCGTCGAATAGCCGGGCAAAGTTGGCTGTGCATAGTATCGATGGGTAGACACCGTGTTGGTTGGGATCTTCGTGGTCCCAGACAAGGGCAAGAGAAAGCGGAGGAACATCGCTTCGAGACCAGAGTTTTTCTCCGGTACGCAAATCAACGCAAACGGTTGGTCCGCTGTTGTAGCCTGTAAAGGATATTGGCTCTGTGTAGTAGATTCTGCCGTCGACGATGATGGGGTTTTGGTATCGCTGGTTATAGGCTGACCCTTCAAAGTATACGTTGCCAGGGATAGTGAATTTGTCGCCGCCGACAACTCCCGCGTTAGTTAATGGTTTAGTCCACATGATGTGGCTGGTTAATGGTCCTATGGTGTCGCCTGCATAGAAGACTGCGCCGTTGCCGCCAAGGTTGTAGCTGACAGTGAAGGCGCCGTAGCCGGGAGCACCTGTTCCCAGCCAGTTGTTAGATATTGTCCACCAGAAGGTGTTTTCGCCGTAGATGGGGCGGGTCCAGTATTCAGAGGGTAAAGGATAGCTGTCTGGGTAAGTGAAGATGGGGTCTTCTTGAACCACCAGAGTTGTATTTGCTGAGCTTGGAAGATAGTAGTCGTTGACTAGAATCGAGGTGGGGTTGTAGGCTCCGCCGCTTGAGTTGTAGGCTTGCCCGGGGAAGTTGAAGGTAAAGGTGTATGTTCCAACCATCGAGGGCGTAAACAAGTAGCTTTGAGATGAAGTGGTGTCTGCGATGGTTGCGAAGGTTTGAGAGGTGTTTGTGCCGTCAGGAGCCGTGATGGTTAACATGAAGTTGTGGAATCTATATTCATTGTTTACTGCTGCATAGGCGATTCCTGTTGCATTATCGTTGGGATAGTACCCGTAGACTCTGTTAAGCCACATGTAGATGAGGGTTGATTGGTTGAGTCCGATGGGGTTAGGTAACGCTGCGATGTAGGCGTTTGTTGTGAGTTGCTGTGGGGGATTGTGGGCGCTTGCGGTCGGTAGCAGCATGGTTGAGGCTGCGATTGAAGTTACTAAAATCAAACTGACGAAAATAGCTGTTGCTTTATTCGAAGAAAAATGCATAATTTTCTTTTTTCTCCTAAAAATTCTGTTATTACTAGTAGCGATTGCCCTTTAATAAAATTAACGCACTAGAAGGCAGGAGCACAGTTCTTTTGTCAAATAGACGCCTTTTGTTGCCCCTTATCGCCAACTCGGCTCATATATGCCTGGGTTTCCTCCGCTCTTCGGGTGTCATGCAGGGCTCAGGTACCGTAATCGATATAAACCGAATACCCAAGTATGCAAGCAATGCTCGACCTCTACATTGGATTGACCCAAAACGCCATCAACATAGCCGCTGCCCTCGCCATGCTCGTTACAGCCGTGCTACTAGCAGCCGCAATCGGAGACCCCTCCCCCAACTACCCCGACCGGCTAGCGTTTAAACTGCACCCCACCGTGCTGATGGGCAACTTCACACGGAAAATCGAACCGCATTTCAGAAACCCCAACTCTGCAACCGAAAAGTTTCTGGGTGCGCTTTTGGGTTTAACGGTTATCGCGGTGTTTGCGCTGCCCGTTTTTTTTGCGCTCTGGGCAATCTACTTGTTTCTACCCTTATACCTTAACTTGCTCGTCTATGCAGTCGTCGGCGTGGTGCTGCTAAAGATGACCCTATGCATCAAGCTTGAAACAGACTGGGCTAAAGCCGCAGCCAAAGCCATAGATGCAAACGATATTGATGAAGCAAAAAAGTACAGTCACTTCTCAAGGCGGGACTCACGGGGGCTGAACGGCAGCCAAATCGCCAGCGCCGTCATCGAATCCATGTCCGAGAACCTCATCGACTTTAAACTCTCACCCATGATGTCCTTTGCGCTCTTCGGCGTCACAGGCGCCATCGCCTTCCGCGCTATAAACACGCTTGATGGCATGGTGGGCTTCAAAAACAAGCAGTACATCAACCTGGGATGGTTCAGCGCAAACCTAGATAACTTGGTGAATTATGTGCCTACGCGGCTGACGGCACTGCTTATGATTGCTGCAGCGGCGCTTCTGGGGATGGACGCAAAAAACGCATGGCGCATGGCTCGCCGGGACCACAAAAAAACGCCCAGCCGCAACCACGGTTGGCCCATGGCGGCGGTTGCCGGCGCCCTACGCATCCAGCTTGAAAAACCAGGGCAATACATACTTGCTGACGCACAAGAACCCTTGACTGGCAAAAAGATTCTGGGGGCGCTTCGCATCCGCGACGTGACGATTGTGCTGTGGGGGCTGCTTTGTGTGGCGGTGCTTGTGGTGGTGCGGCTGTTTTGGATGCCGATTTAGTGCAAAGTATTAATCACACAGGCAAAGTAAAATGTGCTAAAGGGTGCCGCAGATGCGTGTCCTACTCATAAATCCACCGCGCATTCAGCCTAAAGCATGGGGGAGACCAAACGTTTTTCCACCCATAGTGCTGGCGACGGTGGCGGCGGTTCTGGAGAAGAAGCATGCGGTATCCATAATCGACGCGCCCACGGAGGGATGGGAGAACCTGACGGAACTCGACGAATCCAAGTACCGCGTTGGCTTGAGCGCAGAGACGATTGCCTCCCGAGTAGCAGCGTGGAAGCCTGATGTAGCAGTTTTGGAGATTCCGTTTTCAGGGTGGTCCAGAACCGCGTTTGAGGTTGCAGCCACCGTCAAAGGCGTTAACCCAGAAATAGCCGTGGTGCTGTTTGGGCTGCACCCGTCCTCTCAGCCCAGGGAATGCCTACAGAATAGTAATGTAGATTTTGTGGTAATCGGGGAACCCGAAACCACCATCAATGAGCTAACCGATGCGCTTTCGGAGAAGAAAACCGAATTCGGCGATATCAAAGGAATAGGCTACCGCAAAGAGGGCAAGCCGGTTTTAACAGGCAAACGCGCGGCAACTGAAGATTTAGATACGCTGCCCTTCCCGGCAAGGCACCTGTTGCCCATGAAGGTCTACGGCGAAGCTGTGAAGCAGAATCCGCTGCGAGGCGAAATCAGCAAGCCCTACACCATCGTCATCACCAGCCGCGGTTGCCCCTACAACTGCGTGTTCTGCTCCAACTGCATCGTTTGGGGCAAAAAGTGGCGTCCACGCAGCCCAAAGAATGTGGTGGATGAGCTTGAGCAGGTAGTGAAGGTTTTCGGCATCAAACAGGTGGATTTCTCCGATGACAACCTCACCTTGGATAGGCAAAGGATGATACAGATATGCGACTTAATCATCCAGCGTGGACTGCGCTTTGAGTGGTTCACGCCTAATGGCATCCGCGCCGACACCCTCGACGAGGCCTTACTGCGCAGGATGAAGGAGGCGGGCTGCAAGAAAATCCGCATCGCGCCCGAATCAGGCGTACAGCGCGTGGTGGATGAGGTCATCAGGAAGAATCAGGACCTTGGAAAGGTGGAGGAGGCGGTTGTCGCAGCTAAAAAGGTGGGTTTGAAGGTAGGCTGCTTTTTTGTCATGGGCTTAATCGGCGAAACCAAAGCCGACATCGAAGAAACCATCCGGTTCGCCTACAAACTCCGCAGTTTAGGCGCGGACACATTCATCTTCAGCATCGCTATGCCGCTTTACGGCACCACCTTTTTTGAGCAAGCACGCGACCACGGCTACCTCAAAGAGGGCTTCTGTGATTTTGCGTTGGCGGCGACTGAGCCGCTGGTGGAGACGGAGGAGTTTTCGGCATCGGATCTGCAGGAGCTCTGTATGCGGGCAAACATGGTGAATCCCACCTTTACCAGGGGGAAGATGCTGCGGGCGATGCGGCATCCGGTTAAGACGGCGAAGATGCTGCTTAAAAAGAAATGAGGCGCTCCGCTGCTGTCAGGGGTTGCTGTGTGTTGTTGAAATCCTTAAGTACTACGCTGGTACTACTGAATTATTGTGTGATCCATGCAAGACGAAGTGAAGGTTACTAGAAAATACCAAGTCACCATACCTGAAAGCGTCCGCGCCGAACTAGGCGTAAAAATCGGCGACAAACTCATAGTCAAATCCGAAAATAAACGCATAATCATGGAAGCCCCCAAACGCATCAAAAACCCCTCCGACTCACTATACTGCCTCTTCGGTAAACCCCTAAACGTTGACGCAGTCAAACTTGTAGAGCAATCCTGGGAAACCAACTCCAAGCCAGAGCAGCTAAAGAAAATAAGCGGCAAAGAAAAGGAAGATCAAGCTTGAGCTACTACGTTGACACAAACATTTTCGTCTACTCCGCGCTGGCGCATCCCCTCTATGGGGAAACCTGCAAACGAATAATAGACGACATACAAAACCTCAAAATCAAGGCCTTCTGCGGTTTTCTAGTTCCCATAGAGCTTCTCGGCGCGTTAGCACGAATAGACCCCGAAAAAGCCGCTGTTGCAGTAGAAGCATTTTTCTCGCTACCCATAAACATGATACCGATAGACGAGGATATCATGCAGAATGCAGCTAAACTAACGCTTGAATCAGGCGTCAGCTATGACTGCGTGCACGCGGCATGTATGCACAACAAGGGTTTGGAAACAATAATAACTGAAGATGCAACGGATTGGAAGAAAATAAAGAAATTCAAAATCATCCGACCGCTTGAATACAAAAAACTAGTTAACCCCTAAGTGACCCGAATTACCCCAAATAAACTAAAACTTTACCGTAACTCCAGCGCATCTTTAGCTGCCTCTTCCAGGCGAATTTACCTCTAAGCTGCAATCAGCGTTTTCTAGGTCGCTTTACGTAAACATTATATGGTGTTTCAGCGTCTAACCCTTTCTACAAGGGCGAAGCATACTTGAAGATTACACTCCTCAATCCACCCTATCCCCCAAACGCGCATAGTCACCCACCGTTCATTCCGTTGGGGCTAGCATATCTTGGCGCCATCGCCGAGCAGGCAGGACACCAAGTCACAGTCATAGACTGCCAAGGCGAACACCTCAGCTACGAGGGCTTCCGCAGCCGCATAGCCGCGGTGCCATCAGACGTTATCGGCGTAACCTCAACTACGCTGCTCTACAACAGCGCCAAAACCCTCATAGAAATCAGCCGCCAAGCACACCCTAACGCAATAACCATGTTCGGCGGCAGCCACGTGAGCTTCTGGGACGAAAATGCCATCAACGAATCAGCCGCCATCGACGTAATCGTACGCAAAGAAGGCGAAACAACCTTCCTTGAGCTTCTTCAGCGCATCGAAGCAAAAAAGAGCCTTGAAGGCATCCTGGGCACAACCGTGCGCTCCAAAGACGGCAAAATCCAGCGTAACCCCGACCGCCCCTTCCTCCACGACCTCGACTCGTTGCCCTCACCTGCCTACCACCTGTTGCCGCTGGACAGCTACCACCGCATGGGCAAAACCATCTTCCCCATCGTCACCAGCCGAGGATGTGTGCAGTGGTGTGACTTCTGCAGCACCGTACGCATGTTCGGCAGAGGCTACCGCGTCCGCAGCCCCAAAAAAGTCGTGGACGACATGGAGAACCTTCATAAAAAATACGGCGAAAGCCAATTCACATTCTACGATGACGCCTTCACCATAAACCGCAAACATACCCTGGAAATGTGCGCTGACATCAAAGCCCGAGGGCTGCATGTGGAGTGGGACTGCGAAACCCGCGTGGACTGCGTCGATGCAGAGTTGCTGGAGAAGATGCGGGATGCAGGCTGCATTACGATTTGGTTTGGCGTGGAATCGGGCTCTGAGAAGATGCTGGGCAAGATGCATAAGAGCATTAACCGCGACCAGGTGCGTTCGGCTTTCAAGATGGCGCAGAAAGCAGGCATGATGACTATCGCGTCGGCAGTCATAGGCTTCCCCGGAGAAACCGAGGAGACCGCGTGGGAAACCATCAACTTCATCAATTCGCTTAACCCCGACGACATCGGCTGCTACGTCGCCACACCCTACCCCGGCACCCCCATGTACGACGAAGTCGTCAAGAACGGCTGGCTACGCGTCACCGACTTCAACAAATACGACACCGCCACCCCCACCTTCGAAACCCCCGAACTCAGCATGGAGAAAATCCGCGAAATCAAATACAAGGCGCACCAGAAATTCTATTTGCGCCCCGCTTACGTGTTTAAGATGATGCGTAAAGGTGGCACCTATGGACGCAGCGGACTGAAGACTTCGGCGGCGTATGCACTGCGGGCCATGCACATAAAACTCTCCTAACACGCGTCCTTTTCTTTTTTTAACAGTTACTTTTTGATTGTACAAACCTATATATGCCGTATTAATTTCCTATTAGTGTGGTGATAATATGGTAAAAGCAATAGTATCAATTGACGACAGAACAAACCGCATACTCAACATACTCAAAGCCAAGTATGGCCTCAAAGACAAAAGTCAAGCGATAAATTTAATGGCACAGCAGTTCGAAGAATGCGTCATGGAGCCAGAGCTAAGACCAGAATTTATCGAAAGCTTGAAGGCTTCAGAAACTGAGAAAACCGTGAAGGTCAAAGACTTCGCTAAAAGGTACGCATAGCGTGATTACTTGTATTCTCTTGAAGTAGTCGAGAAAGTAGACCGAATATTCAAGAAAATAGCAAAGAAAGATTCGGCCCAGTTTGACGCTCTCGCCAAGAAAGTAAACGCTATACTAGAAAATCCTCAGCAGTTCAAACCACTTAGGTCTCCTATGCAGCATATGCGCCGAGTTCATGTAGGTTCTTTTGTGCTTGTTTTCGATGTAGACGAAACTAGGAAGGTAGTTACAATAAGAAGATATGAGCACCATGATAGCGCCTACAAGTAAGGGTGCTATTGGGTATCTGCATTTATCTGGTTCTTTGAATATATGCCCCCCTTTAAGAAAACATTATAATCTAATCCAGCGTTAACCCATTCAAACGGAAAGGGCAAGCAATGAAAATCACCTTAGTTAACCCGCCATACCCCCCAAGCGTACATTCACACCCCGCGTTTATGCCGCTGGGAATAGGCTACCTTGGAGCGGTGGCAGAGAAAGCAGGACACAAAGTCACCGTCATCGACTGCCAAGCCGAAAAACTAACGCAGGAAACCTTCCGGACCCGCCTAGCCGAGACCCCCTCAGACATCGTCGGCGTCACAGCCACCACGCTTCTCTACAAGTCTGCCATGCAACTCATCACCACCTCCAAGCAGGTGCATCCAGAGGCAACCACGGTGCTGGGCGGCTCACATGGCACGTTTTGGGATGAGAACGCCCTCAAAGAGTTCCCAGCCCTCGACATGGTCGTGCGGCGTGAGGGCGAGGAAACCTTCATTGAACTCGCTGAGAAACTTGAAAGCCACGGCAGACTCAAAGCGGTTTTAGGCATTACCTTCCGCGACGGCGACAAAATCGTCCGCAACCCCGATCGCCCCTTCATAGCCGACCTTGACGCGTTGCCCTTTCCTGCTCACCACCTTTTCCCGCTGGAGAAGCTGCGGCATAACGGCAAAATCATTTTTCCGCTGGTAAGCAGCCGCGGATGCGTCTTCTGGTGTGACTTCTGCAGCACCGTACGCATGTTCGGCAGAGGCTATCGCATGCGCAGCGCCGAAAACGTGGTGGATGAGATGCAGCTTATCCATGATAAGTATGGCGTGGATCAAGTTACCTTCTATGATGACGCATTTAGCGTGGACCGAGCCCGGATTGTGAAGATCTGCCGGGAGCTTCGTACGCGGGGTTTGCGTTTGAAGTGGGACTGCGGCACCCGCGTGGACATGGTGGACCGCGAACTCATGACGACCATGCGTGACGCTGGATGCTTCGCTGTCTGGCTGGGCGTGGAATCAGGCTCAGAGGCCATCTTGGGCGCCATGAATAAAAACATCAAGATCGAGCAGACCAAGCTGGCATACAAGACAGCGCATCAAGTTGGGCTTATGACGATTGCTAACGTGGTGCTGGGCTTCCCCGGCGAAACCGAGCAGACCGCCCGCCAAACCATAAAGCTTGTAAAGGAACTCAGCCCCGACGACGTGGGCTTCTACATAGCCACACCCTACCCCGGCACCCCCATGTACGACGAAGTCGTCAAGAACGGCTGGCTGAGAGTAGATGACTTTGACAGGTTCGACACGGCAGGCCCAACCTTTGAGACACCGATGCTTAGCATGGAGAAGGTGGCGGAGCTGCGTGCTAAAGCCTACCAAGAATTCTATCTGCGCCCCAGCTACGTCATAAAGATGATGCGGCACGGCGGCGTCTATGGGATCGCTGCGGTGAAGACTTCAGGTGCTTACCTGCTGCGGTACCTGCATCTGAGGCACTGAGGGCTCCTTGAGTTTACGGATAAACGCAGCCGCCGCTAAGGCAAGCACGGTTACACTGAGCGAAACAGTTATGGATATGAAGTTTATGCCGATGGGTGAGAGCCCCAGGAACAATCCGATTAGCCCCGCTAAACCCAGGCTTAACGCGACGGAGAGCACGATGGATTCGATGAGGTCCAGGCGGTTTTTGCCTAAAAACAGCAGGTTTACTAGGCAGTAGCCGGGCAAGAAAACAACAAAGATGAAGGCAAGGACAGCGCGGATGTAAACGAAGATGCTGTCGCTTGGGATAAGATAAGTTATCAATAACGTTGCTGCTGTGAAGGCTACGATGATTTCAAACCATCTTTGCGGCTTCACGGTTTTTACCTTCAAAAAAATAAAGAAAGGAAGAAAGTTTACATGAACGCCTTGTAGATTGGGTGTGTTTCTTCGAGTGGTCTGGTTCCAAGGTCAGCTGCTGCAGATGCGATGTATGTGTCAGTGATTGCGACTGCTGGGAAGACCCATTCTGCCTGCTCGGCTGGACCGATCATGAGCCAGTTGGCGCCTGCCATCTGCATGATGGTGTTAGTTGAGCAGACTGTGCCTTTGCGGAACTCTTTAGCGATGTTTGCTTTAACCCAACCCATGGTTGTGACAACGTTGCCGCTGCCTAATCCGACTGGGTGACCATACTTCTCTTTCATGATGGGTATGGCACGAACGGATGTGCCCATGTCTGGTTCGAACGCTGGAATGGCTGTGTCGATGAGCGGTTTAGTGATGCCGCCTTTCTCTGCGAGCGCTAATGCTTCAACGATGACGTTCATTTTGCCTTCAAGAGTTGTGTCTTTTGGATCATCAGCAAGCACAATGGACATCTTGATGCCGCTTTCCTTAAGGTTGGCAAGTTCAGCATCGGTGACGCCCTTGTAGACTGAGTTGTAGAGGCATCTGTCGGTTAAGCCCATCTTCTTTGCCAAGTTTGCAGCTGCCATGCGGGTCTTAGGGCTCATTGCGTCGAGCATGAGTGGTGCATCGGTGTGTTGTGGGACGAAGTCGATGTATTTCTCGAAGGCTGTCTCAGTCGTTCCGACTATGTCAAGAGCGAATGGGACGCCGGTTATGTCGCTTTGGGTTTGGCATGTGTTAATGATTTGTTCTGCAGCCTTTGCATCGAAGATACCTTTGTTTGCGTCCTGAACCATCTTCTGGCCTAGCCAAAAGATAGAGCCAATCAAGAAAGTTGGTAATTCTCCCGGTTGACCGCCTACTTTAACTTTCCCAAGCGTGTAGATTTTCTGTTCTGTGCCGAATTTAAAGGACATTATTCCACTTCTGATGGATTATTTCTTGATCGCTTTCTTTGCGAGCTCTGGAGCTTCTTCCTTGTTCTTGCCGAAGAGTGCACCGAGGGCATCAGCGTCTTCTTTTTTAACGGCTGCGCCGCCCATGATGATGCCGACTTTGTCTTTGAGGCCTGCTGCCTTGAGAAGTTCGTCTAGTTTTGCAAGGTTGTTCTTTGCTGGGACAGTGTTAACTGAGATTGCGATGAGGTTTGCGTTGTTTTCTTTTACTTTGTCGATGAATACTTGTGGAGCAACGCTTTTTCCGACGTCAATGGTTTTGAATCCTGCGCGTTTTAGTGACCGGCGAACTGCTTCTTTCGCTGTGTCATGCATGTCTGGTTCGATGTTGCCGATAACGATTATGCCTAATGGATTCTCTGGTTCTGGTGGTTCTTTTTCCATCATAGATTTAAGCCACGACATTTAAACACCTTTTTTCCTTTTTTATACTCTGGGCTTTTTATACTCGAATTTCATATTTAACCTTTTACCAACAATTCCCACGTAAGCATATTAAGCGTGAAAGTAAATGCCTAAAGTTATTCCCTCGCATGTGTTGCTGTTGTTGCTGTTTGCGTTTGCATTCAGCTACCGTTTGCTTCTTATGCTTTGGGCTGGTTACCCGCCGGGCGCCGATATAGGTTTGCATAACAGCGTGATTCATTCGATTGTTGGCGTGGGAAACGTGGATTTTCTCTATAATTTCTATCATATTGGCGGTGGGGTGTCGCTGACTTTTCCAGGCTACCACATCTTTACTTCAGCAGTAATCTTGATGACTGGGTTACCTGAGTATCTTGCGCAGGCCGCGGTGGTTTCCCTGTTTTCTGCAGTCATAGTGCTCTGTGCTTTCTTGGTCACCAAGAAGGTTTGGACGGCATCGGCGGCGTTGATTGTTGCTTTTTTGGCGGCGATTTCCCGTTTTGACGTAGAGATGCTTATGTGGGCAGGTTACCCCAACGTGTTAACCCTGATGCTTATACCGTTAACCTTCTATCTGTACCTGGAAAAGGACCGCTTCTCTAGTGTGCCCTTTTATGTTTCCACCTCGCTATTGGCAGCTTCGATATTTCTGACTCATTCCTTAAGCGCCGTCATGTTTGTCGGGGTGCTGGCGCCGGTGGTATTACTTGTTCTGCTCTGGCCTAAAACCATGGGGGCCTCTAGGAAAAACATACTTTACCGCTGGATACTGCCCCTTGTTTTCGGCGCAGCCCTGGTTTCGCCGTTCCTGATTCAGGCGGTTCCAACATACCTTCAAGAGTACGGTTCAGCCGAAATAACCAACGCAACCCTAGCCAGCAGAATCCTCCCCTACTGGATAGTGCTGCCTCTTTTCCTCATCGTGGTAGGTTTCTTTGCTTTCTCCGTAAAGTACCAAAAGAAAATCGTGACGCTACCGACATTGCTGTTTGCCATGTGGGTTTTTGTTCCGCTGATCTGCACGCAGGGCTACCTGGTTGGGGCACCGGTTGATTATAATCGTTTCCTCTATTTTCTGATACTGCCTGTTTTGGTGTTCATCGCGGTTCTGATTGACCATGGCTCCGAAACCTTCGCCTATGCCATCGACAAGAACCGAGGCAAAATCAACTTTGAAAGATACAAAATCCGGGTCAACCGACGCTTTGAGGGGATCCAGCGGAAACTGGAGGGGGCATCCAAAAAATTAGCTGTTGCCGCCACCCAAAAGAGGCTGTATAGCTTTTTTATCCTGTTCTTTCTGCTGCTCTCGTTTGTGGCGCTGCCCATCTTTGCAACTCCTTCCCTAAACTTTGGTCAGACACTCCAGAGCTACTACCAAACTATGGATAATCCTAAGTGGGAGGCGATGCAGTGGATTAAGCAGAATACATCGGAGGGTTCGGTGCTTGTGGCTGATGCATTGTATGGCTGGTGGCTAGGCGGGTTTACGCAGCAGCCAACTTTGAGTGCTGTGGAACCAGCGTATCTGACGGTTAAGCGAGAAGTAGATAATGCCACATTTGCCCGAAATCTACTTGACACCGATTATATTGTTGATAATGGTTTGATTCAAGTCAGGGATGACGGTTACCTTTCAAGGCATAATCCAGAGATATTAGTTAAGCAAAACTGGACTTATGCGGATTATTCCTTCTTCACTTTTAGCAGCCAAGATTTCACGGTAGATTACAACGTTGACGGAATACATAATACAAGTTCTGTTAAATTGGTTGATCTCCCAACGAAGGAGACTCGACTTGAGAATTACGGGGATCACTTAGACATAGTTGTTATTCAGGGAAACGAGTTCTTTAACTACACTCGCACAACCACCCTCTATGGTGGATTAGAATTTGTAACTGTTTCCTCAACCCTTCAAGCGATAACTCCAGGGGTAACCTTCGCATCGGTAGATATGACAATTCAAACCACAGGGCTTCAAGTTCAGGCACCCTATGATGACGAAGCGACAATCGGGATAGTGGAGACTGGCACAAAGGATTTCGGTCAGCTGATTTTCAAAACAACACCGTTCTATGCAGATATTGCATATGCAAGTAAGGACTCAGAGGTCGTAAAAGGCGTTAATCTGCATTACCTATTCAATGGAGCTTCAGAAGCCAAAATAGACATTTCAGCTATTGCCTACTCAGCAACCAATGAACAACGCTACTACGACAATGTAGATGAAAGAAATACTTTTTTTTCCCAAAAAATGGCTGAAAACCTTAACGCAGACTTGAAACCGACCATGGCATCTTTTGACGTTTTTGACTACAAAGAGGAACTTAAAAACCGCAGCGTCTCATATGTGGTTCTGTCAGTCAGCCAAGATTCTAACCCTGATAAGACAGAATTAGATATTCAAGCCAAATTCGCTCTCGACCCCCTGTTTAGCCGCGTATTTAATAACCAAGAAGTCGCAATCTTTCAAGTTAACAGACACCTGCAAGGGACAGGGTGAGCACAATAGCGTTGCTTGATGGCTTACAAAACAAGAAGCAAATCGAAGTTGCCTTCATAGCGGTTTTCTCAGTGCTCATCTTCGCCATATTCTACGTGCTCGTATCCATGAACGGCGTGGTTTTAGGCAACGACCCCGCGGTGCATCTGGAGAAAGCCCAGATTTTCCTAAACACAGGCCAAATCTCGCTGGCTAACATCGGCTGGACTCCTCCACTCTACCAGATTGTGCTGGCTATGCTGATTTCCCTAAGCGGTGCCTCAGCGGTTGCTCAGTACATCGTGCTGGTTAGGGTTTTTGCGGTGGTTGTGGATTGGCTGCTGTTTATGGCGGTTTATTTGATGGCTACCAAGTTCTTCGGCAGAAAAGTCGGCGTCGTCGCTTCGGTTCTGCTGTTGATGTCTTTTCCAACTTTCGAGATGAACGCCTTCGGCGGCTACACGACGGTTCTGGCGTTGGCGTTTCTGTTTCTGGTTCTGCTTTACACTCCGTTGGCGGTGAATAAGCTGGGGTATTTGGCGGTGGCGTTTTTTGCGGCGTTTGGGCTGGTGCTTTCGCATCAGTTGGCGGCGTTTTTAGCGGTTTTCATTATGCCGCCGGTGCTGCTGTATATGCTGATTAAGTCAAAGGGCAAAAACCTCAAGGTGGTAATGGCGCTTGCTTTAGGCGGCGGCATAGCGTTTTTCCTCTACTATTTCCAAGCCATGGCCGGCTACCTCGATGTAGTAATTGATTACGTGTTTTTCGCCATCAAAGCCTACGCTTACCAGATTCCCTACACTAGCTTTGGAGCCTTTATGATTGATTACGGCTTTGTTTTCTTCTTTGCAGTGGCAGGCATCGGCATCTCATATTACCTGCTTAGGAAAAGGGGGAAACCGCTGTACTTTTTGATTCTGATTCTAAGTTTCGCGGTTCCGCTTTTCTTTGCGGAATCCTACCTTTTCGGGTTGTTTATGCCTTTCCAGTGGTTCATGTATTACGTTACTCCACCAATTGCGATTTTAGCCGCGGTTGCCATCGTATTCTGTGCCGAGAAACTTCTGGTTTACTATAGCAGTCACCGTTTGATTTTCCGCAAGATGTGGGTTCGGGCGATGGTGGTTTTGGTTGTGGTGGCGTTGGCGGCTATGCTGGTTTATCGGGGTGATGTTGTGTATGGTAAAATCATGGAGGCCAGCGTTTTTTACTCGACCACCGACGTGAAAGCCTATGATGCAGGTGTGTGGCTAAAAGAAAACTATCCTGAACCAGCCAACGTGACTGTGACGCGGATTCCAGGTTTCTGGTTCCAGGAGTTCTCGGGTAAAAACGTGACGGCGCAAACTGACCATACTGTGCAGCGTAATGAAGTGGCGGAGTCAATTCTGAGTTTATCCTATGAAATTGAGCAGCCTCAGACGCTACTGAAAGCCTACGAAGCCAAAGGCGCCATATACGATGAAACCTACGTTTCCTTCGATCAGGTTTGGAACCGCGTTTCCTACACGTCGGGCGCAGGCGACTTTGTCATGTTCAGCCTAAATGGCGTGGACTATAACATTGCGCTGTCAAGCATGCACCGCATAACAGTATTCAACTCATCCGCAAACCCCAAATCCATCTCGTTCATCTTCACCAACCAGTACGTTGCAGTTACAAAAACCATCCAAGTCGCCGACGATCAATACCCCTTCACGGTTTCCTGGACTCTAACTCCTCTGCAGGCCACCCTATCCAACGCTTCGCTTTACCTGAGCACCCTTATGGATTTAGCCTTCAAGTTTGACCGAGTACAGATTCCGGGTTTGTATGATTGGATTAGCCCTTGGGATGCGCCTAGCCAACTTAAAACCGTCAGCCCCGACGGGTGGGTTGCAGCCGCCTTTGCTGGCGCGCATTTGACGGATAATTATCTGGGACTCTACGATGAAGCCGATGATGTGGCGGTGGCGTTCCGCTTCAATGAGCTGCCAGAATGGGGCAACGTCGGCGCACTAAACACCAGCTACATCGATGCTGTGCGTTTCGGCTACGGCTTTGGCGATTTAGCAGCTAACCAGTCTGCAGGCTGCTCCTATGAGGTTCTGTCGCTTTCCAAAAGCACCTATCCCACGTTGTCGCCTCAAGCCGTGGAGGGCCTGTTTGATTTGAAGCCAGCTAAATTCGCGGTCTCCGCTCGAGACTACATGGATTACATAAATGAAAACGACATCCGCTTCATAGTTTACGACAAAAACCAGCTTGACACCACAATCATCCATAGCAAGCTGCTCCAGCAAATCTTCAGCAACGACCGATACGTCATCTTTAAAATCCTACGCTGATGCGATGCCTCTTTTTTCCCATTGGGAAACTTAAAGCTGTGCAGTTGCGTGCGGCGTTGCCATCATAAATTCTGTGTAAGCTGTTTTTCTTTAGTAGTTGTTGTGGGGGACCCCTCTTTACACAACAACAACTTACGGTTTATGTAAAACAATGCTTTTTGGCGTCAGGCGTAATGGCATATTGCAGATTGGTTGTGGAGCAACCCACAAGCAGAACACAAAGATTTGATCCACAAACCATAGAGACATAGCCCAGACGTCTGCTGCTCCACCGCTACCTCCCCCCCTCTATATATAGAGTCAACGAAGAGTGGCTTGTATGTTTATTCGTTTTTGGTGCTTGGTTGATTCCCGTAGAGATAAAAGGGTTTTCGTCTAGGTCTCATGACTAAGCCAAGTAAAGGTTTTTTCCTGATCAATTACACCCAAAGTGCCAGAAAACCGGGGTTGCCTAGATGCTTCTTTTAGGTGAACATCTGCTGCTCTCGGAACCACCAAAAAGCTCTGACGAACCAGAAAAGAGCGATGCCAATAGTTATGCGGCAGGTTTTCTACGTGTATAAGCGATAATTGCAACCAAGGCGACGATGGTGCCTAATGCGATAATCAGGCTAATCTCTGTCAAGTCTAAACCTGCGTCCTGCGTTGTTATGCCCAACTGAGGCTGAGGCTCTGGCTGGCTAAAATTAGCTGAGTCGTCCTCGGCTTGTGGCGACTGATACGGGGTTGGATCAACTGTTGCTGTGGAGGTTTCGCTGCCTATTCGGATGGTTTTTGTGTCGCTCCAATCGCTTGGGGTGCCTTCAAAATAGAGATTGTATGTTGTATTGTAGCCTAACATCATTGCTCCTAGGCTGCCTTCATGCTGTATCCTGATGCTGCCAGATAATCCTTGAACCTGAACATCCATTAAGCCTTCCAGCGGGATATTTGAAGGAATGTACAACGTTAGGGTTGTGTACTGGGAATCTGAGGCTACGTAGGGCGGAGTATCGGCTGGAGTGCCATGTATGCTGTAGCCGTTAACCCTATCGCTTGGGTTAAATGGGAAGTAGCTCCATTGGTCCGAATAGTGCCCCTTGTAGCGAAGGTTATAGTAGGAGATCGAGGGGTCATTCTTCACGGTTACCTCTATGGTTCTTTGGTCAACGCGGTAGCCGGGAATCGTTGATGTGGTTACTTCCCCCGTGTAGGGGTCGGTTGAGGAGCTTGAAGAGGAGGGCACATCATAGGAGTGGTCAACGTATCGCAGGGTGAATTCTGATGTAGAGGGCTTAGGCGGTTTTGGGGCAAAAGTCGGGTCAGGTATTGTTGGGGTACTAGATGGACTAGGCGTTGGCGAGGTTTGGGCACTAGTCGGCTGAGCCATAACTAAAATGGACCCTAATAAGAAAACAATTGCCAGCACAGGGAGGCTTTTCTTTAGATGTCGCATACATGCCAGTAAAAGTTTGGCGAATAAAAGGTTTTTAGTTCACATTTGTTGACAGAAGTTAGTCAATGTTTCTTGACAAGCAGCCAAAACCACCAAAAATGCGCCAACAACACCCCAACCATCCTTGAGGTCACTTAGGGATAATCTGCTAGGGTTACAACCATCACTCGCCCATTGAGGACAACTAAGTCAACAGTTACCTCGCTGATTTTTTCAGGTAAAACCGAGTCAAGGTCCGCTGAAAGAACCGTTAAATCCGCCAGTTTGCCCTCTTCAACCGAACCCTTCAGCGTTTCCTCGCCTGAGCAGTAGGCGGCGTTTAGCGTGTAGAGTTGAAGTGCTTCATCAACGCTGAGCCTCTGTTCAGGGTAAGCTTTCCGCGTCACCAGTTCCTGAACGCCCAAAAGCGCGCTCAGCGGTTCCATGGGGCAGTCTGAACCCGCCGCGACCCTGATGCCTGCGTCGAGGAGGGTTTTGATGGGATGCAGCCAGCTTGCGCGGTCGCCGAGGCGCTGCTCTGCAGTCCAGACGTTAAATTCGGTTGAGATAACTTTAGGCTGCACTGTGACGATGGCGCCGGAGGCTTTTAGTTGGGTAAGCAACTGGGGGTTTAGGACGGCGGCTTGCTCTATGCGGACGCGATGGTTGCCTGCCGAGTTTTCTATGGCCTCGAGCACGGCGGCGATTGCCCTGTCGCCCATCGCGTGGATAACAGGCTGCACACCAAACCCCACCGCATTTTTAATTGACTGTTCAAGCTGCGCCTCGGTGAGGAGGAGTTTGCCCTGGTTAGCTGGCTCGTCACTGTAGGGTTCAACCATCGCGGCTTCCTTGGAGTCAAGGTAGCCGTCTGCCACAATGAAGCAGCCGCCCACATGCAGCATCGGGGTTTGGGGGAAATCCGATGTTTGGGGCAGCATCGCCTCAGGCACAACCACGTTAACCCTGAAAGGCAACTTGCCTTGTTCGTGGAGCTTTCTGATTAAGGGTAACTCGGATTCGGAGATGACAAGCCAATGGATGCCTGTTATGCCTGCCTCCGCGATTTTCTGGCACGCCACCGCCGCCGCATCAAGCAGCTCCTCTGGGCTGGGCTCGGGAACCGCCTGCCAAATCAGCGAGGTAGCCGCGTCCCGCAGAATACCAGTGGGGTTGCCCGCGGGGGTTTTGTCGATGGCGCCGCCGCTTGGAGGTGCCGTCTGCCCGTTTACGCCTGCGAGTTTGAGGGCTGGGGTGTTGACTGCGCAGGTCATGGCGGCTTCCCGGTAGAGCACCACGGGGTTGTCGGGTGCCGCCGCGTCTAAATCCTCTGCGGATGGCATATGATGTTCTTGGAAACGGTTTTCGTTCCAGCCTTGCCCAATTATCCATCTGCCCACAGGCGTTCTCTGGGCTTTCTCCCTGAGCAGCCGCTGCAAATCCGCGATTGATTTTGCGGAGGTGAGGTCAAGCCACATGAGGCAGCGTCCATAATCGGCGACGTGGATATGGGTATCGATGAAGCCGGGCACAACGGTTTTGCCGCCTAAGTCTAGCACCCGGGTGGTTGGGGCGATGAATGATTGGATTTGCCTGTTGGAGCCCACTTTTATGATGCGGGTTGATTTGACGGCGAGGGCTTGGGCGGTGGGCTGGGCTGGATTTTGGGTTTTTATGTTCACGTTAATTATTGCAAGGTCCGCCGACAAGCATAAGCCTCCAGAGCGTATTGGGCGCTAGTTGGGGGCTTGCCATAAAAAACCTTCCGCTCCCACCCCGCCGGGCCGCCGCTGCCCGATTTGCATAAAACATAATAAAGCGCGCCGCCGTGTTTCTGAGTATTACCAACCTTGGGGACTATCTGTGAAGGCACGTGTAGCGCTCGTTAATCCACCCTACCCAGTGGAGGCTCCGCAGGCCATTTTTCTGCCCTTGGGCATCAGCTACTTAACTGCGGTTCTCGAGGAGAAAGGCTACCACGTGGACGTTGTGGACTGCCAAACCACCCATCCCAGCCAGCAGGAGCTTGAAGAGAAGTTCCGCAGCCTAAACAGCGACATCGTCGGCGTAACAGCCGCCACGCTTACCTACAACCCCGCCCTTGAGATTCTAAGAGCCGCCAAAACCGCGCTGCCAAACGCAGTCACGATGATTGGGGGACCCCACGTCACCGTCATGGACCAGCAGACCTTCAGTGAAAGCAGCCACGTCGACGTGGTGGTGCGCAGCGAAGGCGAGCAAACCATGCTGGAACTCGCCGGGCTCATCTCAGAAGGCAACTCAGGCGGGTTCGGCGACGTTTTAGGCATAACTTTTAGGCAAAACGGCAAAGTCCAGCGCAACCTCGACCGCCCCTTCATGCAAGACATCGACCAGCTTCCCCACCCAGCCCACAAGCACTTTGACATAGGCAAATACCGCATCCTAAACAAAACCTACCTCCCAATAATCACCAGCCGCGGCTGCCCCTTCCACTGCACATTCTGTGCAGGCTACAAGATGTGCGGACGAGGCTTCCGTGCACGCAGCCCCACAAAAGTCGTCGATGAGCTGGAGTGGCTAAGGGATGATTTAGGCGGCGGCGCCTTTGCCTTCTACGATGACACCTTCACCTTCGACGTGCCCCGTGCAGTCGCCATATGCGATGAGATGCGTAGGCGCAAGTTTGATTTGCCTTGGGACTGCCGCACCCGCGTCGACAAGGTCTCGCTTAGCCTGATGGAGAAGCTGCATAGCGCCGGCTGCGAGCTGGTGCATTTCGGCGTCGAATCCGGCAGCCAGCAGATGCTTAACTTGATGCGTAAAGGCACCACGGTGGAGCAGAACGCGCAGGCAATCAAGTGGGCAAAACAGGCCGGTGTGTCCGTGGCGATTTCGCTGGTCATCGGCTACCCCACGGAAACAGCCCAGCAGCTTCAGCAAACCATCGACTTCATCTATAAAACTAAACCCGACTACGTCTACATGTGTGAGGCAGTGCCGTATCCGGGCACCGAACTCTACGAGTTCACAAAGAGCTTAGGCTTGGAGCTTGCTAAGGACTGGAGCCTCTACCATGAACAAACCCAAGTATTCGAAAACAAGCTTTTGCCACTCGAGAAACTCAACCAGACCAAAAAGGAGTTCTACGACCGCTACCTCTCCTACTCCTTCTTTATCAGCAAAAAAATGAAAAGCGACTTCTACAGCCAAATCATGGCCCGTAGCGCCCTAAACCACCTTGTCGCCAACAACCGCGCCGCAAAATGGGCAATCCATCACCTCTACCACCCCAAAGTCAGCCCCGGCGGACACAGCACCCCAAGCAAGGAGCAGCAGAAGAAGCCATGATGCGGGCGATGACTCGGCAACTGGCGGGCATCCGCTACCTGCTTTCACATCCCCATCAGCTTAAATGGGTGGTTACCCGAGAAATCTATTTTGGGCAACGCAAAAAGAGCAAGCGCAAATGGGTGGAGTGGCAAAAATACGATGCTAACATGCATATCATGATGATGGCGTCGCATCCCGAGGCCATGAGCGTTAACACGTTGAACCTTGACCGCCTCAGAATCTTTCAGGATATGGTGGGAGGCATGGGCGCGGACCTGAAAATCCTCGATGTAGGCTGCGGAGACGGCGTAATCAGCGAACCCCTCATCAAAGCGGGGCATTTTGTTGCCGCGGTGGATTTGCCCACGGTTGCCACATCCGCGCAGCAGAGCAAGGTATCGGCGGTTATGGCGGGTGATGCGGAGACGTTGGCGTTTGGCGACGGCAGCTTCGATTTAGTTATTGCCTCGGAGGTGCTGGAGCATCTTTGGGCGCCGGAATGCTTCATCGACGAAGCCTACCGAACCCTCAAGGCAAAGGGCAGCCTCATCATCGAGACCCCCGAGGGCATGGCTGGGCTAAACTACGATTCACACATGAACTTCTACACCGTTGAGAAGCTTCAGAAACTGCTTTCGCCCCGCTTCAGCATGCTCAAAGTGGAGAGGCTGGCGGCGACGGGATCCGCGCAGACCCCAACTATCATTGTGCTCTTCAAAAAAGCTTAGCCCGTAACTTTGCATTGCCGTTTTTCTTCGCGTGTCTGGCTCCGACCGATGTAAGCTATCATCAGCGCCAAAACCACCACGGCGACCACCACGATTATGGCTAGGGCAGGGTCGATTTGGAGGTCAAAGTTGTTCTGTGGCGCAGCTGCGGTGGAGTTTTCGGCTAAGCAGTAGACGTTCCAGTCGTGGTTGCCGATGTAGATTTTGCCGTCGTAGAGCGAAGGCGAAGACCAGCTGCCCGAGGGCAGGGTGTAGTTGTCGAGTTTGGTGCCCTTGTCGGCTGCGTCGAGGATGAACATGTGGCGTTGGCTAGTCATTAAATAGATTTTGCCCGCCGCATAAGAGAGGGAAGTATACAGTTCATCGCCGGTAAAGAAGCTCCATTCTATGTCGCCCGTGGCGGCGTCCAGCGTGGTTATGCTGTATTTGTTGATTATGTAGAGGTCGCCGTCCACGTAGAGGGGGCAGGAAACGATGAATTCCGCGGCGTCGGGCTCCGTGAATGTCCATGCGACTTCGCCGGTTTCTGCGTTTACGCCGTAGTAGGTGCGTAGGTCCGCGGGGACAAACACCATGCCGCCTGCAACGGAGGGGGAGCCCATCATTTCGGTGCCGCCGGTGAACTGATGCTCATAGGGGATTGGCAGAGCCCAAATCATGCTGCCGACTGCGGCGTCAAGCTTGAAGAGGACACCTGTGCCGGGGGCCTCCGAGGTAAAGTAAACTGCGCCGTCAGATACAGCGGGGGAGGAGAGGATGAAGCCGTCGGTGTTGTATTTCCAGACGATGTCGCCGCTGTCCGCGTTGAGCGCATAGAGGTAGCCATCTAACGAGCCGACGTAGACGATGCCATCCACCACTGCGGGGGAGGATTTGAGCACCAGCGAACCATAGGTGTACTCGACGTCGCCGTTAACGAAGGTTTTCCATTGCATCTCGCCGGTTTGGGCGTCTATGCAGTAGACGTAGCCGTCGTCGCCGCCCGTGTAGACTTTGCCGTCTGCCACCGCGGGGGAGGAAACGATGTAGTCGTTGGTTTTGAATTTCCAAACCAAGGCGCCGCTGTCCGCGTCGAGCGCATAGAGGTAGGTGTCCTGTGAGCCCACGTAGACTACGCCGTCTACGATGCTGGGGGAAGAGATGACTGCGCCGGCGGTGCTGTAGTTCCAGGCGAGAGTGAAGTTTGAGGGGCCACTGGCTGCGGTTGAGGAATGCGAGGGGTCACGGCGCCACATGCTCCAGTTTCCATCTGATGTGCCAGTTGATGCTGAAGCAGCGGGGGCATACATGGCTAAGGTAACGATGAGGATGGATGCTATGGTTAGCAGGGTTGTGGTTTTGGTTTTCATGGATTTCTCCTCCGTTTCTGGCTGTCATGCCGCTGCACCGCAGCTAAAAACACGATGAATGCAACTGCGATCACCGCGACGATGAGCACAAGGGTCCAGCCGCTTAAAGCGTTTTCAAGGGGCACTTCAGGAGGCAGGACTGTTGGAGGTGTTATAACTACATCGGGGGGATTTTGTTCACCGATTGCCCAGACCTGATTAAACGTGGTGTACTCGTTACCCGATATGGCATCCACCGCGTCGGTTACGGTGCCCGGAATCAAGTAGAGACGCCCATAAGCCACCAAGCTGGATTCACGGGGCGCCAACGCCTCGATGGGCAACTTCCAGATGACTTCGCCGGTGAAGGCGTTAAGGCAAACATATTCTGAGGTGCCCTGTCCGCCGCCGTACTGGGCGATTTCGCCGCTGGTCACGTAGAGTTTTCCGTCGGCAACCGAGGCAAACCCAGGCCACAAAAGCGTGCCGGGGCCTTTGTAGCGCCATGCTAACTCGCCGGTGGCGATGTTGATGGCGTAGATGTAGCCGTCTTTGTTGGGTTCATACACGTTGCCATACGCCACTGAGGTACCGGTGGTGAAGTAGCCGCCGTCGTAGGGGTAATCTTCCTCTGGGGTGTATGTCCAGATTATCTCGCCTGACGTGGCGTTGAAGCAGTACATGGTGTTATCGTCGGTTCCACCCCGCAGAAACACCCCATCGCTGTAGGAACCGTCGAAAATCATGGGTCCCCTGGTGCGGGTGCTCCAGAGTACATCGCCTGTTTTGGCGTCCAATGCCATCTGCAGGTTCATAAACGAGCCCACGAAGACTTTGCCGTCGCCGTAGGTGGTTCCGATGCCGGTTCTGCCGCCGCCGGGCACGTAGGTGCGCCACACAAACGTTGGGGGAGCATCGGGGTTAGCAAAACTCCAGCCTTCGGTGTAGGAGTTGTTTTTGAGGTAGAACATTTTTTCTTCGGGGCTATACACGTTGGAGCTGAAGATGCCGGTGTCAGCGCTAAAGTCGGAGCTGACCCAGAGGACTTCGCCGGTTTGGGGGCTTAGGCAGGTGCCCTGCACGACAAGGTGGGAATCGTCGATTTTGTAGATTATAGGCCAAGTATGCACCATCTGGATGGGGGTTTCCCAGACTATGCCGCCGGTGTCTTTGTCAAGCGCCACAACTGAGCCGTGGGTGCCAACAAATATCATGCCGTTGAACGCGGAGAGGTACGGCTGCACGCCTGTAACGTTGGTGCTCCAGAGCAAATTCGGTGTGTTAGGAGCGGGGCCCAAAGAGAAACGTGTGAAGGAGGGGTCGCCCATGAACTGTGGCCAGTCATACTGCAGTAGACCGCTGGATGCGGTGGTTTGCTGTGCAGCTGCGGAGCCGACGGTTTGTGTGGCGAATGATGAAACCAGAAATAGCGAAACAGAAAACAAGGCGATTAGGGTTAAGAGATGGATTCTTCTGTTTTGCGTGAAATGTGCCCCCGAGACAGATGGAATAGTCTGTTGTTCTACTATAAACTTTACGGAAAACCGCCAGGGAAGCAAAGAGATGCAAAAAACCTGCAGTTTGCTTTGAAGTTCGGAAATTTAATAAAGCCCTAAACCGCATAAACTTTTTTAACATCAAAAGAACCGTTAAAGGAATATACATGGGGAACATAGGGAGAATTCTAACTTGACAGAACAAAAAGGCCCATTACTTATGACTTCTTGGCGCGTCACAGGCGCCTGCAACGCAAGATGCCGATACTGCAACGTAGACGCAACATGCGAGCATGCACCCCGCGAGATGACAACGCAGGAAGCCTTCCACCTCGTTGATGAAGTGCAGAAATTCGGGGTCCGATGGTTCGGCCTTAAAGGCGGCGAACCGCTGATGCGCAAGGACATCTTCGAGATCGCGACCTACGCGAAAAGCAAAGGCCTCAACGTGTGCCTGCTAACCAACGGCACCTTCGTCGACGGATCCATCTACGATAACTTGGTTAAGAACCAGATTTGGTCCTCAGTGAGCATTGATGGCCCCGAAGAAATCAACGATCAACTCCGCGGCAAAGGCAGCTACCAAAAAGCCGTCGCAGCCATCGAGAAGCTCTCAGCGGGCAAAATCCTAAACGGCTTAGCCTGCGCCATAACAAAAGTTAACCTCAAACACCTCGATCACGTCGCTGAACTCGCAGAAAAGTATCATGCTAACTTTGTCTGGTACAATGCCCTTGTGCCCAGTGGCAGAGCAAAAACAACCATGGAGCTTGAGCCCAGCCCTGAAGAGTACGAGTGGGTCCTCAATCACATCTGGGATATCACTGAGAAGTACCGGGGTAAATTCGAGGTCCATGTGCACTGCCCCTTCTTCGCCCGCGTTGTTAAGCAGCGGCTTCCCGAGAAGGAATTCAACGAGTGGTACGAGAAAGAGTTCCATGGCAAATGCACCTACTTCGCATTCGGCGGCTACCTGTCGGTAACCGAAAACGGCGACTTAATCCCCTGCTTCTACACTGACCTGCAACCCAACGAACCCATGATGCTGGGCAACATCCGCAACAAACCCCTCACACAGGCATGGGAAGAAGTTAAAGCCTCAAAGTACTACAACAGATTCAAAGACCGCAACATCCTCAAAGGCAAATGCGGCGTCTGCGAATACCGCGACATCTGCGGCGGATGCAGAAACCGAGCCTACGCCTACACAGGCGACATCACCGAATCCGACCCCGCCTGCAACTACATACCCCAGGCGCTACGCAACAAGTAGGCAACGGCCCGATTTTTCTTCTTTTTTGTCCAAAACCCGAATAAGGCTAAAGCCCAAATAGAATCAGTGACAGGGCTGCCGGGGTTACCACACTCACTCGGCACCATAGGTGTAGAGGCGCAAGTAGATGAGAGCAGCTTTGCTGGTTTGCCTATTTCTGGTGTCAGCGGTTTTGTTTTCAGCCATCATGGAGCATGTTGGCTCAGAGGCACTTCAGTCAGGCGCATCTGAGTGGCCCAAGTTCCACCGCGACTTAGCCAACAGCGGATACACCGATTCATCGTCTCCCCGCACTAACCAGACGCTTTGGGCATTTAACACCGGCGGCCAAGTTGGCTCAGCCAGCATCCATCAAGGAATCGCTTACGTGGGTTCCTATGACCGCAGCATCTACGCTTTCAACGCCTCAGACGGCAGCCTCATCTGGAAAACCCCCACCGAGGGCATAATAGTCTCTCGTCCCACAGTGGCGGAGGGAAAAGTCTTCGTGGGCTCGGAGGATAACCACCTCTACGCTCTGGACGCAGCAGATGGAGGGGTGCTTTGGCGCTTCAAAACGGGGTACTATGTTGATTCTGACCCAGCCTACGCCGACGGGGTGGTTTATGTTGGTTCAGAGGACAGAAACGTGTATGCCCTCGATGCTTCATCGGGCAAGCTGATTTGGAGCTATGAGACCGGCGGCCAGATAATGCTGTCCTCGCCGACTCTCAGCAGCAATTTAGTTTTCATAGGCGCCTTAGACCATAAAGTCTACGCCCTCAACATCAAAGACGGCTCATTAGCATGGAGCTTCACCACAAGCGATAAGGTGGTTTCCACACCCATCGTCCATGAAGGCGTGGTCTATGTGGGTTCCTTAGATGACCACCTCTATGCCCTAGATGCCGCTAACGGTGGCCAAATGTGGAATTTCACCACCGGAGGCGACGTCTACGCTTCCGCAACCGTAAAAGGCGATGTTGCGTATGTGGGGGCGCTGGACGGAAAGCTCTACGCGCTCACCGCAGCAGATGGCAAACCTATCTGGAGCCAAACCTTGGGCAACGCGGTGTCCTCAACTCCAGCGGTTGAAGGCGGCGGCGTCTATGTGGGGTCGATGGATCACAGCATCTATGCCCTCAACGCTTCAAGCGGCGAACCCATCTGGAGCTACGCAACGGGCAACGTGGTCATCGCTGAACCCGTAGTGTATGGCGGCGTAGTGTACGCTGGGTCATGGGACGGCGAATTCTACGCCCTAAACGCCTCCAGCGGAGAGCAGGTTTGGAACTACAGGACAGGCAGCAAAGTGGACTCCTCGCCCACCGCTGCAGATGGCTTGGTTTATGTTGGCGCCCATGATGGCAGAGTTTACGCCTTGAATGCTTCAACGGGGATGGTGGGGTTTGATTGGGAACTGCATAACGATGTTGTCTGGAGCTTCCAAACCCAAGATATGATTATGTTTTCTGCGCCGGCAGTGGCGGACGGAAAAGTCTATGTGGGCAGCTACGACGGCGGCGTCTATGCGCTGAACGCTTCCAGCGGCGATTTGGTTTGGAGTTATATGACGGGTAAACATGTGGTTTCGTCCCCCGCCGTCGATAATGGAGTGGTGTATGTGGGTTCACAGGACCACAATCTCTACGCCCTAAACGCGTCCACAGGAGAAAAAATTTGGAGCTACACCACCGGCGACGTTATCGTGGTTTCTTCGCCAGCGGTATCTGATGGCAGAGTCTACATTGGCTCAAACGACAAAAACATCCACTGCCTAAACGCCACAAATGGAGAGCTGCTCTGGAAATACGCAACCGACGGCTATGTGGTTTCCTCCCCAGCCGTTTCCAAGGGCATAGTCTACGTGGGGTCATATGACCACAAAATCTACGCCCTAAACGCGGCCACTGGCGATTTAATTTGGGATTACCGGACCCAAGGCCAAATCGCCTCATCTCCCGCCGTAGCGTCCAATGTGGTTTACGTCGGTTCAGATGACAGCTGTGTCTACGCGTTGGATGCACAAAGCGGTAATGTTCAGTGGAAATACGCCACAGGCGGAGAGGTGGCTTCCTCGCCAGCGGTAAGCGAAGGCGCTGTCTATGTGGGTTCGTATGATGGCAAACTATATGCGCTTGACGCATCAGACGGCACGTTAATCTGGAGTTACGCCACAGATGAGAAAGTGGTCTCGTCTCCTGCCCTCGCGTATGGAGGAGTATACGTGGGCTCATATGACCATGTCGTCTACGCGTTTGGTTCAGCCTCCGCTGTGCCTGAAGATGAAGATGAAGAACCCGCGGTTTGGGCAGTGGTTATTGTGGCTGCTGTTGCTGTTGCAGCTGCATTAGTCTATATGGCATGGCGCAGGCGCCAGAGAGCTGCGCGGTAAAGCGGAGAGCCATTTTCTGCGGGGTTAACTAAAAGTTCATAAGGAAAAAACGCATCGTTAGCTGTACCAACCGTTATACCCCAGCAAAGTGTATGGTGATGTCGATAAACAAAAAAGTAGCCCTTGTAACCCCGCCTATTACACAGAAGGTCGCACATCACCCCCTCTATCCGCCGCTGGGCTTAGCCTACATGGCCGCGGTGCTGGAGCAGAACAGCTTCGAAGTTAAAATCATCGATTCCCCCGTGCTCGGATTTAACCACCAGCAAATCAAGGCGGAGCTTGAAGCCTACCAGCCCGCTATAGTCGGCGTCGGCTCCATGACGCCCACCTTTGAGTCAGCCATTGAATGTGCACGGGTAGCCAAGGAAGCGGTGCCTGACGCGCAGGTCATAATGGGGGGTCCACATGCCACCTTTGCTGACAGCGAAGTTCTCGCAGCGGAGAAAGCCGTGGACGTCATCGTGCGGGGCGAAGGCGAAGAAACCATCGTTGAGTTGGCAAAGCAGCGAAAACTCGGCGACGTAAAGGGCATTAGTTTCCGCAAAAACGGAGAAATCATCCGCACAGCCCAGAGGCCCTACATCCAAAACCTCGACGCGCTCCCCAGACCCGCCTATCATCTGTTGCCCATGAAGAAATACAATATCACGGGACGAAACCTTCTGCCGATTATCAGCAGCCGCGGCTGCCCCTTCCAGTGTCCCTTCTGCGTTGCCAGCCAGATGTTTGGGCAGCAGTTCCGCGCCCGAAGCCCCAAAAACGTGCTTGACGAATTGGAGTGGCTCAGAGACGAATACGGCGCAGAGGGCATAACCTTCCAAGATGACACCTTAACCTTTGATAAGAAACGCACCCTTGACATCTGCAACGGCATGATTGAACGCAAAATCGGGTTGCATTGGGGCTGCGGCACCCGCGCCGACGTCGTCACCAAGGAGGTGATGGCGAAGATGAAGCAGGCGCACTGCGACGAAACAATGTTTGGCGTTGAAGCCGGCTGCCAACGCATGCGCGACGTACTCAAAAAACGCGTGTCGACTGAGCAGATTGAGAACGCCATCAAATGGACCAAGGAAGTAGGCATATTCGTCACGGTTTCAGTTATCCTTGGCTACCCCGGCGAAACCGCAGAAACCCTGCAGGAGTCGCTGGATTTCGTGCGTAAAGTGGAACCCGACGAGGTCTGGTTATGCCACGCCACGCCGTACCCGGGCACTTGCCTACGCGAGATCGTAAAGCAGAACGGCTGGCAAATGTCGGATAAGTGGGAACTCTACAACACCATGAACCCCATCTTCGAGGACCCCAACTTGCCCGCCTCGAAAATCGCGGATATGCGCAGGGACTTCTACAACAAATTCTACTCACCCAAGTACATCCTGCGGCAGACCGCTAAGGGTTACTTTAGGGGGAACCTCTACAGCAAGATTATGGCTCGGACCGCCGTGAATTATATGCTGTGGCGACTGATGAGCCATCGTTAAGCAGCCTTAAAGTCGAATTGCACATCTGAATATCGGCGATTAAGAAATTTTTCATTAAGCTGTTTTCTTAAGTGTTAAATTAAAAAAAGGGAAAGGGGAAATTTGTTTTGGTTTTTTTATGGCCGTTTTCTGAGCAGCAGAACTACCATGATGCCAACAAGTATGATGGCGATGAAGAGGCCAGTGATAGCGGGTAGGAAGTATAGGTCAGACATTGATTGCACTGGAGTTGGTGATGGGGGCTGTGTTGGTGCTGGCTCTGCCATGTTGAAGGTGGTTTCTGCGTTTGATGGCCAGTAACCGTTGGTTCCTTCAAACACCGCATAGAGTTTGTAGTCGCCTGGAACGTTGGGGGTCCAAGTTAAGCTGTATTGTCCTTTGTTGTCTGTGGTTGTGGTGCCGAGGTCTTGGTAGTTGCCGTTGCTGTCGACGACGAATAATTGCACATCAACACCGGTGAAGTTCGAGGGCTTTGGCTGCTGCTGGTGGATGTAGGCCATCCAGTCTTTCATGCTGCAGTCAGCACAAACTGGGACACCTGTTGGGAAGCGTCCCTCTATTTCAGTGGTCTCTAAACCTACTGAAACATCGTTGACTGTGCCTTCGATGACTACGTTGCCGCCGAGAGATTGACTCTTTGGTCCTACTGTAACTGTAGTCGAACTGGGTCCTCTTCCGAGGGTGTAGATGCGTCCGTCGTAGCTGTTGAAGAAGTTGCTGTAGCCGTCTGCGATGGCAAAGCTGCTTGAGCTGAATTCGCCTGTGGCTGCTGTAAGTGCGTAGATTTCGCTGCCGTCTGAAGCGTTAATTGCCAGGGTGCATGCGCCTTTGAAGATTGGGGTTTCGAAGGTGTGCTCTGTAGTGATGGTGTAGACGACTCCCTCGTTGAGGGTGTAGCCGCCGATTGCTTTGACGAATGTGGGGTAGTGACCTGGAACCTCAAAGCCGCTGTATGTTGAGTTGCCTGGGCCGCCGTTGCCGTATGTCCAAAGGACATTGCCGGTTGACATATCGTAGCAGTATAGTATACCTGCGTAGCCGCTTGCGTATAATCGACCGAAAGCAGCGACTGTGTTTAAGGTGCCTGCGGAGGTGCTGCCGTAGTAGTCAAGTGCTGGTTGCGGGTCACTGAGTTTGATGAATGCGCCTGTCCTCATGTTGAAGAATGCGACTTGCTGTGTTTGATGGTAAGCTTCACAGAAGTAACCGGATTTATCTGCGCCTGCAAAGGCGACACCTGCAGCTAATGAGATGGTTGTTATGTTGCCATATACTGGGTCAATTGCGGGTTTAACAGTGTTCCGCCAAAGAATTGAGCCTATTGCGCCTTTAGATGCGTTGAGGTTAACTGCAAAGTAGTTATATGACGGGTTGCCAGTGGGACCCATGTTAGATGGGTACGAGCCGTTTCTGCATAGCAGCATGTCACCGTAGAATGCGGCAACAATAGCGGGTGATCCTGCTTGACCGTTGCGCCAGGGTATCGAGATGTTTTGTGTTGATGCGTCAAGCTGCTCATACATGAAGCTTCTTCTTGTTTCAACCTGAGTTGTTGATGTTGTTTCGTTGTGAGAATAAGTTGTCCTAGAACCGTTAACGTATTCTGTCGTAGTTACGTTCCTTATCGTTTGGGTAGTTTCTGTACGGAGGGTACGTTGCTGCATGCTTCCTGTCTGCCAGAATCTGCTTGAGTTCCACAAACATAGCCAATAATCATCTTTGGAGCTGGTGTCGTTGTCATAGAATACGTATTTCATCATTTCTCCGTTCGGGCCAATTACGTTTGTGCCGCTCGGTGGTGAACTACAATTGAACACGTTCTTTCCGGTTTGTGCATCCCATACTTGGCCAAAGTTGCTTGTGCACAGGTATGCTGGTCGAACGCCGTGGAAGTCAGGGTTCTGCATGTCTTGAACGTAGGCAAAGCTGAATGTTGGCGCTGTGGCTGATCTCCAGATTTCTTCTCCTGTGAATAGATCAACGCAGACGGTGTCTCCGCCAGTTCCTGTGGATTCAAAGGGTTCTCTGTAGACGAGTTTTCCAGCTACAATTATCGGATTGGTGTATCTTTGAGAATATGCTGTGCCTTCAAACCATGTGTTGCCAGGAATTTCAAGGTTGTTTCCTCCAGCTACGCCTCCAGGTGTGCCATCAGTCTTTGTCCACATAATGTGGGATGTTAAGGAACCGATGCTGTCACCTGAGAAGGCCATACAGTTTGGTGCAGTCGTGCCGCCGTAACCGGGCATGCCATTTCCTAACCAGTTCGAGGAAACGCGGTACCAAGCTACGTTTTCGCCAAAGATGGGTCGTGTCCAGTATTCAGATGGTAGCGGCGGGTAAGGAATCTCCGGAACTGGGTCTTCTAGTACGGTGAGGGTTGTGGTGGCGTTACCGCCCATATAGGTGTCGCCCAAATATTGAGAGTTGTTTAGATGCGAGTAGTCGTTGACCTTTTGCTCAGGGAATATAAAAGTCAAATTGTAGACGCCGACTTCGTCGGGAACAAATGTGGTTGCCTGGTTAGAGGTGGTGTCCCAGACTGTCTCAAAGACTTGTTCGGTTACTTTGCCGCTGGGAGAGACGATGACGAGTTTGAAGTTGTGGAATCTGTAGTCGTTGGTGATGGCTGTGTCCGAGCCACAGTATGTTGGGCAGAGCCACATGTATATGTAAGCTTTCTGACCTATGCCGACTGGGTCGGTTGCTGCGTAGATGTGGGGGAAGGTGGCGATGGTCCATGCGGGCGTGTGTGCGCTAGTTTCGGTTATGATCAATGTTGTTGCCATTGAAGAGAGTAGTATTATAGTTATCACTAAAGCCATAGATTTTTTTGTTTGCATACTATTTTTTCTCCTAGATTGGTAATTTCAATATATCGATTTAAAATCTTTATAAATTTATGGTAATTAATAACCAATAAACACACTACATAACAAAACAGTTATTAATTAAAAATAAAACACAAAAACCACACGCCAAACCGATTTTTTAGACCACCAAAGCAAAAAAACAATAGCAAAAAACAGAGAAGCCACCCCAAATTAAACAGCAACTTGAGCACCTCAAAGATTTTTGTAAGTTAACGGTTTTTACGGAAACTTTATTACGCTAACGAGCGGTTTTTACACTGCAACATGAGGAAACATTGATGGCTAAAACCTCTGAAGTATACGACACCAGGGAAAACTGGCCACCCTACACCTATAGGGATTACCCTGACATAAAACCCGAGACCTACGAAGCATTCATGCAGTTCCTAAAAACCGAAAACACCTCGGGGAGACTCATGGAGTTGCAGCCATGGGTTTCAGTATGTGACTCCCGATGCGCATTCTGCTATTTCCCAACCACCGCATCCAGCAAAGTACAAATCGACGATTACCTAGATCTGCTTAAAAAAGAACTGGCAATGTACGCGAAAACCAAGTATGTTCAAACCAGCGTTTTCGACGAGATTGTGCTTGGCGGCGGAACCCCAAGTGTGCTTAGCGCAGAGCAAATCATGGATTTAATCGACTTCTGCAAAGCCAACTTTGTCACCAGCAAAGAGTACTTCATCAAAGTCACAGGTTCATCTAAAACTTTGGCGCTGCCAAAAATCAAAAAGCTAGCCGAATACGGCGTTTACCAGATGGACATGGGCGCCCAAACATTCGATGATAAACTAAGAAAAGCCCTCTGTTTACCCGACAGCGCCGCCGATGTGGAGACAGCCATCAAATACGCCAGGCAGCTGGGCCTGGTGGTCTGCGTGGACCTGATGTATAATCTTCCGGGGCAAACCATGGAAAGCTGGATAGCCACCCTCAAGAAAACCATCGAGCTAGACGCGGAAATTGACGCTTACTCGCTGCATGTTGACCCCGGCACAATCCTTGAGAAGATGATTAAGAACGGTACTTCTCCGCCGCAGGGAAACGCAGAATACGAGAAGCAAATGTTCCTCACCGCTCACAAGATGCTAACGGAGGCAGGCTACAAAGCCGTGGGGCATGACCGCTACAGCCGCGTTGAGTGGCATATGCGCGAGAACTGCCTTAACGGCTGGCCCTGGGGAGGCATCTTAACGACGGGTGCAGGCTGCTTTATGGGGTATCTGCAGAAATTCAGTTACTCAAACATAGAAAGCATCGGTGATTACATGGAAACCGTCCGCTCAGGCAAACTGCCTATTTGCCGCTTATCCGAATCCACGATGGAGGATATGATGCGGCGCACCATGACTCGGCTGTATCTGCGCTTGCCCGTAAGCAAGAAAGAGTTCATGGAAAAGTTTGGCACAACTCCCGAGCAGGTGTTTCCCAAGCAGCTCGCTAAGCTAAAGGAGAAGGGACTAATCGAAATTGATGAGAACGAAGTCCGAACAACTAAGCTTGGCGAAGTCTACAAAGGCAACATCGCATGGGAGTTTGCGCCAAATCAACAGTCAAAATAACCTTTTCTTTCTTTTTTAAAATTAGGCATGTTTTTGGGCAGTCACTGATAAGTCCTAATGCATGGACCCATAATGCGGTCAGTGATTGAAACAAGACGAATATAAAATTTAGAACCTGAACAAAAAAAGAAAAGAGAGGGATTTTATGCGTGTCTCTGTGGCTGCAGACCATACCAAGTCATTACTTTTGCAAGAATTGGTACGATTACGCCTAAGAGAATTCCGGGCAGGAAGTTAATTACAATCGCATTAACGGGATCCGCAACCCAAGCTCCTTGAGCCATACCTCGTGGAGAATATTGGCCCATTACGCCATCTGCGCCTCTGAAATCAAGTGAAATGGTGTAATTCATGTATGCTTGAATGACCGCCACCATGATTGAAGCTGTTAAGCCTGCGCCGAGCATGCGTTTGAAGTTTGTTGATCCGTTGGTCAGTGACCCTGCGATGTAACCGATGATGATTGCGTTGACGAGCCAGAAGAGCATGCTGATGTCGCCGTAGAAGTTGACTGAATAGTCTACAGTTCCCGCCATTCCTGCATAGTATCCGTTATAGAGACCTGCGGTTGAAACGTAGTATAAGCCGCCCATTATGAAGCCTGCTGCACCGCCTGCCCACTTGTTCCAAAGCAAACCAAGAACCAATGGTACGCCAAGAACAATCATTTGGGCAAAGCCTTGTGTGAAGATAACGCCGAGTGTCGCAACGAAGCCTTCTGTACCGAGCACGTGATATTGTCCGCTGGGGTTAACGTAGATTGCGAGAACATAGATCAAGAGCACTAGAATTAGTGGTATTACTATACCGCCGAATATGTCTGCCAGTTTAAATTTTGGTGCTTCCATTTTTATCCCTTTTTATTATCTTTACGTAGCGGCGAGTTTATAAGCTTAATGCTTACAGGCTTGGCTCCAGCAAGCTAATTATGTGAATTAAAGCAAAAAAGGGTTTTTTCGGCTAATTTTGAAAAAATGTCTAATTTTAAAAAGATAAAAGAAAGAAGTGAAAGTTGATTTCACAGTTTGCTTTAGCTTATGGATTTGATTGTCGATGACAACGGCAGTCTAGATGGACAGACGTAGGAGCAGGTTCCGCATTTTATGCAGTCGTGAGCCCAAAGTTTCTCCGCCGTAGCGAAGTCACCTTTCGTGATTGCGGCATAGAGTAATGCTGGCTGTAGTCTCACTGGGCACGCGGATATGCATCTGGAGCAGTGTATGCAGGCAGTGGTTTTCTGTTCCTTCTTTTTGCTCTTAGCAAAGACAATGATGCTGCTGGTGCGTTTAGTCAACGGTGCCTCGAGGTTAGCGATTGCATCGCCCATCATAACTCCGCCGACAACGACTTTTTTGAGGCCGCTGGAGTCGACGTTGCTTGCTGCAAGGATGTCGCTGATTGGAGTCCCGATTTTCACGAGCAGGTTCTTGGGTTCTGCAACGTCTCCGTTGAGTGTGGTGACTCTGGAGATGAGGGGTTCGCCTTCAAATACTGCATTTGCGATGGCGTTGAGGGTTGCGACGTTCTGGACGATGGTGCCCATTTCGTAGCTGCGTTTGCCAGGGGGCGTCTCGTAGCCGAGGATAGCTTTCTGCAGTACGCTTGCGTCTCCCTGTTGGTAGGTGAGGTGCAATGCGCGGACTTCGGTGTCGGGTTCTTTGCTGAAGACTTCCTGGAGTTTAGGAACAGCTTCGGCTTTGCTTTCTTTGGTTGCAACGATGACTTTGGGGTTGCCTAAGAGTTTGCGGAGGACTTTAACGCCTCTGAGCAGATTCGCGGTTTTCTCAATCATCAATCGCTCGTCTGCTGTATCGTAGGGTTCGCCTTCTGCGCCGTTAACGATGATGGTTTTGATCGGCTTGTCAGCTGGAACAGCAAGTTTAACGCTTGTCGGGAAACCTGCGCCGCCTAAGCCAATGATGCCGGCTTCGCGTATCCGTTTAAGCAGAACTTCGTTTGAGGTTTTTTCAAGTTCAGCTTCGGATATGGGGGCAAGCGATTTGTCCTTGGTTTTTTTGCCGTCGTTCTCGATGAAGATGGCGTCGGTTTCGGTGCCGTAGCAGCTGTTGTAGACGTTGGCGATTTTTATGACTTTGCCGCATATGGGGCTGTGGACGGGTGCGCTGACGCGTTCTTTGGAGTCTGCGATTTTTTGGCCGATGATGACTGAGTCGCCGACTTCAACGATGGGGGTGTTGTTTGCCCCTGATTGCATGTTGACTAAGACGACTGCGATTTTGGGGTCCGGGAAGACTTCGATGGGTGTAACGCGGGCTTTATCTTTAACTTCTTTTATTGGTACAAGGTTTGCCATTTTAATCATCTCCCAAAGGGTTTGCGGACAGTAAAGCGGTCGATAAGTGGTACTGTCAGGTTCATGATGATCAGTGCTAGTAATGCGCCGCCGAAGAAGTTCATATATGTTTGTATCAGAATGGTCAAAATTGCCAGACCAACACCAAAGACGATTTGTCCGATGCTGCTGAATGGTGTAGTAGCTGGATCAGTTGCCATGAAGAACGCCATGAATATTGAGCTGCCGATGAAGACCTCGAAGAGAAGCCTTGTGAATAAGTCACTGTCTCCGAATGCGAATGAGAATATCACTGAGAGAATCGCGATGGCGACGAGGTAGCTGACGGTAATCTTCCACTTGATGTATTTGCGTGCCAAAACAAAGAGTGCGATACCTGCGACGATAACTGCAACGCTGCATGCTCCGCCGGCCCATCCGTGGTACTTATCAAGAATCATCAGCGAGGCGATGTCATTAAGACTTGGCAAGCCAGCGGCCATATTTGCCGGGTTTGCATAGCAGCCTTGCAGGTAAGTGCCAAACGACGCTGCGCCGTTGGTTCCTATGGCTGTTGCGCCGTTGCCAATTGGGCCTGCTAATGCTGGAACGCCAAGGGGCCCTGTGGAGAGGTGGTCAACTGCAAGTAGAGTGGTCATTGCTGCGGGAAGGAGCACGAGGAATTTTGCGGTGGCGGCGGGGTTAACGAGTTTTCTGCCTGCTAAACTCATGACTTTCTTGAAGAAGACTATACCGATAAGTGTCATAACTGCGACATAAATCAGTGCCATGGGGCCTTCAACGGGGAGACCCATCTCGGTGTTCATTGCGGGGACGCCGAATGTAAAACAGGCGGTTACGATTAAGCCGAAAACTGCAGCGGACCAAGTGTTAACTTCGCTGTCAGCGGCTGTTTTGCCGATGAGGAAGTCAATTAGTACGGCTAAGCCTACTGATATGAGTGCACTTGCAGCAATTGTTGCGCCCAGGTTCCATCCTGAGGTGGTAGTGACTTGTGACCATATAGCAGCTGAAACGATGAGGACAGCCAGAATCGCGAAGAAGGTGAATTGCATAAGACGGTTTTTTGTCATTGGTGCGTTAATGTGGGGTGCTGGATTAACAACTAGTTCTTTAGAGGTTTCGTTACTCATTTGGTTTTTACCTTCTCAAATGGAGATGTCTATAAAAGGCAAGGATATTAAGCTTTTTCGTAAAGTGGGCTTGCTGTAAACCGCAAGTTTTCCTATTAAGGGCTGCACTAAAAAAATTCAAAACTGCCTTTGCGCGGGCTGTTTCAGCAATTGAACGGGTATCTAAACGCGTTCTGGCTGGGTAAAGCTAATACAGGTAGAGTGCAGCTATCATGTAGGGGCTAACTTTGACCAGCGCAGATAACGACGCATTGGAAGGATTAACCTTACAGGTGTACCTTTACGTGGTAAGCCAGGGTAAACCCACGGGTCCCCGAGAGGTAACAAAAGGCGCGAAACTCAGCAGCCCCAGCGTCGCCTACCGTCACCTCCAAAAACTCGAAGACCTCGGCTACCTCGCCAAAAACGAGTTCGGGGAATATCTCGTACAGAAGAAGGCGCATCTGAGGGATATGATTTGGCTTGGGCACCGCTTGGTTCCTAAAATGTGGGTTTATGCCTTAGCTTTTCTGGCTGGGTTACTGGTTGAGTTTGTAATTTTAGCTGTGCACTTTAGTTATGAGACACCAGAGTTCAAAGTTTTCTTTCTGCTGCTAACGTTGGTGACGGGTCTGGCGTTTGCGGTTTTTGCAGTTGAGGGCGCGTTGGCGAGGCGACGCAGACGGGGTGGGCCAGAGTAGCGGCGCCTAAAATGCATCTGCCTCTTTCACTTGCATAGGGAAAATCGGTTTCTTAGAGTAAATTTTATATCACCTAGGCAGTTCTATCTTTGAACTGTGACTTAAATGAACCCAACTACGGCACCATTGTTTATGGTGGTTTGGCGTTGTACCCGTAACTGCGTGGGCACTTGCACCTACTGCAGCTACATTAAAGATTACGCAAAAGACCAGGAGTTAACCACGGAGCAAGCCAAGCACATGGTTGATGAAATGGCAGATTTTGGCTCTCAGTGGTTTGGAATCAGCGGCGGAGAACCCCTGGTTCGCCCAGACATCTGGGAAATCATTGAGTACGCCGAGAAGGAACATGGTTTAAACGTGAGTCTCATCACAAGCGGCTATGCATGGGATAAAGAGCGCTTTGATAAATTAACTAAATATAACGTGAAAACCGCCATAAGTATCGATGGCACCAAAGAGACAAACGACAAAATCAGGCGCCAAGGCGGCTACGATAAGGCTCTGCATGCCATGCAGCAGCTTAGCAGCGTCGGATTGCTGGATTGCCTCGTCACAACCATGACTAAATTCAACATCAAAGACCTGCCTCATACCGCTCAGTTGGCAGAGCAGTACCACGCTCGCTCAGTAGTATACCATAACCTTGTTCCAGTGGGACGCGCAGGCGAACACATGGAAGACATCGCCCCAACCCCCGAAGAATACGAAACCGCCTTCAACGAAGTCTACAATATCCAACGTCGACTCTACGGCAAAGTCAAAGTCAACGTTTACTCACCCTTCTACGCCCGAATCGTCAAACAGAAGAACACCTCTGACTTCTGGGAATGGTACAACGAAGGCTACCTCGGCAGATGCACAATCGGCGGCAACTACATCGGCATCACCGAAAACGGCGACTACCGAAGCTGCGGCTTCCATGAAGGCTACCGAGTCGGCAACGTCAAAGAAACCCATCTGCGCGACGCATGGGAAAACCTGCAGCGCAGCGAGTTCCACCTCAAGCTACGTGACAAGAACAACCTCAAGGGCAGATGCGGTTACTGTGAGTACCGGGAAATCTGCGGTGGATGCAGAACACGCGCTGAATTCTACACAGGCGACCTGTTTGCCTCTGACCCAGCATGCAACTATATCCCCAAGGTTCTCAAAGATAACCCCAAGTTGCTTGAGGAAGTCATGAAGGCAGAAAAACTCGCACAAATCAAACACTGAAGAGTTTCTTCTTCATTTTTTAATTTTTATTAATTAATTAGGCAATTCTTTAACTCGGCAGGGTCTCTATAGAGCACGAATATCCTAAAGAGCTTCCGTGAATTGTTTTTCACAAAAAATTTTGGTAGACGGATCTAGCCCCGTGTTAACCATGGGGAAGGCTAAAATCAGGTGAAAGGGGAACGTCCATGTGCCTTCTCCGCGGTTAACAGCCAAACCCGCTTAACGATGGCTATCCCTTGCTCTTACCATCTATGCATGCTTATTTGATATAAGCAAATGTGACTGTATGATGACTACAACAATTAACCAGCGGCATGCATGCTTGATGGTCTGGATAAATAAAAAATAAAAAGAAAAGTTGGGGGAAACTACTTGTAGATCTTTTCCCATCTGGCGAAGAGGTCGAGAACATCATCGCCGCCATGGCCCTTGAGGAACTCGCGTGTTTCCTTGTCCTCTGCGGCTTCCTTCTGGAACTTGTGGATGTACTCGGCTTTCTCAGCGAGGAAGATGATGCCGTCAACGCCTTGGCGTGCAACGCGGGTGGCAACAGTCATGACTTGCTTGGTGGTTGCAACGGTGTCCCATGTTTCGTTTGGTCCTCGGACGTAGAAGTTGACCATAACGGGCTTTTTGAGTTGGCTCTTAAAGCCGCGTGCGATGGTTTCCCAGTACCATGGAGTCGGGTATGCCTTGCTGAACATGGGTATGACGAAATAGTCAGCGTACTGTGCCAGCGCCTCGAAGTCGTAGCCGAAGCGGACTTTGCCCATAAGTGGGTCCGGGAGCAAGTTAACGAAGAGGGGTTTGCCCGAGACGATTTCTTTGACTTCAGCGAGGAAGTCGGTGACGGTTTTGGCGCGCCATTCTACCCAGCTTAAGCCGCTTTTGGCTTGTGCAGCGATGCATCTTGGGCAGGTGCAGAAGCCTTGGTCAGCGAAGTGTTGGCTGCTGATGCTTATGCCTGGGGTGAGGCGGGCTGATTCCTTGATGATTTTGAGGTTGTATTCGCGGGCTTCGGGGTTGGTCATGCAGACCACGTCCCAGCGGAGATTGAAGCGTTTGTTGGTGCGTAGGGCTGGGCCGAAGCTGCTTACGGATACCCAGTCGGGGCGCTGCGCGGCCATGTTGTTGTCGCCGAAGACTGCGATGTTTGTGTACATTTCAGGGTTTGCTTTTCCGACTATGCCGCTTTCGGATTTCTGTCGGTAAAAGTTGTAATCGACGCCTTTTGCAGGCTCAGGTTGATAAAGGAATACGCCGAATTTCAAGTTTTTTAATCCACCATTATTCGAGTTTACCAAAACATTCCGTCGGAGCCTTATTAAGTCTTCGTAAAATCCATCAAAAAACCGATTTTCCAAGTGCACAGCTCAGCTTCCAGGCTTGCTAACCTCAGCTGCACCCACAACCGATAGGCCCCTTATTTATAGGCTCCACATCTGCAGAGCCCGAGGGCAGTTGCGGCTGCACAAGCCATGTTTTCGCCTAATCTTTTGGGCGTTTGCTGGGATAAGATGGTTTTTTATGTGCGTTTGCCGCCGCTCCGCAGCAGACCCGCCGAGTTACAGCAAATCTACCGCAACCCAGATAGGCGCATTCAGCAGATGCAGGGTTATATTTTCTGCAGCACATAGAAGGCGTAGCCGTAGTAGCTGCTGTAGTGGCGGAACATGCTGATTTCTTTTTCTTCGCTGTCAAGATATGCCATTGCGTCGGCGTCGCCGTGATGCTTGGCTCGTAGCCCGGGCAGTTTGGCCTCGATGGGCGTGTAGTAGTTATCCCACCAGCCGCTGTCGGGAAGCTTAAAGGAGCCCACAACGCCGTAGCCCAGCTTCCGGGCGGTTTCCAGATTCTCCTCTACGGTGTTAGCCGAGGAGTTCTCCATTCCCGCATACATCTCAGCAAGAAAAGCCTTGACCTCCAGAGGCGCAGCGTCCCTGTTAAACCACGAAAGCTCCGAAGCCACCAAGTACCCGCCCCGCCTCAGCAGCGGCTGCCACTCCCGCAGGCCCCGCCCAAACCCAATGACGAATATGGCGCCCTCGCACCAGACCAAATCGAAGCTTTCCTTGGGGTACTGCAGGTTAAACATATCGCCGCGGACAGCATGGATTCTGCTGCTTACGCCTGCTTTCTGGGCGGCGGCCTCAAGCTCGTCGAGGAAGGGCTGATGGAAATCCACGGCCTCAATCTGCACGCCGGAGAGCTTGGCTAACTCGATGGTTTGCATGCCTGGTCCGCAGCCGACGTCGAGGATGCGGGGCTTTGGCGGCAACCCTTTGAGCATATGGAAGGCTTTAGCTGTTGATTGGCTATCGCCAGGGCCTTCCCGTGGAAGGTCGCTGTGCACTTCAAAGAATATAGCAGGCAAATCCATAGATAATCAAACCCTTAGTTGATGCAATGATAATTAGGTACTGGTAGAAAAAAATTGCTGAACAAAGACTGGTTACAGCGCTATAGGGAGTTATTTGACGTACTATCCTCATCGAAGGTTCTGCCGTAGTTTGCTTCTCTTTCGGCAGCTATCTGCTTTTTTAACGCCTCTAGCTGCAGCTTATCTTCCTTTAGGAAGCCTGCGAATTTCATAATTTTCGATTTATGGGCTGACTCTATTATTTGGATTAACGCCTCTTTTATGAAAGGCGGCAAGTCAACTGCGCTGGTATCAGGCGTATTTTCACCTTTTGCATTGACGCTGCTCCAGTCCTCAAAGTCCGTGGGCAACAGGTTCTTCTTGTAGTCCTCGTCGAGTCTCGATGCCGCCAGCAGTTGCCAGCCATAGACGGGATTTTGCCTTAAAATCGCGGATAGCCCCTCAGCCGACACCTCCAAACCCTCTATTTTGCTGACCTCCGCCGCCAGCTTCTCCAGCGGCAGATGCCTCTCCCGCAGCCGATCCGCCACGCTCCTTGCACCCCAAAACGGCTCCTGCTTAAGCAGCGCCTCAGCCACCGCCTGCCGCGTGCATGCACCCACGAGCTTACCCAACTTCGAGGCGGGACCGCCCAGAACCACAGGTTTGCCCTTGCCGTTTGTTGCCACCGTTACGCTGTCGGTGATGGAGCCCGTGGCGGAGTCGCCGGTGTAGCGGCTGCGCACGTCAAGGTCTCGGAGCGCCGCGGTTTTGGCTTCGGTGGCGGTGATCAGCGAGGCGACCATGCAGCTTTCTGCGGGGTTGCCGTCGATGAAGACTATGATGTTTATGGTGCCGGCGATTTCCTGTACATCCATGTCTTCGCCGCTGGATTCGCCATGCTGGCAGCCTGCGGTGGCGGCTACGGTGACGGAGAAGTCGGTGGCTTTTTGGGTTTTTAGGCTGTAGTTTTTGATGTTGGCGGCGGTGACCATGGCGAGGTAATCGTCGGTTAAACCCAGTTTAAGCGCAGAGGAAGTTATGAGTTGCAGCGGGTCAAGGTGCAAAGAAAGGTCGCTGTAACCCTCCGGCACCCCTATGTTAAGGACGGCTTTAACCGGTCTGCACCCGCCGTTAAAGATGGCTGAGCTAACTGTCTTTAAAGGATTATCACAAATTACGGCTAGCACGTTGTCTTTGCGGATAAGTCTGGTGCCTTCAGCTAAATCATGCTGCATCAAATTAGCCACCCATAGCTACTTGGGGGATTTGCCTGCATTTAAGCTGATGGCTTTGCCGGGGCACAAATTCACGCATATCCCGCAGCTGGTGCACTGCACTAAAGCGATAACTTGGGGTTTGCGGTTTTTGCCTTCCTCGAAAACGCCCTGTGGACAGACACCGATGCAGATTTGCCCCGTGCATGGCTGGCACTTAGCAAGGTCGATGGTTATCGGTGAATTAGCTTTGCCCATGCGAATCAACAATTAAATAAGCGCCAAGAATATATCTGTTGCGAGCAGAGGGGTATGCATGAAAATCGGCTTAGTCACCTATAAACCCGAATTCGTCGAAGGCTACGATGTTCACGTTTACTACAGCAAATGGGCAGATGGACAAGCAAACCCCGCCGCCGTCGGTATGCAGAATGATGTGACGGTTTTCTGCGACGCCAAAGCCATCCGCGAGGACCCCGCGATGGTTTCCACCTCCAAGTATGGTCCCGCATTGCGGCGTAACAGACGCAACAACCTGCCCTTTGACTATGTTTGCCCCACACATCCGGGGTACCGACAAAAAGTCTACAGCTACCTTGACAGCCTCACAGAACAGGACATAGAGGGCATTACACTTAACCTCTACCACTTTGCCGACCAGGACTTCTGCACCTGCCCCAGATGCACCCAGATGCGCCAGAAAAGCGGGCTGGGCTGGACGGAGTGGCGAGCCAAAGTCGTCACGGATTTTCTCGCCGAAGCCAAAACCCACACCAAAGGCACCTTCGCCGTGGAAATGTTCCCTGACCCCGTGCTAGCTAAGGAACGATTCGGCATAGACTTCGAAGCCATCGCGGAGCTGGTGGATTACTTCCATGTGCCCCTCTCCTCAAGAGACTACTTTACCAACTACTGGGTTGACACCATAACCCGCGACTTCTGCGCTACGCTTAAAAAACCCGTGGTTGTGGAACTTAGCTCCGAACTACCCACCGACGAGAAACTCGACGCGCTCCTCAAAACCGTGAGCTACATCTCCCGCCATGACCTGATGGCGACGCTGCTTCTGGTCCATGACTCAGAAAACGCAAGGCAAGTTGCTTCCTTCGCGGTTCACAACGCTGCTTTCCGCGAGTGGCTAGACACCTACGAGTTTAGCAAGATGCAGAAAATCGTGGATAACTGGGCAAAAATCTACTAGCCCAAACTACCGATTTTTGTGTAGGCTGGCGCGATAAGCTTTTAGCCGCGTCATATCCAGATCCGCTGACAAAACCGAGTCCTCCGCTGCGTCAGATACCTCGCCTAGCACACCCCACGGCGCAATGATGGCGCTTCTGCCGCCCCGCATGTTGCTGCTGACGTTGCCCACTTTTATGACAAACACACCGTAATCCCGCGCAATCGCCTCCGTCAACGGATGCCCCTTCACCACGGGATGCGTACCCATAGCGGCAACGGGCAACGTGAGAATTTCCGCGCCCATCGCAGCGACCTTTTTGATTAATTCCGGGTCGAAGCTGTCAGCGCAGACGATGAGCCCGATTTTGCCGACTTCCGTATCCACCACAAGCGGTGTACAGCCCCTAGCGACGCCCGCTTGGACTTCAGCCTGGATAGGATTGATTTTCTTATACTTCGCAACAAGCGCTCCGTTGCGCCAAAGCGTACTGGTGTTAAAGAATTTGCCGCCATCTTCCTCAAGCACAGAGCCGCCGAGGAGGTAGATGTCGCCGATTTGGGAGGATATTTCTTGGAGGAACTGGAGTGTTTTTTGGCAGGTGCCGCGGCTGATTTTGGGGGCGTCTGAGAAGTTGGCCATGCAGTCGGGGACAGTGAAGTACTCGGGTAACGCGATGAGGGCGGGTTTTTCTTTGGCTGCTCGGAGCACGGCTGCTCTGGCTGCGGCGAGGTTTTTTTGTAGGGTGTCTCGGATTTCCATGTGGAGCAAGCTGACTTTCACTGTGTGTGCCTCTTACTTTTGAGACGGTTTGTTATCTTTTAAAGGTGCTGTTGGCTGGTTCTTGTTTGATGGCTGTTTGGTGTTTTGCTGCGGGTGGTGGTTTGTGTGGTTGGGGCGTTTTTGGCGTCGGCAAGGGGGCTTTCCTGTACGCGTCCAGGCCCAGACAGCGCGTTTGTTCAATGTTTAGCCTGGTATCAGCACAGTTGTTTACCATTTTGTGCCTTTTATATGCATAAGTAAAACTATATATAGGGCTGGAGCGACAAACACAGTAATATCGAGGGAGAGAAATGGCTCTTAACGAAACAGAAGTAAATAAACTCTTACCAGGCATCAAAACCCTGGTCAACAAAATCGTCAAAAAGAACCTCGCCGACGGCTTCCTCTTCTCCGCAGGAACCGACACCCAAATCATCGCCTACGAAGCAGTCAAATACAAACCCGACATCCCCTGCCTCACCTTAGCCTTCAAACACGGCCAACCCAAAGACACCGAATACGTCAAAAAAATGGTTGAGCTCCTACACCTCAAACATGAAACCTACCAGTTCGGCAAAGAAGACGTCTACAAATTCTACCCCAAAGTCGTCGAAGCACTCAAAAAATATGACCCTATGGAAATCCGCAACAGCCTTCCAGTCTACATCGGCTTAACCCTACTGAAACCCAAGGGCATAAAAACCGTCTTCACCGGCGACGCACTCGACGAGCTTTTCGGTTACCCCTGGCAGTTCCACCTCACTGAGGAACAATTCGCAGTCAAGCAACAGGAAATGTGGGCTGAGATGGGTTTCTCCTCGTTCCCGATGGCTGAATCTATGGGCATGCAGATCAAGGCGCCCTACCGTGACCCCGAATTTATGGATTGGGCCATGAAGCTGCCGATCAAGTACAAGATCAACATGTACAACGGCGTAAAATACGGCAAATGGATTCTACGCAAAGCCTACGAGGACGTTATCCCCAAAGACATCATCTGGAGACCCAAAGCGCCCCTTGAAGCCGGAACCGGAACCGAAACCCTGCGCACCTACTTCAACGACTTAGTCGAAGACAAAGAATTCAACGAAAAGAAAGCAGCAATCAAAGCCGAGGACGACGTGGAAATCCAAGATAAAGAGCAACTCCTCTACTACGAGGTCTTCCGCAAAAAGTTCGGCAAACCCAAAGAAGTCTTCCCCAAAGGCTCAGTTGAATGCCCCAAATGCCACAGCCGCATGAACACGAAAATCCAGTTCTGCAAAATCTGCGGAGCTTACCCAATCTAACCTCTTCTTCTTTTTTTAACAAAAAAAATTATTGAAAAGAAAAATTTAGGTCGCTGTTGGCGACTTTGGTTTTGAGCGGCTTATCACTAAAACAATCACGATCCCGACGACAACTATCACGGTCACGGCTACGATAACCACCGCGGCGGTTGGGGATAACGAGGATTCCTCCACGGTTGGTGAAGGCTGAAGAGACGGCGTAACTGTAGGCTGCGAGGGTATGGTGGGGTAAGCTGTTGGAGCAGGGGTAGGCGTGGGGGTTGCCGGGGCAACGATGGGTACTTTTACCCAGAAGCTACAATTGGCGGTGTTTCCCGCTAAGTCAGTGACTTTCAGATATCCCGTGTAGTTTCCTTCGCCAGTGTAGGTGTGGTTGGTTGTTAATCCAGTGGCGTTGTGGCCGTCGCCGTAGTCCCAATAGTAACTTGCTATGGCAACGTCATCTGTGCTGTAGCCGCCGTAAAACAGGACTTGATTATCGGCAGCGGAGATGACGTCCATGTAGGCATAGGCCGTAGGCGCAACGGGGTCAACGATGATTGAATCGGTAGCGGCGCCAGTTTCGTTTGCGGCGTCACGGAAATTAACGTAGACGGTTCTTTCGGCTGTGCTGTCTGTTTCAGTTAGGTTCCAAGCTTTTGTGGTGCTGTATGTTTCCCAATCTGACCATACTGAGTTGTCGTTGGAGAACTGCATGTCAACCGCGGTGTCACATGACAGGGTGAGCGTAACGTTGACGGATTTAGCGTAGGCTGCGTCGCCGTTGATAGTTACTGTGCCCGTGACTTCAGCTTGGGCTCCCTGCGGATAGAGATTGCCTATAAGGGTTACCGTTAACATAAGGGTCAAAGTGAAGAGGATAAGACCAGATTTAGAATGCTTAAGCGAGACCAATGTGTTGATACCTCTTAGAGGCATCTTTCATGCGAGTGAGTTATAAAACTTGCCCAGAATTACGCCCAAAGCGACGAGAAGATTTGGGAGAAAGACTTAATTCTTAATGCAAATATTTCACTCAAAAGAAAGAGAGAGTAAAAAGATGGCTAACCTGTCACAACTCAAGTTTGCAATGGCCCTGTCGATTTTCCTATCCTCCTTCATCTTCGCCCTCTTCGTATTCGCCATCGTCTACTTCCTACAGCTAGACGTTTACATGGGCCTTTTGATTGCAGTGGGAGGCTCAGCGCTCTTTATCCTCTTCCAGTACGCAGTCGGCCCAGCCATAGTTGCCGCAACCACCCGCCTCCACTACCTCAAGCCCGGAGAGAACCCGTGGCTGGAACGTATGGTCAAGGAATTAGCGGATAAAGCGGGGTTGCCTATGCCACGGTTGGCGACGGTTCCCAGCAACACACCTAACGCCTTCACGTTTGGCAGAACCACCAGCAGCGCCACCTTAGCTGTCCATGAGGGGCTGCTACGTCAGCTTAACGAGAACGAGGTGAAAACGGTTATCGCCCACGAGTTGGGCCACATCAAGCATAAGGATTACATAGTTATGACGGTGCTTTCTGCGCTTCCGCTTATCGCCTACTACATTGCTCAGATTACCCTGTATGCAGGCGCCTTCAGCGGCGGAGGCAGAAGGGGAAACGACCGCGATAACGGCGGCGCAATCCTTGTCATCATCGGCATCATCTCCTTTGCCGTCTACATAATCACCTTCCTCATAGTCATGCGTCTTAGCCGCCTACGCGAGCACTACGCCGACGCCTTCTCCGCCTACCTCACCGGTTCACCCCGAGGACTAGAAAGCGCCCTGTCAAAGATCACCTATGGCCTCTCGATTTCGCCAAAGCCACCGGAGGGAGCACGCGCATTCTACATCGAAGACCCCGGCATGGCTAAACGAGAAATCGCACAGATAATGGAGAATAAAAACAAGTACGACTTAGACAACGACGGCGTCCTCGACGAGCACGAATTGCAGTTGGCTATGGAGAAGGAAGCCAAATCCACATGGGTGCAGATGAACAGCCTCTTTGCCACGCATCCGCCGACCTTCAAACGTATCCTGCTGCTGCGGGACATCGAAGCAGAAATGGACACAGGCAAGTACAGCAGCAACAACATGTACGTCCACGTTTAACCCTGCATATTCTAAGCGGCAACGCAGCAACCGCCCTTTCGGAGAGTCTCAAATTCTGTGTTTCCGGCCCAGATGCCGCGGATGCCCGCCCCGTCTGAAGTGGCCCTCAATTTGCTCAAGCGTTAAGCCCTTGGTTTCAGGCACCAACCGCAGGGTAAATATAAACGCCACCACACCGATGGCGGCGAAAAGCCAGAATGTTCCTGACTGCCCCAACACGGCAACCAACCCCAAAAACAGCAGCGTTATGGCGAAGTTGGCGCTCCAGTTTGCAATTGTGGCAAGACTCATCGCGGCTCCCCTTACCTGCAGGGGAAAGATTTCTGATATCAGCAGCCAAAAAACGGGGCCTAAACCGATTGCAAAAAAAGAAATGTAGGCGATTAAGCTGACAGCTGTAATGACGCCCACGGAGGACCCGACAGAGCTGGAAGCATAGAAAAAGCCTGCGCCCAAAACAATCAACGAGCACACCATACCCGCAATGCCCACCAGCAGCAGCGGACGACGCCCAACTTTATCCACCAAACCCAAGGCGAGGGCGGTTACTAAAAAATTAGCCAATCCCACGCCGGTGGTTGCAGCGATAGCCGCGGTCGCGGAGTCTAAGCCTGCAAACTGGAAGATGGTGGGGGCATAGTAGATTATGGTGTTTACGCCGGTTATCTGCTGGAAAATCGCCAGGCTTAATCCAACGATGAGGGGATACTTAACGGCACTTGTCCGCAGCATCCCCAATCCTTTAGATTCGGTTTGGATGGCTGTTTGGATCTCCCGCATTTCAGCGGACACGTCTTTTTGGCCGCGTACTCTCTCCAGGACTTTTTTGGCTTTTTCCGGTTGATGCTTAAAAACCAGCCATCGGGGGCTGTTGGGCATAAACGCTATTCCCACAAGCAGGATTGCGGCGGGAATCAGCCCCACGGCAAACATGTCTTTCCAAGCGCCGCTTGCAGAGAAAATGTTGTCAACCCCGTAGGATACGAGAATGCCCAGTGTGACAAAGAGTTGGTTTAGCGACACCAAAGCGCCCCTGATCCGTTCAGGCGCAAGCTCAGAAATGTACATGGGTACAATGAAGGAGGCTAACCCGATTGCTACGCCGATAAGCACGCGTCCCACAACGAATACTCCAAGCCCATTTGACCCCAACAGAATGAGAGTCCCGATTATGAAGGAAACTGACCCTGCAATGATGGATCGTTTGCGGCCTAAGCGGTCAGCTAAAACCCCGCCTAGGATGGCCCCCAGAATTGCGCCAATCAAGACGGCGCTAGTGGCGATTGATTCTTCAGCGGAGTTAAGGCTCCAATCCTTAACGATGTAGAGGATTGCCCCTGAGATTACGCCGGTGTCAAACCCGAAAAGGATTCCGCCTACAGCAGCAATCGCCGTGGCAACTATTAGAATGGCAGTTATTTTTTGTTTGGTTGGCTTGCTCACAGTTATCAAGTTCTAAAAAGGCTACGAAGTTGCTGTGCAACTGGATAAGGATAGAAGGTGTTGTTTAATAATCGTGTGTGTATTCAGCCGTGAAGCCACAATCGGCAAGCCGATGTTGCGTATGCAACCTATGCAACGACAAATTACCTGAATCTTGCTGATCTATGGTCTGATGCATGTGCTTTGTCCATGTTCAAAAAATTTTTCTAACCGCATAAACCTAATATTGATGCAGCATGGATTAGATAGCCAAACCAGAAGTGAATAGACATGGTGAATTACTGTCCTGAATGCGGCGGAGAAATGCAGTACATATCTCTCACCAAGAAGTACTGCTGCAAAAGCTGCGGTTTATACTGCACGGGACAAGAACTAAACGACGAACACGACAAACGCCAACCTGACGAAGAAGAAGACGCCAAAGCAGCCCGCCGCAAAGAATACCTCAAATGGTACCTTAGCAAAAAATAAACCCGCCTAAGAAGCGGATGAAGACTTTTCTTTAGCGTTGACTCTGCATCCACAGGTTTTGTTGGGAAGCCTACTTAAGAAACCCCGCCGCCCTATAAGTCAGGGAACCCTCTTGACCGCAGACATCGAAGTCATCTGCATAGGCAACGAGTTACTCATCGGCAAAGTCGAAAACACCAACGCCTACTGGCTAGCCCAGCAAATCACAGGTTTAGGCGGAAACCTCAGACGCATAACCGTCGTCGCCGACACAATCCAGGAAATTTCAGGCGCCATCCTTGAAGCAAAAAGCCGCGGATGCGACCTCATCATAACCACCGGCGGCTTGGGACCCACCTTCGACGATATGACGCTGCAGGGACTGGCGGCAGCGCTGGGGCAGAAGCTGATTGTTAACGCCGAGGCCCTCGAGATGGTTAAGCAGAGATGCATTGAGTATGCCCAGAAGCGGGGGATGCCCACTGAAATCGAGATGACGCCGCCCCGGCTAAAGATGGCGATTTTTCCAGAGGCAGCCCAGCCCGTCATCAACCCCATCGGGACAGCGCCTGCCGCTCGGGCAACGCTGGATGCGTCGTTGCTGTTTTCTTTGCCGGGGGTGCCGATGGAGATGGAGGCGATTTTTATGCAGACTCTTGCGCCTTTGATTCGGGGGATGGTGGGGGAGGCGGTGTTTTGTGAGTGCAGCGTGTTTGTGGAGGGGATTTTTGAGTCTCGGTTGGCTCCGCTGATTGACCGTGTGATGGCTGATAATGTGGGGGTTTATGTTAAGTCGCATCCTATGCGTTGTGATGGTAAGCCGGGGGCGGAGTTGCATCTTACTATGTGGGCGCCGGCGGGGCAGAGGCCTGCTGAGGTGCTTGTTAAGGCGGCGAGGGAGCTTTCGGGTTTGGTTGTGGTTAACGGTGGTATTGTGCAGGCGTAGCAAGGCTTAAGTCGGGAATAACCATATAAGCGATAACGCATATGTATTATGTGTTCGGCTGACTATCCTTGCGCATAAAAGACATCTACCTACAGGCCATAAGCCTAACCATGATCGTGGTCTTCTGCCTTTCCATATCAACGATTGGAAAAACCCAAGGGGAACCCCAAGCCTACACAAACTCATACCTTCTCCTCAACCACCCCGGCGGCAACGTCGGCTACCAACTCAACATAACCATACCCTACACGGTAATCCAAACCTACAGCATGCAAAGCCACACAGTATATTCAAGCCACGACTTCCCCAAATACGTCACACCCTACACCCTCAAACCCATCGCCGACCGCCTCTGGCAAATCTACAACAACACCGAAGACTTCACCAACGGCGTTTTGATGCTTGTCCACCAGATAACCTACGAGGAAACCGAAGAGGGCAAGTACCCCGTGGAAACCTTAGCCGCCGGCAAAGGCGACTGCGACCTCTTCGCATACATTGCAGCATCGATTCTGAAGGCAGGCGAAGTACCCACGGTGCTTCTCTACTACAAAGACCAGCAGCATATGGAAATCGGCGTTGACCTCGGTGCAGAACCCGCGGATGCACGCAGCAGCGTTCACAGCGTCACCTTCGAGAATGCATCTTACTATGTGGCGGAGTGCACGGGCAGCAAGTGGCGGGATGGCTGGCGCGTCGGCGAATGCCCAAGCCAGTACCAGAACGTAACTGTCCAGGTTGTATCGCTGGAAAAGGTGGAGGACACCTCGGCGGGGCAGGTTAGCGCGAGCCTAAGGGAACTCGATGCCAGCAGCTTATCGCTGGATGTCTCTTCAGGCTTTATTGTTGAAAACGGCAAGGTGACTTTAAGCGGCCAGATTCTGCCCAATACGGCTGGCGAGAACGTGACGTTGCAGGCCAACGTGAACAACGGCGGCTGGAGCACAATCGGCACGGTTGAAACAGGAAAAGACGGCGACTTCAGCTTCAGTTGGGCGCCGGGGCTTGGCGCATTTGATGTCCAGGCAAGCTGGGTTGGCAACCGCGAACTCAACGGCGCAACCAGCCAAAAAAGCAGCATACTTGTTTTGCCCTACTATCTCATCGCGCTTATCTTCACTGCAGTTTTGGCGGTGGCGATGCTTGCGGTGACGGTTGTGGTTACCAGACGCAGAAGAGCCCATGCGCTGGGGCTGCCAAATCAATCCGCAGAATCTCAGGTGTAGACCCCTACTCTATCGTTGACTGGTCTGCAAGTTTTGGTTCGGGCGTAATTTTGCTAATTGGGTTCTATATATAGAGGGGGGTCTATGAGCAAGCACAGCAGACAAAGACCGAAGCATCTAAGAAGCCTAAATCGATAAATCAGGTGCTGACAAAGAAAAACGAAAAGGAAGAGGCAGCTTAAGCTGTCTCAAGGGCTTTTTTAAGGACCGCCGCCTTGTCGGTGCGTTCCCAGGGGAACTCGACGTCGTCGCGTCCGAAGTGTCCGAAGGCAGCGGTTTTCTTGTAGATTGGCCGCAGCAGATCAAGCGTGGTGATGATGCCTCTTGGTCGCATGTCAAAGTTGGCTTTCACGAGTTCAAGGATTTTTTCGTCCGATATCTTGCCTGTTTCGTAGGTGTTAACCAGAACCGAGATGGGTTGGGCGACGCCGATGGCGTAGCTGATTTGGATTTCGCATTGATCCGCGAGCCCCGCAGCCACGATGTTTTTGGCGATGTAGCGGGCCATGTAGCAGCCGCTGCGGTCAACTTTGGAGGGGTCCTTGCCGCTGAAGCATCCGCCGCCGTGGCTTCCGACTCCGCCGTAGGTGTCCACGATGATTTTGCGTCCGGTTAAACCTGAGTCAGCCAGGGTGCCGCCGATGACGAAGCGTCCGGTGCCGTTGATAACGTAGTTTATGTCTGGCGCCATCATCTCCGCGGGGATGACGCATTTGATGACTTTCTCGATGATTTGTTTTTTGAGAACTGCGTCTTCCACTGAACCGTTGTTTTGGGCTGCTATGACGACGGTTTTGACGCATTTGGGTTTGCCGTTTTCGTATTCGACGGTAACTTGGGATTTGCAGTCGGGCCGCAGATAGGGCATGGTGCCGTTGTGGCGGAGGTCCGCGAGGCGCTTTACGAGGCGGTGAGCCAGCAGAATCGGCAGAGGCATAAGTTCCTTGGTTTCGTTTGAGGCGTAGCCGAAAACCATGCCTTGGTCGCCGGCGCCCTGCTCGTGGCCGTTGGATTCGTTAACGCCCATGGCGATGTCGGGTGACTGCTCAGTGAGCGAAACCAGAATACCGCAGGTTTCCCAGTCGAGGCCGTCTTTTGCGTTGTCAAAGCCGATTTCCGAGAGGGTTTTGCGCACGATCTTTGGGATGTTTACATATGCGCAGGTTGTGATTTGCCCCGTGATAACTACGGTGCCCTGCATAACGAGGGTTTCGCAGTCAACATGTGCTTTGGGGTCACGGGAAAAAATCTCGTCTAGGACGCTGTCTGATATTTGGTCTGCTACTTTGTCAGGGTGGCCTTCGCCAACTGATTCAGAGGTGAACAAGTATTTTCCGTTTCTTTTCATAGGGATATCCATCCAAGCTAACAGTTGGCATAGGTAACTCGGCGGTTTTCTTATATGGTTTTCTGATAAAAATATTCCAAACGAAATATCAAACATAGCCGCTATTCCAAAAACGATTTAAACCCGCAGACGCCAAGGACACTGGATAAGCCATGAAGAAAACAATCCACAGCCCCAAAGCGCCAACGCCCATCGGACCCTACAGCCAAGCAGTGCAGGCAGGCGGCTTCCTCTACATTTCAGGGCAACTCGCCATAAACCCAGAAAGCGGCAAGCTAATCGGGGAAGACGCGGCGGCGCAGACAAAGCAGGTTATGGAGAACATCCAAGCCATCCTGGAAGCGGCGGGCTACGGTTTAGGCGATGTGGTGCAGGTCAACGTGTACCTTGCATCCATGACGGATTTCGAGGGCTTTAACCGCGAATACGCCAGATACTTCAGCGGCTACTTTCCCGCCCGCGCAACCGTCGCCTGCACCCTTAAAGCGGGGGCGCTATTGGAGATTTCCGCTACTGCCTATAGAGAGTAACCGTGCAAGCGTGACAAATTATAAAGCCTACCTAACGCTAAATATTAAGAGGCGTAAATATGGCGACTTCACTTAAGAGGTACATGCAGCAGCTTTCAGGCAAAAAAGCCCCCGGCCCCTCCACCAGCTTCACCATATTCCACGTGTACTATGCACTGGAGCTTATGGCGCAAAAACCGCTGGGCAGAAACCGGCTTGCCGAGCAACTCCACGTGGGAGACGGAGCCGTCCGCACCATAATCAGCCGCCTCAGAGACGCCGAGTTAATCGAAACCTCCAAGGAAGGCTGCAACCTCACCGAGAAGGGCAGAGGCATCTGGCGGCAATTCGAAGAAATCTTCCCCTGTCAAGCTGACTTGCCACGATCCGAACTTTACCCCTCCGAGTATAACCATGCGTTTTTGGTGAAGAACAGCGGCCAAAAAGTCAGCTCAGGCATCGATCAACGCGACGCCGCCATCATTGCGGGTGCACGCAAAGCCATAGTGATTGTTTACAAGAAGGGGCATCTATGCATCGAATCCATCAGCGATGACGTTGCAAAGCAGTATCCTCAGGCGGCAAAGCAGATAATGGATCGGCTCGAGCCCAAAGAAAACGATGTGGTTGTGGTTGCAGGCGCCGAGACCGCGATGAAGGCTAAGCGGGGCGCGTTCGCCGCGAGTTGGTCACTGGTCAGCGCTGTTTAAGTGGTGTATTTTTCGCCCTCGTTTAAGATGCGCTCAAGCACAGTGTTAACGTTAACCATGCCCTCGTTGGATTTAGATGAAACCGGCATAAGCAGAAACTTTAGCCCCAGCTTATCGATGGCCTGCATCATGTTGCGGCTGAACAGGCGCTTGGTACCCTCCAACCTGGCTTCGATGGCGTCCTCCAGCGCCATGGGACTCGCCGACCACGACGCGATTGCCTGCACATCCTTTTTGGGGACCAAGTCGGCTTTGCTGAGCACATGCAGCTGCGGCTGGAAGAAGCGGTTGTAGACTGCTGCGGAGAGGAACATGTTGGAGACGTAGTTGAGGGGGTTAATTGAGAAGACGGCGTCGAAGAGGTAAATCAATGCTTTGGGTTCTTTGGTTAACTCGTTGACGATGTAGGGGCCGGAGGCGCGGAAGGCAAACAGCTCCATCTGCCCGGGCGTATCCACCAAAACGATGTCGGCGTGGGCTTCCTCGATGTCGCGGGTCAGGTTTTCAACTTCATCGGCGATTAAATCCGCCGCCATAATCAAGGCGCCGTTAGGCCCCAAACCATACTTCTCCATTATGTTGCCTACATCCACGTAGTTGCGGACGTCCACGTCGGGTTGATAGGGCAGCTTTAATGCGCCGGGGTCAAGGTTAACGATGGCTACGTCTTGTTTGCTCATTTTAAGCCACTCTGCGAAGGCGGCGGTGAAAAGCGATTTGCCGCTGCCCGCGGTTCCGATGATAAATGCTAAAGGCACAGGGATACTCTCCGCTATGGTGTGCATCGATAGATGTAATGAAGTTTTCTACTGACCTAACCGATTGAGTCAGTTTGCCGCCCTTTTTCTCTTTAAAGCAAGTGTACCTGCTAAAACCAATACAACCAAAGAGGCGACAACGCCGAGTATTATCCATTGGTTAAAGCCCTCCGCTGTTTCGGTTGCTGGGGTACCAACAGCTATTGTTACCTTATGGGCGCTATGGTGGTAGGTGAAGGTAACTAGTATTGAGTCCCCTTGCTCTGTTGCAGTGTATGTTATGGGGGTCTCGTCGAGATAGATTTTAAGTGATGAAGTATTGCTGACTAAAGTTTTAGGTATGAATATGCTTACGTATCCTGTTGTGCCTGTGGTTCCGTTAACTGAAAAGCTGAGTTCTTGGCTGGTTGAGTTGAAGATAAGTGACGTTAACGTTGAGTTGGAGGTTAACGAGAACGTATTTGCTGTGTCTGCGTTTTGTTGTGACCCTTGGCATGCCAATACAGCAAAGGTTACCGCTTTGCTAACGGAGCCGTAGATGGCGTTGCCTGCGTAGGTTGCTTTAAGCATATAGCTGCCTGTAACCTGCAGATTCCACGATTCAGCGAATTCTCCGTTGTTATCCGTGACGGCGGTTGTTAAGTCAACCCAGGTGTTTCCAGCGTTAACACTGTATGACAGGAAGAGCTGTGCATCACTTATAGGGGCGCCATTGTAGGTTATGCTTCCAGTTATGTCAACTCTGTAGGTTGCGTCTAAGGCGATGCTGCGGCAGATGATGTCTATTTGGGGAGTTGGTTTGGATTGTGGCGGAGGTGTTGAAGTAGGCGCAACTGTGGATGCTGGGGTTTGGGTTTGAGTTGGAGCTTGAGTTGGAGTTGGGGTTGGGGTTTGAGTAGGGGTTGGGGTTGGAGTCGGTGATGAGGTAGGGGAAGGCGTGGGCGTTGTTTTTACTGCAAACGTAGGAGAGATATCAGTGCCGCCTCGAATATCAAGCAATAAGCAGGAGCTATCAGCCTCAACGGAGGTCCCGTTGACTTTAACCGCTAAAATCTGATACCCACTGTTTGCTTCTATAGTAAAACATTGGTTGCTGCCATAATCAACTCGGATGTAGCCATTTGGAAAAATTGAGCCGCCAACGCCTGCAGATGCCTTGATGTAAGTTGGAGCTTCCATGTTTGGCGCCGTCAAGAATGCGGCAAATGCTACAGTACCCAAGTTAAAATCATCGTAGTAGTCATAGATTGTTTGGTTGATTGCTTGCGGGTTGGTTGTTCCCCACCAGTTAGATGAAGCGTTAAGGTTTGTGTAGTAACTTGTTTCGAGGTTACATTGGCTATTGTCGAACAGATTATTGTTTCCGATTAAGGGTCCATTTTCTATCTGGTGGTCGGTATGTTCCGAATCCAAAAGCAGCCCCCGGACATTTTTGGTAACCGTATTGTCTTGGATAATAAACTTGACATTCGGGGTGTCATCGTGGTTAAGACCCTGAAAAACGCGGATGCCGATGCGGTTATTCACGATTAGATTTCCAGTTATACGAGTCGTAAAATTATGTGTGCTGCCATTGTCATGGCATAAAATACCCTGATCTGAACCGCTTAAAGAGTTATTAGCAACTATCGCGTTTCCGCCTATGTTTAAAGCTATTTGGGAAGGACTCACGATTGTGTTGTTAGCGATTATTGCATAGCCACCATAACAATGGCTCAGGACTTTTCCCTGAATATAATTGTTGGTAACTGTCGTGTTTCCATCGTACCAGAACTCGATTCCTCCATCAGAGGGACATTTTATGGTGTTGCTATCTATTTTAGGTGAAGCAGAATTCGCTTCTATCGTTGGATAGTAGGTGCGGTTGCTTGTGATAAGGGCATATTGTATTATTGAGCCTGTGCCTGTTTGGTTGTTCCAACCGTTACAGCTGCTCGTAAAATCAATTCCCGCATAATACGTCCCTGAAGAATCTATGTTGATTACAATCTTGTTATCGGGTGTTCCCCGAGCGTTTAAGGTACCGTTTACCCTTAGGTAGTAGCTGTTAATGTTTACTGTGACTCCGGGCTGAATAGTTAAGCTGGCACCTTCATTCACTAACACATTTCCAGTTAAACTGTATGGGCTGTTTACCTGTGTCCAAGTTGTATCTACACTGATTATTCCGCTGACGTTTGTACCGACAGCCTGAGCTTGAAGCGAGTTCGATTGGACTAAGATTAAGGAAAATAAAACACAGGTTACTAAAAATGCGCTTAACCGAAACTTACCCAATCTATCCTCTCCGAGCTTACTTTAACTCTACAACTAAGTCCACCTTAACGCCGTAATATAATTTACGGTGATCCGAAAAACATAAAACAAAAATGACAAATATAGCTAACTTAAGATACAAAACTTCGGCAAACTTGCCTTTTTTGAAGGATGTTATAATAAGATACTTTCTGCAAATTCGGAATCTCCGCTGCCAACGGTTCCAGTGAAAGGAAATAAACGCAGGATACATCGTTAGCAAGTGCATCACCAAGTCATGACCTTTTTGCTCTGCAATAACCCCCCGCCCCTATAGTACCAAAATTTTTTGCTGTTCTGCTTGTGGCAGATTGCACAACCCGCCAGCAACCGTCTTGGCAGCCTGAAACGGAAAAGCAGCCGCCCACCAATCGCTTAGGTAGTTGTTGTGTAAAGCCGCCTTGCCACAACAACAACTATAGAAAAAACAAACCCACCAAATTTTGGATCCACTGCCAAAAAAATAGCATAAGCAAATCAGCGCCAAAAAACCCAGCTAACCTGCACTTGGCTGCCCGGCGGGAAGCGGGTTTGTTTAGCTTTGTGGTTTTCGGCGGCGCTTCTTCTTGCGGTTTAATGTGCGCACGGGTTCCCAGATGCATTCGGTGTAGGAGCCGGGTACAATCAGCGAAAGGAACTCGGCACGTAAATCCGCCTGCTCCTTAACATCCACAAAACCCTGCTCCCACTGCTCGGCATCCTCTAAACTGTCAAATTTCCACATGGCAGTGAAGCCGCCGACGTTTCCGCCGTACTTGTGACGCAGCACCCGCATGGACCGCACATCCGCGAAGGGTTTAGGCTGCTTTTTCATCAGCGCAACAAGTTTTTTGCCCCATGCCAGATGCTCTTTTTGTTTGTCTGGTTTAACCACGTAGGTTCTCACGATAAAAACCGTCAATATCTCGCCCACGTAGAATAGGTTAAGCAGGTTTAATATTCTTACCCAAAACAGGGGAAAGCTTCGGTTTAGGTGCCGGCTAACTGGACCACCGCAGCCACAAAATCCTCCTTGCTGACCACGCGGGTCGTATGCCCCCTGCCTGAGGTGTCCTCTAAAAGAAAAACCTCGCCTGACCGAAAACGCCGCGTCTCCCCATCGCCCACTATAATTTCAACTTCGCCTTTGAGGCAGCAGAAGAACTGCTTTTTAGGTGCAGGATGCCAGTCGCCAAACCAGCCTGCAGAGATGCAAAACAGCACCATTTTGCCTACATCATAGTATTTTGATAGCCCTACAGGCGGGGCTGGGGGAGCAAAATTGACGGATTCAAAGGAGAAGGCGTCCTCTCTAAAGTGGGATTCGCCTTGGTTGTCGGTGTATACAACTGTGTATTTCATCAGACCGCCAAAAGTAAGTAGGTTAATCGAGAATTAATGTTTTACAATTCAGGCGCCGGCTTGTCACTGAAAAGGGATTTAAGGCAACCGCTACAATAGGCAGTTGGATGAACAAGCATTTGAAGAGAACCCGACTAATCCTTGCGGCTGCATGCACACTACTGCTGATTGCTTATGTGGCGCCTGCGTTATGCTGGAGCAACGGCGGCTACTCCGCTGACCCCGCAGTCCCCGACTATGGCACCCACGACTGGATCGCAGAGCATGCCCTCAGCTATCTGCCCGCGGAGGAAAAACAGTACCTGACCAGCAACCTCGCCGCTTACCTCTACGGCACCGAACTGCCGGATTTACCGGCCAGCCAAGGCGGCATAGGCGACACCACCAAACACCACATATACTATACCGCTTCCGGAGAGATTGCCGATGATGCTTCGGCGCAGAGAGCGCAGGCAATGTATACGCAGGCGCAAAGTTTCCTGCAAACCCAAAACTACACATATGCCGCTCGAGCCGCCGGCGCCATGACCCATTACATCGCGGACTTAGCGGTGTTTGGGCATGTTATGGGCGCTTCGACGACTTGGGGCACAGAAGTCCACCATAGCGACTACGAAAGCTACGTTACAGACAAAACCTCAAGTTACAGTAGCAGCTTTGACGGTTACCTCTCATTCGACGGCAGCTTAACAGTGCTTTCAGCCCACGACGCCACCGTAACCTTAGCCTACGACACCACCTTCGGCGGCGCAAGCCACCGCAACTGCACCTGGATGGACGCTAACTATGGCTGGAGCAACCCAGACTTCAAAAGCAGATGTGGAGAATCACTCAATCTGGCAGTGAACATGGTGGCGGATGCACTGCATAGCCTCTACGTGGAAACATACCCTGCGCAGATTACCCCAAGCCCAGCGCCGACAGACACGCCTTCGCCCTCCACATCCCCCACAGCTACACCCGCGGTTCCCGAGTTTCCAGTGGTCCAAATCCTGCTTGCAGCAATGGCGGCGCTTCTGGCATTAACTATTGCCTCCAAAAAATATGTGCCTAAACCTCGATGAAGCTGTAGCTAGAGGTCTTGGCTTTTTCCCTGCATGCAATAGTAGAGTTGGCTCAGCGAGTTGTTAAGGTAGACGGGGCAGGTGGCGCAGATGCAGCCTACGGAGCTGGCGTTCTGGTTTGCTTTGCCTCGGGCACAGAAGAGGGTGCCGGTTAATTTCGATTTTAGGTATGTGGGGCAGCTGGGACAGATGCATAACGCTGCGTTTTCTTGGTTATCTAAAACTGGGTTACCCAATAGCTCACCATAACCAAGTGGCGATGCAGACGTAATATGGATATGTGGCTAACACAGAGCAGTTACATTAATTATCAAGTAAAAAGCCGTTTCAGCTCTGAGACCTTGATGCGCACTCGGTGCTGCGATTGGGCTATTCCTTGTGCATTACTAATGCACACCATATGAATTTTGGTGCGGTTGCCGGGATTTGAACCCGGGTGGCCAGCTTGGGAAGCTGGAGTCCTACCGAGCTAGACTACAACCGCGCTGAGCCGATGCCCTGTTTTTGGTGTGGCTCGGGGAATATATTGGTTTTGTGACGGAAACGGATTACAAAATGCCTGAATTTGCCGAGCCAGCGCAACCGTATACAAAAGCATCAACAACCCTGCAGCTAACCCCCTTCAACCCCGCAGGCTACGCTGAATGGAAACAAAATCGTTATCAGACAGAAACCTACACATTAAGCAGGCGAATTGGCATGCCCAAAAACTACACTTACACCGATGCAGGCGTCAACCGGGAACAGCGCCACCAATCCAAAAAAGCCCTCTCAACCCTAAAAGCCACCTACAAACACATCAGCTTTGGCGGCATCATGCATCTACCCTACAGCAACCTCTTCCCCGTCGGAGAAAACTCGTTTTTGGACCTGGAAATCGAGGGCGTAGGCACCAAAGTATTGCTCGCTGAACTCGTGGGTAAACACGACACCATAGGCGTAGACGCAGTCGCCATGGTGGTAAACGACGTAATCCGCAGCGGCGCCAAACCCCTTGCATTGGCAGATAACATTCACGCCGTAGCCAGCGAACCCGCTTTAGTTAACGCTTGGCTTAAAGGCCTAATCGAGGGCGCCGAGCAATCCATGTGCCCCATCGTGAACGGCGAAACCGGCGACGTCGCAGAAATCATCCGGGGCATCAAACCCAACTGTGGTTTTGACATGGTGGCGTCCTGCGTGGGCACTGTGGAGCGAGAGGACATCATAACAGGGCAGGGCATCAAACCCGGCGACCCCATCATCGGGTTGGCGAGCAGTGGTTTGCACAGCAACGGCATCACGATGGCACGCAAAATCCTCTTCAAGCAGTGGGGCGGCAAATACGAAGCCACCGACGTACCTGAGGGCTTGGACCGCGAAGTCGGATTGGAAGCGCTGGAGCCCACCAAAATCTACGTTAAACCGCTCCTTAAACTGGCACATGAAGTCAAAATTAAAGGCGCCGTCCACATCACAGGCGACGCCTACACCAAATTCAACAACCTCGCAGGCTTCTCGCCGGGCATAGGGTTTTGCTTTAGCAATTTTAGTCCGCCTCCGATTTTTGGTTTGCTCCAGAGAATAGCTGCGGAACTGGGCTTAACGGTGACGGATGAGGAGATGTTTAGGACTTTTAACATGGGCTGGGGCTTTGGCATCATAGTGGACAAATGCGATGGAGACAAAGCGTTGCAGGCGTTAGCTGGGGACCCTCATAGGCCACAGGTAATTGGGGAAGTCACAGACAAAGAACGAATTGTTGAAATAAAATACCAAAATAAACACATGTACCTAACCTAGACCCCTTGCTTCAGCTGGCTACAAACGCATAATGATCCCCAAGGTTCACCCACAATCGCATACACTTCAATGCTGAGGAAACAGCAGTTTTCCGCTGTTCACAATGTTTCTTTTACATTTGTTTAGCCTATATATAAGGGGGTATAGAATCGGGTGAGCAGCAGAGCTATGTTTTTGCGAGTTTGTCGATGATGCTTTGGAATATGAGTTTGCCGTCGCCGTAGAGGAGCTTCCTGTTTTGGCTTGTCCAGTCGGGTTGCTGCCACCAGTACATGGCGCGCTCCGGATGAGGCATCAGGCCAAAGATGTTGCCTTCGCTGTTGCATATGCCTGCGATGTCATGGAAGCTGCCGTTGGGGTTATCGGGGTATTTGCCCTCTGCCACTGCGCCGTCTCTGCTGCAGTAACGGAAAACCAGCATGTCCTCGTCGATGAGTTTTTGGAGCAGCGCAACTTCTTTTTCTTTGGGAAACAGCAGTCTGCCCTCGCCATGCGCAATCGGCAGCCGGATGGTTTTGCCTGCCCGAATCGCCGAGGTAAAAGCGCATTTGCCGCGGTTCTCCTGTTTAAGGTAGACCCATTTGCATTTGAATCCTGCGGGTTCATTGGTGCTCAAGGTGGCTTCGGGGTATGCGCTGACTCCGCTGAAACCCGGCAGCAACCCGTACTCAACCAGGATTTGAAAGCCGTTGCAGATGCCTAAGATGGGTCTGCCCTCGTCGACGAACTTTGCGATTTCTTTTCCCAGATTCGCCGCAAGATGCCGCGCGAAGATGACGCCGCTGCGGACATAGTCGCCGTAGCTGAAGCCGCCTGGAAAAACCAGCACACTGTAGTCGAGGAGGTTTTTTTGTTTGATGAGTTCGCTGACCTGCAGGGTTTCGGCTTGGACGCCTAGTTCCTGGAAGGCACGTTTGGTTTCCTGGTCGCAGTTGGTTCCGCCGACGCGCAGCACGCAAACGCGGATGTCTTCTAGCTTCATTAGATGTCCTCCTTGGGGTTAAGGGTGGCTTTCCAGCTGTGCCGAAGCTTGTCAACTGGGGCATCGACTATGACTTTGCCGGTTAAGCCCTTGATGCGTAGCCTAGGTTCCTGGGTTACTTTTCCGATTAGTTTACTGTGTTTGCCCATGAGGTCTTCGTAGAGTTCCTGGTTTTGGGGTGCGATTTCGATTAGGAAGCGGCTGTTAGACTCCGAGAACAGCACGAAATCGTCTCGCAAGACATCTTTGCATGGAACATCCTTCAAATCGATTTCTAAGCCAAAGTCGCTTGCAAAAGCCATCTCTGCAGCCGCCACCGCCAACCCGCCCTCGGAGAGGTCATGGCAGGATTTAACGATGCCTTCGCCCATGGCTTTGGTGAGGTTGTAGTAGCTTTTTCTGGCTTTGGAGGTGTGGAGTTTAGGGACGGATTTGCCGAGGTGGCCTTTAAGCTTGTAGTATTCGCTGCCGCCGAGTTCAGGGTAGGTTTCGCCGATTATGTAAAGCAGGTTGCCTGCGGCTTTGAGGTCCACGGAGACGGTTTTGTCTATGTCGGGGACTATTCCGATGGCTGTGATGAGCAGGGTGGGTGTTACGGGTCCCATGGGGGATTCATTGTAGAGGCTGTCTTTACCTGAAATGAACGGGGTGCGGAAACTAGTGGCTACATCATAGCAGGCTTCGCAGGCCCGCACCAACGAGCCGAGGCGCTCGGGCTTCTCAGGGTTACCCCAAGTGAAATTGTCCAGCAACGCGATTCTTCTGCCGCCTACAGCTAAATTGTTACGTATGGCTTCGTCGATTGCTGAAGCCGCCATCCAGTAAGCGTCGATTTTACCGTAGTTGGGGTTCATGCCGCAGCTAATCGCCAGTCCCTTCACGGAGTCATCGACGGGTTTAAGCACTGCCGCATCGTTGGGGCCAGCATAGTCGCCCTGCAGCGGCTTTAGAAGCGTGTTGCCTTTGACTTCATGGTCATAGGTGCGTACGACGGCTTCTTTGCTGGCGATGTTGGGAGCCGCTAGCAGCTGCAACAGCACTTCAGTGAGGTCTTTGGGCTCGGCAAACTCGGGCTCAACCAGCTTGGGTGATTCGATAACTGCGACCTTGCTGCTCTCGCAGGGGTTAAACATGAAGTCCATATCGATGTCAGCCACCACTTCCTCGCCAAAGGTTAACTGCAACCTGCGTTCACCAATAAGCTGACCTATCGCGGTGGCTTTCACGTCTTCTTTTTCAAAAACCGCCATAACCCGCTCCAGATTCTGGGGCGGAACAGTCATCAACATGCGCTCCTGGGATTCAGAGAGGTAAATTTCCCATGGCGTCAGCCCCTGATACTTCAGCGGCACCTTCGCCAAATCCACCCGCACCCCACAGCCAAAGCGCTCCCCGGTTTCACCTACTGCCGAGGATAATCCTCCTCCGCCGATGTCCGTTATTGCCGAGCCAAGCTGGAGGTCGCGGATTTCCACCACGGCACGTTTGACTTTTTCTTCCTCGATGGGGTCTGCGATTTGGACGGCGGGGCGGCTGATTTCCTCGGATTTCTCGGTGAGTTCGGCTGAGGCGAAGGTTACGCCGTGGATGCCGTCGCGTCCGGTTTTGCCGCCTGATAGCACGATGATGTCGCCGACTTGGGCGGTTTTGGTGTATTTGTTAAGGGGCAGCAGTCCGATGCAGCCGCAGTAGACGATGACGTTGCCGGTGTAGGATTCATCGAAGTATATGGCGCCGTTAACTGTTGGGATGCCCATGTTGTTACCATAGGCGCTGATGCCCGCGGTAACGCCCATGTAAACGTATTTGGGGTGCTTAACGCCTGGGGGCAACTTTGTGTAGTCATAGTTGAGGGGACCAAACCCCAGCACGTCGGTGCATGCGATGGGATCCGCCCACACGCCCAGTATGTCGCGGATTACGCCGCCGACGCCGGTTGCTGCGCCGCCGAAGGGCTCCACCGCCGAGGGATGATTATGCGTTTCAACCTTAGCTGCGATGCCGTAGCCCTTGTCGAATTTAACGATGCCTGCGTTGTCTTCAAAGACGCTAAAGCACCAGGGCGCCTTGATTTGTTTAGTTGCTCTGGAGATGTAGGTTTTAAAGAGGCTCTGGATGGTTTTTCCGTCAAGCTCGATTTTGCCTTTGAAGGTTTTGTGGCAGCAGTGCTCGCTCCAGGTTTGGCTGATGGTTTGGAGTTCCACGTCGGTTGGGCTGCGGTTTTCGGTTTTAAAGTAAGTTTGAATTGACAAAAGCTCATCGAGGCTAAAGCCTAATGCGAGTTCGCTGTTAACTGCGCCAAGCTGCTCTTTGGTGGCGTTTGCTGTGGCGAACTCGAGGACTTGGCTGGTTTTGCGTTGGGTGATGAGGTCAGCGCTCATTTTGCCTCAGCGACGCTTATGCTGTAGTTATCTTTAGTTGGGTTAGCAAGGAGCCGCTTGCTCATTTCCTCTGCCTGCGCCTTTGCCTCTGCGGCGCTACTGGCTTCTAAATAGACGGTGTAGACTTTGCTGACATCCACCGCTGATGCTTTGTAGCCGAGTTCGATGAGGAGTCGCTGGGTGGTTTCGCCTTCCGGGTTGCTGTGTCCGGGTTTGAGGCTGACTTCGATTTTGGCAGCGTATTTCATAAGCCTTTAAATTAAGCACTTGGGATTTAAACGCTTTCGTCACCAAAAATGCAAAATCCTACGGCAAAAACGGTGTTTGATGCATTTCTTTTTGGAGGCGACGGCGGTTCTGCGGCAAAACAGACTGCGCCTGTGAGACGGTTGCTGTTGCTCACACACACCTACCCCCCCTCTATTTATAGGGTCAACGATGGGTTCAATCGTTAGTTCAAAAAAAGAGTTGGCGGCGAAGCAGAATCTGCAAAGATGCACCAGAACACATCGGTAAATTTGTTAAAAACAAATAATGAATTGAGGATACATAATGATTTTATAATATTTTACTTAAATTTATCTCTGAGTGCATTCCCTTGGAGCCAAACCCATTAACCCAGCAGAACTTCCACGTTAGCCTACTTGACCACATCGGGCAAGCCGTCATGATGGTTGATGCAACCCGCAAAATTACCTTCTGGAACAGCGCCTCCGAGAACCTCTTAGGCTACACAAAAAAAGAGGCACTGGGCCAAGATGCAGCTGAAGTGCTGGCTGGCTCCAACGCCAAAGAAGACTGCGAAACCATCACAAAATGGCTAAACCCCCAAGAAGCAGTAAAAGCAGAATTTTTGGCGCAGCGAAAAGACGGTTCACTGGTTCCGCTTCTGGTTAACTGCGCACCGTTTCATGATGAAGCAGGCGGCTTCGTCGGCACCGCCGTCGGCGCCACCGACATCACGGAACAGAAAATCTGCGAAAAAGACATGACCGTGGCGCTCGAGTACCTCTCCGCTAACATAGACAAGATTGAAGAGTTAAATGAGAAACTAAAGGTCGTCGGCAGCTTAACCCGCCATGACGTCAGAAACAAACTCAGCGCCGTAACAGGTTACAGCTATATCCTAAAAAGGCGCCACTACGACCTCGCAGACGTCGTGGACGGCCTTGATAAGATGTCGCAGGCAGTTACTGATTCCATGAAGATTTTCGAGATCGCCAGCACATACGAGCAGGTAGGCATGGAAGCGCTGGTTGACGTTGACGTGGGAAAAGCCCTCGACGGCGCGGTTGAGATGTTCCCGGATTTACCCTTCAAAGTCGTTAATGACTGCCACGGCATAATCGTCCACGCTGACTCGTTGCTTCGCCAGCTTCTCTTCAACTTCATCGATAACACAAGAAAATACGGTAAAACAACCCGAAACGTCTGGGTCCACTACAAGGACGTACCCGGAGGGGACCTTCAGTTGATCTATGAAGACGACGGCGTAGGGATACCGCAGCAGTCTAAGCAGCAACTCTTCAGGCAGGGCTTCTCCACTGGCGGCAGCACAGGCTTTGGCTTGTTCCTCTCCAAAAAAATCGTGCAGGTCTACGGCTGGAGCATACGGGAGGAAGGAGAAGAGGGGAAAGGCACCAAGTTTGTGATGACTGTGCCGAGCCTTGTTTTTTTTAAGCCCAAGACCTGTTATTGCATAAACAGGGCAGCACCGCCCCAATCAGATGAGCACTAATCTACCCATGAATGCGTCGCCTTCCCCTGTTGACGGCTGGTCTTGCCTGCATTCTTAGTGCGTAATCCAGCGCGTTTCTTGGGTTTGATGTGTGCAAAATTAAAATAGCTGTTGACTAGCTTGGGTTAGAGCCTCGAGGAAATACTATGAGCCGAGTATTTGAAAAACCCATCCCCCGCACCATGTCCACTCAGCATCCGGATAATGCAAATACTCCAGCTTGGAGCAACGACGAAGTAATCAACGGCAACCTGGAAGTCTACGAGGCCCTCTACGCCTACGAAAAGCTGGGTTGCCAAGAAATCATGTGGGACTCCGAAGGCAAAGACACCGACACCCGCGTGGTCCGAAAGCTCCTCCAGAAGCACTGGGACTTCTTTGCAGGCCGAACAATCGGCGAAGACATCTTCCTAACCTACCGCATCCCCAACCCCAAAATCGAGGGCGCAGAGAAAAAATACATCGTGGAAACCCTCCAGAACATCCCCGTGGCTCATGACGTTGCTTCGTTGGCTTACAAGAGGCAGGTTTCCCCGATTTTCGAGGTAATCTTGCCCTTCACAACGGGCGCGGAGGAGCTAATAATGCTTTTCAATTACTACAGAAAAGCCATTGTTTCGGCTGAAGACTCCGTGCTGTATGAGTCAACAACCGCAAAGGATTGGATTGGGACCTTTGAGCCTAAAGCCATAAAAGTAATTCCCTTAGTCGAGGACTTCGACAGCATCCTAAACGTAGACAGCATAGTCAGCGCCTACATAAAAGCCGTCAAGCCCAAGCAGCAACGCGTCTTCATCGCACGCTCCGACCCCGCACTCAACTATGGCTTGCTCTGCGCCGTTTTGCTTTCCAAAATCGGCTTAAGCAAACTTAAAGCGCTAGAAACAAGCCAGGAAACTGAAATACACCCCATCTTGGGGGTAGGCTCAAAGCCCTTCAGGGGCCATCTCTCCCCAGACAACGTCGAGAACTTCCTTCAAGAATACAGGGGACTCTCGACCGCAACTATCCAATCCGCCTTCCGCTATGATTACCCAACCGAGCAAGTTCAAGAAGCCATAAACACCCTAAACCAGCGATTGCCAAACGGCACCCCCCAACCTATAAGCGCAGAGGAAGAAAAGGCGCTGCGGGGTATACTTGCCAAATGCAGAGCAGCATACGAGAAGCAAATCGAGGCTCTAGCGCCCCTCATCAACAGCTTCGCCGCCTATGTTCCGCAGAGAAGAGCCCGCAAACTCCACATTGGATTATTCGGGTATAGCCGCTGCGTCGCCGGAGTCTGCTTGCCCCGCGCCATATCGTTCTCAACGGTGATGTATAGCATCGGGTTGCCCCCGGAGTTTTTGGGCATGAAAGCATTGGGCAGCCTCAACGAGGCGGAATGGGGTTTGCTCAACAAGCACTACGTAAAAATGGAGTACGACCTCAAATTGGCAGGGGAATATGTTTCATGGGATAACCTGGACTTGCTTTTGGAGATGAGCCAGAAAACCGCTAAACGCGCCAACATGAACGAGGACGAGCTAAAAAGGGGCCTGGCGGAACTCAAAGTCAACCTTGCCGCGGTAGAGGAGAAATTCAACTTTAAACTCTGCCCCAAAGGCATCGCGCAACGCAAACACGCTAACTACACAAACCTGTTTTTGCTCTCCTACCTTCAAAAAGACGACGCTGAAGCGAAAGAGGCGCTGTTTGAGTCAGCTAAACTGAGACGGTGCCTTGGCTGATCCTTCCGCTGAATTGGGCCTGGTTCAGCTTTACGTTAGCGCCGAGTGTTCCCGCTTGCTGGAAGCTAGGTTAGTATTCTGCAGGGTTATACGAGGTTCTGCTCGTTGTCTATGGATGAGTTTGCGGCTTATTACACGGTTTGCCTTGAGGCTTACTTTGCAATGTTTTTGGTTCAACCAGAAAGGTTAAGTTGTACTTTTGAGATTGGTACAACTTGAAGGTCGAAGTTGAACTATGGAAGAGGTTCTGGTTACCCGTAAGGGCCAAATCACCGTCCCCATCCACTTAAGGCGCAAGTACGGCATAAAGGAAGGAATGAAAATCACCGTGGAAGACTCGGGGTCAAGCTTAGTTCTGAAGGTTATTCCTCGCTTTCAAGATTTGATCGGAGCCGACGCTGAAACCGAAGATTTAGAGCAAACACTGAAAAAACTAGATAAGATGCGTTCAGAAGACAGGTACTGATGAAGGCAGTCTTGGATACGCGATTCTTCATCGAGAGTCTAGAAAGCAAGGATTTAGAGTTCAGGAAACGTTCAAGGGCAATGCTGGATAATCTTGAAGGAAAAGGTAACTTGGGCATTATTCCTTCGATAGTTATTCTTGAAATGTACAAGTTACAGTTGGAGAAATTCGGTTCTGATGTAGCTGAACTCAGAGTTAATTCCCTACTCAAATTAAACATGGATATCGCCAATCTTGATTCACCCATCGCTGTGGAGGCGGCTAAACTCCGCTGCAGGTACGCTGAGTTGCCCACTGCCGACGCCATCATCGCTGCAACCGGGATTGTTCTGGGCTGCGATTGCGTTGTGACCGATGATAGGCACATCCGGCAGGTTAGGGAAGTTAAGACAAGATGGATTTAGAAAAATGCCGCAGAGGAACTTAACCGTCCTCCGCTCTGCTATCAATCAGGTCAACGGTAAATCTTTCTCAATCGGTAAACCATCGCGTGCCCCCATCTTCATGACGCTCCGCGACGCCACATAGTTGCCTAGGCGCCCGCATTCAAAGAGGGATTTATTCTGGATTAAGCCGTAGAGGAAGCCCGCGTTGAAGGCGTCGCCTGCACCGGTGGTGTCGACGGCGGTGACTTTGAAGGGTTGAATGGTGGCTTTTTCGGCTCCGTTGGTAACATAACAGCCCTTCTCGCCGAGTTTAACAGCGACGATTTGCACGCCCATATCCAGCAGTGCCTGCGCCGCCTTGGGGACGTTGGATTCGCCCGTGATAAGCTCCAGCTCCAGAGAGTTAGGCATCATAACAAAGCTGTTCTGGATAATCGGCTCGATCGCTGAGAGCCCCTTCTGCGCGTAGAGTGAACCGGGGTCGAAGCTGACCTTCACCGAATCGGGGAGGAAACTCATGAGCTTCTTTTGGGTGCGGAAGCTTTTTTCGCCCACAAAGCTGGAGAGGTGCAGGAACTGGGTGTCGGTGATGTATTTGGCGTTGAGTTCACGGAATTCGACGGTGTCGTTGACGCCGGGGTTAATGTAGAGTGCCCGAGCTCCCTTTTTGTCGACGAATCCCAGGCAGACCCCGCTTTTGCCCTTCGCCGCGGATATGATGCCGTCGGTGTCCACGCCCTCGCCTTTGAAGCAGTCAATTTGCATTTTACCCTCATGGTCATCGGCGACTTTACCTACAAAGCCCACTTTGCAGCCCAGCCGCGCCAAGCCGACCATGGTGTTTGCCGCTGAGCCCCCGCAGGCCTCCGTGTAGTCATGGATGAAGCTTTCTTCCTCGGCGCCCGCGATCTTGTCCACTTTAAGAAGCGTGTCCACGTTGAGCGCGCCAAAGCCGACTACATCAAAGCGGGTCATGGAAAAATCTCCTTCAGCGATATTTGGTATTTGCCCAGTTTGCCCCCGTAGTTGCCCGCGGATACCCGCACAACGCCTGGCACGTTTAGGGCGGCTTCGATGCCTACTTTGGTGGCGGCTTTAAGCGCATCCAGCGAGGTGGCGTCGTAGACGATTTCGGCGATGTAGTTTACGCCATCAGGCACCCAGCTGTCCTTGCCGAGTTTAGCTTTAAGCGAGGGACAGTAATGGTGGTTTGTGGTGGGCCCGATTTCTGGAAAATGCGTTTCGGGTTTGCTGCCTGCTGAGCAGATGTCAAAGGTGGTGACTACGCCCTCAACTTCATGGATGGCATCCAGCGCCGCTTTGCCGGCTTGCTTGAGGGCTTCTTTGGTGGTACACAGAAGCCAAAAGTTGCCGCCTGCCACCCCGCGTCCATAGCCGATGGCGCGTTCGATGACAAAGTCAGGAACCATCAGGGGAACCACGATGACTTCGCGTCCATGCCGCTGCTCAACCCATTCGTAGCCGTCGCCGCAGTGCCCGACGCGGGTCATCATGTCAAATTTGCCCTCGGCGTTGGGTAGAGCATCATAGACGGCGGTGAAGGGTTTAACGAGTATGTCTTGGCGTATGCGGTAGCTGAGTTCCTTTTCGAATTTCTCCAATGACTGCTGGAAGGTTTTTTTTGGGTCAATTTGCCCCCAGAACTGCAATATAGCGCCGACTCTGCCGTCGGGGGTGTCGTCTTCGCATAGGTAACGTTCGACGCCGCCTTCGGTTCGGCCGATGACGGTGGCTGGCGTGGCGGTTGAATCCGATGCGGCTTTGCATAGGGTCTCCACATCGTCGGCTGTTACGATTATTCGGCAGTAGATGCCCTCGAAGGCTTCAATGTATGTATCATCAATTTTCTTATCCATCTATCCCAGTCTCCCAATACTGACGCCCCGCACCATCCGGCGGAACTCGCTGCTTTCCTTAACTATTGCCTCCATATTTTGGGCTGTGACTATTTGAACTTTCGGCAGCCCCTCCGTGTAGACCTTGATGAATTGCTTTGCAAGCGCCTCCTCAACGCCGCTTTGAGCTAGGGTTTGGCTGCTCCAGTCGGCAAGGAACTCTAAAGTCCGCTCCCTGCCCAATCTGCAGAATAAGTCGGCAATCACAGCGGTCACCGTGTTACTCTCCGACATAACCGCCACATCCGCATTGCGGACCGCGTAGCCGTTGCCGTTAAACGAAACCGCTAAGCCGCCGCTCTCCTTTACCAGACGGAAAGCCTCCACGTCGGTTATGCTGTCGCCAACGTAAATCGCCTCTGAGAGGTCTGCGCCGAGTTTTCTGGCTGCGTCACGGATGGATTCGGCTTTCTGTTCGCCGCCCACCGTTACAACATCGAGAAATTTGCCCACAAACATCTTGGGGATTTCTGTCCAGAAGATCTCATCTAGCCGCTGTATCAGGGTTTGGTCGCAGTGAGAGAACTCGTCAAGTGAGGTGGCGCCGCTGGGGATGTCGATTTGGCGCATCTGGCTGATTTCCTGCGCAGTGACACGGAGTTGGTCGCGTTCCTGCGGCGTGATGGGGATTTTGTCTAGGCTTAGGTGGGTGCAGTAGGTGTTTTTGAAGGGGAAATCCACGGCTTTGCAGAGAGCGCGGATGTAGTGCTCGTAGCTAGTGCTGACGATGAAGGCGTCGGCGATGCGTTGCACATGCTGCAGGGTGGCGCGGCTGTTGGCGATAAGCAGGATGTTTTGCTCCGAGAAGGCTTCGAGGTCATGGTCGGTGAGGCGGTACGCTTTAAAGAAGGGCAGAATCAGCCGAAGCGTGCTGCCCGCCGTGTAAGCCTCCCTATGCACGATGTCCGCCAACACATCGTCGTATCGGCTGATGTTAGAGAAGAATTTGCCTCCATTAGGGATGAAGTTCTCGGCGATTTCGTAGGCGTTATCGTTTTTGCTTATGGGGCCTTCGCAGTCGGAGACAAAGAGCCGCTTCAAACCGTTGCCCTCAGCTGCTGCATGCGGCGGATGCTTGCTGCGATATGGGTGCGGCTGGCGATGTCGCCTCGGTTCCACATGGCTCCGCCACGGATGGCTGCGGCTCCTTCCTGGCTGATTTGGCGGGCTTCCTCGATCGATGCGCCGATGCCTAAAACGCCGATGGCGCGGCTTTTAAGCGCGTAGTTGCTGCCGCCACGTATCTCCATGGAGCCGGGGTAGACGCGGATTTTGTCCCCATATTTTTTGGTTAATGCCTCTGCCCCTGAGAGGTCGACGGGTCCATTAACTGCGGAGTTATCCACCAAACCCGCGTGGACCTCCTGGAAACCGCCGTAGCTGGGCGGAACCTTATAGGTAAGCACCGTCGCCGCCTTCTCCATCTCGACGCCCCGCAATGTGCCATCGACCATGCGGAGGCAAACATCGACGAAGTCGTCTTTGATGATGGGGAGCAGATTCATGATTTCGGGGTCACCGGGGCGGCTGTTGATTTCCAGAATCTTGATGCCTCTGCCCGTATGCATAAACGCAAGGTACAGTGGAACACCACGTAGCGCGGTGTCGTCGGGGATTTTGCGCCTCCAACCATTGAAAACTTTGCTGGCAAGTGCCAATTCTGCTTCGCGGTCAGCGGCGGTGAGGAAAGGCAGGTAATCTTGGGCGTCTTTGTAGGAGCCCATTCCGCCGGTGTTGGGTCCTCGGTCGCCGTCGAAGGCGCGTTTGTAGTCGCGGGTGTCGGGGAGGGTGATGAAGTGTTTGCCGTCGCAGAAGCCCATGCAGCTGGATTCTTCCCCAGGCACTTTTTCCTCGATGATTACGCTGCTGTATTTGAAGTTAGATTGGAAATGCTCAAAGAGCTGCTCGCGGGTTTGGAAGTGGTCACCCCATACTCCCACGCCTTTGCCTAACGCGGGTTTGTCAGGTTTCACCACTGCCTGGTTATCCAGTTCAGCTAGCCATTTGTAAACCGCTGCTTTCACGTCGGCTTTGGATTTGTAATCGGCTGGATCAAAAACCTTGAAGCGGGGGTTAGCTTCAGGAGCAATCTCCTCAAAAAGTATCCGCTGCGCCACCTTGCTTTCCTCGATGGCATAGGCCTTTTTGGGGCAGATAACGGGGACGCCGACTTTTTCCTCGATGAGGTCACGGATGCCCTTGATGATGGGGGTCTCAGAGCCTACCAAAACGAAGTCGAGGCTGCCTTTGTTTGCGGCTGCGAATTTGCAGATTTCCTCGACGTCGAGGCTGGGGATGACTGCGTGTTTGGCGGCGTGGGCTGCGTTGAAGGGGTTGCGTTGCTTGTCAGCTACGTAGAGTTCAACTTTGTAGTTGGGGCTGCGCAGAAGCGTATCTGCCATAGCGACTTCTCGTGCGCCGTAAGAAACCAAGAGTACACCGATCTTTTCCATCCCGATACACCGTTACTGCACTATGTCTGTAAGGGAACGCTTAAAGCGGTTACGGCTGGACATCTTCACTCTCGTAGATGCGGCCTTTCTCCTCGTAGCCTTCCATGAAACGTTTTTTCATGGCATCCGCCATTTTCTGGGCGCAAGGCGTGGGATACTTGCCGGTGATGCAGGCTAAGCAAAGCTCGTTTTCCGTGTGCCCCGAAGCCCGGATTAAGCCATCGAGAGATTGGTAGCATACGCCGTCGGCGCCGATGATTTTGGCGATTTCCGCTGCGTTGTGGCGGCTGCCTACGAGTTGGCCGTAGCTGGACATGTCGATGCCGTAGAAGCATGGACCGATGATACGGGGGAAAGTCACGAAGACATAAACTTTCTTGGCGCCTGCCCTGCGCATCTTTTCGATGATGACTTTGGTTGTGTCGCCTCGGACGATGCTGTCCTCGGTTATGATGACGTTTTTGTCCTTGACTTTGGCGCCTAAAATGTTGATTTTCTTGTCGATGGTCGAGTAACGTTCCATGTTAAGCAGGATAAACGCGCGTTCAGTCACGTAGCGGTGTCGACGCGAGGCACGTTCCCAGCGTAGACCTGACTCTTCATGGACACCCATCGCGGAGTCATCGCCGGTTTCAGGCACCGACATAATGATGTCGCCCTCCGCAACGATATCGGGGTTCTCCCGCACAATGTTACGGCCATATTCCTCGCGGACTTCATAGACGTATTTGCCGTCGAAAATCGAGTCGGGCCTAGCAAAGTAAGCATATTCAAAGGCGCAGAAGGCGGGGCGGGGATTCTTGATGAGTTGGCTGCGTTTAAAGCCGTCTTTGGTGGCTAAAACAAATTCACCGGGGTTTAATTCAAAATCACGCACAAAACTGTTCATATCTAAACTGGCGGTTTCGGAGGAAAACGCGAAGGTTTTGGTTTCAGGGTCATGTCCTGCGCAGAGCGGTTTTATGCCATGGGGGTCTTTGAAGGCGAAAAAGTCTCCTTCGCCAGTGACGCCCGTCACCGAGAAGGCTCCGTCGAGGCTCTCCATCACGTATTTAGCTGCCTCCTTCAAATCTTTTCCCTGCTTGAGGGCTAGGAGCATTTTGTGGCAGACGATGTCGGAGTCGCAGTTGTAGAGGAAATCGGAGAAATTCTCAATGATCTCTTTTTTGAGGGGCATGGTGTTGACGATGTTGCCGTTGAAGGAAAGCGCGAGTTTGATGTTGCCAAAGGAGGCCGTTACAGGCTGGGTGCCCTGGATGATGGATACTTCGTCGCATTTGCCCGAGGTTGTGTATCGGACGTTGCCGATGCCTATGGAGCCTGGCAAGCGCCCAAACCACTCGTTTATGGCGTTGCTTTTCACTTTCGGAACAAGGTCAAGGTTCTTGTAGGAAAAGAACTGCTTGTTGTTGTAGGTGAGGAAGCCATGTGATTGGTGTCCTCGATGGTTCTGTGCCCTTAGTCCCCAGTAAACGTAGGGGAAGACGGGCTGGTTTTCATAGTTTATTGCCCCAAAGATGCCGCAGCCTATGTTTGGTCCCTTCTCGAATTGAGTACGCATGTTAGTAAACGAGGGGGTTTATCAATTTTTAGTACAAATTTAACTAAAAACCACGTATATTTTAACAGCAAACAGTTTGAACCTGGCTTGGGTTCGGGCGGTAACTTTTTCCTAAAGTAGCTAAAGACAAGATACATGGAAAGCCTAGACTACTTGATTCTGGTTGTTCCCTGCTCAATGATCCGCTCAAACAATATCCGCTGCACCATAGGCAACCCAGGAATCCTCAAAGTCAACCCCGCACTCTTCGAAGCATCGGAAAGATCAGGCAAAAACAGAAAAGCCTCCGAATCATCAACGATAGTTAAACTTGATTTCTTCCCTAACACAGCGGTAATCATCTTCTCAAAGGCAGCCGTGACTTCTTCGCCTATATCAGAAAAATCCCCCAAACCCGTCATCCGCCTGAACTCTATATAATCTTCCCTTCTTAAATCGTTATCAACTTGTTGGCCGGGCCTTAACACGCAGATAGCTTTAACCTGAATGTTCTTTTGAATCTGAGATTTCAGAATCGAACAGACCGATAGCATCAACTTCGGAGGATACTGCTCAACGATGATTATGCGTTCCTTGGCGGAGGCGATGGTGAGCGCGAGTTTTCTTCGCACCGCAAACATGCCTCTGACAGTCCACACTAAATCCTCGGCGGTGCTCTTCTCGGTCTGCTGCATCTCCGCCAAAAGCCTAGTTGCGTCGTCGGCTGCTGCCAAGTAAGAGTTTCTCATGCGGTCAACTACTATGCTTGGGGAGATGGCATTGTAGAATACGGGTCTGCCGCTTTGGTACTCCACGGCGCCCATGTCGAGTAGTTGGTCGAGGACTTCGTAGATTTTTGTTCGGGGGACGCCGGAGAGTTTCTGGATGTCGGCGACGCCTGAGGGGCCTAGGGCGGCTAGGGCGGAGTAGACTTTGGCTTGGTAGAGGCTTAGTCCGAGTTTGGTGAGGGCTTGGGTTAGCTGTTCCTGCTGCTCAACAATCATTTTTGTCACTCCAATAGTAACAACAAAATTATAAGAAGAAACCGCTTAATAACAATTGAGGAAAAAACATGACAACACAACCCGCCATCCAAACCCAAAACCTCACAAAAATATACAAAGAAGGCAAAATCAAAGCCGTCGACAACCTCAACCTAAAAATCCAAAAAGGAGAAATCTACGCCCTCATCGGCGGCAACGGCTCGGGCAAAACCACCACCATCAACATGCTAACAGGCTCACTGTACCCCACCACAGGCCAAATCCACGTGCTAGACCTACCAATCCCCAAACAGCGCCGAGCAGCCGCAGCCCAAATCGGCGTCGCCCCCCAAGAATACGCACTCTACAGCGACCTCTCAGTTGAAGAAAACATCTGGTTCTTCGCCCAACTCAACAACATGAAACACACAGAATTCGATAAGCGACTCGACGAGTTGCTGCCCATACTTAAGCTGGACGAACGGCGAAAAACCGTGGTTTCCAACCTCTCCGGCGGCATGAAGCGGCGAACCAGCATCGCCTGTGCTTTGGTGCATCAACCAAAAATCGTGTTTTTCGATGAAGCCACCGTGGGCATCGATCCGGTGCTCCGAGCTTTCTTCTGGGATTATTTCCGTTCGCTGGCAAAAGAGGGCTTAACGATTGTTCTCACCTCGCATGTGATGGATGAGGCAGAGCGCGCGGATAGGATTGGTTTGATGCGGGGCGGCAAACTCATCGAGGAGGGGTCGCCTGCGGAGATCAAACGAGCCTATAAGGCAGGCTCCATCGAGGATGTTTTCATTAAACTCAGCGTGGAGGCGGCTTTAGATGAGTAAGCAGGGCTTCTCTTTTAGCCGTGTGGGAGCTGTGGCGTGGCGGGTTATGAAGCAGATTACCCGGGACCGACGCACTCTGGGGATGATTATTATGATGCCGGCGATAATCATGCTTATCTTTGGGTTTGCTTTGGGCGGCGAAGTTAAAAATGTCCCCGTAGTCGTTGACAACCAAGACGCAGGCTACAGCGTCACTGGCGCCTCAAGTGATGTCTCGGTGTTTTTTGGCGGCAACATCACCCAGGCCCTGCAAAGCGACGATAGGGTTAAAGTTACCCAGTGCAGCTTCGAAGAGGGCAGATGCGGCGTAGACAACGGAACATGCTTTGCAGCCCTTGAAATACCTGCGAATTTCTCTGAGGTTCTCTTTAAAAGAAGTTTAGGAGCCGCGGCAACTCAGCTTGCCAACATACAAGTTGTTATCAACACAACCGCCAACGCCAGCAGCAGTCAACCAGCCCAGATAAGTATTCCTGCAAGCCTCACTGAAGCATTAACTGCAATCGAAGAAGACCAAAACGCCACCCTTATCCTCTACATCGATGGAACCAAGCCCCTCAACCAAGCCAGCGTTTTAGCAGCGGTTCAGAATGCCCTGCAGACATCGTTTGGGGCAACCAGCGTTGAACTAGATAAGGAATATGCGTTTGGCAACCTGGAGTTTTCGGGGCTGGATGTTAGCATTCCCTCGGTTATCGCGTTTGTGCTGACTTTTCTTGTGCTGCTTATCTCACTGATAATCATCACCCGCGAATCCACCTCGGGCGTGCTGGCGCGTCTCTATGCGACGCCACTGTCAGCTATCGAGCGGCTGCTGGGCTACTCCGCGGGTCTTCTGGTGCTCGGCATCGTTATGGCAGGGGTAATCTTAGGCATCGGAGTGGGCGTATTTGGCGCGGCGGTGCAGGGTAACCTCGCACTGCTGTTCTCCGCCATGGTGCTCTATGCATTGGCGCATATTTTCATGGCGGTGTTCCTGTCCAACTTCGCCAAAAACGAGTTGCAAGCCGTCCAGATGGCGCCGCTCATAGCGTTGCCCAGCATGGCCTTAAGCGGCATGCTCATCCCCATAAACGCTTTTCCCGAGTGGGTACAGACCATCAGCAAATTTGTACCCATGTACTATGGCAACCAAATCTTCGAGGGCATCATGCTCAAAGGCTATGGCATCGTGGAGTTAGGCCTTGATTTCGCAGTTATCGGCGGCATCGCGGCGCTGTTCTTTGCGTTGGCGGTTATGACGGTTAAAGATAGAATCCCCAGTTAAGCCTGGAGGGGAACCGATTCAAAAATCCCAAACACGTTGCCTTCAGGGTCCTTGGCTAACGCAAACCAACCCATCTGGGGAATCTCCATTTTTGGAGCAACTATTTGACCTCCCAAGGCAACTACTTTTTTGCTGTACTCATCAACCGATTCCACGTTGATGTAGTTAACGGGTTGCTGCTGGGGCTGCTCTTTTTTGTACATGCCGCCATTTACACCGGGCCTCAGAAGGTTACCTTTCTCATCACTGGGTACGGTTGTGATGCCATAGTACTCCATGATGGGGGTTTTCTCGATTTTCCAATCAAAAAGGCCCGAGTAAAATTTCTTGAGTTTCTCCACATCGTTTGCGGGGATTTCAAAATGTATGACTGTATGATCCACTAAAAATCACCAAACTCTAGAAGAAGGGGAAATTATTAAAGCGTTGCTAAACCTTTGATGCGGCGTCTTTTAGGCGGCTGCACCAGTCAGCGATTTTCTTTTCTGTTTCCTCTTTGCTGTTGAAGGGGTCTTTTAGGGCTAACTCGCCGGCGACTTCTATGTTGGGCAGCATTTCACGGATTTTTTGGCTGGCTTGCTTTGGGTCAGAATCAAACGTGTAGAACAGAGCCACTTTCTTGCCTTCCAAACTGTTCTTGGAAAGGTAGGTGCGCACGGCGGGTGATGGAGCCCAAGCCCAGATAGGTGTACCTAAAACGATAAGGTCATAATCAGCAGGGTTGCATTTTGAGGGGGCAATCTCGGTGAGGCGCTTTTGGGTTGCGTCTTTGCCGCCCATGATCCAGCCTATTTTGCCCTCGCGCTTTTTAAGGTCTACAACCTGCTCTATGTCTGCACCGAGTTCAGCGGCGATGGCTTCGGCGGCAAACTTGGTTTTGCCTGTTCTTGTATAGTAGACAACTAAGGATTTCATGTGTGGTCATAATGGGTTTGTTTGTAGGTGTATAAGAAACTTGCCAATGCGGAAACTGCAGCGGCGCTTACGTCCCGTAATTAGCTTACGCCCCGTAAGTATTTACACCCTGTAAGTAAAAGCATTATCGAAGAACAAAGGACCGCAACATCGGATCCCCAACAAAATAACGCCCCTTGCTCTGCTGAAGCAGCATACCTGCCTGAAGATTCTTAATTATCCTATCCACAGTAACATCATTAACAATCGTATCCTTAGCAAACGATACCGACCTTTTAATTTCCGTCCAACTAGAAGGGACAGAAGCCTGTCTAAGCGCTGCAAGATACGCTGAACGGTCCCGGTTACGTAAGAAATGTTCAAGTTCATCCGCTACGATTTGCGAGGCTTCTTTCACAGTTTCTTCAAGGGCGCGTTCATGTGAAAGACGTTGCACACAAACTTTGTTTCCATATAATGTTAGCCAACCGGGGATACCGTCCAAACGTTCAACCGCATCGTTTATCTTCTTGCTGGAAACCTCCATACTGCATTGTAAGAAACCCTTCCCAAGAAACTTTTTAGATTGCTCCTCCTTGAATGGATTCACTTCAATAATGGCAGGTGAGCGCCCATAGAGGGGTGAAGCGGAGTTGGGCTCTAAAAGTGTTTTCATTAGACCAAACATAGATCCCGTAAAAACGAAGGTCAAGTTGCTGTGGGTGTTAAATAGATTTGCCAAAATTCTTAACAAACGCCCTGAAATGGCTGCGAGTTCCTGTACCTCATCGAGTTCAATTGCATAAGGCTCCTTTTGTCTTCCCAGTGCATCAAGTAAATCCCATGCGGTTCCCATCGGCTTTTTAGAGAGAGTAATACTTATGCCGTTGGAACCGACTGTCGCGCCTTCGAGTGTTATGTTCTTGATTTTGTTTATGATACTTTTTTCTTCGTTGATTGCTCTGGCTAACGCTTTTAGAAAATCGTCTGTTCCCTTCGCACCCCAGAGGTTAACGTATATGACTTTAATGTTTCGACGTGTCAGGGTTGGAGCAGCCGCTTTTAGAAGGCTTGTTTTGCCTACCATTCGGGGTCCTTTGAGGGCAACCCAGCGTTTTGCTTCTATTAACCGAATGAGGTCTGATAGTTCTTGTTCGCGACCGAAGAGTTCTTTGGGTGACTCTTTGGGTTTGAGATCAAACAATGACATTTACTTACGCCCCGTAAGTTACTTACGCCCCGTAAGTTAAAGAGCTTTTCGGAAAAATAACTCTGAACAAAACACAAAAAATGAAAAAGGAAAATGGCTTATGGTTGCCATTTATCGATGATGTACTTGGGGATTTCGCTGCTGTCGCGTGGACCAACCAGCACTTTCCAGCCAGATAGTTCTTCGATTTCGCCGCTGATACGTGAGGCTTTGCCTGGGCTGATGATTTTGCGGTGCTTAACTTTGCCTTCGATGCCGCTTAGCTTGATGGCGTCTGCGATTTTCTCTGCGGTGAGTTTGCGTCCTGCAACGCCGCTGTCGATGGCGCTGCCTTCTGCGTCGACGACGATTAGGTAAGCGTTGGTTTTGCTTGATTCGATGTCTGAGGCGACGGTGTAGTAGGTTAAGGCGAAGTTGCTGGTGAACATGACTGGGCTGTTCTCGTCGGGGGTGCCGAAGACTTTGAGGCCTGGTGCAACTGCGACTGGTTTACGTGGGTCAGTGTAGATGTTTTGGCGTAGTACAGCGATAGGCAGTAGACTCCAACCGTCGTTACCGTGGAGGATGATTGCGTCTGTGTAGCGGACAATCAGCATGGAGGCGATGTAGGATTCGCGCCATTTGATGAGGTCGTCTGCGGTTTCGCCCTTGTTTGCCCAAGCAACCATCGGTATGCCGAGCAAGGGTAGGCCTGCGAGTTCGTCGCCTGCTTTTGTGGCTGCTCGCCGTAGCATGGTAAAGTTGTTTAGTGTATCCTGTAAGCCTTCGCTGGCGAAGGTGCCGGGGTCAAGAACGATGTCTTTTACGCCGTAGCTCTGCAGGGTCTTTGCCAGGGAAGCCAGCGCGTTGAGGTCGTTTGGTGCTGATGCAACTAGGGGTGCATCGTACATGATTGCGAGTTCTGCCATTTCTTTCCAGTTTGCGGTGGTTGCTGCGTAGAGTAGTGGGCGCGCTTTAGGTGCAGCCATGATGCCTGCCTCCATGACCTGTGGGTTTAAGGCGCAGAGGATCATGGGAAGCTTGGTGGTTTCGGAGACTTTCTTGACGCATGCCTTGAATTTGTCTGCGTCCTCGCTTGTGCAGCGGACGGCGATCATGTCGAGTTTAAGGGTGTTGCCGATGTATTCGTAGCTGAAGTTCTCGGTTTTCTGAACCCGAGCGACAACTTCGCTTTCGGGCATTTCGTCGGTTACGTCAATGGCTATGGCCGTTGGGTTCTTGTAGGTGAATTCATGGCGGTACATGACGAGTTTGCCACCGATTTTCTTGGCTTTCTCGCCGACACCGACAGTGACTTCTTTTACCGCTGGCTTAAGCATTTCTTTAAGTGTAGCATACTGCTTTGCAAATTCGGGTTTAAGCAGAGGTTTGCAAGCTTCGAGTTCGACTTCGCGGTTAACAATCTTTGTGGCGAATGCCATGCAGTTGTCTTGGCCGCATTCTTTGCAGTTAGTTTTCGGTAAGTTCTTGTAGATTGCGATTGGGCTAAGTTCTTTTAATCCGCCTTTTTTGGTTTCTGCCATATCAGTCATGTCTCCTTAAGCTTTCACCTTGACCCAGTCGAGGAATTTTGCCGGGTCAGCTTTCTTGTTAGCTGTCAAGTAGTTAGTTACGTCCTTGAGGGTTTTTACGGCTGCGGGATGCATCATCATGAACATGTCGACGCCTGCGGTTAGCAGAGTGAGAGCGGTTGTGACTTCCCAAAGTGGACCTCTGAGTTCACGGGGTTCCCAGTCAGCTGACATCTTCAGCCATGCTTCACGGGCTGCCCACGCGTTGGTTGTTCCAGAGGACATTGGTTGAGCTAACTCTAAGTCGCCCATTAATCCGCCGATGCGTGCGCGTTCCATGTTGGTGAATGCGTAGTCTAAGCCGTAGCCGAGGGCTGCGGTTGTCAAGTCCATAATGATGTCTTCGCGTTTAAGGTAGTCGAAGAGGTGCCTGTTTAGTTCACGTGCAAAGTTAAGGTCCATGGGTGTGAAGGCGAGGACTGCGTGGCCTGCGGGCTTGATGAATTTAACGCATTTTTCTACGTCCATATCGCGTGTAACGGAGCTGATGAGGAAACGTTCACCGGGGAACTGTGCGCATACCTCTTCGAAGAGTGCAGTGTCTTTAACTGGGTCACCGCATCCGCCGATAACGAGGGGCACATCGACTGCCTGCAGAACCTTCTCTATGGTTTTGCATGCGTCTTTGGGTGTTGCGTCCTTTAGCAGGGGGTCAACGCTGATAAGGTGCATTGTAACCATGTCTGCGCCGAACTTTTCAACTGCAAGCTTTGCCCATGCCGCGGGGTCGCCGACGACGTCTTTAACATGCATCTTCACGGCCTTGGACAGGGGAACTTCCATGTCGAAAACGTCTAAGGTGATGATTGGCTTGTGGGGCGTTGGATTCTCAAAGCTGTAGAAGGCAGGAGAAAGTTCTCCGCCTATGGTAAGGGTTTTGCCGCGTGTGCCGCCTTCGCTCTTGGTTGCGCCTAGTTTGACTGTTGCGATTTGGTTGGGGTACTTTTCGACTGGTGGCATGAATGATTGCTGTAGGAGGCTGGTTGGTTTGCCTGCTGCGACGCCGGCTGGGAGCTTGAGTTTTGGCAGGACGGTTGCCGCCATGCCGGGCTCAAAGAGTATCTGCAGCTCCTTAGCTTCAAGCTGGAAGTCCTCCAGCTCGATTTGCTTGAATTTTGCAAGCGCGGCTAGGAGGTCGTCTGTTAGCTGCAGACCCTCAGCGTCTTTCTTTTTGTCTGTGTCGTGGTGAGTCGTTTTATGTCACCAGGTCTATGCTTTCTTTTCGTCCTTGACGGTTTGGATGATGACTTTGTTGGCGTAGATCTTGGCGTCTTTGAGGATGATTTTGAATCCGCCGGCCATAATTGGCAGGGATCCAGCTGTGGCAACTGGCATCATGGTGCCTGCTGCTTCCTCATTAACGGTGACCGCTGCTGTTTCTTCTGCTGCTGGGGCTTCTGTTTCCCATCTTGCAACGACCGGGTGGTTCTTTGCCTTCAGGAACGCCTTGAGTTCGTCAACGTTCTTTGCATCCTCTTCGGTGGCGATTTTGTCGACGACGTCTGCTGGGATGAAGTCTTTGACTTTCTCTTTGACTTCTTTAGGTACCCAAACGATTCGGTTCCAGCCACCGTCTGCTGCGAAGAATTTGCTGCTTCGCATGTATTCGATGGACATGCCGTGGAAGCCGTCGATTTGTCTGCCGCCTGCCGCGGAGTCTGCGATGGTGCTGAAGGGTAAGCCGTTCACGGTTGCGCCCTTGAAGTTGCGTTGCACGACTGCTAAGCCGTCGACTTCTGGAACATAGAAAGTTACTGCTTCGAAGCATCCGCAGCTTGTGTGTGGATGATCAAAGGCTGTATAGAGCCAGACTTTGCTGACTTCGCCCATGCTGCGTTTCTTTGCTGCTTCGTTGACGCCGCTGAATTCACCTTTTTCTTCGTTGAGCATTTCGCCTCTTGGAATCGCGAAGACTGGGCCCTTGGGGTCGATGCTTGCGGAGGCTTTACCGTCGAACCAGCTGATGGCGCCGCAGTTGCTGTATCTTTGGGGTGTGATGACGCAGACGTGGCTTGGCGCGAATGATTGGCACAAAGCGCAGCCGTAGAATTCAGAGACTTCGGAGTCTTTGAGTCCACGGGCTTTGGAGTCGCGTGCCTCGTAGGCTTGGATTGCTGCAGGGGTCATTTCGTCTAGTTTAGCGGGGTCTGTGATGAAGGTAACCTGTAGTTTCTCGACGATTGGCAATTCGCTCTTGAATAGGCGATAGATAACTTTGCCGATTGGCTCAAAGCTGTTGAGGCCTTTCTGGAAGGATTTCTTGCCGATGCGTATCCAGATATCATAGCGCTGGTTTAGGTGCATGAAGCCCTCGATGTAGTTGAGGTAACCGTGAATGCGCCTTTCAAGGACACCTTCAAGGCCTGCATCGAGTTTCTCGCCTGCCGCTTCGATAAGGATACCGAAGGGGAAAGCGCCGCCTTCCTTTAGGTCTTTTAAGTCTGGACCGATGATGGTAATTTTGCCATCTTCGATCTCGTTCATGGGTTTTACTTTTGCCAGTTCAAACTTTTGTTTGACTGTTGGTCCGCCGAGTTCGACTTGCATGTCGTTTCTTCGGATACGTTCGCCTTCGTAGATTACGCCGACTTCTACAGGGATATCTTTAAACATTGACATTTCTAATTTCCTCCATCACTAAATTTTGAGGTCATTACTTTGAGGTTTACAGCCCACTCTTCAAGGGTTGCATTGGGGAAAGACCAGCTTGCATGCACATGATACATGTTGTCAAGAGTCATGGTTTTGAGGTCCGGTGCAAAGTGTTTGAGACCCGCCAAGATGAGTGCTTCCATGTAGTAGGGCATACCTACGTACATGACTAGGTCTGGGTGGCCTTTACCGTCCAGTCCCATCCAAGTTGGGTCACCGACGCGTTGGCTGATTTCCATTGCGTTCCAGAATGCCGCGGGTGTGTAGCCGCGTTTGATGAATTCGCCGACCATGTGAGCGGTGGCGACGACTGGAACTTTGCTTGCTTTTGCGAGGTCGATGATGTATTCGATTGCTTGTTTGCCTTCCATCCAACGTTCAGTGACGTTGCTGCCCACAATTAGGAGGGGGCGTTGGGCTCTTTTGATCATTGCTACGGCTATCTCGGGTTTTTGGATTGGGTTTGCTTTTTTAGTTGCTGCGATTTCTGCACATTGCCATGGTTCACAGGACATAGTATTCTCCTCCATTTACTCCTTCATTTTCCGAACCATTCTTGGAAGCAGGGTTGGGTCCGGAATTGCTGATTCTTTCCAGTTATTGGCTTCAAGAAGCTTGGTGATTTCGTCCTTCATTGTGATTGGTACATCAGCCAATGTTCTGACGTAGAGGTGGACATCGTTGGGCATTACTCCCAGGTAGCGTTTGTGTAAGTCGATGTAGTGGCTGAGTTTGCCTGAGCGTCCCTTCCATGTATCGTTTGGTCTGAAGCAGAGCTTTGCGATTTGAACGATGCATTCCTCTTTGGTTTCTGCGACGTTGAAGAGGTGTTCTGGTGCTGGACCAACGTTAACTGTTTCGCCTGTGCGTGCATCGAGGACATTCCAGTTTTCTGGGTCTTCTTTTCTGCCCAGGAGCATACGTCTGTATTTGCTGCCGTGCGGGCCGACGACCACTGGGACACCTAAGCGCCAGAAGCCTGCGCCGATTGATGCGGCTTTCTGTGAGTATGCACCCCAAGCTAAGCCGACTGCACCTAGACGGTTGTGGATATAGTCTGCGATTTCCTCGTAGTTGCCTCTTAAGCTGCGTTTTGCGAAGATATTTGCTACTTTGATGGCTGCACCTGCGATGTGCGCGTTTGAGACACATGAACCGACGTTTAGAACTCCTCCTGCTTCGAATCCACCTGGGAATTCTTCATAGAGGGTCTTGCCGTCGCTGTTGCGGTAGCTGCCTGCTGACATTGCACTGCATCCCGATAGTGCAACGATGTATCGTCTGCTTGCGAATTCTCTGGCTATGTCGTATACGTCTTTGCCGCCTTTTGGATAGTTGCTGCAACCAACGATGGCAATGATACCTGGAATTTCTCCGAGAACTATTGGGCCACCGACGCTGCGTATTTCGACATCTGAAACTGCACCTCTACCACTGCGGCATAGGTTGTCTTCGCATTCCATTGATTTTTGGCCTGCTTTAACGATGAGACTGTGTATGGCGATTTTCTGCGGGCACGCTTGTTCGCATCTGACACATCCGATACATACTTCGTAGAGGTCGGTCAGTAGGGAGATGTCGCCTGCTGCGGCTGCTTTCATCGCTGCGGGGATTGCGTAGTCTTGTGGACAGTTGCGCTGGCAAGCTTTGCATTGTGTGCAAGTCTTTGCGATTGCTACAAGTTCCTCTGGTGTTGGAAGAACGTTCTTGCGTTTGCGGATTGGAGCCATCTTTTGTGCAACACGAACTGCGACTTCGCCGACTTTTTCCGGGTCAAGTAGCAGCACACCCTTTACTTTTCCGCTAACAAGGTCTTCAACGATTGCGTCTGGCTCGTCATTTGTGCGGTTTTTGAAGCCGACACAGTTCTTTTCAGAAGCTGCAATGACGGGTGTGTTAACTTTTGCTGCTTCATCAGCAACATCTGTTCTGATACATTGTTCATCGAGCACAACTACATCTGCCAATCCTGCACGAATAAACCGGAGTTCCCAGCTGATTGGGCCGACTACTCTGGCGCGTGTATAATATCGGGTCATGTCGTGTGCTGTGCAGCATAAACCGACTACTTCGATTTGATCGTCAACTTTCTTCTCTTTAGCAAAGTCAATAATTCCAACTGACGGAACAACGTTGTGGCCAATGCACATGACTACGGGTTTGGTTCTGTCGACGCTGGCTATACCCAACTTTACTAATGGGGCTTCAGGGTCAGCTTTTGGGAAACCGAAGACGGAAATTTGTGCAATGTCGCCAACCTCCATACCGACGTGGTCAACCATGCCTGCATGGAAAGCTTTGGATTCGAAGTCTAGATTGTTGGCTTCTTGGCCTGTGTGCGCGGTTGCTAGAATTTGGGTAAGTTGTTCTTCGGTGTAAGTTAATATGTCATCTAAGTCACCGAGTGTTTCAGGTTTGATACCTGTGACGAGGCGACTGACTGGCGCCTCAACTTTTACGTTCAATCCTCCGACATCTAATGGGTATCGGCGGCCGTATTTTTCAATTAAGTGGTGAACAAGGTGCCTTGAATGCGCGGTGTGACATGCCGAACCGATAGCACAAGCAATCATGACGATACGGGATGATTGGGCTGCGATGTCTAAGCCGCATGCGCCGCGTTTGCCAGCGGTCAAGTCGCATTTGCCGAAAGTGCAAAGGCAGCATGAGTCGCAGTCGGGCATATAGAAGGGCTTGTACTTGGTTAGAAGCTTCATGTCCCAATCGCGCATGGCGGTTATGGAGGGCATCGGAGTTGGGCCCATCGGCTCGTTATAGTTGTCGTTGATAACTTTACCGATGGATATATCAAGATTTTTAATGAGACCGGCGTTGGTCTTCATCTCGTCTATTTTAACATGGACGTTTTTAGCAGTCAAATTCGAAACCTCAGTAAAGGTTTACAACCCTACTTCCTTACAATCTTTTTAAACCTTTCCAGATTCTTTATGCGAAAGTCAGGTTACACCCATCGAAAAGCAAAAGAATGAAAAAAGTTAAGTAAAAAAAACTGCGCTCAGAGGTAGCCTAAGCCGTCGAGGATTTTCTGCACTGAAAGGTAGGCTTTGTTGTCGTTGGGGAGCTCAAGCAGCGACTTCCCGTTTAAAACGTAATCGTCTAGCTGCTCGTCAGCCTCGATTTTGCCCAGGTACTTGAATTTCAGTTCCTCCTGCGCTGATGCACCTAGTTCAGCGGGGAATCGGTAGCCTCCGACGAGGTAGAAGTTGTTGAATTTCATTTCAACTTCTTTGGCGATTTTGTATGCGCGGCGTACGTGGTCCTGAGATTTTTTGGAGTGGTCAAGGATGTCGAAGATGTCATTCACGTTGGAGGTTATGCGCCTGTTAAGGTTTTCTAGCCCTGCGGGGGAATCGACCAGTATGTACTTGTAGTTTTTTGTTAAAGATTCCAAGGCGCCCTTCAAAGCGGAGTTAGGCATGCAGTAGCAGCCCTCAATCCACTTGGTGCCCACCGACATGAAATCGAAGTGGGCGCTTTCGTAGAGGCCCTGCTCCCAGATGCGGCTTTCAATGCGCTCGGTGGGGGGAACACCCACTGTGGTGCCGCCCTTAACGATGAAGGTATTCACCAAAAGCTCAGCTATGGTGCTTTTTCCGGCTTCCCGCATGTCAACGCCCAGCATCTCAGCTAGGTTCTGGTCGGGGTCAGCGTCCACCAGAAGCAGCGGAGAATGATTTTTTTCGATGAAGCATTTAGCCATAAGGGCGGTGAAGCTGGATTTGCCTGTTCCGCCGCGGCCAATCGTTACCAGAGTAGTCAAGTCAGGTCGCCTCTTTTTTCTGCGAGGTTTTCTTTAGCAGAAGCTCGCATATATTGTCTATGGTCTTAACTGCCTCGATTTCCTTGTTCTTAAGCGGGGTTACGCCCAGCATGTCGGATTCAATGACTTTCTGGTCCCAAGGCACATACGCCAGCACCGGGATGCCGTTTTGATCCGCGAAGGCTTGCACAGCCTGCTTTTGTTGTTCATTCATCATGCGGTTACCGACAAGGTAGAGGTTATTCATGCCTGCAGCGGCTGCCATATCATAGATGTGTTTGGCGATCTCCAGTGATTTAAGGTTCGAATCCGCCACAATCAAAAGCGCATCCACCTGCCGCGCCGTGCCTCTGCCGATGTGCTCCACACCCGCCTCCAAATCCAAAACCACCGCCTCATTGGTTTCCACCACCAGATACCGCAGCAACGCACGGATGACGGCGGTTGGCGCACACATGCAGCCTGCCCCCATGGTGTGGACGGTGCCCATGACGATGAGGTTGGCGCCCAGCGGCGTAGGCTTAGCGTACTGTTTAACGATGTCGTCTACGGTGAAGTTTAGGTTGTAGACGCCGCTGTAGCCTGTGCTGGTTTTGGACTCCACCAGTTCCTTGTTGTCGGATATAGGCACGATTTTACGGGTTTCCTCAGCTGACAAACCTAAAGTTAAACCCAGATTCGGCGAGGAATCCGCGTCTATCGCGATTGTTTTAAGGTTACGCGAGGCAAACCCGCTGGCTAATCCGCCTGCAATAAGGGTTTTGCCGACGCCTCCTTTACCTGCAACTGCAACTTTCATAAATACCACAAGAAGACTTGTATGCAAAACTAATTTTCAGCTTGCTTAATTTACGTTACCCCTCAAAAACCTCATTTGCAAGCAGCAGATATAAAGTTCGAGTTTTTCTTTAGTTGTTGTTGCCGCTGACCCCTCTTTACACAACAACGACCTATGGTTTGTGCAGAACAATGCAACCGGGCAACAGGCACCAAAGCATATTGCAGGCTGGTTGTGGCGGCTTCCACAAGCAGAACAGCCTAAACTACGTTTCTCGGGGGCACCTTGCAAAATAGAGCCTCAAGGGGCTAGGGGAAAACCGCTAAAAACCCCACATGCACCCAAAAAACCATTCATTTCGCTACCTCTAAAGATTTTTGCACCGAACCTCAATGGGCGCCTATAGTTAGTTGCCGCCTAATTTGATGGGCTTCTCTAGCTTGCTCAGCAGTACCACGCGGCTCTCATGCGCCTCATTTAGAATTCTATAGCCGGTTGCGTTTGCCAGTTGCTCGGCAAAAGCCCTGACTTCATGATGCATGGGCATATGCTCAAAGCCCAGCCGCAAACCCGAAAAACCGATATGCATGTAGGCTTTAGCTTCGATGTAGGTGGGCTGGGCTTTCTCTATCAGCTTTGCATAGCCTTCAATCGCGGTCATATTGTGGTCTTTAACCATGGTCATGCGCACCGCGGTGGGGCAGCGGAAACTCGGCAGCATCTCGAGGGTTTCGTTTAGTTTTTCCCATGCTTTGGGGAACTGAGGGCGGCAGACTTTGCTGAAGACTTCTGAGTTTGGGGCGCACATGGAAACGTAGAGTTGGCTGGGTTCCGCGCTGAGTTTGCTGAGTTTGCCGGGTAGGTTGCCGTTGGTGACTAGAAAAACCGAGGCGCCCCTCTTACGGAACAACCCAATCAAGTCGCCCAAGGGCTCATAGAGGGTGGGTTCGCCGGTTAAGCTGATGGCAACCTGGTTGGGCCGCATGGCTTCCTGGAATTTGCGCCAATCCGTCTTCTCGTTGCCCTTATAGCCGGATATGATGCGTTGCTGCGCATGATAGCAGCCCTCCACAATCTCCTCGGGGCTGTCCTTGTTGGGGTTATGCATCTCATCCCATTGCTCACCCATATCACCGCTCTGTGCCCGCCAACAGAACAGGCACTGCTGCGTACAGTAGTAAAGCGAGGGCGTCATCTGGATACATCGGTGGCTTTGGATGCCGTAGAATTTCTGTTTATAGCAGGGACGATTGTTAACGATGGATTCGTAGAGCCACTTGCACCGCTTCACCGCCGAGTGCGCACCGATAAGGTGGTACTTCTGTTTTTTCAGGGATTCCACAAGCGGAGATGCGGGGGCTTGAGTCAAATATGGCACCAGATTGTTAACAAAAACAAACAGGCATTTAAAAAGTCCCCTGTAAACCCCAGTTTTTCAGGGCAGAAATAACCTGCTCAAATTCTAATCCGCCGCTTCTTTGCCAGCTTTAAGTAAACCTTTAAAGTGCTCCCGCAGTTACTTTGAAACGATGATTAGCTGCCTAACTGGGAGAGCCGTGGTTTGAGGAACAAGAAAATTGCCGCAGTCACCATCCTTTTGCTTGTATCATTCGCCATGCTGCTTACCCCAGAGGCTGCGGTGAGCGCAAGCAGCAGCGTGAAGATTTTGGAGCTAACCCCCTCCAACGCAAGGGGATCCTACGGAACAAGCGTTAACTTGGGCGGAACCATCGCCACCGAAAACGGCTCCTACCGAGTTGTGCTGGGCAAAACCGTGGTGGCAACCGGGGTATCCGACGGCAACTACGTCAACGCCAACTTCACGGTGCCTGAGCTCCCAAGCAACCTCTATCCCCTCATACTGCAGGATGTAGCCGCCAACGTTAACTCAACCCAGCAGTTCAGCGTCACCATCGGCTATAGCGTAAGTGCCTCGCCTACAACCGTGCAGGAGGGAAGCAAAGTTACGTTGGAGGTGGCGGTAACGGGCACTGAACTCGGCGTTTCCTACGCCGCAACCGTGGCAGTGTCGCTTCCAAGCGCCGCCGGCGGCAGCTACTCAAAAACGGTGTCGCTAAGCGGACCCAACCAGAGGGGAACCTCAAGCGCCCAAGTTAGCTTTCCAGACAGCGGCTTCTCAGAGGGCGCCAACATGGATTACACGGGAGCCTACACGGCGACCTTTAACCAGTCACTGGCGCAGACCCAGTTTGCAGTAGGCGTCCTCGACCAGACCGTTTATCATCGCGGAGACACCGCCTCGATTAAGGCAACGGGTTACCAGCCTAACCAGGAAGCAACAGTCACCATAACCACTAGGGCAGGCGAAACCGTGGATTCAAAAACAGCTACAGCCTCAGCTGAAGGCGTCATCTCGTTGAACTGGATTATTCCATCCAACATCCCCATCGGAACCAACAATATCAAAATCACCCCGACGGGCACCCAGAAGGCAATCGTGGACCATCAGGCCTTCACCGTCGCAGGGTACACCGTGAAGGTGCAGACCACAAACCTTGCAGGCGACTCTGTCCCAGACATATTGGTTAAGGCAAAAGATACTTCAAGCCTGCTGGAAACCAACTCGACCAGCGACGAAGAAGGCTCAGCCTCATTCAAGCTGGAGAAGGGCATACAGGCGCTGACAGCTTACCTTGAAGACGTGAAGGTGGCGGAGGCAAACATAACGGTAACTGGAGACGGCAACTTCACCCTCACTTGCCAGCTTACCAACATAGAAATCCTGGTTCAGAACGTGGACGGCGCAGAAATGTCCTACGTGAACTTAGCGATCAGCTTTAACTACCAAAGCAGCAGCGGCGGAGTCAGAAAGGGCAGTTCATCAGGCATAACTGATCCCTCTGGGAGATTCAGGATGAAGTCGGCTTTGGCAGGCGCCACCTACACCATCGACGCCTCCATCTATAACCAAGTATTCAACGAGGGCAACAACACCGCTAACAACCTGCCCAGCAAAGCAATCTCCCAAATCCTCATCGTCTGCCCCAACCAAAACGTAACCATCAACGTAAAGGGATTCAACCAAGAAGCAATCCCCAATGCCCGCATAGAACTGGTGGAGCTTTCAAACGGGCTCTTCTACTCCGCGACAACAGACGGCAACGGGTCAGTGACGACGCAGCCTACACTGGGGGTTTACCGGCTACGAATCTTCAAAGACAACACACTCCTAAACGAGTCCAGCGTGCCAATCTTCAGTGACCGCCAAGACGACATACGCTGCACCCTCTACGGCATTCAGCTTTTTGTCTCGGTGGTGGATCTCTTCGGCGCCCCCATCCCCAACATGCAGGTGACGCTTAAAGGCCCAGAGAAGGTTTCCGCCATTACACCCAGCGACGGCAAAGTCTCCTTCAACAACATCATGGGAGGCAACATGTTAATCACTGCGCAATCCGCCGACGTAGAAGATGCTTCGCAGGCGGTAACCGTAACCGTTAATGAACCCACGGTTGTACAGATAAAAATCGACCGATATGTGTCGGTAGGCGGCACCCTGATTCAGGCAAGCACACTGATAACTATGATCATAATTTTAGTTGCCGCTGCCCTGTTTATGCTAGTTGAGGTTTATCGGCGCCAAAGAAGAAAACCAACATCGTGAAGCGCAAATTGATTTCTTGCCCTGAATAGAACAAAGTTTATATGGCTTCCAAGGAACATAGAGAAAACCAAGGCACTACAAACAGCGAACGATTTTGACAACATGAGGTGTTACCTGTTGGCTCAAACAAAACCTTGTTCTCCAACATGCTATTCCTTTAAATGCGGCAAAAACGCGGCTTTTTTCCGGCGAGACGCAGTCTGGTGTAGAGATGCAGATGAACCATGCAGCGTCGCAAAATGCACATATGCAATGTGTATGAAGCGGCGGATGCTGCCGGGGGCAATCTGCGGCGAAACCGTCAAGCGAAAAACCGTTGAAAAAGACCTTGACGAAGACTTCTACCAAGAAGACAGCTCCGTGAAGCTTAAGGGAAAAGCATTGCGCAAGTACGATGAAGACCTCTACTAAGGAAACCCGGAAAAAGTTTGTGCTCGTGCAATGCACGAGTTTTTCTCATTTATTTAGATTGGACACGCTTAACTACTGGAGGCTTAACCTTCTTGAGGATACGGTAGCCGCAGATGATGCATTTAGTTTCTCCGCCACGGAGCTCAAGCTCTTCAGAGGGCACACGTGAGCCGCATCTCATGCACTCATAAACAATTCCTGACTTTTCCATGCGTAAACGCCTGTTCCTACAAAGAAAAAGCATTTTACTTTTAAACATTTCCAATACATTAATACAATGAGGATATGCAGTTGAGAGTTCGCCTCAAAGAAAAACTCGCCGGCGCCCTTCCGCCACAACAACTAAACAAAATCTACAGCGCATTTGACATCATAGGCGACATAGCCGTCATCAAAACCGTCGACGGCGACCCCCAAAACGCACAGGCAGCCGCAAAGCAGATAATGGCGACGCATAAAGGCATAAAAACCGTGCTTCTCCAAACCGGCGCCGTCGGGGGCAGCCACCGCACCCGGAAACTGGTGGTTCTGGCAGGCGAAGACAAAACCGTCACCCGCTACAAGGAAGCAGGCTGCGTATTTTCCGTTGACCTCGACAAATGCTATTTTTCTCCACGACTTAGCCATGAGCGGCTGCGCATCGCCAGCCAAGTTTCACCCAGAGAAACCGTCGTTAACATGTTTGCGGGCGTGGGCTGCTTTAGCATAATCATCGCTAAATCCTCGCCGCAGACCAAAGTTTACTCGATAGACCTTAACCCCGCCGCCTACCAATCTATGGTTGAGAACGTACGGGTTAACCGCGTCTACAGCCGAGTTATCCCCATGCTGGGTGACGCTAAACAGATCGCGGAGGGGACGCTTCGGGGGGTTGCTGACCGCGTGTTGATGCCGCTGCCGGAGCTGGCGCTGGAGTATCTGCCGGCTGCTGTGGCGGCGCTTAAGCGGGAAGGCGGCTGGATTCACCTCTACCACTTTGAGCATGCAGTTGGCGATGAGGACCCCGCCGAGAAAACCGAACGTAAAGTCGCCGCAAAACTCTGCGAGTTGGGGGTGCATTACATGTTTGCGTGTTCCCGGGTGATTCGCAGCACCGGACCTAACTGGTACCAGACAGTGCTGGATATCCAAGTAGCCGAGTTGCCAAGCAAGTTTTAATAAGCCAAGCCTCACCTAATCTTTACAGTGTGGAATCTCAATGAAGCGTAAACTGATGGAAATCCTCGCATGCCCAATCGACCACCATGACCCGCTTGAACTGCATGTTTTTGAGGAGAAAGACGAAATCGTGGAGGGACTTATCGTGTGCCCCAAATGCAACCGCTGGTACCCTATTCGCGATGAAATCCCCGAGATGCTCCCCGACGAGCTACGCAAAGAATCCGAGGATCTGCCCTTCCTCAAAAAATGGAAAGCTCAGGTGCCAGAGAAGATTCTATCAGAAGGCAAACCCTTCAACCTCAAATAAACCTAGTTTTTCAGTTGCACCGCAGCGTTTTTAGCAGATGACTGCATGGCGGCAGTGGCGATTTCCAGCGCCTTCACGCCGTCCTCGCCGGTCACGATGGGCTTCTCTTTTTTGGTTATGCAATCCACGAAGTGCTGCAGTTCTGCTTTGAGGGGCTCTTGGAAGGGCAGTCGGGGCTGGACAGTTTGGGTTTTCTCTTCAATGTAGAGTTCCTGAGTGTTATAGTCAAGCCGCATGATGGCTTCGGTGCCGGTTGCGATGAGTGTTCGGGTTTTGTAGGGCGTGAGCCAGTTGGATTCGATAAACGCGGTTTCGCCGTCAGCATAGGTCAGCATGATTTGGGCGTAGTCCTCAAATTTCTGGATACGCTTACTGCCCATCTTGGCATAGACGCTAATGGGGTCCTGCCGCGAAATAAAACGCATCACGTCTATGTCATGGATAGCGGTGTCTTTGACGACTCCGACGTCGCCGATGCGTTCAGGCCACTGCGAAACACGCTTAGCGGTAACGCTGACTAAGTCCCCGATTTTTTTGTTCTCAACCGACTGGCGAATAAGCTGCAATCCGGGGATAAAGCGCATCAGAAAACCCACCGTTAAATGCAAGCCGTTTTCCTCTGCAGTTTTAACAAGCTGGCGTGCCTGCTCGGGGGTAGTGGACATGGGCTTTTCCACAAGTACGTGCCTGCCTGCGTTGAGGGCTTTTGTGGCTTCCTGAAACAGAATCGTTGACCACGTGCAGACGTTAACGGCTTGGATTTGGCTGTCTTTAAGCATCTCTGCGCTGTCACTGTAGGCTTTGCAGCCATACTGCATCGCCATCGCCTTAGCCCGATCCATGTTAACGTCGCATACCGCAACAAGTTCAGTGGAGGCAAGCTCCTTGTAGACTCGGGCATGGTTTCTGCCCCATTGCCCCGTCCCGATAACTGCTACACCAAGTTTATTCATTTCTTTTCCACTCTTCTTCCCAGCCCAGCGTATATGAATCCTTCTGTTTCCACGTGGGCAGGCTCAAACTTGCCTACCAAATCCACCATAACCGACGGTGACTTCATCAGCACCTTGATTTTTTTGAGATTCAAGCGTCCAAGCTGATCAGGATTAGATAGCAGCACAATACAGTCGGTGCCCTCCACTGTCTCGTTGAGGCTGCGTTTCACCACCCGCGCATCCAGCGGCTCTCTGCGGGCTGCTGGATCGTAGAGGCTGACTTTGGCGCCCTTCTGCTCCAGCATCTTAACGTAGGCTGCAGTAGCAGACTTAGGGCTTGCAGAACCCAAAACCGCAACTTTGCCCCGCCGAAGCGTTTTGTCGCCGCATCGCAGAGCATCCGCCGTCAAATTCACCGCGTGCTTAATCATGTCCTCGTTTATTTGACGCGCCAACGCGGGTAGCTTGACTTTGGCGTTTAGGTTCTCGGCGGCTTCCAGCAGCAGATGCGCCTGTGCACAGTTGTCTTCGGCGACTGCAGGGTAGAAGTCTGGGTGGTCTTGGCTTAGGAGGTTAAGCACCGAAAAGCAGTCGACGTTGGCGCTCTCACAGAACATCGCCATCTCATTGGCTAACGCTATGTCCGTGTCCTGCTTTGCTAGCCTGAAAAGCACAGCTACTTCGGCGGCTTTGACATCGCCGGTTTCCGTGACGTTCGCCGTTAATGTTTTAAGGAGTGCCGTGGCGGAGGCAAGGCTGTTTTTGTCAGCGGCAGCAACCTGAAGCGCCATATTCACGGAGGTGGAGGTGAGGGGGCTGTAGGCTAAGCCGAATTGTTCCCCAGCTTTCAATCCCGAGGTGTTCTCCAGCGTCTCCTTTATGGCGCCCTCCATGAAGCCCAAAGCTGCCACGCCGCCGTAAACAACCAATGAACCCTGCTGCAACGCGGAGCCGACTTGCTTACATGTGCCCACTAACCCGTTGTCGCCGTTGATTTTCTGCTCATCCACGACTCCGTTGATGGCGACCACAACTACGTCGCATTGGGAAACTGCCTTTTTGAGGTCTCCTTCAGCGCAGATTCTTTCGGCTGTAACGTGGCTTTTGAGTTTGGCTTCCATTTCAGGGGCAGCAAAGGAGGCTTTGCCCTTGGCCAGCTTCTTAACTACGCTGGCGTCCGCGTCAGTGCAGATTACCCTAAAGCCTGCATCCGCAAAAGCGTTAGCATAAAAGATGCCTTTGTGCCCGCAGCCGACGACGGCAACACTGATTTTTGAGCGTTTCTCAGTGGAGTCCAAATCTTGGGGTTTTAGCTGCAAAGCTGGGGGCACAATGGTTCCTCAGGCTGAAATCTCACCTATAGGGTTGCTAGGAGTTTTTCAAGCCGTGAAGTGTAGTCCCTAACTAGCTTTAATGCTTTTTCTTGGTCTTTAGCTTCAGCGTAGAGTCTAAAGACGGGTTCGGTGCCGCTTGGGCGAATCAGAATTGCGCTGCTGTCGGCAAACCAGATTTTGACGCCGTCGATGGTGCTGATGTTCTCGCCTTTGACCTGCTCAGTAATCGCTGCTAGCAACGGCTCTTTTTTGTCGTCGGAACATTCGATTTTGCCCTTCTCGATGAAGTACTGCGGCTCCTCTGCAACGAGTTCACCCAGGGATTTTCCTGTATCAGCCATTATGTTGAGCAGCAGCGCAGTGGTCATGGCGCCGTCTCGGACTGCTTGGTGAGGCCGATAGAAGATGCCGCCGTTTTCTTCGCCGCCTAGATTGGCGTCTTCAGCCTTCATAGTCTGGGAAACGGTGACGCTGCCCACTTTGGTCCAGATGAGCTGTCCCTTGTAGGCTTCAACGGTGTCTTTGATGAGGGTGGAGCTGGAGACGGGCGTGACGATTTTGGCTCCAGGATGCTTTAGCAGGTACTGTTTTATGACGACGGCGAATGTTTTATCGCCCCAGTAGATGACGCCGTTGCCGTCGCAGAAAATTGAGCGGTCAGCGTCGCCGTCGAAAGCCACAGCCATATCTGCGCCGACGGCTTTGACGGTGGCTGCCATGTCGCCGAGGCTTTCCGGTCGAGGCTCGGGGAGACGCCCGGGGAAGGTGCCGTCGATGTTGGCGTTTATGGTGGTGACTTTGCATCCGAGTTCACGCAGCAATATCGGCAGAGCGATGCCTCCGACGCTGTTGGCAGCGTCCACAACAACATGGAAATGTTTAGAGGCGATTTTGGCGACGTCCACATGTTTTTTCATGGCGTCTTTGTATTCGTCGTTGATCCCCGGCAACTCATGTTTTGCTCCGAGGTGATCCCATGGAGCATAGATGATTTTGTTGTCGAAGTAGATGCCTTCGATTTCTGTTTCCTGCTCGTGGCTGGTTTCGATGCCGTCGCTCCAGATGACCTTGATGCCGTTGTATTCGGGGGGGTTATGTGAAGCTGTGATGATGACTCCACCGTCCATGCTGTGATTTTTGACGGCGAACTGCAGCGCAGGCGTAGATGCCATACCTGCAAAGTAAACCTCGATGCCCGTCGAAATCAAACCTGAGATGACGGCTTGGGAGAACAGGGAGCCGCTGGTTCTTGCGTCATGCCCCAGCAGCAGTCGCTTGCCTTTTCCGAAGAATGTTCCGATGGATGCCCCGATTTTAATTGCCATTTCAGGCGTCAACTCAACATTGACTAGCCCGCGAACCCCGTTTGTTCCGAAAAGCTTTCGTGCGCTCATAAATCTCAACTCTATATCTGTTAACAGTCAAGTTTGGGTTTTAAAATGTTTTCAGAGATAACTTTGGCTGGACACACCGCTGAGCCGTCACATAGATGTAGCGCATCGCTGATTTTAGCTAAGTCGCCTACGATGCAGCCTTTGCCGAGTTTGACGTGCCCACCGATTTTGGCTCCCTCACCCACTATGGCGCCGTTTAAGATAACGTCGTCGCCGATTTCCGCGTCGGGAAACACCACCGAATTGGCGATTTGGACGTTTCTGCCGACCTTGACGTTTCTGCCTACAACCGCATATGGTCCAATAACGCAGTTCTCGCTGATGCGTACCCCACTGTCAAGTGCCACGGGCTTTTTCACTTCATACCCTCTGGCGCGCGGTTGGCGTAGCTGAATTGCGGTTTGGTCGAGCACCGTCATGTTTGCTTGCAGGTACTCCTGGGGCTTGCCGATATCCATCCAGAGCCCCTCCATGCAGAAGCCATTAAGGCGCCCCTCCGCTGCGAGCACGGGGAAGACTTCCCGCTCAATCGAGACGGCTTTGCCCTCGGGTATGTAGCGGAAGATTTCGGGGCTAAGCACGTAGGCGCCTGCGTTGATGAGGTTGCTGGGGGCGGCGCCCTTGGGGGGTTTTTCGATGAAGCGGCGGATGCAGTTTCCATCGCAGAGTTCGGCGACGCCGAAAGCCGAGGGGTCTTCTACGGTGCAGAGCGCGATGGTGGCGAGGGCGTTTGATTTTTTGTGGTTTTCAATGAGTTGTCTGTAGTTGATGTCGGCGAATATGTCTCCGTTTAATGCGATGAAGGGTTCGTCGTGGCCGATGAGGCGCTCGGCTTTTTTGATGGGTCCGGCGGTTCCCAGCGGCTTCTTGGGCGGGTCGATGGAGAAGCGGACTTTTAAGCCGCTTTTGGAGGGTTTATGTTGGCGGATGTAGAATTGGGTCAGGGCGTTGACGGCGAGGATGGCTTCGTCTACACCGCCTTGGGAGAGCCGCTCGAAAATCCACTGTAGCAGCGGCTTGTTAACTATGGGGAAGAGGGTTTTGGGTCTTGCACAGCTCAGGGGTCTTAGCCGTGTGGCGAATCCGCCTGCTAGAATCAGAGCCTTCACAGAGTCACCTTGCGTAGTATATCTTCAGTTGGGCTTATTTTTAAATAAACCGCTAACTGCAAAGCGATAAAACCCATTTTAGGGTATGGGCGATAATCTATACAGCAACCCAGAGCAACAATAGACCCCCGAAGTTCTATGATGACCGCGTAAAAAGTCACGTGGGTATACCGAAATAGAGAGCTAGCGCAAAAAAAGAGAATAGCGAAAATAAGGCTTCACAAACAAACACCCGAAGTTAATTTGGAAAAACGTCTCTGCCATCGCTTTGACAAATTATAGGGTGTGTGTCAAAGTGTCAGATAGCAACAAAACTTAAATTGGCAATAGTATATACTCTTTTTCCGCGGCTGGGAGGCTCGCCTATTGCGGGTCGTTACGAGATAATCTCTCGTACTCGGTCGCCTTGTAATAACACGGGCGGAGAGGGGAACAAGAAGTGTATTTTCTTTACATAGATGAATCTGGCTCCCCAAACGGATGGGCAACCCAAAATCATTTTGTTTTAGGCGGTGTGGCTATTCATGAAGGGCAAGTAGCAGGGTTAGCAAGCAAATTAGATGAAATTCAAACTAAATATTTTGGTGAATTAAAAGTACCTATTGAATTTCATGCGGGTGACATCAAGACAGGAAATAAAAGATGGAGAGGAATCCTTGAAAAGACAAGGGGAGAAATAATGAATGATGTCTATGAAGTAGTAGCAAATGCCCCTTTTCCCACATTAGTAGCTTTTGGAAACGCATTGCATATAAGCAAGGCAGAGACCGGAGAATCCATTAATTTAAAAATAACTTTCCAAGATGTTTGTCTTAGTTTTAATCAATTCTTAACGAAAATGCATAAGGCAGGCAATACTAACAAAGGGTTATTAATAATTGATGATGCACATAAAAGCCAATTTCGAGACTTAATTTATGTTTTTCGAAAAGAAGGCGTTGAAGGAAGACCAATTCATAATATCGTTGACATTCCCTACTTTTCAGCCAGTCAAGATACTCGTATGCTTCAGCTAGCCGATTTTTGTGTTTATGCTCTTTACCAGTATTATGAAAAAAATAATGAAAAATACCTAGAAAAAATTCTAAATAAGTTCAATTGGAGAGATTCATTACATTCAGACGGAGTTAAACACTTGATAAAAAAACTTGATTGCACATGTATAGCTTGTTCGGCTAAACGTGAAATGCGCAATCAAAGATTCTTACACCTTGATCAAGATAACGCCATCGAACCACTTGGCGATAACCGCTAAAAAAAATTCGATCGTTCTCTATAAGACTGTTTCAGTAACGGTAAATCCGATGCTTAGAACTCAGATAGTCAACACGCAAAATTCCGTTTTTCCCCTTAGGCTGCTTGGCTGATCGAAACAGACAAAATTACATGAAAAGCAAAACAGACAAAAATTCCCATAACCAAATTGGCGCCTATAAATAGAGGGGGGGCTATCTTGGCAGAGCAACAGAACTCGGGTTTACATTTTCTCTGGCGCAGTCACGCCGATGAGGTTAAGCGTGTTTTTCATGACGGTCTGGATGGCTTTTGTCAGAGCGAGGCGTGCATCGATTAGTCCCTGCGAATCGGCTTTTAGCACGGGGTGGGCGTTGTAGAAGGTGTTGAATTTGTCTGCCAACGCGTTGGCGTAGTCGGCGATCATGTTTGGTTTGAGGTACTCGGTGGCTTCAATGAACATGTCGGGGAAGCCGGCGAGGTTAAGGATAAGCTCTTTTTCTAGGCGTTCAGAGAGCAGGCTGTAGTCGGGGTTTTGGGGTTGCCGCCCAGCCTTGCGTAGGATGCTGCAGGCTCGGGCATGCGTGTACTGCACGTAGGGGGCGCTGTTGGTTTCGAAGTTTAACACGCGTTCCCAGGTGAACATCACGGGTTTGCCTGAATCCACATCCAAAAGTGCATAACGCACTGCACCTAACCCCACAAAGTCTGCGATGACATGTTTTTCGTCTTCGCTGAGCATGGGGCTGCGTTTGGTGACTTCCTGGTATGCGCGTCTTACGGCTTCGTCGAGGACTTCATCGAAGGTTATGTAGTGTCCTCTTCGGCTGCTCATCTTGTAGCCTGGAAGCGTAACGAGGTTGTATGCGAAATGCACCAAATTATCTGCCTGCACACTAAAGCCCATAGCGTAGAGCGCTAGTTTTAGCTGCAGCTGCGCCAGCGACTGCTCCATACCGATGACGTTGACGACTTTTTCGGCGTGGCGGAACTTCCAGATGGTGTAGGCAATATCGCGGGTTGTGTAGAGGGTGGTGCCGTCTGCGCGGACCAGCGTAAGCGGGGGAACCTCGTTGTTCTCGCTTAGGCCCAGCTTGGATTTAAGATCCAGTGCCTGAACGGTTTTGTTTGCGTCAAACTGGAGCACACCCTTCTCGTTGAATATGAACGGTGTTGCCTTAAGCCTTGCCATTACCTCGCTGACCTGCGGGGTCCACACGAAATCGCTTTCCCAATCCCACGAATCATACTTGACGCCAACACGTCCCATGGTCTGGCGGAAGCCGTCTAGGCAGAGGTCGCTGACTTCGCGGATAAGCTGCTTAGCCTCTGGTGCTCCGTCTTCGTAGCTGCGGTTGAGGCGGCTGATTTCTTCTTCGGGGTTTTGGTCTTGGCTGATTTTGGAGAGCAACGCCTCGAAGAGGACAGGGTATTTTTCTTGGAGTTCAGCTGCGATGGCTACCCATTCGTCGAGTTCCCGGTTTGTTTTAGCTAAATCATCTGGATTCTGGGCTATGCTGCGGAGCCGTTTAAGGCGGTTGATTTCCACGATGCATGCGGTAACCGTGTAGATCTTGCCCACAAAAAGATCCGGTTTCTCGGTGGGTTTGGGTCTGCCCAGCTTCTGGTAGCCATATGCCACTACGCTGCTTTGGCGTCCTACATCATCGATGTAGTAGTGACGTGAAACAGCGTGTCCACGCAGCTGCAGAATACGTGCAAGTGCGTCGCCAAGCATGGGGTTGCGGGCTTGCCCAATATGAATAGGATGCAGGGGGTTAACACTGGTGTGCTCCACGATGATGCGCTTGGGCGAGGGGGTTTTTACGAAGCCAAAGTCAGCGCCCAACTGCTCAACAGAATCCAAAGTAAGAGAAGCGAACTTGCCGAAGTTCAAATGGAAATTGATGTAGCCGCCACCAGCAGGCGCTACCTTCTCCACGAGGTTAAAGCCGGATGGGTCGATGGCTGCGACTAGATGCTCAGCCAGGGGCAGGGGTTTCTGGTTGAGTTTCTTTGCCAACTCAAAGCACAGTGAGGTGGCGAGTTGCCCATAGTCGAGGTTGGGGGTTTTTTTAAGTGTTATTTGGGGCGGCTTGATTTCAGGCAGCGTTTTGTTGATGGCGTCTTGTAGGAGGGTTTGGCATTCTTGGCGGAATAGCTCGAAGGGGTTTTGGGCAATCATGGTTTTCCACTTGTTTGGCACTTTAGGCTTATATTTTAAATGCGACGCCACATTTATGTGTCTGCTGGATGCAACCGATGAAGACCACGATCGTGTACTCCGAAAAATGTTTAGCTTATGGAACTTGGCATATTGAGGGGCCTCAAAGAGTGAAAGTTGCCCATGACATCCTGCAGGAGAAGGGCTACGAGTTTGTGGAGCCACCCCCTGCCACCGAAGACCAGTTGCTCTCGGTTCATGACATGGAGTATCTGTGGAACCTCAAAAAGGGGATGGTGGAGGATTCCGATACGCCAGCTTACGATAAAATCTTTGATTACGCCAGCTTATCGGTTGGCGGGGCTTTGCTGGCAAGCAAAATCGGAGGCTTCGCCCTTACACGTCCACCGGGACACCATGCGGGCAGGTATGGAGCTGCCTTGGGCGCTTACACCCGTGGCTTCTGCTACCTAAACAACGTTGCCGTCGCCGTTAAGGAGCTGGGCAAGAAAGCGTTGATTTTAGACATCGATGGACACCATGGCAACGGCACCCAAGAAATCTTTCTAGGGGACTCCGATGTAGCCTATGTTTCGCTGCATCAGTCACCCAACTACCCTGGAACCGGCATCACCATAGAGCAGAACTGCATCAATTTTCCTCTTCCGGCGACTGCAGGGGGCAAACTTTACCTTGAAACATTGGATAAGGCGCTGGGTTTGGTTGATGTGGGCAAGTTTGAGGTTGTGGCGGTTTCGGTGGGGTTTGACACGCACAGCGGCGACTTGGCAACTCTGGGGCTTTTGGGGCAGGACTTCTATGATATAGGCAAAAGAATAGCTTCGCTTGGGCTGCCTGCGTTTTGGGTTCTGGAAGGCGGCTACAACGGGCAAAACGTCGGGTTAGACGCGGATTTACTGATTAGGGGTTATGAAGAAAACCGTTAACCCAAAAGGAGAGTGAGGTTTATTCCTCAGCTTCTTTCTCGGCTCTTTTAGCCATAGCTTTGGTGTTGAGGGCTTCGAGTTTCTCAGAGATTTTCTCCGAGCGCTTCTCTGCACTTGCCAGCAGCGGCTTCCAGTCCTTGTTTTCGACTGTTTTGAGGAGTTTCTCGCTTCGCTCAGGCAGCTTTGCTAAGGCGTCGTTGAAGCGTTTCTCGGCTTCCTCGTCGGTTGAAACGATTTCCAAGGCTTCCTCGGGGCAGGATTCGATGCATTTAGGTTCGCCTTCGCAGAGGTTACATGCGATGGCTTTGCCTGTTTCCGCGTGGAGCGCGATGCCGCCATGTGGGCAAGCTTGAATGCACCAGTCGCAGCCTTTGCATTTCTTTTCGTCGATGATGAGGAGGTTGTTAACTGCGGATTGGGTGATGGCGCTTTCGGGGCATGCTTTAACGCATCGTGCATCAATGCATCCTCGACATGTTAATGCGAAATTGAAAACTGGTGACATGCGGACAACGCGGATTCTGCTGCGAATCGGGTTCCAGATGCCTTCGCCTTTCTCAACGGTGCAGGCGTACTCGCAGATGCCGCAGCCGATGCATTTGCTGGGGTCAACTGAAACGAATTTTCTGGGAGGATTTTTAGCCGACATTGGTAACCAAACCTTTGGTGTTAAAGTAACACTGTGCAGCATTTGCTTTTATGCGTTACTTAAAAAAATGGTTGTTTTTATGGAAAACCCATGCTAGATCACGGAAAAATATGGTTTGGCTGGGCTTGGCTGCATTTGGGCTCTGTTGTGCGTGTTCTTCTCTACCCCCCCTCTATTTATAGGCTAGGCGTCTGCATGGGTTTTGTTTGGGGGTTTGGGTGGGTGTTGGTTTTGTGTTTGTTTGGCTGTTTGTTTGTTGGGTTTTTGGTTGGGGTTTTGTGGGGTTGCCGCGGGGCTTCGGTAATTCTTAATTAGCGGCTAAAAGTTAGGGATAATTATTGTAAAACCCTTCCACCGCTCACAAGCACACGTTAAATAGTCCTGTCCTAAATAATCAGGATAGTATGGTGCAGCAACAATGGATTTGTTGAAACCTAATGTTAAAAAGATGACTGAAAATAGAAATGTTGACGGTTTGGTTAAGGCTCTGCTGAATAAAGATTTTCTTATACGAATAGCAGCCGTAGAAGCTCTCGGCAAAATAAAAGCCCCCCAAGCAGTGAAACCATTAATTGAATTATTAAGCGACGAAGATAGTTCTGTAAGATACGCAGCCGTCAGAGCTTTAAGTGAGATTGGTGACAAGAGTGCTGCATACGCCATTTTCGAAAAGGCTGACTATAGCTATGACAAATTTCTCACTCTTGCCTTGATGGGAGATACAAGGGCATTATGCGGATTGGAGTTGCTGCTCGAAGAGATTTTCCCAGACCCACGTGTCGTTTACAGTAAGAGCCCGACTACAAGAGAAACTGCAGCAATATTGGCCAATATAGGTGAGCCCGCAGTTGATGCGCTCATTTCTTTTTTACAAAAAGATGCCCCAGCCTGGTATCCTCGTAACCCCGCCAGGTTTGTAGGACTTGGCAATCCACCCAATTCAGTTGATATGATGCGGTTTGTAATAGAAGTACTGGGATATTTAAAGAACCAAAAAGCTGTTAAGCCATTGCTCGAGTTGGATTGGACGCATGATGCGCATCTATTTGATACTGCAGCTTGGTCACTTGGGGAAATCGGTTGCAGAGATGAGCACGTCATTCAACGATTACAAGCAAAACTAAAAGAGGAAGCTGCTCGCCCCTGGAAAGACAATAGGATAATAAGCATATTATCAGAAGCTTTATTGAAACTAGAAAAAAAACACAGTAAGCTTACACGGATAATTTTAACGGCTCTACGGTCAAGGCTTAAATTTCCTCCAACAAGTTTATATCAAAAATATGGAGAAATATCCATTACAGGTCTATTCTGCTAATAGTGTTACTAGAAAGTTTATAAATTCTCACCTTTATTAAAAGACAAAGAAGAGGCCAGAGAAGCATGATTGCGAATTTTGAAATTATAGGCAAATTAGCCGCAGCTTGCAAGGCAGGAAACAATAGAGAAATTGAAGAGATTCTTGACCGTGAACCTAATCTTGTAAATGCAAAGGACAGTTCTGGAAATATCGTACTTTTTCACTATGCTAGCCTTTATCGACAATTTGAAATTATTGACATTCTTATTCGAAGGGGGCTCAAAATCAACGATACAAACATTGTCATAGGTGGTGGTGATGATGTAGCAATGGCTGAATTTTTGATCTCCCGAGGTGCTGACATAAATAAAGGAAACCATTGTGGGGTTACTGCACTTCATAGTGCAGTACTTTGTCAAAACTCCTCGCTATTTGATTTCATCTTACAGCATGGAGCTAACGTCAATGTGCTGGATAAGGATGGTGCAACACCTTTGCATTACGCAGCAGCTAGAGGAGACAAGATTTTGGCTGAAAAGCTACTTTTAAAAGGCGCAAACATTAATGCGCGTCTAATGGCAAACAAGCATTTCTGGGGTGGAATAGTTCCAGAAAAAGGAGCTACGCCTTTAACTGTTGCTAAATTATATGGTGAAAATTCCACAGCTGATTTTCTACTTGAAAATGCTGGTATTGAATAACATGGAGCGCATACAAATTTTATTTTAAGAAAAATTTTAATTGATTCGTTTAGGTTTGGTTTCAATTCCAAACTCATATTCTTTTGAACTCCATTTGTGGTTTATGGAGGTCAACAGTTTCTTCACCTTTTACTCATAATTATCCCTAAGAATCCTAACATAATTCTTAAATAGTCTGTAAACATTGTAGTGTTTACAGGTATTGTCATGTCCACGCCCTGCAACGTCTCCTCACCCCTCAGTCAAAGCCAAAAAACCATCTGGGAACTCCTCGGCAAAGGCCTCAGCGTCACCACCATAGCCCAAAAACTCAAAACCACCCGCCAATACGTCAACCAAACCCGCCTCACCGCCCAAACCAAACTCGCCACCACCCTCCTCGAAGTCGCCCAAGTCAACGACCTCCAAGTCACCAAACTCCTCCCCCAACAAGCCATACTCCTCGGCTACCACCCCGGCCTCAAACGCAAAGCCATCATCACCTACACCACCAGCCACGGACTCAAAGTCTGGTACTGGCACGACAACCCCGAAGAAATCACCGACACCGCGTTCCTCAACCAAACCCGCCAATACCTCATCGACATAGCCCATGAAAGAGGCATAGAAATCCCCGATGCCGACAAGATTCACCCTGCCAAGCTGGCGCATCAAATCTTCAGCCAACTCATACCGGAGCTCAAAGCATGAATTGGGAAAGCGGCTACCAGCGGTACCTTCGAGGCTGGTTCCCTCAAGAACCCGCACTTCAGACCAAGGCAGTAACACGCATAGATAACGTCCCTTCACAGGAACGAAAAAACAAAAAACAGCTACTAATTTACACAGTTATTTTTGGTATTTTCTCGATTTTTAATGGAGTTACCTCTTTATATTCCAAGGATTACCCTATTGCAGCCTTTGACTTTTGTTGGGTCGCTATTTTATTCAGTCTTTGTTATGGCATTTACAGATACAACATAACTATTCGACTAAGATTTGCTGTAACAGCTGTGTTCATGTTTATAGGCGCTGCCGGCGTTTTTTTCAATGATGCACTTTTAGGCATTTTGCGTTTTTCAGGAATCATCGCATATCCTCTGCTAGGCACCAGTGTGGGCGTAGCAACCTTCGTTGGAGTGGTAGCTGTAATATTGATAATTTTTACCGTCACTACTTGGAAATTACAGAAAGAAAAGTTAATTTGGACTGTTCCCGATAATTTTCCGACCAAACGGCAACTACTCGCGCCCCTTGCCGCTATAGCAATCTTACCCGCCATCACATACCTTGTAATAACCTCGGGATTGCAGTATGAGTATGCCATTCCGATAGCTTTGATTACAATAGGCTTTCTGGTTCTTCGAGGATTAGACCGCTTCGCCAAAACCCTCCCCGCCATTTTGGCGCTTCTCTTTTGCATTATGTTCTTAGGTACAGCCGTTGCAGGCGCATTCACAGTCACCTACGTGCCCGAAAATCACTATATAACCACCACAGAGGCGCCTAACGTAAACGTTGTGAATTTAAATGTTAACACAAATCAAGCAGACATCCATGTCTACTTTACAGAAGACACCACCAAAATCTGTCAAGTATCCTTCATCAAACAATATGGACCAACCATAGTTAGCAGCCGAGCAGAATATCATCCAAACGGTACCTATGACAATGAACCAGCAAACAACTTCAACTATACCGTACAAGGCCAGCAATTACTGGTGTATGTAGATTGTTATAGCACACTGGTTAATGTCACGTTAAGTCAGAATTATAGTTATAACCTCAACCTCTTCTCGTATTTTGGCTGGATAACCGTTCACGACTCGTCAAGCATTCAAGCGGGAAATTACACGACTCAGTGGGGTCATGTAGAGAGGCTTCAAAACTAAAGGATGATGGGTATGAAGAAACCAACTTTGGAAAACCGAATCAGAGGATGGTTCCCTGCCACACCGACCTTACCAAAGCCACAAAAAAGCCTGCCAAGAATGCAGAATGCCCTGGCAGTGGTTAATCCGCTTCCGGCAGCCATGGAATCAAAATATCAACGCGATGCAGGCATAGTGATTGGCTTTGGCATAGGATTGATCGCTTTGGGTTTTGGGGCAGCATTAATTTCAAGTATAAATTACAGCCATTTTGCGGAAGCGTTAAGTTGGCAGGGCATCGTTATAGACAACCGCCTTTTCAGAGATTTACTTGACAATATTGCGCTCTTTTTATCGATGGGCGTTGGCGGCATACTTATGGCAGTTATGGGCGCAGTATCGATAAAAAGCCAAAGATTCAGAAACTCGATGGCTGAAGGAATGATGCGGAAGAATTTTGTGGGAAATTTCCTCTTCGGCTGCGGCTTTGGCGTGATTGCAATTTCCTTCCGATTCCTATTCCTCTACCTGCTGGCTCCAACCGACCTCAGCCTCAACTATGACTATTTGCAACTGAAGATGTTCGGCGGCTTCTTCGCGGTCGGACTTACAATGTTTACAGTTGGAATACTTTCTTGGAGGAGAAAAAAGTGAAAACACGAGAAACCTTAAGAAACCGAATCAGAGGCTGGTTCCCACAAGAGCCTAAAATAAAAAACTCAACGTTTGCTATTAGCGATAGCTTACCTAAAATGCAGGCAATACCGCCCCAGAGATACAAAGCTTTTTCCCTAAACCGCGATTCAATATTTTTCATTTTATTGTTAGGGATGCCGCTGCTAAATTGTTTATTTTACCTGCCTTTCTCTAATTTTGTTGGCTTAATTCTTTTTGGCGCAGTTATAGGAACATTTCTCGCAATAGTGCCCGCATATAGGGAACTGCAAACGCTATTTAAAACTGGCTCTTCAAATGTTAAACTCTCGACAACGACATTTATTGTCTTTGCTCTTAGCGGTTTGTGTTTGATAATAGGGAACTGGATAGTTAACTTCCCCCAAGTTGCTACGTTAACATATTCAATGATGGCCTTCTTTGTTTCGAGTTTATTATCCGCTGGGGCTGCACAAACGCTTCTTTTTCGTGCTTGGGAAAGAAAAAATAAATCAGAGCTTTGGCGAGGAGAGATTAAAAGCGGAGACTTTTGGCGGGGAAGATTCGTGCTTTATTCTATCCCAAAAACACGTACTGAACAAAACGAACAAAAAAGCCGGTTGAAGCCATGAAAAACAAAGAGCACAGTGGAAGGCAAATCAGAGGCTGGTTTCCAGCTGACCCCAAACTTAACGCAATCAAAGTAAACGTAGCGAAGCCTAGGCCAGCCATAAGGGGGCCTCCGACTGTTCGGGAACGGCTTGTAGGCGGATTAGGCGCGGCAGGCGGCTCCTTTACTGCGCTGGGGGTCATCATGAGTTTTGTTCCCGCATACCCAAATCAGGTGGCGGTTCTGCTGGTTGTTTTGGGGGTTCCGCTGTTGGCGGCGGCTTTTCTGGTGTGGCTCAGCTATCGGAGGGAAACAAGCCGATGAACGCCAAAAGAAGCCTCCAGACACGCATCAGGGGATGGTTCCCACAGGAACATGCTTCGCCCTCAAACCGAAAAATTGAGGCGGCACCCATGAGCAGAATCGGCGCTATCTCAGCCCGAACATTTGGCGGATTGGGAGTGGCCAGCCTATTGGCAGGGTTTGTTCTCTTGGCGGCTCCATACTTGCTGTTTCCGAATAGCTTTACCCCTAAAGCTAACTCTGGATGGGGATATGCCTCGCCCAGAACGCCAGAGGCATGGATAATTTTAGCAGGGGCAATTGCGCTGATTTTCATCTCAGTTCTCGCCTTCACGTTTTGTGGAGTCAAGCTTAAAACTCAGGGTTCAAAGTGGATGAAATACACACGCTGGGTTACGCCCGCTGAAGACTTTGGAGACCTCTTCAAAGCCACCGTTGCAGCTAACATTATGTTGGTCTGCGCCTTCTTAGGGTTCACATTATACACAGCCGCAACCGCCGGGTCACAGCCACTGTTTACCTCGGTGATCATTTTTACAGTTCTCATAGCACTCGTTAACCTGTTTTTCCATGAATACGGCAAGAAAAAAACCGCCGAAAAAAAGGAGACCTCAAAATGAACGCCAAAAGAAGTCTCCTAATGCGCATAAGAGGATGGTTCCCTCAGGAACCCAACTACAAACACCTCGCAAGTCCTGCCTCATTGCCCAAAACAAAAGCAGAGCCAGACAAGAAAGCCTTCAAAGTCGCGCAGATAGCCAACGGAATCATGGTGGCCGTGTTTTTGGGCACCGACTTGCTATTTATTCGCCCTGCCTACGACAGCTTGACAGTATCCGTTTTGCAGTGGAGCATATTTATTGCAACGTTGGTGTCCGTGAACGTGCTGATTTATCGTAACTATAAGCAGCGTCTGCTGCCGAAGGGATGGCGTTAAGATGGGGTTGCGGCGGCGTTCAGAAAAATTCTTCAGAGGATGGTTTCCCCAGGAGCCCGCTTTGCATAGAAATAGCTACCAAACGGTTCATGAAAAGAGGCAGCTACCTGTAACTCCGCCGGGGTCCAAAACAAGGGTAAAACAAGATAACTTCAGACTAACTGTTTTCTTAATTATTATTGATTTATTTTGGGGATGTTTCTTCTTTGGACTTGCCTTAGATTCCCCCGGTTGGATTTCCCTGTTTGCTGTCGGATGGATGATTGCAGGCATAATTTTGGGGGCAGGTTTAGGCGTATTATCCATTCGAAGAGTCATGAGAAAGTTGTTTGAAGACCACCGGTATCAAATGGATTTAAGGGGTTTTCTGCCATTTGTTCCCTTGACTATCTTTGCTATCTTTGCGGCTTATGCCGATGTCGTGTTCAATGAGGGCCCGACGATATCGCCGTCGCTAGCGTTTGTAGTTTCGGGTTTAGCCTTGATTACGGCAGCTGCAATTGCGAGATATGTTTTGTTTCCTGCTTTCGAGAAGAGGGAAAACATGCGTTTAATGATTGCTGGGTTTGGAGGCGGCATCGTCGCTGTTCCAAAAGAGAACCCGTTGATGACTGGCTGTGAAGCGGGTGACGGTGAATTAGGCAAAGAGGGTGGAGGCGCAGTTTGATGAAAAAGTTATCTTCTCGCATAAGAGGATGGTTCCCAGAGGAACCCACGTTGCCTACTCGGCTTAAACCGCTGGGGCATGTTCCCTATATGGCTTGGTGGCTGGCGGGGGGGATTGCAGGCGGAGCAGGCGCTTTAGGGTTGATGGTTGTCTTTGGAAACCTAACAGGAATCACGGGTGAATCCGCCGCCGCTTTTCTGTGGTATATTGAAACGGCTTCTTTTGCATGGTGCGTCGGCGCCGCTATCGCGGTTTACGGTTACCTTCGACATAGAAGGAGCCATGGAGAGGGGAGCTATGAAGGCAAGTGAGATGCTGGCTAACCGCATCAGAGGATGGTTCCCGCAGGAGCCCCGCTTGATATGCTCGGCGAACCTGCAAGGGCATGAAGCCAAGCAGCCGCCCCGGATAATTCCCTCCGATTACACGCTTAGCACAACAAAGTATGCGGTTGTATTGGCGGTTTTCAATGTGGTGCTCTTTGGCTTCATGTCTTTCTCCATAGGGCTTGAGCTTCGAGCTTCATTGGTGACTGCTGCTTGGGTAACCATGGGCGCAGCGGCGGGTCTTGTTTGCAGTTGGGCATTAACCACACGTCAGCTTGGCGTGCTTGCAAAAGAATACCATTACCGCTTTACCGCTAAAGAGCTGGTTTTGCTATTACTCATTGCAGCTATGCCGATCACGGGAGGTTTTGCCTGCTGGAGTATCTACGGCAGAGATTTATCGCCCTTTTTAGCCCTGCTTTACCCCTGGGTCGTTTCCTTCGCAATCACCCGACCCCTACTCTTGGCTGCTTTTGAACGGAAAAATGACATGCGTATAGTGCAGAGCACGTGGGGAACTGGGATGTATCTTATCCCGAAACCGCCCCAAGACAACATAAGCAGCCGTGCAGGTTGGAGGCGCTAAATGAATGGGCACACATAGAAGCCCCCGCTCAAAGATAAGAGGCTGGTTTCCCCAGGAGCCAATCATCATCAAGATGCCTCTGGTGGGCTACAGCCGCAGCGGCCTTGCTTTAGCTGAGAGACCGCAGAGTGCAATGCGCATTTCTGTAAACCTGATTCTTATGGCGATTACTTCCACAGGCTTTGTAGTAACCTTTAGCAGATATCTAACTTACGTTTTGGCTGCGCCGGTGATGGCGGCGGCATTAGCTGGCTCGGTTGCTTTGGGTTTATTCCTCGGGGCAGCTTTGACATACAGGGAGTTGAAGGTTCTTGCTCGGGCGGGTCAAGCCAGCACCAAACTGTCATCGATCAGTTTCCTAATCACCGCTCTAACGCTGGTAGCAACTGTTTTCCTCAGCGCATTCTATTATCCTCAAGAAATATGGGGCACAGCGTTCCTCTGCGTTTTCGTGACAATAGCTACATATTTTGATTCAAAGGCAGCGTTGATTTTCGGTTGGGAGAGAAAATATCGCTCTGAAGTCTGGGTGGGCAAAAACCAGCTGCTCACGATGCCGAAACCAAAAAATCCCCGCGGCTACCCGCCAAAAGCGCCCTGAAGAGCAGACCGCTATCGGCTGAGGTCGGGGGGCGCTTGGCTGTGGAGTTTGCCGCCGCTTGCCCAGTTCTCCTTGGGGACCTCCAGAATCATCACGGTGGTGGCTTGACTGGGGATACCCATATCCGTGAAAACCCGGGTTATTCCCTCGACGACTTTCTGCTTATTCTCAGGGCTCATGCCGGCCCAAACGTTTACCTGCACAAAAGGCACATAAATCACCATAAAGGGTTAGGCGGCAGGGCAGATTAATTTTTCCCACCGCATCAAACCTAGAAGAAAAGCCGCTTTGCTGTTTCTACTGATAACTGCTTTATACATCCTCCGCCAATAAAGGGTACCCGTCTATCCCAAGCAACCAACCCCTGAGGATACAGCGTGGAAAACCAATCCGCCCCAAACCCGCCAAACGAATCCAGGGTGGACTTAACGGTTCCCCTGATGATCGTGACCTTCTTAGCGTGCGCCTGGCTCGTCTACGTCTTCATCAACCAGAACTGGCTGGATGCGCTGGATCAGGTTTCCGCGTGGATGCTAAAGCCACAAGTCACCTATACGCCGGTAGCCATCGTGGGGGTGCCGTGGGCTCTGCTGGCAACCCTGGAGGTTTTGGCGCTTGGGCTACTCTGGGGGCAGCTGCTGCTAGGCAACGAAAAAGATTTTGTCCTCAAACTGGTCGCCTCCGTCGGCTTGGGTTTTGGCCTCACCGGCTTAGTAACCATCATATTGGGCATCGCCGGCAACCTCTATGCGGCGCCCCTTAACCTTGCAATTCTGCTTGCCGGCGCAGTCTCAGCGGCTGCCCTGCTCTACCGAAGACGCCGCCAGAAGCTACCCCTCATACCCCATTTCGCTCTGCGCCTCCAATTCAAGCTGCCGCCAAACCCCAAATTCTGGCTCCCCGCCGCCCTCGCAGTCGCCGCCATATTCTTTCTGGTCTTCTACCACGCGCTCCTCACAGCCGTCGTGCATTGGGACGCCACCGTCTACCACGCCGCCGTAGCAACCATGACGTACCGCGACCACGCCCTCCCCGTCCTAGCGGGCCCCTCCATCGGCATCCAGATGAGCGCAAACTTTCCACCCCTCTTCCCGGCTCTTGGCGCCTTCTACTACACCCAAATCGGCGCAGTCGAAGACTTCTATCTCCGCGCCATACCACCGGTGATGGGGCTGCTTGCGGTTGCCGCAACCTACAAAATCGGGGAGGTCCTCCACGGCAGAAAACTCGGGCTTCTAGCCGCGCTTTTCCTGGCGCTTACCCCCCTGTTTTTCCGCTACTCCATCTACGCGACAAGCTACTCGACGCTCACGTTTTTCTGCACTATGGCGGTTTTGTTTGTGCTGCTGGGCATATTTAGGGGCAACATGAAATACTGGGTGGCAAGCGGTGTGTTTCTGGGGTTTGCCGCCTTAACCTCTTATATCGCGTTGTATATGGCGCCGTTTTTCCTATTTGCGCTGGTCTACCAGTTCCTCAAACATAGAAGCCTCTTCAAACTAAACATGAAAAAAACAGCGGTTTTTCTTTTTGCGGTGCTGCTGGTCGGCGGCGTCTGGTACGCCCGCAACGCAGTGGTCGTAGGCAACCCAATTTACCCTAACGCCTACACGGTGCTGGGCGGAGTCAACATAGACCCCCTGATAATGAACACCACCGTTAACGGCATCAAGAACTCAGCCGCCAACAGCGTCTTCGGAGAAGTTAACGCCACAGCATTCGACCAAGTGATGACGTTTTTGACGTACCGCACCAGTTTCCCAGCTATTTCACTCTTCACCCTACTGGCGGTCGCGCTGCTTCCAACCATGAATAAAAAGTTCTGGCTTTTGGCTATCTGGCCCCTATCTCTGAGCGCGCTGGTGTTAAGCGGCATCTCATGGGGGTTTCCCCACCACTTGGTTTTCGCTATGCCCGGCTTCGCGTTGCTGACTGCGCTGCCAATAATAAAAACGCTGGACATGTGTAAACAATGGGATAGCCAGGCAGCGGAAAAGCGGTTCAGAGTGGTTAAGCATCGCCTGCTTAGCCTACGCAAAAGCAACATAATCAGGTTAGGCCTCGTCGCTGTTCTTCTGAGTGCATTCATCTTTCCAAGTTTAACGTTGGTTATGGGCGGGAAGGTGTATGAAGAAGACCACAATAATGAGGTGCCTGCGGATTACTTGTGGCTTTTAAAGCATCCAAACGCTGACACCTGGACGGTGCTTAACAGGCTCTTTCCGCAGGTGCAAGCTTGGGAATACATCAACGCCAACGTATCAGCGGGACAAAAAGTCGCAACCATAGAAAACCAACTGTACTACGTTAAAAACTGTAGCAACGACTACTTCTTCTACCTTGACAGTTGGGAAGCACGCGACCTCTACCATATCACTGATCCAGAACTTATGCTGCAGTTTCTACGAAAAAATAACGTGACTATAGTTGTGGATGTGGAATGGGCAAGAGATCACTTCAGCATCCTGCCAATGACAAAATATCTGGGTTCTTCCCTTTACTTCCCAACTATTTTTAGCAACAACTCAAACCTCGCTATCTACAACGTAGGCCCCTTCGATTCGCCCATAACCAACAATTCAAAAACCACCATCTCCATTAACCAACACGGATGGAGCGTGCCCCGAGCAATTAGCGGCATACAAACCCAATCAGTCCTAGCAAACAATGACTCCGCCCGACTTTTTGTTGCCACACGGGACTTAACCACCGTAAAAATCACTTACTTAGATGTGGGCAAGGACGCATTATACGTAAATATCTTTAATCCCGACTCGCTGCTCTGGAGTGAGCTTGTATCCATACAGAAAACAAACACGGGCAACTGGAAAACCTACGAGTTCCTTGTGCCCCTTTCAAGAATAGGCCTCGTTGAGTTAGGTCTATATGCATTCAACCAGGATTTTGTTGTCAGCAAAATCGAGGCTTCACCATACGCAACCGTAAAAGAAAGAACCGCAGTAGCCTACACGAACTCTACGCTGAATATGTCGCTGACGAACCTGACGATTCCAAATTCACTATTCATTTATCTTCCTGAAATAGCCCAAAACAACACGCTACAACTTGTAACTAACACATACGGTAAAAGCATGGTTATTGAAGTGTTTGAGGGGTTAATTCAGCCTTCGGAGACTACGGGCTGGTGGATAAACCATGGCCTAGCTATCCGCTCACCTAACTCCACCGCTTTTGAAGTAATCAACCCGACCTTAAATTGGAACGTAACCAAGCCGGATTATTACACGGTGATACTGGTGTTTAGGGAGCCTTGGGATAACAACGCAAAAGTTGACATCTCAATAAACATGGTTGTTGGACCCAACCAAAAATTTGTTACATACAAAGGATTGGGAGAGTATGGTCAACCTTAACTCTAAGTTGCTGTCAGCAGCCATAATCGCCGCTGCCTTGTCGGTCATCCTTTATGTGATTGGCTTAAGAAACCCAATGCAGGACCAACCGGCTACCGTTCCCTTCGACGCGGGCTGGCTGGGCATACTGTTCATATTAGCAAACGGGTTTCTCCTCTCCATCAGTCTTAACCACACAAAAATAGGCGCGGCTGAACGAGCAATAATGACGGTGGGCTTAGGGTTCGGTTTAACCTTCCTAGCCACAATTTGCCTGGGCGTTCTCTGGGAGATAACTTTCCTATCGGTACTCTCCACTCAACTAGCCCTCTTTATCGCCTTAAGCATCACCGCATATGTGGGCGGTTACAGACCAAAAATCGCCTTTCGCCCCTCAAACCTTAAGCCCGCTAAAATAAACAATCAGCACCTGCTTCTGCTCGCTATAATCAGCGTACTCATCGTGGCCTCCACCTACAGCGCACTGGCGCTTCCAGCTACAGAATGGGACTCACTCGCCTACGGCGTCAACTATGCACGGTTAATCTTCCAGAACAGCCACATCCCCCTCATCGCTGGCCCCTCAATAGGCATAGAGATGAGCGCAGCCTATCCGCCGGGCATGCAACTTACCGCAGCTTCCCTCTACACCCTCGCAGGCAGCGCCAACGACTTCTACTATAGGTTGCTGTCCCCGATTTTCAGCCTGACAATACTTTTGGTCACCTACAAGTTCGCGATGCAATTCACCGCAAACCGCACCTACTCGTTTCTCGCGGTTGCCGCATTAGCCCTTGTTCCGTTCTTCTGGATGCTCTTCATCGAGGAAACCTATCTTATGGCGTTGACGTTGATGATGACGTTGTGCGCCTACTTCTTCTTTAGGGCTCAGACCGCAGGTCCCGGCGAAGCAAAAAAGTATGAGGCGTCAGGCGTGCTGTTCGGTGCCTTTGCAGCCCTCACCAGCTACATTGGATTAGCAGCCATCGGCATTTTTCTTATATACGCTTTACATAAGAAAATAAGTTTAAAGCAGGCTGCTCCCCTTGCCGCTTTGGGTTTAGCCATCATTTTCCCCTGGTACCTGCGCAATCTGCTTTTGCTCGGCAACCCCCTCTACCCATTCTTCGGTATAGGAAAATATCTAGACCCCCTGCTCTTAAGCTCCACAACCCAGCATTTCCAGCACTACGCCTTAGATCCCCTCTACCACTGGACCACTACCCTCTACAAGGCAGGCGCCGTGCTCCTGGTTGCAGGCACAGCAATTTTCACCTTTTACAGGCCACGCAGGAACCTCCGCGTTGCACTGCCCCTTTACCTGCTGCTGGTCAGCGTTGCAGTTATGGCGTTCCACGTTGCGTTTCCACGGTACCTAATCATTGCGCTGCCCGCTTTAGCGGTGCTTTTCGCCTACGGATTCACGAATATCCCCAACCGATTCAAGCTGCCTAAAATCATCCCCGCAGCATTTTTCGTTTTAGCCGTGGTTCTCCTCGGTGCAGTTATGTTGCCCTACGCTAACACCGTTAAGCCGCTGGTTCAACCTGGCGAAACCAAAGTAGCCTACCTGTCGCATGTATTCGAGGAAGGCGACGCCTGGCAATGGATCAACCAAAACACACCCGCAAACACCCGCATCGCAACCTTTGACATTAAAGGGTACTACCTAAACCGCAGCATACTGCCGCTAGACGGAAACGAGTCAGCTCCCCTCTACCATATGAGCGGCATCGAGGAGGCATTGGCGTTTCTGGAAGGCAGAGGCGTCGGCTACGTGTTGAGTGTTCCCTGGGCAGGCCCAACCGATATCAGGATGCCCCCCGCCTATGACTTGTGTATCCTCACCAAGTATCTGGGCACCGCAAGTTTTCTTCCACTGGTTTTTGTTGGCGCCAACGGCACCTCAGTTTACCATGTTGGACCCGTAGATACGCAAACAATAACTGAAGACTTCGCCCGGAGAGGTCTTGTTTATCCGCTGAGGCAGTTTTCAGTTAACGTCACAGTTACCGACAGTTGCTATCCATACAAGGGCGAGTTCTACCTGCCTATTCCCGTTGAATACCGTGGCTTAAACATAACTGCCTCTGCATTCAGCAGCCACCCCATCGAATTGCATCTTTGGACCGGATTAATAGACACCTACGTAGTTGATAACCCCTACAATTTTATGGTTGCAAACTCTGAGTATGGGCTTGCAGGCAACAGCACTGCCAGCTTTAACTGGGGAATCGACAAAGCCGGATACTTCACCATCCGAGTGGTTGACAAAGCCAGCAGCTTCCAAACGCCCTTCAACGTCACAGTCAACGTAGAGTTCATAGAAGGCCCGGCTAAGGCAACTTAAACATCAGGGAGCTTTCGATTTAAACCTGAAAGCGGCGACGTTTTAGCCGCATCCGGCTTCAACCCGACTTTAATCAGTGGACCCAGCCCAATTATGTCTGTGCCCGTAAACAAGGCGCGGGTTATCAACGCGAACGCAAGCAGCCGCGGATCAACCGCCGTTAACGGAAGCCCCAGCAGAAGCGAAAGCACAAGCACATAACCCGTTTCCTGCACGCCTAAACCCGCAATAGTTATCGGGACATACGTCAACGCTGAAGCAAAACAGGCCATTAGAAAGAAATCAAGCAAACTAAGGGAACTTTGCCATAAACCGCCAAAAATAAGGTACAGGGCAGCAGCGTTAACTGCCAAAGAGAGAAAAATCAGCAGAGCCACCGCGATAAGTGAACGCTTAACTTTTTGGCCTTCTTTTTGAACGTCAGCAAACATGCCTGTGAAGACGCCTAGTTTCTTTCCGATTAAGGGCAGCTTCTCAAGCTTCAAAACAAACCGTGACATCCGCTTCTCCCACATAAGCAAAAGCAGCACCGACCCCCCAATCAGCAGCACCGCGATGCCGACAATCAAGGAATCCACCACCGCTGCGGGAAGAGGCAGAAACGTGATGAAGTAGCCTAAGCCTACGCTGCATATCACTGCCTTAAGCAGGGCGTTTATGCTGCCTGTTGCCAGAACCCCAGTCATTCCCTGCTCAACGGGGATGCCGGCTAATCGGTTAACGAAAACCGGCGTTATGAAGTAGCCTGAACGGGCTGGTGTTACATCGCTGAGCAATTGTCCGCCGAAGCTGGCAAGTACCACTCTGCTTATTGAGGCGTGGGGGTTTGATTCTTTTAGGGGAACATAGAGGGCAAGGCCAACTAGGGCAGAAGCTAAGATGAAGCAGACTGCGGCGCCCATGAGATAGAGGAGGTTAGCTTGCAGTATAGCATTGAAGGTTTCGCCGATGTTTGCTAGTTGAAGCAGCCAAAGCAGAATGGCGACGCCGACGACGAGCTGGATAACAGTCCGCATGCGTATGCGGCCCCGTATCCCCCGCTTCTCTGGCCCAGGTACGCTGTTCTGTTCACTCATCCTATCCACGCCGTCATTGCAGCCAGTTACTTTTATCCTACACTTCTCCTTAATAAAATAGCGTAAAAAATCTGTTTTGCCATGTCTTGATTAATATAAAAAATTTACCCGCAACAATTTTTTTAGCGTATCTTTGGAAAAGCATAAAAAGAAAACGGTAGAAGAATGGTAGTTTAACCGCGGTGTACCCAGAAGCATGAAAAATAAAAAAATCTTGGTGACAGGCGGAGCATCTTTCATCGCCAGCCACCTAGTTGACACACTCCTAAAAACCGGCGCTGATGTGGTGGCAGCTGACGACTTCTCCAGTGGAAAGCTAGAAAATTTAGAGTACCCCTTTACAAAGAAAAACGTAGACAAATGGGTTTACAAAAACCTAACTGTTTACCGGGGGGACCTCAAAGACCGCAACTTCACACGGCACATGGTAGACGGCGTCGACGTGGTTTTTCACCTTGCAGCCCTCCATGGGGGAAGAGGATACATAGATACGCACCCCGCTGAATGCTCCTCAAACATGATACTAGACCAGCTGGTTTTTGAGGAAGCCTGCAGGGCAGGGGTTGATCGAGTATGCTTTGCAAGCTCAGCATGCATTTACCCCTCGTATCTGCAGGAGCAGGCAGGGTCTAAGTATCTGCTTAAAGAAACAGACGCAGACCCCTTTGTCCGCGATAAAGCCTTTGCTGACTTAGAGTACGGTTGGGCGAAGCTTATGGGGGAAATGGCTCTCAGGGCCTACCATAGAGAATTCGGCATGAAAACAGCCTCGGTGAGAATCTTCACAGCCTATGGCCCCCGAGAAAACGAAACCCATGCAATTGTGGCCTTAATCGCGAAGGCATTCATAAAAATGGATCCCTACAGCATCTGGGGCAGCGGCGAACAGGACCGCAACTTCACGTATGTCCAAGACATCGTGGATGCCCTGGTTTTGGCGTCTCAGAAAATTGAGGATGGCACAGCGGTGAATGCTGGACGCAGCGACCGCTTGACCATAAACCAGGCTGCTGACCTCGTCTTTGACCTTGCCGGCTGGAAGCCAAAGAGTATACAGCGGGATTTAAGCAAGCCGCAGGGAGTTACCTCACGCGCCGCCGACCTAGATAGGGCACGTGCACTGCTGGATTGGTCCCCAAAGGTTTCCTACGAAGAAGGCTTCAAGAAGACAATCGAGTGGTACATTGCAAACCATGATGTCGAAGCGGTCAAGGCTAACTTGGAGAAGGCGCTGGTTGAACGATAGCGCCGCCCATTTTCAGTAACTAGAAGAGGCAAAATGATGGACCCCAAATTTGAACAAGTCATTGCTGCTCCTTCAATCTCCGGTGAACGAATAGCGTTAATTATGCCCGTGTATAACGAAGCCGACACCATCAGGCACACGGTGAGAGAAATCCATGAGAAAATCGAGTCAAAAATGGGCAACGTGGACACCTGGGTTTTTGAGGACGGCAGCACAGACGGCACCAAAAATGTGCTCAGAGAACTGAAACGGGAATTTAGTGGACTGCATGCAGAGATGACACCTGCCCGAAAGGGTTACCCCCGGGCAATGCGGGATGCATTCCTAAACATAAGCGGGGCCGACTATGATTATGTCGTGGCGGTTGACTCTGACGGTCAGTATGAGCCAGATGATTTCTTTAAGCTGTGGAGCATCATGCAGCGGGACTCCCCCGATATAGTTATGGGTAGACGTATGGCGAGGCGGGAGCCGCCCTACCGCAAGTTGCTTTCGCGGGGGCTACAGTTGCTGGAGAGAGTAATGTTTCCAGTCAAATGCAAAGACGTTACAAGCGTGATGCGGCTGATGAAGGTTGATTTAGCCCATGAAATCTGCGGGGAAATCAAATATTCACCCTACAATTTTTGGCTAGAATTCACAGCGCGCATGTCAATGAATGGCTACCGAATAGTCGAAATCCCCATTACTTACCGAGACCGAGCGGGAGGAAGCCGAGTTTACAGTGTTAAGAAAATGCCCAAGGTGATCCTCTCGGAGTTTCGCGCATTGCGTGCGGTGCGCAGGGAACAAAAAAGTAAAGCTTAGTCAGCTTCCATTTCTTGCTGTGATGGCGTGGGCTTCTCTCTTTTCAGGCTTGAACCCACCCAGTTGACGCCTACTAGGGTTCTTTCGATTAAAGAGAACCTTTCTATGCAGACAATCACCAAGATGAAGCCAAAGATGAAGGAGAACCCGAAAAGCTCACCGTAGGTGTTATGGAACACCATTCCCGCATCGACTCCATCGTTTAGCCTGATGATTATAATAATGTATATCCGCAGCACGTTAGCCATGAAGGTTCCAAATAACCCGATAAAGAAGTACATCGCTTTTCTAAATGCTGTAATGCTGGAGCGCTTGAAGAAAAGCAGAATTATCAAAACGTAGAGGAGCAGGCTGTAGACTCCCGCGCATGCCCAGGCTATCGCGACACTGGTGGTATTGCTGCCTAATCCAACGGTTAATTGTGGAAGCATTGACTCGCCGAGGTGATAGGGATAATTTAGTTGAACAGTGTAGCCTAAAACGTCAAAGAGCGCCGCAGTTGTAGCTGCTGTGGGAAGAGTCATTTCTTGGAGGGGACGGAATACACCGAAGGGGTAGATTGTATCAAGCATATAGGCTACCGCCATAGCGCCCAAGACAGCCAGCGAAATGCTGAAGGTCTTCAAACCCTTTATTTTGTAGGCTAAAAGAATGGCTGCTAAGAAGCAGAAGAAGAAAACGGTGTATTCGATTGAAAGCGGCCACTGCAGGTGCAGAAAATCAGAGGGTTCATTTTGAGCGTTGATTGCAGGCAGCCCTAAGTTGAGGCCCTCTTTAAGTATCGTTAAATCTAAACCGAAGAAGTTAACTGCTAAAACGAAGACCGTGGGAATCAACGCGCAGGCAAGCGAAGCAACCATTAATTTGCGGTTTGCCGGTTTATTGTCAACAACGGTTCGCCAGCTTAAAGCGGTTTCAACAACCAAAAACCATGCGAATATGGAGTAGAACATTCTGCCTTTCCATGTGAGGTCGAAAGTGAAGTTTTGATCAAAGTACGTGTTGCTCCAGGGTTCAAAAGAGCCATCCTCGCCGTTATAGCGGTACTTGTAGCCTTCGATGTTACCGTAGTCTAGAACTGCAAGCATAAGAATGGGCGTGATGATCAGTATAAGCAGAGCGAGTTGGAACCAGAGTTTGTTGAACCTTGCCCACTTCATAAGTTACCTATGGGCGCCAAGTTTGCTTTTATGTTTTTGCTAAAAAAAGGCATTGATTGAGAAGATAACATGGCCTAAGCATATTTTTTGCTATTATAGTTCTGGCTCCATCGGCTTTTTGCTTTGTAAATAGCAGAAAATAGAGTTTTGATTCGACAACGGGTTTCGCCCAATAAAAAACCGGAGTCCTGTCATCTTCTCCTCTTTTTTTATCATAGACTTTCTTTTAAGCCAAAAGGGCGGTTGCTTGTTTTAAAGAAAATTAACGAAGTTATGCGGGCGGAGCAGTTTGCGGCTGCGTTGATTGCGTTTGTTGTTTGTCGAAGTATTCTTTGGTTATTTGCTTTACATGTTCCTGCTGTGATTTATTTTTTCTGCGGCCACGATAATCTATAGCTAGCATGAATATGTAGGGTAGGGAGAGGTAAAATATGGCGAAGAAAATGTTGCTAAACATCCATGTGTAGGGGTTGGAGAGAATTACGGCGGAGTTTGAGAGGTCAAAGTTATAGGCGGTTTTGAAGAAGTCAACGAGGATAAAGCCTAAGAGCGCCATGGCTAGGCAGACGATGAACTGAACAAAGACGCTGCGTTCCTTGCCTAAAATGAGGACGGGAATGATGGAGGATAAAACAAACACCCAAGCAAAAGAGTAGACGAAGACCACCATGTCGATGTGGGAGCCCAGCCATAACCCGGCAAAGGGTACGTAGAGGGTGAGTGAACCCAGAACTGTTTCGACGGCTGTTTCAGTGAAGATTTGGTAGCTTACCATTAAGGCCCAAGCTACGGATAGATATGCGGGAGTGATTAGTGCAGCCTTAACCAATCAAGACACCTATAGCCGGCTATAACTATAAGGATACACCTTAACTTATCCTTTACGATACCCTACGCCCTGATACTTGGCAAACCCACACCAGAACAGCCCTGTAGCCGCGTCACACTACTTAGTCTCGCCATCACCTATCTCCATGGCTTCCCGAATCAACTCAACCTCACGCACCGTCAACGGCTTATTGGTTGCCTTCAAAACCACCCGCTCCTGCCAGCCGCAGTCCGGGCACTCATAACTCGGCGGCAGCATCCCCAAATGCGCCCACATGTCCCCGCCCTGGCTTCTCGCACGCCGAACCCGAGGGCTTTTGCATCGGGGGCAAACCTGAATGTCAAGATCGACACCCTGCGCTTTAAGTTCATCAAGTGCCTCTGTGACTGAGGCAGCGTTTTGAACTGCGGTTTCTTCCTGGAGCTGCTCAAGGGCGGTGAGTTGCTGCTTTCGCCGTTTCTTCTTTTGCACCTGCGCTTCAGACATCGTTATTCCTCTGGGTTGATTAGGGTCTGGTTTAAGAAAGGTTTTCTGGTACAGCAATTTACCCCGCAGTATTAGTACAGCTGTTTACAGAATATGATAAATAGCCCAATGCGGAAACTTTTGCTTGATTCGCTTGAACCAAAAAACAGCCTTCGCATTACTGCTTGCGCTGCTTGCATGCTCAGTCTGCTTCACAGCGGCAGCCTCCAGCCCCACCGCTTTTCCCCTCCCCGGGGCAGAGCATCCAGGGCAACTGCAGCTTTCAGCGTCGATTCCTTTAATCGTCGGCGCAGGCTTGCAGGGCAACACATCAAATCCCCTTGAGCAGCCGACCCGAAGCCAAATCTATTGTTACATCCTACAGAACCCCGGCGTGCATTTCCGTGGAATCACAGGCGGTTTGGGGTTGTCAGTGGGGGTGGTGCAGTATCATCTCTATGTGCTGGAGCATGCCGGCTTAGTCTGCAGCATAACCGATGGGCAGAGCAAACGGTACTTTGAACGTGCCACCTACAAAGAAACCGACGTGCAGCTTGTGTCCCTGATGCGCCATAGCACCGTCGCCCAGATCCTGCATATTTTAGCCCAAAACGGGCCCACCCTGCACCGCGACATCGCCGATAGCCTCGGCGTCACATCGCAGGCGCTAACATATCAGATGAACCAGCTTAAAGAGGCGGGGCTGGTGACCGCGGAGAAAGTGGGCGTTAACGTCCGCTACAGCCTAGCCAGCGACGGTATGGGGCGGGCAATCCTTGATTTATGCGGTCAACTTAAGATTTAGGCTGAGGCAAACGGGATGGTTAATGTTGGGTTGATGCTTGTGTGGGTTCATAATGGTTGCTTTAGGCGTTTTGGTGGGTGCCTACGTTGCTTTGGAGCGACGCCGCGGAGACATACAGGCCAGGATGCTATCGATTAAGTCCAATTTGACAGTGAATTCTCTATATGTGGTGGAGCTTTTTCTGTAAATTTAATAGGGCAGTTGCTGTTGCTCTCACTGACCTACCCCCCCTCTATTTATAGCAACAAAGAGAGCCACCGCGGCGGCAACCAAGATTAGGGTGCTTACCGGCGTAAACGAGCAGGCAGCCCTGTAGCCTAAAAGGCAGGGTTTGCTTGCCGTCTGGTTGGGCAGCGCCGTTTTAACCGCTGCTATGGCAAGCACTGCAACCACGATGTAGACGATGATTCTAAGTGCTTCCACCGTTTTTCACCTCCAGCCCCTTTAGTTCGCCGCGGCTAAAGGTCCACTCGAAGGGTGCCACCTTTCCCAGTGACCTCCAAGAGGGTGCCCTCGATGACTTCAGCATGCAAGGGCTCGCCCAAGTTGCCCTCAACGAGAACTTCCCCGCCCGAGCCGTTGGATAACGTGAGGGTTTTAAGCTCTGCCTTTGATGCAGCTCCACCGAGAAGAATCGTTCATTGTTTTGATTCATTTTTTCCCCTCAAGCAGGATGGGGGGCGAAGGTGATTACCTTTATTTGCTTATGTTGTGCATACCTGTACAATAGTGTGAAAACGTTAGCACTGTGAGATGCGTGGGTACCTTGGAGATTGAACGATTATTCTATGAGCTTGCCAGCGAAAGCAGACTAAGCATCCTTGAGGCGCTAAAAGAGAAAGACTGCAAAATGAATGACCTCTCACGCAACCTTGACTTATCCACCACCGAAACCTTCCGGCAGCTACAGCGCCTCAGCGAAGCCTCCCTGGCCAGAAAGCAGCCTGAAGGCACCTACGCCATCACCGAATACGGCAAACTCGTATTGGGGTTTTCTTCGCCGCTGGGTTTTCTGCTCAAAAACAAACAGTTCTTCTTAACCCATGACGTGCAATGCTTGCCGGCTAAGTTCATTATGCGTTTAGAGATTCTTTCGCAGGCAACTTTTCTCTCAGGGATGGTTGAAAGCACCACAAAAATCTCCAACATGATTGGTCAGGCAAAATATTTCATGTGGGCTATCTCGCCGGAGCCGCTCTTCCAGTCTCTTGAGGACATATCCAAAGAGATCCCCAAGGGCGCCCAATACCGCGTTATGTCACCGCAGCCCTACATGAAGCTTCCCAACATCGAGAACCGAACCCTTTCCGAGCCGCCCCTGATTTTGGCGCTCACCGAGAAGCAGGCAGCGGTGTGTTTTCGGCTTATAGACGGAAAAGTGGATTACACATGCTTTTTTGGGGAAGCCTCTGGGTTTCATGAGTGGGTTAAGGATTTGTTCTGTTACTTTTGGGATCGGGGAAACCGTGTTTGACTGGGCTGCCTGGCATGCAAGTGTTTAAATCAGAAGCATGTTAGAATATCCTAATGGTGCAAATGGTGCCCGAAAAACTTGATTTGACCCTCTACGAGATGCAGGCGCAGGTCTCCAAAACCCTTGCTCATCCACTCAGACTCGCCGCGCTACATTACCTTAGAGACGGCGAAAAAACAGTCAATCAACTCGTCGAATACACGGGCGCCAACCAATCTAACCTCTCCCAGCATCTGGCTATCCTGCGGCAGGGCGGCATCGTTAAAACCCGCAAAAAAGCCTCAAACATCTACTACCGCGTCGCCAGCCCAAAAATCAGCCAAGCCTGCGACATGCTCCGAGAAGTCCTAAAAGAGCAGCTTAACCAAAGAAACGAGTTGGCAAACAAATATCCCTAGAGCACCATGCTTGAGGTGGTTTTCGGGCTCAGGTGGCTTATGGTACTTTGGTTGCGGATGCGCCGCCGGAGGTGTTAATGTTACCCAAGACGGTGTTGCCCCGATAGGACAGGTGGGAGCCGCCGCTCAAATTCGCATTCAATTCTCCATCAACATACACTGTTCCCTGGCTTCCCCCACTCAAATCCACGGCTGCACCATTAACCATCAAGTTCTGCAGCATCAGATTCGAGCCGCCTGAACCCTCTGCGGTAAGTGCTGTGGCTTGCCCCGTCATGGTGACTCTGCTGCCGCCGGAGAGGTCAACATTCAAATTGTGGGTTAAATTGAAGCCGGAAACGTTGGCTTTTGCTCCGCCTGACAGCGACACCGCAGTTAAGTCAGGCATGGTTATTTCTGCTTTAAGCGTGGAGGGCCAATGGATGCCTGAGACTCCGATTTGCAGGGTCTGCCCAACTACCTTGGCGTCGATATACTGCATCATGTTCTCGTTTGTGGTTACGCTGACGCTGTAGTTGCTGCCCTGCTTGATTGTTACGTCAAACCCGTAGCCTGCATCAACCGCGTAGAAGCCGCTGAGGTCCATCTGCTGGGTCTGCAGGTTACCCGATGGGCTTTCGTTGAATGGCCCCGTCAGAATGGGCAAAACCCCCACAGCGATCAGGGCAACAAAGATAACAACTACCGCCGCTAACACCGCCACCACAGCGATGCCGAAGACCCATCCGATTGGGCGGCTCTCATGTCGAGGCGGCTGAGAAGCGTTGGCGCTTGGCGTTTTGACTTGGGCGCCGCATTTTGGGCAATAAGCCATGCCCTCGTCGAGTTTGCTTCCGCATTTCCAGCAATAACCCATAACTACCCCTAATACTTCTGCGTTGAACTGTGGATTTAAAACTTTCCCAGCATACTTCACCGCTGGGCATGGCTAAGAGCTGGTTGGGCAGGAAGACCTAGCGGGCTTTATGATAATTTCTTGGTCTACCAAGCGCACGGTGACTATTGTGCCAGGCGCCAATTTTAAGGCGTCCCGAATAGGCTTAGGAATCGTAACTTGCCCCCTTTTACCGACCGTCGCGTCTTTTTGGTACATACCTTCTCGATTCACAGTAAGCGGCGTTTCCTTTTTAAGATTTAAGTCAATTCGCAAACCTCTTAAGGTACACTTCAGCCTATCTTATTCTGTGGAATCGTTTTGGGCGTAAACTTCAAGGACCTTATCCCGAAAACCCCCGTTAAACTCGAAGACCTCTCAGGCAAAATTATAGCCATAGACGCCTACAACGCCATCTACCAGTTCCTCAGCATCATCCGCCAACCCGACGGCACCCCCCTCAAGAACAGCAAAGACCAAATCACCAGCCACCTCAGCGGCCTCTTCTACCGCACCACCAACCTCGTTGAATTGGGCATAAAACCAGTCTATGTTTTCGACGGCAAAGCCCCTGACCTTAAAGCCAAAGAGGTTGAGCGGCGCCACCAAATCAAAGCCCAAGCCACCGTCCAGTACGCTAAGGCGCAGGCAAGCGGCGACACAGAAAAGATGCGTATGTACGCTTCTATGGCGACAACCATGAAGCCCTACATGGTGCCGGATAGCAAGCGGCTTTTGGAGCTTATGGGGCTGCCCTGGATAGCGGCGCCCAGCGAAGGCGAAGCGCAGGCGGCGTACATGAACCGCAAGGGCGACGCGAACTATTGCGCCAGCCAAGACTACGACAGCCTGCTCTTCGGCGCGCCTAAGCTGCTGCGTAACGTCACCATTTCGGGGCGGCGGCGACGCGGCAAAGCCTTCATCGAAGTGGTGCCTGAAATCGTTGAGCTCAAGAAAGCGCTGGGTGAATGCGAGTTAACCTATGAGCAACTCATCGACGTCGGCATATTAATCGGCACCGACTTTAACCCCGACGGCATCGAGGGCATCGGACCCAAAACCGCCCTCAAACTCATCCGCGCCCATGGCACCCTCGAAAACGCGTTGCCCTCCATCAAAAACGCCTCTTTCCCCTGCGAACCCCAGCTAATCCGACAGGAGTTCCTGCATCCCAAAGTCACCGACGACTACAAGCTTGAATGGCGCGCACCCGACGAGGCAGGGCTGGTCGAGTTTATGTCGGTGGAGAAGGAGTTCGGGGAGGAACGCGTCAAGAAGGCGGTGGAGCGGATGACGGCGGGCAGCAAGAAGGCGAAGGGTAAGGTTTCACTGGAAAAATGGTTCGGCTGAGATTGAAGCCTCCAAATCGGCAGCGTTCCAGCCGAGACTGCGTTCGCATTACAGGTTTTGGTTGCTTGTTTTCCTAGTTTATGAGGAAACGAAGGCTTATATCACTGCCACGCTTCACAGCTATTTGTGAATAAAAAAAACAAGAATCACGCCGTAATTCTGTTGCTAATACTAATTTCGAGCACAAGTTTAATGATAACTAAAGGCGTGCAAGCACAAAACAACACACCGCCAACAATTTCCATTCTTTCTCCCACAAACGATACTGTTTTCGATGTTGGTGCCCGCCAACTGGTGTTCTTTCAATTGAATTATCAATCAAACGGCACAGTCTCATGGGTAGGGTATAGCATTGATGGGGCGAGTAACATAACTGTCAATGGAACTGGCGAGTATGTTGATGACGCCGAGTCTTCTGGATATCACAATCTAACTCTCTATGCAAACGACACAACGGGCAATTGGGCTACTCCGCAAACCGTAACTTGGCTAACCAAGATTCATGGAGATGTAGGCGCGCCTTTTCCTTTCATGCTATTGTTGATACCGGTTACGTTGGTAATTATCGTCATCATGGCGCTTCTACTTTTTAGAAGGCATCGGAAAAATAAGTCAACAAAGCCAACAAGCCCATAAATCCAAGCATTTCTATGATAAATCTTCAATTTTGTGTCATTGAGCGTTGTCAGGAAGAGAGAAGCGAAAAGAAGAGTTATTTTACAGTAACTAATTACGCTAGGTTCCGCAGCATGACGGGGTTGAAGCCCCCTCTCCAGCGCAGTTTAGGCCGCCAAAAGCTGCAGGGGCAAGGTTTCACTGGAAAAATGGTTCGGGTAAAGGGTTATTCGGTGAAGGCTTGGCATGTGCAGCCTTGGGCGGCGCATTTTTTGTCGTTTGGGTGGTTGCCTCTTGGATGCTTGCATGTGGAGCATTCATTTAGTGTTGTTGCGCTTAGGATTGCGTCCTGCACAAGGATGTCGCTCATGACCGGTCGCCTTTAAGGATTATGTGAAAAGGGGGGTTACTTGACGGTAACCGATTTTGCTAGGTTGCGGGGCATATCTGGGTTGAAGCCCTTCTCCAGCGCCGTATAGTACGCGAGTAGCTGCAGGGGCACCGCATAGGGGATGGGTGAGAGCACCGCGGGGATGCCTTTGGGGACCTCGATGAAGTCGTCGGATAAATCCTGGATTTCCCGGTCGCCTTCCTCGGTTATGGCGATGATGTGGGCGCCTCTTGCTTTCATCTCCATGATGTTGCCGATGACGGTTCTATGCGTATCATCTCGAGGACAGACGAACACGACGGGGAAGCCGTCTTCTATGAGGCTGATGGGGCCATGCTTGCTTTCGCCCGCGGGGAACGCGATGCTGGGGATGTAGGCGATTTCCATGAGTTTTAGTCTGCCCTCAAAGGCGGTGGCGGTGCTGATGCCTCTGCCCAAGAAAAAGAAGACTTTGCTGTTCACGTATTTCTTGGCGATCTGCTTGATTTTTTCTTCCTGCGTACTCACGATGACATCGGTCATGTCAGGTAGTTTTTGCAGGCTCTCTTCGAGGCTATCGATTTCATCCTGGGAAACTTTGCCTCTTTTCTTAGCCAACTTCAACGCCAACTGAGCCAGAACTGAAAGCTGAGAGGTGAAGGTTTTTGTTGCCGCAACCCCAATTTCGGGTCCCGCCTGCGTGCCGATGTAGACTCGGCTGATGCGGGTCAGCGTGGATCCGATAACGTTGGTTAAGCTCAGCACGGTTGCCGCACGCTGCTGCGCGCAGGATACCGCGGCTATGGTGTCGGCGGTTTCGCCTGATTGGCTTACGGCGAGGATGGTGCTGTCTATGTTGACGGATTTGCCATGCTGCTCCAAAAACTCCGAGGCATACACGGGGTAGGTGGGTAGAAACGCCAGCTTGCTGAACATGTAGGAGGCTGCGAGGCAGGCGTGGTAGCTGGTTCCGCAGGCAACCAGGAACACTTCGTTGGCGCGGTCCAGAAAAGTCGAGAGCAAATCCAGATAATGATCCTGAATACGCAGGGTGTTGCGCAGCGTTTCGGGTTGCTCATGGATTTCCTTAATCATGAAATGCGGATACCCCTGCTTAACCGCCATCTCCGCAGTCCACTCGACAGTGATGGGGTCACGGGTGACGACGGCGCCGTCGCAGATCCGTTTGATTTCGTAGCCTTCGCCAGTTAAGGTGACGAGTTCGCCGTTGTTAATCAAGACGGCTTTGTTGGTGACCTCCAAAAACGCCGGGATATCGGAGGCGCAGAAAACGCCTTTGTGGTTAATGCCCAGCACCAGGGGGCTTTCGTTTCGGGCACAGATAATTTTGCCAGGTTCCCGAGTCGATAGGATGGCAAACGCGTAGGAGCCATCGATGCGTTTGAGGCTCTCAAGCACGGCTTGCTCGAAGGACAGTTTGGGGTTTTGCTTTAGGGTTTCCTCGATGAGGTGCGCCATAACTTCCGTGTCGGTTTTGGAGACAAATGTGTGGCCGAGGTTTTGGAGTTCCGCTTTCAGCTCGATGAAGTTCTCGATGATGCCGTTGTGGACGACGACGATTTCGCCGGTGCAGTCAAGGTGGGGGTGGCTGTTGACTTTGAGGGGTGCGCCATGGGTTGCCCAGCGGGTGTGTCCGATGCCTATGCCGCCGGGTAAGTCGTCGAGGTCGAGGATTTTGTGGACTTCATCGATTTTGCCCTGGTCTTTTTTTATGAAGATTTTGCCGCCGCTTTGGGTGGCGATGCCGACGGAGTCGTAGCCGCGGTATTCGAGCCGTTTAAGAGAAGAATGAATAAGGGGGGCTGCGTTGCCTTCTTTTAGAACACATCCAAATATTCCGCACATTTATTTCAAAACCTTGATTTAGTTGCTGTTGATTATGGCAGAAGCGGTGGATTGCTAATAAGGATTTTTAAGAGTTCAGTTTGGCTACTGAAAACTTTTTTTTAGCGGTTAGCCGCTTTTTTCCCTGAGTCTTTTGGGTTGGCACCACAAGTTTCGCCGAAATAACCCCGACCACTATAAAGAAATTTTTAATAGCACCAGCGCAGTAAACCACTGGATAACCATGGACAAAAAAATGCTCCTCCAAGACGACGGCACAACACAGCAAATCAAAGAAATCAGCATCATCCAAGACTCCCAAAAACTCAAAAACATACTCGGCGAACTCAGCTGGAAAATCCTCAGCCTCCTCAACCAAAAAGAAATGTACCCCCTCGAAATCGCCAAGCGCCTAGGCATGCATGAACAGAAAATCTACTACCACATCCGCAAACTCGCCAAAGCCGGCGTCATCGTGGTAACGCGGGAAGATAAAAAGAAAGGCGCCACCGCCAAATACTACAAACCCGTCTCCCCAGCGTTCGGCATAGAGTTCCCCGAGGGCTACAAACCCATACAGAACCTCTGCATGGAAAGCATAGCTCCGCAGCTACAGGGCTTCTTTAAAGAATTCATCAGCAACGGCGTCTTCGACGGCAAAATCGTGGTAGGCAGCCCCATGCCGCATGGCCCCTTCAAAACCAGCGCCCGAGACGGCCACTACGCCGCGCACCTCGCCTTGTTTTTGGGGCAATTCGCCAAGATGCCCAGTGAATTCGCGGTGAAGCTCGACGTGGATGTGAAGGCGGAGAAGGAAGAAAAAAACAACCTTATCTTAGTCGGCGGCCCAGGCACCAACTTTCTAACTCAGGAAATAAACGAATACTTACCCATCAAATTCAACATGCAGTCTTCGCCCCAGGGCTTCCTTTTGGGGGGGTTATCGTCGAAAAAGACCGGGCAGGTTTACTTATCCGACATGTCGGGGTTGGTGGCGAAAATCGTTAACCCCTGGGACAGCAGCAAATGCATCGTGGTCTTAGCAGGCAACAAGGCGGTGGGAACCAAAGCCTGCGTAATTGCGCTGACGAATTTCTACGCGAAAACCCTTGAGAAGTACCATGGCGAAGACACGTTTGCGGCGGCTATCACCGGATTCGATTTAGACGGCGACGGCAAAGTAGACTCCATCGAGGTCCGAGAGTAATGACAAAAACACTGGTTGAAGTCATCCATGCCTACGGGCACCCAAACATCCAATCCTGTCACCCGACAACGATTATGTTTACCAAAGAGCGTCAGGTAACCAAAAGGGGCGACTGCGTGGTAGCGGTGGCAGCTGACAAATCTGTGGCGGATTTAAGCGAGAAATTCAAGGCTGCGCTGCGGCGGCCAAACGCGAAATTAAGCATCCAGCTCGAGGTAGATGGGTTAGTGGGTCAAATAAGCGCTTATGGCTCCCCCGATTTGGCGCTGAGTCACCCTAACGATTTGGTGATACGGAAAAGCGACTTTGTTTCTGACCGAACTCTGGCTGTGAAAGCCGACAAATCATCCGGCGACCTCTCGCGGGCAGTGGTGGAGAAACTCAGAAACCCAAAGCAGCAAGTCACTTTAACCTTAACTTTGCAGGTGTAGCGCTGGCTTGCTTATTCGGTGGGGCGTTAGGCTTCTGTTAGCACCAGATAGTAGGTTATTGCGGCGGCGGCAGCGGTGAAGAACAGCAAACCGCCAATTGTCAAAACGCTGTTGCTGAACATTTGGCCTAACCCGATTAAAGTTACAAACAAAGCGATAAAACAGAAAATCGCCAGTTTCAACTGCACTAGTTTCCGCATGTTTTGTTCTTGCTGTATTATGTACTGCATCCCGCTTCACCCGATAGGGGTATAGGCTGTGGAGATTATAGCCCTACCATTTAGAAGAGGCACCTCTAAGAGTTAGAGCCCAAGCGCTAAGCGATAGAACACCGATGCTCAGCGGATTTTCGCGTCTAAGGCAACCTGCGACTCAAACGGCGCTGTCTCGCGGATGCTGCGCACAAGCAAAAACTCCTCCACACAGCGCCCATTCTGAGCCACCGCATCGGAGAAGCGCAGCTTAAAGTTCTCAACGGAGTCGGGTTGACGCACAAACCCATAGAAATGCACCACGCCCCCATCAGGCTTAACGGCGCTGCAGGCGGCATCCACAAAGTCAAGGGCGGTTTCAGGCAGATTCATGATGACGCGGTCGGCTCTGCCGCGGAGTTTGCCCCCGGCGGCTATCCGGGCGTCGGCAAGCATGGGGAAAACGTTGCTGACCACTCGGTTAACGCGGACGTTGAGCTCAAGCAGCTCCACCGCGTCGGGGTTAAGGTCCACCGCGTAGACCTTTGCGAAGGGGCATTTCTTGCCAATCAAAACCGAGAAGGGGCCAACTCCAGCAAACAAATCCGCCACCACCTCGCCGGCAGCAACTAAACCAGCCACCCGCATGTGCTCATGGCTGAGTCTAGGCGAAAAATAAGCCCGTGCCAAATCCACGTGAAAGCTGCAGCCGAATTCGCGGTGCACCGTCTGCGTCTTATGTTCACCTGCAATGTAGGTGTAGTCGCGGACGCGGTAGACGCCGCTGATGTCGCCTGCTTTGGCAAGCACGGTTTTGGCGCTTTTCTGGATTTGCAGGACTGCTTCGCCGACGAGTTCCTGGTATGGTTTAAGTTTCGCTGGTAGGTCGATTACCACGATGTCGCCTATAACGTCATATGCTTGGGGGACGCTGGCAAGCAACGCAGTGGGAAGTTTATCTTGGAGAGCTTGGTTTAATGATTCGGGGGGCTGCTGTTTCTCGCTGAATGCAGCGGTGAAGAGGCTGAAGTCAGAGATTTGGCTTTTAAGGGTTGCAAGCTCTATGCCCCCGGGTTCCCTGAGCAGAGGAATGCAGAGGCTGCCCTCTTCACGTTGGATAACCAGTGTTTTGTCAGCTAAACCCAGTTTTGCGGCTAACGTGAGGGTTTTTTCGCCCTGATTTTTGGGAACTTTGATGCACAGGGAGGGTCGGGGCATAGCTTTCAGCTTTTTTCTATGCGGTAGAGACTGTTAACTTTTTGGATGCTGAATTGGGCGTTTAGCATCTTTTCCACTAGCCAGATGTTGGCTTCTATGTGCTCGCTTATGGCTCGGCTATAGATTACCGATGTGCCCTCGGCGAGCGCCATGTAGGGAATCAGCATATCCGCAAGGAATATGTCGGCGGTTGTTTGGGCTTGAAGCTCGCACAGGAGGTTTTTGGCGGCTTCCACTCCGACGTCCTCAGCCAATTTGCGCAGTTGCCCAATGGAGTCGGCGCCGACCCGAACTCCACTGTCGGTTTCCGCCCACAGCACGATGGAGCTGCCCTTCTGTAGGGGGTTAGATTGGTCGTTGACGACTTGGATGTCGGATTTGTAGCCTCCCTGAGTTAGCAGATTTGCGGCGGCTTTTGCTTGGCGCTGAGCAACCTGCCGGTCACCCAGACAAGTATCGACAGAAACGCCATGGATGCCTTTGAGAACGCCGAATTTATCCAGCAGAATCGGTTTGAGATGTCGGTTTGGCTGCACAGTCAGAGTTGCTTCGCCCATGCCCTTGGGGTAGTAACCGTAGCTTTGAACACGGATTTCCGCTTCCGCACCCATCTGGCGCAGCGTGGGCAACAGGACATGTCGGAGGTAGTTGATGGTTGGCGCATGCGTGGTGTCGGTTCCGCCCTTTTGGACATGTATCTGCACGGGTGCTTGGGCATAGAGGCATATGGGCAGCGCCGCCATAAACAGCATAGGGATGCTTCCGGCGGTTTCGATGAGGGCTTCCACTTTTCCGCCGCAGACCTCGCCTGGGGTAAAGGTGAGTTCCCGTGAACCCAACGTTGCGCCCTGCAGTTTGGCGTTGCAGAGTTTAGCGGCGGTGAGCACAGCCTCGAGGTGCTGGCGTTTGAGGCCGGGCTGGGGGCGGCTGGCTCGGATGTTGGTGATGTGGAGCGGCTCTGCTTTGATGGCTGAGAGGGCTACGGCTAATCGCAGAAGGGTTCCGCTGCCGCTTTTCTGGCTACCATCGACTTCAAACATACTTGAAATTATAGCGGGGCCAAACTAAAAAATAAGTCCCCAACCATTTCTCAGGAACAACAGACCCCCCAACGGCGCCGTCGCCACATTTGCCTGCCTATAAATAAGGGGAGGGAGGTCTCTGTGGGAGGGCAACAGGAGCGCGGCTATGCTGCTTAAACTCAACGTGCGCTATTTTAGGTGTTTTTCGGGGAAGTCTTTGCATTTATATATGCGGAGTTGCCGCTGGGGTTCGAGGCGGCAGCGTTTCCGCGAGTTTTTCCTCTTCAATATCTGGGGAAGCTGAAAGAAGGGGCATTTACTGCAAAGCGTACTCATTTGTTTTTTTCTCCTACCTTGTCATCATCCGCCGGAACACTGGCAGCGCGATGGCTATCATGACGATGCCGAACACTGCTAGTATAATCAACTCGTTGCTTATTTGGGGTACGCCGGCGCCCAGCACCATCACCTTACGCAGCGCATCTGAAGCGTAGGTTAACGGCAGGAACTGGCTGATGGACTGCATGTACCAGGGCATCTGCTGAATCGGGAAGAAGACCCCGCTGAGGAACATCATCGGAAACATCAAAGTCATCATCAGCATCTGCGCGGTCTCCTGGTCCTTGGTAAATGAGGTAATCACTATGCCCAAGCCCACGAAGCTAAACACGCCCAGCAGCAAAAGCGCAAACACCAGCAGAATATTACCCTGTATGGTTACGCCGAAGATGCCGATAGCTAACGCTAAAATAATGACGCCCTGGATTAAGCCGCGGCCAGTCTGCGCCAACGTTTTACCCAGCAATATCGAGAGGCGATTAACTGGGGCAACCATCATGCCGTCCATGGTGCCGATTTCCTTCTCCTGGCTAATCGCCACCGGCAACCCTGTCATAACGCTCATCATCACTGTCATAGCCATGATGCCAGGCGCAATGAAGTTGAAGTAGTTGCTTGATTCCTGAGTTGGAACAACGTATGGCTGCACCATTGCTAAAGCGGTTGCGTCGCTGATGATGGGGTGGGTTAGCAGCATGGTTTGCTGAGCCATCAGCGTACTCATCTGGTTAACTATCGTGGACAAGGTGGCGGTGACGGTGGCTGACTGGATGGGGTTTTTGGTGTCAGCTAAGATTTTGACGGTTCCCTGCTGCCCAGTGGAGACGACTTCGCTGAAGTTGCTGGGCAATATTATGGCGCCATCAAGCGTTCCCGCGTTAATCATGTCTTTAGCTGCGCTTTCACTTGTCAGAGCGGTGATTTTCATGATTTTTGTCTGGTTGTTTATGCCCTCAAGCATCGCTGTGAAGGCATCGCTCATCGCCACGGAGCCGTTGTAGCCACTATCCAGGTTAACTAAGCCCACTTTAAGTGTGCTTGTGGAGCCCAGCTGCAGGTTCACTGTTGGAGCTGAAACCGTGAAGGGCTGCACCACCGCTAAGGCTTGGCTGCTTGAGATAGAGGGAGCAACTGTAAGCACTGATTGCTGAGCCGACAATGTACCAATCTGATTAACTATCCCCGTTAACATGCCGCTTACCGTCGCGGATGTAATGGGGTTAGATGTGTTGGTTAAGATGCTGATGGCGCCCTGCTTCCCCGTCAGGAGGCACTCGCTAAAGTTGCTGGGCAACACTATGGCACCATATATTGTGCCGTTGGCTATAGCCGCCTGAGCAGAGGTAACATTGGTGGTTAAAGTGAGTTTAAGCAAGCCAGTTTGGCTGTTTATAGCCTGCAGCGTCGCAGTGAAAGCGGTGCTGGGGGCAGTTGAGCCGCTGTAGCCTGAATCTAAGTTAACAAGTGCAACGGGCAAGTTGCTGCTTAGGCTAGTTTGGGTTGCGCTTTGAGTGGGAATCGATGCCGTGAAGGGCTGCACCATCGCTAAAGCCTGCGTGTCGTTGAGTGTTGGGTGCGTGTAAATGGTGGTTTGCTGAGCCATCATGGTGCCCATCTCACCGATTATTGACGTCAAAATTCCCCTGACAGTGGCGGACATCTGCGGGTTAGACTGATCAGTTATGATTTGCACGACGCCCTGCTCCCCATTAAGGAGGCATTCACTGAAATTACCCGATAACACTATGGCACCGTCTAGTTCGCCCCGCTGAATCGACTCCGTCACCTCGCTTTGGCTAGTCGCGTTAGAGAGTTTCATCAGGTGGGTTTGGTTGTTTATGGCGGTCAATACCGTGTAGAAGGTTTGGCTTGGAACCGTTGAGCCATTATAGCCAACGTCCTGGTTGACGAATGCGATGGGCATGTCGGTTGGCGCCGCACTATCCGAGGGATAAATGAAGCCGACCATAACCATCATGAACAGCGGCATAACAATCAACAACACAAGACCTAACCGGTTGCGGAAAAGCTCCATCAGGTCTTTCCAGGCGATACGAAGAGTATGCTTAAGGATGGTTTTTGCCGTCATGATCTTACCTCACTCTGCTCTGTGGCGCACCAAACCTTCGGTGCTCATTTGGGATTTTTTGGTCGGCGCTGTCTCTAACTTGGTGGCCGGTAATATGGAGGAACACGTCTTCAAGGGAAGGCTGAAGGTTTGACATAGATGTGATTTTGCCGTTTTGCCTGCGGATGACATCCACGATTCTGTCGAAGGCTTCTTCTCCATGAACGATTATGTGCAGTTGAGTGCCGGTTTCCTGGGCAACTTGGTCTATGCAGTCAATTTCTTTAAGGGCTGAAAGCATGTCTTGGTTTAGGTTCGCGACTTCCAATCGGATAATCATGGTGTCTCCTCCGGAGATGATTTTTTTAAGGTTAGTCGGTGAATCCAGCGCTATGATTTTGCCATGGTCAACCACAGCTATTCGGTCACAGAGCAAATCAGCGTCAACCATAATGTGAGTTGTCAAGATGACGGTGGTGCCGTTTTCTTGGTTGAGTTTTTTTATGTACTCGCGGATTTCAACCGAAGTCTGGGGATCTAAACCTAAGGTGGGTTCATCGAGAAACAGCACCTCGGGGTCGTTTAGCAACGCGCGGATAACATTCATTCGCTGCCGCATGCCAGTTGAATAGGTGCCGACTTGGGCGTTCTTGAATTTGGTTAGCTGAACGAATTCTAATAGGTCATCGATTTTCTTGTTTAACTTGTCTTTGGGGATGTTGTAGAGGGTGCCGAAGAACGATAGGTTTTCTTTGGCGGTTAATCGGTTGTAAATGATCATTTTCTCGCTTACTATGCCGATGTGTTCGCGGACTTGTATGTCGTTTTTGACTGTGTCATATCCGCTTATGGAGGCTGATCCTTTGGTGGGCCTTGAGAGTGTAGAGAGCATGCGAAGAGTGGTGCTTTTGCCTGCTCCGTTTGGGCCCAGTAGCCCGAAGATTTCTCCTTTTTTGACTTCGAAGCTGATGTCGTCTACGGCGGTGAATTTGCCGAATGTTTTGGTGAGGTTTCGCACTTCGATGATGTTGCCTTTATCCATTGGGAACAACCCATTACCTATATTATTGGTTGCAATATATTGCGGTAAAATATAAGTATTACCTATAATCATCTATATAATCGACCACCATGAAACCCCACGCCGAAGACGAGACAACCCAGAACTGGCTCAAAGAAGCACAAAAAGGCTACATACGCATGGGCGTCCTCATCCTACTCAACAAAAAACCAGCCCACGGCTACGAACTCATGAAGGAAATCAACAGCCGCACCAAAGGCTTCTGGCAACCAACCCCCGGCGGCGTCTACCCCATACTCAACGACCTCGAAGCATCAGGCTACATCAAAGGACAATGGCAAACCCAGAGAAACCGCCGCCAAAAAGTCTACACCATAACCCCCTCAGGCAACGCCATCCTAAAACGCGCCATCATAAAACAAACAGAAATCTTCAACACCGTAAACGGGCTCTTCATGGAATTCGCCAAAGAAGTCCTCAATATCGAAAGCCCCACGCCTCCGCCCCCCATGCATACGCCGTTAACACCCTTTTTGGAGGATAAAAAAGACTCAGCTGTAACCCTCCAGCAGCTCGAAGCGGAACGTAAACATTCAGTTGAACACATTAAAGCCATCAAAGAGCGCCTCAAGCAACTTGACGAGCGGATTGTGCAGTTAAAGCGGCAGGCGCCTTCCAGTTCGGGGGAGCAGGGAACGGCTTAATGGTTTAAATTTTAGTGCTGCTTAACATTATGCGAGAGTGAATTGCTTGTTCCGTGTTAGAGTCAACAAAATCGAATCAACCCGCGACGTAGACGGCAACCTAGGAAAAAGAATTGAGCTTCTTGAGGAACGCGAAGTTAACCCCTACATTGTGCGGCCCCAGTCTGACGAAGCCAAAATGGCGCAGGACCTCATGCAGGCAATCCAGCAGCAGATGCCGTTTCTGCCCCAGCGCAGCCAATTGGCGACGCCTAAAATCATCTTGTTCCTCACCGAAGATGAATACGACAGCTTAGGCATAATCTTTGACGTTAACCAGGTCTACGAGGTCGCCCTTGAGAACCAAGCGATTCGCTTCAGGAAAGTTTAAGCAACTCACTTCTCATCTGCGCCAACGCCAGATGCTTAGGGTGAAACGAAAGCACAAACATCATGTGCCGGAGTGCACTGCTGATTTCCTTTAGACCCGACATTTTTCCTTCGTCACAGTAGAGGGGAATCGGTTCGCCATCGTTTTCTTCGTAGTAGACATAGATTGGGGAGGCTGCCCGCTCAAAGCGGACTATCTCGAAATCCAGATTCAACTGAGCCGCGGTTTGCTTGGCGGCGGAGCGCACGGATTCGAGGCGTCTGCTGGGGAACCCCGTGGAAGCGTAAACCATCAGTTTACCCTGGTTTGCCTTAAACATATAGCACCACAGGTCTAAGTTGCCGGAAACTCCTTTTAAGGCACAGCCAGAATCGACACCGCGGATATGTGGAGGGGTAACTGAAAGTGAAGTCTCGTGGCTGCAACGCAACACCCACAACCGCTTAAATCAAGCCCTCCGAGATGGATTTCTGGTGAGATTATGCAGCATCAGGGCTGGCAGATGCCCAGTTGGTGGTACCGCAACAAGCATCCGCCTAACGATAATGCCTACTTTGAGAACATGTGCAGGGTGATTTTTGAGGCTGGCTTAAACTGGCATGTGGTGGATAAAAAATGGAGTGACATTCGAGTTGCGTTTTTGGGGTTTGACATCGAAAAAGTCGCCGCCTTCACCGATGCAGACGTAGCTAGGCTACTGCAGAACGAGGGGATAATTCGCAACAAAGCCAAAATCCGAGCCGTCATCGGGAACGCCCAAAACTTCGCAGCCATACAGAAACGCTACGGTTCCTTCCAGCGGTACCTAAAAAGCCTTGGCAAAGCAGGCAACTATGCCTCTGCAGTCAAGGATTTAGTTAACAAATTCAAGTGGCTGGGTCCCTCATCGGCAAGCCTGTTCCTTTACTCCGTCGGCGAAGACGTCGAGCCAGAGCAATATTAATTAAATCAGGCAGAAAAATGCTTTAGCTATGGCAAAAACCAGAGCGCACATCTACGTCGGCGGCAAAGTGCAGGGCGTCTACTTTAGGCAGCATACGAAGCGGCAAGCACAGATCCAGGGCGCAACGGGTTGGGTACGTAACCTTGAGGATGGGCGGGTTGAAGCTGTTTTTGAAGGCGAAGAGGAAGCGGTAAGGGCGATGGTGGAGTATTGCCGCCATGGACCCCAAAGCGCTTCGGTAACAGCGTTTGAGGTATCCTGGGAACCGTATAGGGGCGAGTTCGCCGGCTTCGAGGTTGCTTACTAGCTGGGCTGGCAGGGTTAAGAGTTAAATTTTGGTTTCAAACCTATCTTGTGAGGGAAAGCTTGAAGATTCTGGGTTTAGTAGGTAGCCCCCGAAGAGGCGGCAACACAGACCTGATGGTAGACGCCATCCTGAAAGGCGCCGCCGACAAGGGCTATGCAGCCGAAAAGGTGTACCTCTACGACGTGAACATTGAGCCCTGTGTAGATTGCCGCGCCTGCAAACAAGGCAGCTTACGCTGCGTTTTCCAAGATGGCATGCAGACGCTTTATCCTAAACTGGAGACGGCGGATGTGGTGGTGTTTGGTACGCCGCTTTACTGGTATGGCGCCTCAGCAACCATGAAGCTGCTGGTTGATCGGTTGCGCCCCTACATTGCCTCAAAGAAGCTCGCCGGCAAAAAGGCAGTTGTGGTGGTGCCCTCTGAGGAAGGAGCCGACGCCTGCAGCCACATCGTTGCCATGTTTAGTTTGTCGTTTAGGTATCTGGGGATGGAGTTGGCGGGTGTTCTGCTGCCTAAAGCCTACGAGAAAGCTGAGGTGCGCCAGAATCCCCAGGTGCTAAGTGACGCGGAAGCGGTTGGCAGAAGCCTCGGTTAGATTAGGCTTTGTTTTTTGGTACGCGGAAGTGGCTGTCTTTGCCTGCGCTGATGTATTCGCCGCCCATGCCTCGGGCGGCTGAGGCTATTTTTGCGAAGTTCTCCGAACCCAGGAACTGTTTGGGTTTTATGATTATGAATTCTCCGCGTTCCTCAAAGCCGAGGCGGGCTTCAAGTTCCTCGGGGAAACTCATGCGGATGTCGTCGAGCGAGCGCTTTTTGGAGTCAGCTGGCGGGGCGGGTGCCGGCGCAGGTTTCGGTGCAGGCGCGGGGATGGGCGCTGGGGCGGATGCGGGTTTTGCTGGTGGAGGCTGGGTGATTTGTCCCACTGCCAGTGACTTCAAAGACGCCGAAACCGTCCGCAGTTCCTCAGAAACCCTGTTTAAAGTAACCGATATCTCTTCCACTTTAGCCAAAAGCTGATTGAGCTTATCCCTCTCACTGCTCACGTGCGCTCCCTCATAAACCCCTAAACAGCCCCGATGCTTATTACTTTTTTTCCTAAATCACAACAAAGCAGCCGGATACTCGCAGAAAAAGTTGGGGTCTTGCCGGAAATGGCGCTTTCTGCGGCAGCACAAATTGCGAAGGAGAGATGCTGTTGCTTGCACCTATCTACCCCCCCTCTATTTATAGAGTGAACTGGCGGTTCAACTTCTGCTGCCTTTCGCCTAAGGCTTCTGCCCCTTTGCTTAAATACAAAGCAGGGCAATCCATACCTATGACGCCCAAGCCCCCCAGCCCCGCAGACCCCGACATTGCCATAGTGGGCGCTGGACCCGCCGGCAGCTACACGGCGCTGCAGCTGGCAAAACTGGGCATAAAAGCCGCCGTCTACGAGGAACACAGCCAAATCGGGGTGCCCAGTCACTGCGCAGGCCACATCAGCATCCGCAGCCTCAGAAACCTCGGCCTCTACCCCCTCCCATCAGGCATCGAGGAAAACCGGTTCCGCGCAGCCAACTTTTACTCACCCCATGGAACCAAATTCAGCCTGCACCTCTCCTGCCCAGTCACGGTGGCGCTTAATCGGGCACGCTTCGATGGGTACCTTGCGGAGATGGCGCAGGCGGCGGGAGCACAGTTTAGGCTGGGCGCGCGTGTGGATTCGCTTCTGGTGGGCAAGGGCGGCGTTGGAGGACTAAAGGTTGCATCAAGCGGCGGCCAAGAAACTGTGAACTCGAAAGTTGTGGTGGACTGCGAGGGCATCTCGTCGCGGCTGCTAAGGCAGGCGGGACTGAAAACGCTGCAACCTAGCGGGCTTGTCTATGCGGTGGAAACCGAAATCGAGGGCGCCCAAGACCTCGAGCCAGACGCAGTGGAGGTTTACTTCGGCAAAGCCTACGCCCCGGGCTTCTACGGCTGGCTTATCCCACGCCGCGACGGCACCGCCAAACTGGGCTTAGCCACCAACCACGGCAACCCCCAGGCTTACCTGCGGCGGCTAATGACCAAGCACCCCGCTGCGTCAAAGCAGCTTGCCAAAGCCAAAATCACGTCGGCAGGCTACCACGGCATCTCGCTGGGCGGGCCCATCCCCCGAGCCTACACCGGCGGATTCCTCGCCGTCGGCGACTGCGCCTCACAGGTTAAACCCACCACGGGCGGAGGAGTCATCTTCGGCTTAACCGCAGCCACCCAAGCAGCAGACGTAATCAGCCGCGCCCTCCAAAGCGGCGATGTCTCAGCCCATGCGCTCTGCGAGTACCAGAAACGATGCAGTGACCTGTTTGGCTTTGATTTCCGCGTGATGCTGCGGCTACGGCGGTTTTTGGATTCGCTCTCCGATGAGAGGCTAGATGAGATGCTGCGGGTATGCCGCAAACTCGGCGTAGACAAAGCACTCGCTGATGCAGATGAAATCGACTACCAGGGCCAACTGCTCCTTTCCGTGGCGACAAAACCGCAGATGCTGGCGGCACTCGCGTACTTTGGGCTACTCTACCTGTCTACATGAAGTCAAGGATGAGTAAAATGCCGTTAAAACTAGATAAATGATTTACTAAAACGTAACTTAGATGATGTGTATCGCTTGTAATATTGTTAAGGCAAACGCAAAACTTGAAACAGCAAAGGAAGCATAGGCTATTTTTACTGCTCTTGAAACCATAAGAATTTGGTAATATAAACTTGCATTATTGCATTGCTGCTTTAGTGATTCAGAGTCTTTTTCTAATTCGTTTATTATTCTATTGATTAATTCTTTTAGTGAATTCCCTTTATTGACACAGGTAAGTTCTTTTCTTTTTTTGCTGTCGTTTACAAAATCATCTGTATGGTATCTTATGCATTCTAATCCTCTGAGAGCAACATCGGCTGCAGTAATGCGAACCATAGTAATTTTCAATTGTTTTCTATCAAAATTACCACAGAGTAATAATGTCATATCAACCTCCCTGCCCAGAGTTGAATAACCACCCTCTCCCCCTGATTCATTCCATTTTTCATAAAAGGTCGATAACTGTTTAGCAATTTGTTCAATCTTATACAACCGCTCTTCAATTGAATCCTTACTTAAGTTAGACTTGTCTATATTGGCAGTAATATCTTCTATCAAGCTAGCTGTCAAATCATTTGCTTTGTTAATAAAATCAAGCGCAACAAGCATTCTTTCTTCCTTAGTCATACCGTATCAACGGTTGTTAGCTTAATTAGTTACCCATTTAAAGATATACTCTAAACTGAGTGACCTCAAATAGTATCGGAGAGAATTCTCCTAAGTGTGAAAAGAAAAGGGATTATCGCTTAAACATAAAAGCACCTTTTTAAGTATATGGTTGGATTTTAGAATGGGTAAGAAAAATGTCCGACGAATTTGAGTATAAGCAAGTCATTGTTTTCCGCACGGATTTGCAGATGGGTAAGGGCAAGATCGCGGCGCAGGCAGGGCACGCAGCTATCTCCTCGGCGCAGGATGCTTATGTTCATCATAAGAAGTGGTGGGATGCATGGCTTTTTGAGGGCCAAAAGAAGGTTGCGCTTAAAGTCGCCACGGAAAAGGAGCTCTGCGAACTTGAGGAGGCAGCCGAAGACCTGGGGTTGCCCCATGCGCTCATCGTGGACCGCGGCTTAACTCAGATTCCAGAGGGCAGCATCACCTGCCTTGGCATCGGACCCGCCCCAACCGGCATGATTGACCGCTTAACGGGAAAGCTTAAGCTGCTGTAGGCGACTTTTTTGGCTGTTCCAGACATCGATCGGCTGCTGGGCATGGAGGTCTACGCCACCCATACCGTGGGCATCGGCGGCTCCATCAAGACTGCGCCAGAGGATTTTTTGGTGGAGGAGGTCCTGGTGGATGGCTCCAAAGCCAGCGTCGACTGCGAGGTTCCAAGCAGGGTTTTAGGCTCAAGCGCATCGCATCAGCGGTTTCTGCTCTGCATGCTAATTAAGCGTAACTGGGACACCTTCATCGCCACCAAAAACGTCGCGAAAGCACTGGGGATTGAGCCGCGGCGGCTGCAGTTCGCAGGCATCAAAGACGCCAAAGCCGTCACTGCCCAGTTCATCACGCTTGAGAACGTTTCGGTGGAGGAAGCCGCCAAAGTCGAGGTAACCGGCGTGCAGTTATTCCCCGTCGGTTATGTGCATGAGATGCTTTCGCTGTTCTATCTTCTGGGCAACCACTTCACAATCACAATCAAGGGCGCAGACGCCACAGTCGAGCAGATAAACGCGGCAATCAGCGAACTTGACGCTGCCGGGGGCATCCCCAACTTTTTTGGGCACCAACGCTTCGGCACCACCCGCCCCGTCACGCATCTGGTCGGCAAAGCCCTCACAGCCGGAGCCTTCGAGGAGGCAGCAATGCTGTTTCTGGCAAACCCCAGCAGCTACGAGCACCCCGCCTCGAGGCAGGCACGCCAGGAACTCGCAGATACCCATGACTTTAAACGCGCCGCTGAAGGTTACCCCAAGCAGCTGCGGTTCGAACGCCAAATGCTAGGCCACCTCGCAGAGAACCCCACGGATTTCGTCGGCGCCTTCCAGCGGCTACCCCCCAAGCTCCAAGCGCTCTTTGTCCAAGCCCACCAAAGCTACCTCTTCAACCGCTTCCTAAGCGGACGCATCAAAGCGGGGTTGCCTCTCAATGGGGCGTCGGTGGGGGATTTTGTGGTGGGTGTGGAGCGGTCGGGTTTGCCGTTGACTTCGATGCCGAAGGCTGTGACGGAGCAGAATCTGGGGCAGGTTAACTCTGCGGTGGCGGCGGGAAAGATGCGGGTTGCACTGCCAATTTTTGGGGTGAAGCAGAAGCTCAGCGGCGGCGTCATGGGGGAGGTGGAGCGGCGGGTGCTCTGTGAGGAGAACATCTCCGAGGAGGGGTTGCGGTTTAATGTGCTTTCAAGGGTCGGCGGCAAAGGCGGCTTGCGGACAGCTGCGACACCGGTTAAGGATTTCACTTATCAGATTTCAGATGGCACGGTGAAGGCATGTTTTATGCTGCTGCGGGGCTGCTACGCCACCGTGCTGTTGCGTGAACTCATCAAGCCCCAAGACCCCGTGGCAGCAGGCTTCTAAGCGCACTGCATAAACGCTGATAAATGGGAAGCTACTTCTCTACTGTCGGGAGCAGCTTTTAATGGAGAATCCCCCTCAACCGCCGCCTCAATGCGTAATACCCATCCATAAACCCAGCCTACGAGAATACGCCTTCTTCTTTATAACAGGCATCGTAGTCAGCATCCCCTTCGCCGCCTTCTTCGAAAGCATCTACCCCTTCTCGATGGCGCTGCTGATTGTGGTGGTGGCGCCCTTCATCGAGGAACTCGCCAAGGTTTACCCCCTCTTCTACCGCCACGGAGAAACCGAACGCTCCATCGTCACGTTGGGGCTGCTAATCGGCCTGGGCTTTGGCATAGCTGAACTCGTCGAGTACACCATCATCGGCGGAGTCCCCTTCTACATCCGCATCCCCGGAGTGATCTTCCATGCCTCCAGCGCAACCATAACTGCCTACGGCATCGCCAAAAAGAACCCGCTGCCCTACTACCTCATAGCGGTGTCGCTGCATGTAATCAACAACTTCTTCGCGCTAACAACCGACCTGCTTGCGTTGCTGGTGCAGCTTTTGGTGCTCATCGTCGTGTACTGGCTAGCCTGGCGCTTCTATCATAAGGCCAGACCCGACGTAATGGTGACTTAACAGGCCCGGTCGGTCTGAGCTAAATCCTTAACCCTGTTCACGCCGTCGATTTCCAAAATAAACTCGGCGACGCTTCGGGGAACAAGCTGCTTCCAGCCCTCATCGTTTTTAACCATTTTTTCCCGCACAAGCGTGGACATGTAGAGTTTGCGGTCAAAATAGGGGATTTCACGCACGGGGTAACCTGCCTCCGTGAAAAGCCTGCGCGTCAAGGGCTCATTAGAGAATAACACGTCAAACTTGGGCGTGTAGCCTTCCACGGCGCTAACCCAGAGCATATGCAGATGCACATCGGGCACCGGTACAATCCAGAGTTTGCCGTTTTCTACGCCTGCCTCCTCAAGTGCACGGCGAACCATAATCAACCGTTCCCCCGCTGTGAAGGGGTCATGGTGGGTGTGGCTGTACTGGGCGCTGCCGATGACAACTACTAATTCATCAACCCTCTCCATGGCGTATTTGATGGCGTCTTGGTGTCCAATGTGGAAGGGCTGGAATCTGCCGACGTAGAGACCGCGAGTAACCAAGCTGTATCCCTGCTCTGTGGTTGGCTTTGGATACATTTATGATTTGCGCAGAGCCGCTTCAAATGTACTTTGCCAAGACATCCTCAACGGGGAAAACCCTGAGGCAGCCGCCATCCACAGCGACCTCTTTGGGCTCCCTGTACCCTCGCCGTTCTCGCCTCAGAAACTCCAGCTTCACCCCAACTCCGCCAGCGCCATAGCCGCCCAATCCCAAATCAGACTTGACCACGCGGTGGCAGGGCACCACGATGGGGTAGCGGTTGCAGGCCATGGCGTTGCCCACAGCACGGGCGCCTCCACCTACCGCCACAGCGATTGCCCCGTAGCTGGTAACGTAGCCCACCGGTATCGCCATTGTGGCATGGAGCACCTTCTGGGTGTAGAGGGGCATATCCGCGGTTGATAAGCAAAAATCAACGTCAGTGTCTTTGCCCTCGTAGAGGCTTTGGAGGCCGCATAGCAGCGTCTGCGCGTGTGGGGTGGGTGTATGGAAAACTTGGAAGGGCAGGTTGAAGGGCAAGTTGATTAAGATGCTGTTTAGGGCTACTGGTTGGTGGCTGCTGAAGGCGCAGGCAACAGTTTCGCCTCCGCTTAGGGCAACTGCGAAGTGGACGCCTCCGAGGTTTTGGCTATAAATCTCGATCAAACCTTACCCCTACGCAGGTTTGTTGGGCGCGTGGATGTTAAAAGTTTCTGCGGAAAAAACCACTTGTGTCCCTGCAATCCATACAGGTTCCGACGACCGCGACATTGCTCAAGTTAGGTTTCTGCTCCAGCACACTTCGCGCGTTTAAGGTGACGTAGCCGATGGTTTGCCGCATCTGTGGCATCTCAGCGGTTTATTCTCGCTCATGCTTGCTCGCCTAGCAGTTGTATAATGGTTATAAGTAACCTTAATAGATTGTCTTGTGTATATCACACGAAAAGGCGAAAAACTTATGGACAGATATGGATCACAAATTCCCACGCTCCCAACAATTCCACAGATTCCACTCACGCCCCAAGTGCAGATGCCAGAGCAGCAACAGCAGCCCCAACCCTATCAGGCTCCAAACGGGGGAGGCTGGATGCCGGGCGCCACCACCGTCGGCGTCATCTTCAAAGGCGGTGTGCTTCTCGCCGCAGAGAAACGCGTCACCTACGGCTACTTCATAATGAGCCGAGGCGGCAAAAAAGTTTTCAAAGTTACAGATCGAATCGGCGTTGCCTGCGCAGGCCTCGTCGGAGACATGCAGATCCTTGCAAGAGAAATGGAGGCGCAAGCCAAACTCTACAGCATGGACGTAGGCAGACCCATAAGTGTACACTCATCCGCGAAGTTGCTGGCTAACGTGCTCTTTAACCGTCGCTACGCGCCACTCATCACCCAAACCATCGTGGGCGGATTAGACGAGGACGGCCCATCAATCTATGTTCTTGACGTTTTAGGCTCCCTTATCCCCGACAAATACGCGGCGGTCGGCTCAGGCACAGAAATCGCCATCGGAGTCATCGAGGAAGGCTACAAAGAAGACCTTACCCTCGAGGAAGCCAAAGCCCTCGTTAAACGCGCGGTTAAATCAGCCATCACCCGCGACGCGACAAGCGGCGACGGCGTTGACTTTTTGGTCATCACCAAAGACGGCGTCGCTGAAGAATCCGCAAAATTCTAAACCCACCTTTCCCCCAATTCTTTTAGTTACATAGCAGGCAGCGGCTACCCCGCGTAGGTGTAAACTATGACGTTTGAACTGAGTCAGCAGGAAGGAGAATTCCTCATAAAACTCGCCCGAGGTACCGTGAATGCTTACCTTGAAAACGGCGCCGCAACCCAGCCGCCCAAGGGCACCCCCAAAAAGCTCTTTGAGCGATGCGGCGTCTTTGTCACCATCAACACGCAGCAGGCAGATGAGAAGATGCTGCGGGGCTGCATCGGCTACCCCTACCCCACCAGTCCCCTGGTGAATGCAGTTATAGACTCCGCTATAAACGCCGCAACCGAGGACCCCCGCTTTGAACCTCTATCAATAGAGGAACTTGAAAGGGTTGTTTTTGAGGTCAGCGTGCTAACGCCGCCTGAAAAAGTCGAAACCAGCAACCCTAAAGAGTACATTTCCAAAATCAAAGTCGGCGAAGACGGCTTAATCATCGAACGCGGCTACAGTAAGGGACTACTGCTGCCCCAAGTGCCCATCGAGTGGGGCTGGTGCGAAGAAGAATTCCTCTGCCAATGCTGCATGAAAGCAGGCTTACCCCCCGACAGCTGGCTAACCCGCGACGCCAAAATCTACAAGTTCCACGCCATAATCTTCGAGGAACAAACCCCAAACGGCAAAATAGAACGCCTAAATTTAAAGCCCTAATTCAGCAGGGTTTCAATGATTTCCACCGTGCGGTCCAGCCCCTGATACTTGCCTGAGAATCGGCTGATCTCCTCGGCTTTTTGGGTGTAGCCCTCAAGGTTTGCCTCCATCTTCTCCACGGCACGCTGAAGTTGCTTTCTGTTTTTTGCCACAATCGAGCAGCCCATTTTCTCCAGCTTCGCCGCGTTGCCCAACTGCTCAGGCTGCGTGGGCAGGCAGATGCTGGGTTTGCCGTACTTGAGGGTTTCAAAGCAGGTTGCGTGTCCACCGCTGAAAATCACGTATTTGGCATTTCGCAGCGCTTCCGCTCGCTCCTCCGCGGTGAGCCAAGTGTGGAGTTGGTAGTTAGCGATGGACGCGGAGGTTTTCTTGCCCGGCGTGCCTATGCTGATGACGCATTTGCTCTTGGTTTTCTCAAGCACAGGCAGGATGGTTTTAAGCAGGTGCGCTCGGCTTCCGACGGGTCCGCTGATGGGCGCAAAAATGTGCTCTGAAGCGCCGCTTTCGGGTTTGGTGTCTACGAAACTGCCGACGTACTCGGTTTTATCCGCTATACCCATGTGCGCTATGTTGCCGATGCTGAATTCTGAGACGGTGTAGGGCGGGGGGTTGTCGGGGATTACGATTTTTGTGGATGCCTTGTAGTAGCGTTCGATGAAGCGCTCGCCGGGGCTAAGCAGCGAGTTGAAGCCGTAGCTGGGGCGAATCATGTTTTCCACGTAGACCGAGGGGATTTTCCATCTGCTGGCGAGTCGAAGCGCGTTTATGTCGCCGTCGGCTATCAGAACGTCGGGGGCTATGTTGCGGATGTTTTCTCGGAGGTCATAGTAGCGGTGGATGGTTTCGTAGGCGTTGGAGTTTTTGATTTCCATGCGGTTCTGCTCTAAATTGAAAAGGGGCAGCGGCAGAAACAGGTTAAGCAGCGACGCCGACGTGAGGATGCCATGTGCGTTCTCATACCATGAGATTGGTGTGCAGGGATAAACCTGCTTGAATTCTTTTTTAAGCAACTCGTATGCTTTGCCGCCGGAGAAAAAATGCATGTCGTGTCCATGCTGCTCCAGCCGTTTCCCTAGGGGAATTAGCCTTGAAACGTGGCCCAAGCCCAACTCTGAGCAGCTCAGTAGCAGTCGCATACATTTAACTGTTAAATGGATGATTCTATTTGAACTATAGCTTGCTTTAAGTGGGGAAAGGCAAGCATTTTTTAGATTAAGCCGCATGAATAGCATGTATGTTTGTTCCCAGACGGATTGTAGAGGAAAAGCTTCTATCCCTCCTCGCCGACGACGTGGGGCAGGGAGATGTGACTGCAGCCGCAATAATCCCCGCAGACGCAGCGGCGCAGGCGGAGGTCGTAGCCAAAGCCGACGGCGTCGCAGCAGGCATCACAGAAGCCATTATCCTCGCCGAGGCATTAGGGCTAAAGGCAGAAGCCAAAGTTTTGGATGGCGCCGAAATCAAAAACAAGCAAGTCCTCATCAAACTCAGAGGCAACGCCCAAACCGTCCTCGCCGCGGAACGCACCATGCTTAATCTGCTCTCGCGGATGAGCGGCATCGCAACCCAAACCCGCAGCCTAACCCAAAAACTCACAAAAGCCCGTGCTAAAGCCAGAATCGCCGCCACACGCAAATCGGCGCCTGGGCTGCTCTACTTTGACAAGAAAGCCGTGGCGCTGGGCGGAGGCGACCCGCATCGGCTGCACCTCGACGATATGCTACTCATCAAGGACAACCACCTGGCAATCGTGGGAGGCGTAGAGAAGGCAGTTGCATGCGCCAAGGCAGCTGCGTCTTTTTCCAAGAAAATCGAGGTTGAAGTCGCCACTGCCGAGGATGCACTTGTAGCGGCTGGGGCAGGAGCAGACATCGTGATGCTCGACAACTTTACGCCGCAGCAGGCGCATGAGGCAGGCGTGAAGCTTCGACAGGCGGGATTTGCCCATGTGCTTTTGGAGGTCAGCGGCAACATAACCGCCGAGAACCTGCTTGATTACGCAGCGGCAGAGGTGGACATCATCAGCATGGGCGCGTTAACGCATAGCGTCAAAGCGTTGGATATAAGCCTGGAAATTGTGAAAAAATAGCTGTGCTTAGGCCCCTATAGAAAGCGTGTAGGTCTCCACCACGGCGCCGATTATCAGCAGCAACGCGACGATACCGATGAATATGGCAAGGTACTTGAGTTCCCCCATCAAGCGTTTCTCACCCTGCATTATCCTCCTAAACAGCCAGATGCTCTCCGCCATCCCAATCGAGTAAGACACGTATTCAAGCAGGAAAACCGCGCCAATTAGCGCCAAAGCCAGAAACGCCGTCGCCGCAGAAATCTCAGGGGTGGCTGTGGTTGCTCCGCTGGCGGCTTGGATTTCAAACACTGCCCGAAACGCCTGTCCCGTGCTGAAGAGTATGAACATGCCTATGCCGAATCCTGCAAGCGGCACAAACATGAGCAGGCAAAGTGGGAAGTTGTTGAGGAAGATATCTTGGACGAGGGTTCCCTGTTCATTGCCCTGCGTGAGGGTTTGGTTTAGCTGGTCACTTATCATTTTTGCCTGCGTTGGGCTCATGGGCACCATAAGACCGATTAATGTGGCTAAGACGGCAAGTACCAAAACGAAGAGGATTGAGTAGATTCTTCTTTGTCGAAGCGAAGCCTTAATCCAGAACTGCGGATAATTCATGTCGTTTCCTCCAAACGTTATTTCGACGTGATTGTTAGAGCGCGAAAACCTCTCGCTACAGGGTTTAAGGTTTCACACAATTTAACCTTTCCCAGCAACCCGTCCGTATCCACCGCGAAGCTACATAGGTCATGCTCCCCGTTAAGCAGCGAATGCAAATACACGCGGTCCCCAAGCACGGTGGGTCTGCAGTTCAGCGGCAACCCCAAAAGAAGCGGCGCGCCAGATTCCACTGCCCTCTTAGCCGCATAGAGAATGGCTTCTGCCCCCACGGTTAACTCGGCCACCCGCACAGGCACGCTTTCCTTGCCGATTGCCAGCATCTCGATGCCGTAGAGCCGCTTGATTTCAGCTGCGGTTTTGCGTAGTCGCGGCAGAATCTTTAGGATGTTTTGGCGCCCCGCCTTTGATGCGCGCATGTTTAAGAGCTCCACGGGCGAGAGGTCCTCGATGGTGACGCCGCCTAAGGTCATGTCCAGATGCACCGCGTCCGCTTGGTTTGGGCAAGCAGCTGCAGGCACAGGGTGGCTTCATGCACAATCACTTCTAATCCGTTGTCGACTTCGCGGAAAATCGGCTCAGCTAACCGCAGAGTGGGTTCCCGGTAGGGGGGCTCAACTAGGACTGCAACTGAGGCAACAAGGTGAGTGGGCTGGAAAGTGGGGTCGAGGAGGGCTGCGCCTGAATCCGCCGCGATAACCTTCAAAGCTTTCACTAAACAACAGGTGGGCTGCGTACAGAATTAGGTTTCTGTTTGCCCCTCACATTTGGTCTTAAGGCCCAGAGCTAACAGGTACATTTCCGAGCTTTTCTGGCGGCTGGCCTGTGGCTTAACCAGCTGCACGGATTCAAAGTTGGCTTTGACCTCTGCGATGTAGTCGTTGAGTAAGTCGCCTTCGAAGACTTTAACAAAAAAGTTGCCGCCGTCTTTTAGGAGGCACCGCGCGATCTCCATGGCTTTGGTGGCTAAGTCAATTTGGCAGGCGTGGTCAACTTCCCAGATGCCTGTGACGTTGGGGGCTGCGTCGGATATGACGACGTCTGGTCTGCGGGGTAGAAACGAGAGAATCTGCTGGGCGATGTCGGGTTCTGTTAAGTCAGCTACGATGGTACGGATGTATTCCTGCGTGAATGGCTCGATGGGTTTCAGGTCGACGCCTAAAACGAAGCCGTGTTTCCCCGTCATTTTGCGGGCTGCCTGAATCCATCCGCCCGGCGCCGCGCCAAGATCCACCACGACGTCGCGGAATTTGATGAAGCCATATTTGCTGTTGGCTTGCACTAGCTTGTAGGTGCTTCGGCTACGGTAGTTTTCGGCTTTAGCTTTCTTGTAGTAAAACTCGTTTTTACGTTCACGTATCCATGCTTTCGGCGTCGGAATCATCCTCGGACAGAATAGGTTCAGCAGTTACGCTTAGAGCCTCAGGTGCTGCTGCGGGTGCGGGTTCTTTTCCCAGATTAAGTATCCAGTCGGTGAGGCGCTGGCAGTTTTTGGGGGAAATGGCGGTTGTGGGGTCGCATCGTGCGTTGTCGGGGCAGAGCAGGCAGGGGCAGTCAATGATGGTTTCGATGGATGCGGGAAGCCGTTTGGGGTAGAGCCTATAGGTCCATCTGCCTTCCTGAAGTTCCTTTTCCCGGCGGATAAGGCCCTTCTCTTCGAGTTTGATGCTGACGCGGCTGCCTTCGCGGCTGCTTGCGCCTAGTTCCCGCCATAAATCTGATTGAAGCACTCCCTGATAGCCGGTGCCTACAACATAGTGGAGTGCTTTCTGTTCAAGGTCGTTACGCTTTGGCATGTTAGGGTCAATTCCAAATAATACAGTAATATAAGCGTTGGATTCAAATAAAAATATGTATCCCCACAGTAGTGTGGAACCAAATGAATAACACAGTGCAACAGAGGGGCAAATTCTGCCTAGGCATCGAATCCTCAGCAGATGACTTCGGCGTCGGAGTCGCCGACTTCAACGGCGAAATCTTAGCCAACGTCTCCGACAGCTACATCCCAGCGGAAGGCGGCATACACCCCCGGGAGGCAGCAAGGCACCATGCCGAAGTCGCCGACCAAGTCGTCAGCGAAGCCCTCCTAAAAGCAAACGTAAAAGCCTCCCAGTTAACCTGCATCGCGTTCTCGCAGGGCCCCGGCTTGGGACCCAGCCTCCGAACAGGCGCAACCGTCGCCCGAGCCCTCGCCTCCTACCTGTCTGTGCCGCTGGTCGGCGTAAACCACTCCGTGGCGCATATCGAAATCGGCAAACTCCAAACCGGCGCCGCCGACCCCGTAACGCTCTACGCCTCAGGAGGCAACACCATGGTCACCGCCTATGAGTCAGGCAGATACCGCATCTTCGGAGAAACCCTCGACATCGCATTGGGCAACTGCCTAGACGTGTTTGCCAGGGAAGCGGGGCTTAAGCACAAAAAGGGGTTGCCGCTGGGCGCCGCCATCGAGCAACTTGCATTGAAAGGCAAAAAACTCGTTCCGCTGCCCTACGTGGTGAAAGGGATGGATTTATCTCTCAGCGGATTGTTGACGGCGGCTACGGCGGCGCTGCAGAAGGGCGCTGGACTGGAGGATGTTTGCTTTAGCCTTCAGGAACACGCGTTTTCGATGGTGACGGAGGTGACGGAGCGGGCGCTGGCTCACACCGAAAAACGGGAGGTGCTGCTCACCGGCGGCGTCGCGGCGAATAAGCGGCTGCAGGGGATGCTTTCTGTCATCGCGGGGGAGCATGGCGCCAAATTCAGTGTGGTTCCAATGCAGTATGCCACGGATAATGGCGCGATGATTGCTTGGACAGGAACGCTTGCGTATAGGTATGGGTTGACGGTGCCGCTTGAGGAAAGCATGGTTCGGCTGCGGTGGCGGGCTGACAGGGTGGATGTGCCATGGATACAATAGATAAGACGCCGCGGGCGCGGCTAATCAAAAAAGGCGCCGAAGCCAGCCTCTTCCAAACAGAGTGGCACGGCAAAGAGGCAGTGCTGAAAGTCCGCGTGCCCAAACGTTACCGCCCCGCCGAGTTGGACCGGCAAATCCGCAGCTACCGCACCATCCATGAACCCCAGCTAATGCATGAAGCCAAAGCCGCAGGCGTACCTACACCGCTGATTTACATGGTTAACGTGCCCGACGCCACCATAGTTATGGAGTACATCGAGGGCAGACAGGTAAAGCAGGTCCTCAATCAAGCCTCCCAGCAGATTCGCCAGCAGCTTTGCATCCAAATCGGGGAAGCCACAGCCAAACTCCACAAATCTGGGTTAATCCACGGCGACTTAACCACCTCCAACATGATCCTGGCAGGCGACGGCAGAATCTTCTTTGTCGACTTCGGGCTGGGCGAGAAAAACCTGGAAGTGGAAGCCCGAGGCGTGGATTTGCATTTGCTTAAACGTGCCCTGCAGAGCACCCATTTTGGTTTCTGGGAGGAATGCTTCCAGGGGGTGCTTTGTGGCTATGGCACCGTGTTGGGCGTGGAGGCGGCGGAAAAGGTTTATGAGAAAATCCGTGAGATAGAGAGGCGTGGACGCTATGTTGAGGAACGCAGGCAGTAATGGGCTACTTGGGGGCAAAGTGGTGCTTTTCGCCACCGGCAACGTTAACAAATTCAACGAAGCCCGCGCTATCCTTGGCGCATATGGCGTCTCGGTGGGGATGCTTCGGCTTAAAGGCGACGAAATCCAAAGCGACAGCCTCATGGAAATCGCCCAGAAAAGCGTCCGCTACGCCTACGGGCGATGTGGATTGCCCATTTTTGTAGAGGACGCAGGCTTATTCATCGATGCACTCGGCGGCTTCCCGGGGCCCTACGCAGCCTACGCGTACAGAACCATCCATAACAGCGGCATCCTCAAACTCATGGAGGACAAAGCCGACAGAAACGCCACTTTCCGATCCGTTATATCCTACCTCGACGGCAGCGTCCCCTGTCAACCCAAGAGTTTTCTGGGTGAATCCAGAGGCACAATCACGGTGGCGGAGCGGCGTGAGGCGGGCAAGTCAGGTTTTGGCTTTGACCCCATCTTTCAGCCGGAGGGCAGCAGGAAAACCTTCGCGGAGATGACTATCGGCGAGAAGAATGGTTTTTCGCATCGGGCCTGTGCGCTCCGCAGATTCGCGGAGTGGTACCAAACCCATGTTGCATCTGAGGCGGCTTCTTCAGCGGTTGAATAAAACGTTATAAGCGTCAGCTATCCCCATTGCTGGAGGAACCAATCTTGAATGCCAACCGAGCGGTTAAGGGAAACATGCTGAGTACAGTGGCGGCTTTGCTGGCTGTCGCGTTAGTTGCATGCGCAAGCATGATCTGCGTAGTCTATTCGCCTCAGATTGATTCGCAGGCAAAAACCATAACAGAGCAGAACCAGCAGAAATGGAAAATGAACCAAACCATCGGCGACCTTGAGGGGCAGGTGGAGGATTTGCAGGGTCAACTGCAGTCGCTGCGGGAGAGATACACCGCTAACCTCGTCACCGCGTTGGGCGTCGCCGACGTGGCATCCAACGACTCTAGCCTGCGGCACCTCTTCATACAGGGCACCGTCATGAACACGGGTGTGGTGGCAGCCGCCAACGCGGGTTTGCACGTCAAGGGCTACGGCGCCAGCCATGAAGTGCTCATTGACCTGACAACTTCTCTTGACAGCTACGCAACCTACCAGAATGGCTTCGCCTCTGCCCAGTCGCTGTCAACGCTGTATCCGACCCAGATCCAGACCATCAACATAGCCATCTACCACGAGGGAACCGTCGTGGACTGGAGCATAACGCCCCTCTGCGACGACGCCTCCTAAACGCTGCTCTAAGCAGGGGGCTAAAAAGTGTTATATTGCTAATGCTGCATATTTGCAAATGGGCATTGGGCATGAGTAACCATACAAAGAAAGACCGCGACTGGGGCTGGCATGAAGGCTTAATCTCCGCCCTCGCATTCGGCGGCTTCCTCATTATTTTGGGCGTCGTCTTTGGGTTAACCCCTGGGATTTCAGGGCAAACCATCGACTTCTTCACCGACATAACCGCCGTTAGCTACCCCGCAATCAACGGCAACATCATCCTGCCTGCACCCGCCGACCCCTCAGCCCACCTGGGATTCTACGTTGCAGTCCTAAGTTTCTTTGTCGGCATCGCGGTTCTGCAGGTAGTTATCTTGGCGCTTCGACTCTGGTACCACTCACGCCTTGGACGCATAGCGGAAACCGTGGGCAACCTGGTTTTCTGGGCAGGCGGCGCTGTGGCAGCGTACGTGTTTCTGCTGGCGGGCACCTTGACGGGGTGGTTTACGTTCTGGGCGATGCTGCTTATAATCGTGGGTATCTCGCTGATTGTAAGGGGCCTTATCATCTTTGCTAAGAGACATTAAACCTCCCCTGACATCTACTCTTGGGCTGTGGAGGATTCATTTTCTTTTTTTCGGCGGCTTAGACTAGCTACTTTTAAATATTGGTGCAGTGTGGTTAAGGTGCACAATGTGGTGTAACGATGCCAAAGCAAGAAAAAGGGAAATCACATTCAGTTCGTCCAGTCAGCAGGCGCCCACCTAGCTGGTGCAAGTACCAGCCTGAGGAAGTTGAAGCCTTCATCATTAAACTCGCCAAGGAAGGCCACAGCATGAGCAGTATAGGCACGGTTCTACGTGACCAATACGCGATTCCATTGGCTAAGCCGATTACGGGTAAAAGCATAAGCGACACGCTTAAAGCCTCAAATCTGGCTCCGCCTATGCCTGAGGACCTATCTGACCTCATGAAGAAAGCCACACGCCTCGCCGTCCACATGGACAAAAACAAGAAAGACCTCCATAACAAACGCAACATGCAGATCATCGAAGCCCGCATCCACAAACTCAGCCGCTACTACAAACGCGAAGGCGTAGTTGACAAGAGCTTCAAGTACAAGGCAAAAATCGCCTCAGTAACCTAAACTATCTCTTTCCCCAAATTTGGGGCTTTTAGTTTTTCTTATTCTTCTATGCGCCAGCTTTAAATCTGGAAAACGCCACTCATAGCAGAAGTGAATTGCATGGCGCAGAACGATTCCATCGAGAAATTCATAGCACAATCCAAAGAAGCAGCCAAAGTCATCGTGGAAACCGCAAAAAACGACGGCTTCATCAGCTGCTTTAGCCACCTCGACGCTGACGGCGTAGCCGCCGCAGGCATCATGGGCAAGATGCTTAGCCGCCTCGACGCACGCTTCCGCATCCGCGTCATGCAATGGGTAGATGAGAAAATCATTGAGGAAGTCACCGCCGGCAAGCCGCAGCTGGTCATCTTGACGGATTTTGGCAGCGGCTACCTGGATTTACTCAACGAAAAAATTCCGGGCAGCAAAATCGTTATCCTCGACCATCACCAAATCACCGGAGACGCCAAAAACCCCAACTTTACCATGCTCAACCCCCACGTCTACGGCATAGACGGCGCAACCGAGGTCAGCGGCTCAGGCGTGGCATACTTCGCAGCCAAAGCAGTCAACCCCGCCAACGTGGACTTAGCCCCCATCGCCATAGTCGGCGCATTGGGCGACATGCAGGACAAGTATGAGCAACGCAGCCTCAAAGGCCTAAACGAAATCATAGTCCAAGACGGCCAAGCCGCCGGCTTAGTCAAAGTCGTAAAAGACCTCACCTTCTTCGGCCGTGAAACCCGCCCCATCCACAAGATGCTCGCCTCCACCACCAACCCCTTCATCCCCGGCCTCAGCGGCCAAGAAACCGAATCCCTCAACTTCGTAACAAACCTCGGCTTCCCCCTCAAGGCTGGCGAGAAGCTCCGCAGCCTCTGCGACTTAACCGCTGAGGAACGCAAAACCCTCTGCTCGGCGCTGGCGGACTATTTGCTCTCCAAGGGACTGCATCTTGAAGTCGAGAACCTCATCGGCAACATCTACATCCTCGCCAAAGAGGAACCCAACACTGCCCTGCGGGATGGACGCGAGTTCTCGGTGCTTTTGAACTCCACGGGCCGCATGGATCGCCCAAGCCTTGGCATAGCCATCTGTATGGGAGACCGCAAAGCCGCCCTTGAAGACGCTAACAAGCTGCTGGAGGATTATCGCCGAAGCATCAACAAGTATCTGGGCTGGGTAGCAGAGAAACCTGAGCGCCTCCGCGAGTTCCAGAACGTGTACGTTATTTTTGGGGAGGACCAGATTAACGAGAAAATCATCGGAACTGTCAGCAGCATCCTTGTCTCGACGCTTGCCAACAACCTTAAGCCGCTGCTGGCGTTCGCCAACATCAAAGAGGAGAACGCCGCCAAATTCTCTGGGCGAACCACCGAGGCAGCAGTGCAGGCGGGCGTGAACCTCGGCGACGTCATGCGCATTGCCTCTGAGCAGAACGGCGGCAAAGGCGGTGGACACAACATCGCAGCGGGCTCGCAGGTTCCGCTTGACAAAATCGAGGCGTTCCTAAAAACAGCCGACGAATTGGTGGGGCGGCAGCTGAAGGGGGAGAAGCTTGCAGGCGACAGTCACGCTTAGCTACAGCGATGCAAAGATGGCGGAGGCAGTTGCCAAGGCGGTGTCGCCTGACAACCACAAGACGCCCCCGGGGCTAAGCATTGTTACGGTTCAACAGGACAAAAAAGTGGTTACGGAAATAGTCTGCAGCGGCAAACTCGCCACCTTCACCGCCACCATCGACGATTTGCTTTCCTGCGCATCCACAGCGGAGAAAACAGTTAAAGCAATAACAAAATAATTCTTCGTAGAGCAGGGACTAACAGACAGAAAAGAAAACCGTTTTTGCCTATAAATAGAGGGGGGTAGAGGCTGCTGGAGCAGCAGACACCCCGCTTATGTCGCCATAGGCAGGGGGAATGACGTAGAGAGCAGCAGGATCAGCGCAGCTTCATAAGCACCATTTCAGCCGCTAGAACCATGGGTTCCCAGGTTTCGCAGAGGGGTGGCGCGTAGGCTGTGTCGGCTTTGGCGAGTTCCCGCACCGTCATGCCCTTCTGGATGGCGAAGGAGAGGCTGTTTATGCGTTGGGTAACTTCTTCTCCTCCTACAACCTGTGCTCCGATGATGCGTTGGCTTTCTTTCTCTACGACCAGCTTGACTTTGATGGGTTTGGAGCCTGGGAAGTAGTCAGCGCGGGTTTTGCTGCTAATTGCGCCGGTAACCACTTCAATGTGGTTGCGTGCTGCAGCAGCCTCCGTTAACCCCGTGTTACCAGCCTCAACCTCAAAGAGCTTGGTGACCGCCGAAGACAACACGCCGCTAAACAGGCTGTAGCTGCCAGCCGCATTGGCGCCGCCAACCTTGCCCATCCGCACAGCCACAGTGCCTAGCTGTGGACAGCAGACCCGGTGAGTTATCAAGTTGAAGGCTTCGGCGCAGTCGCCCACGGCATAGACGTCTTTGACTTCGGTTTCCATGCGGGCGTTGGTTTTGATGGCTCGGGTTTCGCCCAGCGGTATACCGGCATCCGCGGCAAGCTTGGTAGATGCGCGTACGCCAAAGGCGCTGACGAACAAGTCGGCTTCGATGACTTCGCCGCCTGCCCTAACCGCGGTGACTTTGCCCTCGCCCAGAAACTCCTCTACGGCTTTGTTAAGCAGAATCGTCATGCCGTTTGCTTCAAGATGCTCCTGCACAAGCTTAGCCATGTCTGCGTCTAGGAGCTGCGGGAGAATCTGAGGCAGCATCTCCACCACAGTGACCTTCAATCCCCGCTCGATCAAGCCCACTGCCAACTCCAACCCAATTAAGCCTGCGCCCATAATAACCGCGGATTTGGCGCCTGCCTTAACAGCGGCGTCGACGCGTTCGCCGTCTTCGATTCCGCGTAGACTCAGGATGCCCCCTTTCTCTTTGCCCTTAATCGGCGGCATAAAGGCATCTGCGCCCGTCGCGATTATGAGGCTATCGTAGGGGAGGGTTTCGGTTTTGCCGTCAACTGCTTGGATGGTGACGGTTTTGGTTTGGGTGTTGATGGCGGTGGCGCTGGTTTGGAGACGCAGATCCAGCTTGAGCATCTGGAAATAGGCAAGGGGATAAACCGTTAAGTCAGCGAAGCACTTTATGTGTCCACCGACGACGAAGGGCAAGCCGCAGCGGCTGTACCCCGCGGTTTTCTCCTGCGTGATAAGGGTGATTTCGGCGGCGCGGTCTTTTTTGCGTGCTGCAGAAGCCGCTTCCACCCCCGCTGCGTTTGCGCCGATGATAACGATGCGCCTAGCCATCATGCTCGCCGCTTAGCATTTACCTGCCGCTTGGGCTCGATGCCACTCAACGGCTGCATTAAAATCCATAAGGTTAGCTAGGTCTGCTTGGAGGTTTGTGGGTTTCACGACGAGCAGCCAGCCTTTGCCGAAGGGGTCTTCGTTTAAGGTTTCGGGTTTAGACTGCACTTCCTCGTTAACTTCCTCTATGGTGCCTGTGACGGCGCTGACCAGATCCGAGACGGCTTTAACTGATTCGAGGGTGCCGTAGGGTTCGCCCTGCTTAACCTGTGACCCAGCGCTGGGTAATTCGGCGTAGACGATTTCGCGGAGCGATTTTTGGGCGTAGTCGGTGATGCCGACGCGGACTTTGTTGTTTTCGATTTTTATCCATTCGAAATCTTTGGAGAAGTAGAGGCCTTCGGGGACTTCGTACTGTTCAACTTTTACCATGAGCTTGGACCTTCATTGTTTTCTTGAAAAACATGTAAGTGGTGTGAGGCTATAAAAGGTTTAAGCGGCTTGTGGTGGGTGTTTGTTTTGTGGGTGCTTTTTTGTTTGGACATCCGTAAACCTAAAATATGTAATCATTTAATTACATGTTATCATTAGGATACAGGTGGCTGTATGTCGCAACTAACCGAACTCGCAACAAAACTCAACGCTCTAGGCCACCCCCTCAGACTAAAAATAATCGCCACCCTCAACCAACAAGACCTCTACCTCAACGAAATAGCAAACAAAAACGGCATAAGCAGAGCCCTAGCCAAAATACACCTGAAAAAACTAGAAAAAGCAGGCATAGTCAAAAGCCGCATAGTCACCGCCCAAAACGAAGCAAAAGCACTGCGCTACTACACACTCATCCCCTTCGACATACAAGTCTCACCGCAGATACTTCAAAAGGAGGTGGAAAAGAATGGACAGTAGAGCCGCAGTAGCGCAAGCGCCTGGTTTGCAGTCGCCATAATCAGCGCCATGTACCTCTATATCGGCGGCATAACCCTCACTACAAACATAGTGGTGGGGCTGCTGGTTTTTGTAGCCTTCATCATAACCTTCGCTGTTACCTTCGGCTTAGAGGGCATGCGTCAAGAGAGTCCCCAAACCAAAGCTAAACTGCAGCAGACCACAGAGCTTGCCGAAATCAAAGCAGCAGTCACCGACTTAACAAAGAAAGTCGATGCAATCAAAAAGGAATTAGAGGAATAAAGCCCATAAGGGCATTCTGTTTTTATCTTTCCCGTTTACCCGCAATCCAATCTTCGGTGTTTTGGCGGGCTTGGCTGTCGGGAACCTGCACCGGCGGATGCTTAAACGCGTAAGAGGGCATGCTGATGAGGGCGCCGCTGATTTTGCGGTCCAACGCGATTTTGGCTGCGCGGATAAGGTCGATGACCACACCGCCGCTGTTTGGAGAGTCTTCGACTTCGAGTTTTACGCTGATGTTTATGGGGCGGTCGCCGAATTTGCGTCCTTTCAGGCTGATGTAGCAGATTTTTTTGTTCTTCAGAAATGGAACGTAGTCGCTGGGTCCGATGCGGGTGGGTAACGCGTAGGGCACCAGGCTGGTGACGGCTTCGGTTTTGCTGATGCGTTTGCTTTTGAGTCTGCCTTCGACGGTCATGTTTTGGAAGTCGGTGTCGCCGCCCAGGTTGAGCTGGTAGGTTTCGTCGACGATGACGCCACGATCCAGGCAGAGCCGCACGAGGTTGCGGTGCAGGATGGTTGCGCCTACTTGGCTTTTGATGTCGTCGCCTAGCACGGGTAAGCCGGCTTTTTCGAATTTTTTGGGCCACTCGCCGCTGGCGTCAGAGCCGATGAATTCGGGCATGCAGTTGACGAAGGCGCATCCGGCGTCGATGGCGCATTGGGCGTAGAAGCGGACTGCGTCGTGGCTGCCGACTGGGAGGTAGTTAACGAGGATTTGGGCTTTGGTGTCTTTGAGGGTTTGCACCACGCTTTCTTTGGTGGCGCTGCCGTCGTAGACGTTGAAGGTTTCCCGCATGTGGGGTGCGACGCCGTCTAGGATGGGTGCAGGTGATACGGTGACGCCCAGGTTGGGGACGTCGCTGAATTTTTCGCAGCAGTTGGGTTTTACCCAGATGGCTTCGGAGAGGTCTTTGCCGATTTTGGCTTTGTTAACTTCGAAGGCTGCGACGAATTTGATGTCTGAGATGTGGTAGCCGCCATAGTTCACGTGCATAAGGCCTGGCACAACTTCGTTTTCTTTTGCGTTCTTATAGTATTGGGTTCCCTGGATGAGGGCACATGCGCTGTTGCCAACGCCCACGATTGCTACACGGATTTGCGGCATAGAGATAACCATTCCACTGCAATGTTGATTGTAGGCTTAATGTGCACCTGCGCTATAACTTTTTCCCATCCGACTGCTTTTCTCTAAGAAGCTCCTTTGCCCAACCCGCGATGAATTCCACGTTGAGTCTGGTGAGGTAAACAAGGGTGGTTAGGCTCAGGTTGGAGAGCGCTGCGTAGGGGGTGAAGATGAAGCGTGCTGCCATGCGCCTGGCGAGTTTGTAGAGGCTAAAATGCCCGTAGCGCCGATAGGATATGCCGATGGTGACGTAGTTTTTGGAGGTTCCCAGATGCGTGGCGCCCAGAAAAGGCAGCACCACCCAGCGGTACCCTGTCTTCTGCACGTAGCGTTTGAAAACTTGGTCTTCGCCGAAAAAGAGCCTGGGCGGATTGTAGCCTTCCATGAGTTTTCGGCGGATGAGGATGTTGTTGATGTGGGGGTTAGTGTCGAGTTTGCTGAGGTTATATACTGTGCCTACCACGCGTTCGTAGGCTGCTGCATGCGGGTTTTTGTGGACGGCTACGGTTCCGATTGCGCCGACTTTGGGGCCGATGGCGCAGCTGACTTTCTCCAGCCAATCCTGCGGCAGCAGCATATCATCATCCACCATCGCCACCCACTCGGTCTTCGCCGACAATACCCCATGTTTACGCGCCACAGAAAGCGGTTTCTCATGGGTGTTGATGACTTGGCCTGCAAGGGGCATAGCGCGGATTTGTCGTAGCAGCTGCGGGTTGGCTTGGTCGCGGCTGGGCACCACGAAGTCGGCTTTGAAATCCTTGGTTGGGCAGGATGGCATAGGCAATATGTTTTGGAGGGGCAGATAAAAAGCTTCGCAAACCCAGCCTCCCCCATCGCTGTTGCTCTGCCATGATAGACCCCCCTCTATTTATAGCAACATAGCCTAGACGTCAGCTGCTCTGCCACCTATAGACCCCCTTATATAAAGCAGCCAACCTGTGGGCGGCTAGGCGGTGCGTTTGGCGCCGCAGTTAGGGCAGAAAGTGTCCAGCTGATTAAACAGGGTTTGGCAGTAGCGGCAGGGAATCTTGACGATGACTTCCTTTATGATCTGGGGTTGACTGGCAACAGGGGGCGGCGCCACCACCTGGAACTCGAAGGTATCCGTGGCCAGGTCGGGGCGTCCATCCACCGCGACGACGGCCTTGATTTTCCAAACCAGGCTCTGCCCGATGCCGCTAAAGGTCAAGCGGGAAGCCGGCGGAATCAACAGGTTAACTGGGAAACTGCGGTTTTCGCCCCTTGCAAAATGCGCGGGTCCATGCAGGGTAGGCCGAAGAGAGAGGAGAACCGCGGACTCGGTGGTCTGGTGGGGAATGGAGCGGCGGAGATTAGCGTCATAGACGGAGCGGATGACCTGCGCGGTTTCGACGCATTCAACCTCTAGGCGGACCTCGGTGCAGGCAAAATCCTCCTCGGCACTAAACGCCAAAGACCCCGTCAGGCTCTGCCCAACCGGCACCGCCCAACTGTCCAATCTAAGCTGAAGATTGCCATCTGGAACCGTAACCTTATCCGTTAACTTCTTAAGGAAACCCAAATACCCCACCCTGATAGGTTCTGAGGCGCCGAAACAATTTAAAGATAACCCCCAACAACCCCAAAAAAACCCCCCAGCAGCCCCACCCCTTTATAGACCCAGTGCTTCATGTCCCATTACATATCATTAAGCATTATAGGTTTGGACTTAAAAAAATCCAAATTGATTTTACTCAAAACAGTAACGTGCTAAGTGAATCAGGAAGAAAATACCTACCAAGAACGAATTAGGAAAAACATCCAAACAGCTGAAATACTAAAAATGAACTGATAGGAAAGGGTAGTCAGCTAGTTTTCAGACATTAGAACAACTATCTCCGTCTAAAGAAGCTGTAAGCTATAATAATAATGCCAATAATCGCATAGCTATAACCTAAAGTTATTATTGGATTTTCAAAAAGTACTTGAGGGTTTGTACCAAATAGCACAGCAAAAATACCCGTAATAAGCATAATAATACCTAATGCTTGGTACATCATGCTCTTTTTTGAAGTAGCTGGTCTCAGTCTTCGATTAATAAATTTGATTTCGCCCTCGTCAAAATCTAATATTCTTAAATTTTCGCTTTTAACTTCTTCTTTAAACAAATCAGCTTTATCTTTTAACAAATCGTAGGCAAGCAATTTCAACTTCTGTGAAAAAACACTTTTAGGAAATTCATCAGTTACAAACATAACTTCTCCAAAACTCTCAAAAATCTGATATTCAAATGGAATAAATGCCATAATTTTAAGGTTTTTAAGTAGGCCCCCAATTTTATTTTCATAATAATCATCTAGGTTACCAAAATTAAATTTTTTAGGTATTTTGTTAAGCAGAAAATAAAATTGTTTCTCATTACCATATGCGTTTTGTAAATAAGATCTAAAGTTTAGAGTACCATCCCAAGTTACAGGGTCGGCCTCACTAACAATTACAGTTTTATCTGCTATTCCCGCTATACCAATTGATAGAGCATGGGGACCAGCCTCAGAGTCTATGATAATCACTTGTGGGCCGTATTTCTCGATGATTTCATTTATTATTTCTTGAAGTATTGCTTTCCAAGTTAAATAATCAACAGGTAATTCCTTCAAATTTAAAATCTGACCCGTTGCAGACGAAGGAAGGAATAGAACCTTTCCAATCTCAACTAGGTTTATATCTTTGTATTTTTCAAGAACCAGATTTTTCAAAGTTGAATTATCCTTAATCGAGGGCTGCAAAAGAGCAGTTGCGCCTCTGTTTAATAAATCACAATCGAGTAAAACTGTCTTAAGTCCAGATGTTGCCGTCAAGTTTGCGAGATTTACAGACAAAAGGGTCTTTCCAACGCCACCTTTGCCGCTTACAAAAGCAACTACAGAGCATGTTTTAGACTTCATTATTTTTCTCTCCGTATTTGGTTGTTTTTTCCTCTATCTTTTTTAGAGAATCAGTCCTTGACTTCTCATCCTTGTGTGAATCATAAAAGCACATCGCCAATATGATAATTATCATTATAGCAAAAGATACTGCAAGAAGAACTATTTCGAGTGACTGATTTGTTGCACTAACAAACGCGAAAATAAAAATCAGCGAAACTATGCATAAACCTGCTATTCTATAACCAGGAGGCGATTTCGATACACCTTCAGCAAGAGTAAGGAAAGCTCTGCCGATGCTCTCCCAGCCTCTGGCAAGAGTCTTCCATGCAGATTCATCACTTGGCGTTTTAGGCATTCATTTCACTCTAGATAGATGAAATTAGATTGCTATGATACCTATTTAACTCTAACTTGTTTTGCATTTTCCACTCTAAAGTGTTTCATTAAATAGAGACTTGAGTTTTTACTGATCCCCTTTTCGCTCAACTTGAAGGATAATAAGTTTTTAACCTTAGTAATAGTTTGGTTTGGCCGCCACTACATGTTTAGTATTTTTGTTACTTTTTGTGCGGCTCGTTTCTGTCCTTTCCCCGTTATCATGCCTTTCTGTATGCCGTTTAGCAGCTGCAGTATCATGCCCTGCTTGACGTGCTCCACCATCTGCTGCTCGGATATGCCGGGGAGGTGCATGCAGTTACCGATTTTGACGTTATACGCCGCTATGCCGTGTCGGGCGGCGATGTCGTGGAGTTTTGAGCCGATGATGGGGTTGGTTATGCTCCAGCTGATGTATTCGATGAGGTTTTCGCGTAGGCACATTTTGGCGAAATCCAGCGTGTTTTGGACTTCCGCCGGCGTTTCGTATTCGAGTTTGCCGTTGGTTTCCCAGGCGTTGTAGAGCATCAAAAAGCCGTAGACTTTTATGCCGTGCGCCCGGAGGATCTCGAGGGTGCGCTGGTTGTCGGCTTGCGATGCGTTTTTGCCGATGCCCCGCAGGACGCGGTCGTTGGCGGATTCGAGTCCGATGTGGGTGAGCCACACGTGGGTATCATGCAGTTTCTGTGCGAGTTCGTCGGTCATTTTGTCGGCGCGCAGATTGCACTGGAACACCATGCCGCGGAGCTTGAGCTTCTGGATTTCAGTGAGCGTCTCCATGCACCATTTGATGTCCACGTTGAAGGTGTCGCTGCGCAGATAGATCTCGCGTATGCCCCTGCCGTAGAGGTAGGCGACTTCCTCGGCGATGTTTTTGGGGCTGCGCTGGCGTATCCAGGGCTTCTCGAGTTTCCACACGGGGTTGCTGCAGTACGTGCAGTAGTTGGGGCAGCCGCGGATGGGCAAAAGATAGGCCATTCGCCGTTTGCGGCTCACCGCCACCTCGTAGTCCTCGAAGTTTATCATTTCCCAAGCGGGGAAAAAGTCGATGTCTGCCAGCAGCGGACGCAGACCGTTGTCTTTTTGGCGGTTAACCGTGCCCACGATGCCGCTTATGGGCGCATCGGTCTGGATGGCTTTGATTAGTTCAGTGAAGGTTTCCTCGCCCTCGCCTCGAACGCACACTTCGACGGCGGTGTTTTCCAGCACATCTTTGGGGTCGATGGTGGGATGCGCTCCGCCTGCAACCATCAGCATCGGCAGCCCCAGCGCCTTCACTTCTGCGATGGTCTGGAAGGAGAGGTCGCGTCTGGGGGTAGTGAAGGATATGGCGTAAACGTCGGGTTTTATCGCCTTGACTTTCTCTAGGTGCTCCTGAGGGGAAAGGAAGGGCTCCAGATAAGTGAACTCGACGTTTTGCAGCCTTGGCTTGGCGTAGCCGATGAGGTAGAGGATGCCTAGGTTCGGTGACTCTGTGACGGCTTCGCCTTTGGATTCTCTGCCGAAGGGGGGGTCAGCGAAGACCACTTTGAGTTTTCTTTGCTTGGATGCCATGTTTTGTTGCTTCACCGAAACCGACTCTATACCATCTTCCATGCGCAGGTATATATCTTGCTGCCCAACGTCCAAGCCGCCCCAAACCATAGCGCGATGCATCTAGCTCGGAGGCACCCAGCCAGAGCGGTTCTGACGCTTCGAAAGAATCTCGCGGAGCCGCCGCAGATTAAACAGCCAGCCGCACAAGTTAATTTTTAGCCGCACAAGCAACTCGCCCCCGCCCCGCAGCTTAACAGGCAAAACGCCGCCCCTGTTTCTTGCCACAAAAACGCCAAAGAGAATCCGCGCCTCAACCGCAACGCGCCTAAGCAGCCATTTTGCAGGATAGTTTAGGAGCATGAAGCGGATGAGGTTGCGCCTCACTATGTATTCTACTTGGGCAGGCTGGACTTTGCCGATGGAGGCTTTCCAGTGATGGGTCACCTGGGCGTCAAGCAGGATGCGGCTGCGGTACCCCGCATGCTTTGCCCGGAGGCAGTAGTCGGATTCTTCATGCACATAAGGCGAGAAGCCCACGTCGAGAAACCCGATTTTGTCGATGACGCCCCGCTTAATCAGAAAGCAGGCGCCCAAGGTGGCGTCGACGTCAAAGGCGCGGGGGCATTGGGGCTCGGATGCGGGGTTAATCCAGGATAAGCCGGCGACGCCGATTTTGGTGCCTAAGTACTGCGTTTTTCCGTCTGGGTAGACGAGTTTGCAGCCGACTACTCCGATGTCGGAGGCGGATTGGGCGGCATCAACCATTTTGGTTAGCCAGTTTGGCTGCGCTATTTCGGTGTCGTTGTTGAGCAGCAGCACATACTGCGGATTATACTTTTTTAGGGCGTAGACTATGCCTTGGTTGTTGCCCACGGAGAAGCCATAGTTGCGGTCCAACACCACCAAATCTGCCCAGCCGAATTGCTGCCTAACCCGCTCTGCGGAGCCGTCGCCGCTGCCGTTATCAACTACTATGGTGTAGTAGTTGCTGTAGTCGGTTCTGCTTTTCAGCGAGGACAGACAGGCTTCTAAACGGTTTTTCTGGTTCCAGTTAACGATGATTACCGCGACGGCTTTTTGCTCCAATATGCCACCTTGCCAGTGTATATGCCAAGAATGCTATATGTGCAGATGCAGGTATTTTAGTTTGGTACATCAGGGACGCGTCATGCTTTTATTTCCAAAGACCGATTAAGATGCATCAAGGCATACACAGAAGGGCATGAATATGGCACGCTTCCTCATAGTGCATCCGTACCTAGACATCTACGGCGGCGGCGAACGCGTCTGCCACAACGTAATCAAAACCCTACTAAGCAAAAACCAAGAAGTGCAGCTTTTAACCTTCGACTTCGACCCCGAACGCTACCAAGACATCGTCGGCGAACCCTTCCCAACGCAGGTCAAAGTGCACTCGCTGGGCAAACGCACCCAGGAAGCGCCGCCCTTCACCATCTACAAGCGCCACCGCAACTTCGTAAAACTCCTCAAAAAATACCGCAGCCAACTCAGCTATGATTACCTCTTCTCCACCCAGTCCAGCTCGCCCTTTGAACCCAGCTTTCTTGACAAAGCCAAAGCCAACATCGCCTACGTGCACTTCCCCGAAATCCACTACGACTACAACCGCGGCAGCTTCAAACGCAAACTGTACCTGTGGCTGTTTAAGCACTGGGTCGAGGCGGGCATAGGCAAATTAGACGTGGTTTTCTGCAACAGCAACTACACCAAAGAGGCGCTGATGCAACTCTGGAAACGCCATGGAGCCAAAGAACCCATCGTGGTGTATCCCCCCGTGAACCTAAGCCGCTTCTGGTGCGACACCCCTCTGCAGCAGCGACGGAAACGCGTGGCCTATGTGGCACGCTTCATCCCCGCAAAACGCCACGAAATCCTCAAACGCCTCGCCGCGGAGCTGCCCCAATACGAATTCGTCAGCATCGGCGGCTTAATCGAAGCCGAGAAACCCTGGTTTAACCGCTTCCAAGAGAACCTCCCAGCCAACTACACCCTTAAAACCAACCTGCCTGGACCCGACCTGCTCAGAATCCTCCAGGACAGCCGAATCTACGTGCACCTCATGGAGGGCGAACACTTCGGCATCGCACCCGTGGAGGGACTGGCAAGCGGATGCGTCACGCTGGTGCATGACAGCGGCGGCATGCGCGAGTTTATTCCTGAAAATTTCCGCTGGCAAAACTTCGAGGACCTGAAATCCAAAGTCGTCGCCAACATGGAAAACCCAAACTGGGACCAGACACGGCGGATGCTGTGGAGCAAAATCAAGGAGCTCTCGCCCGAGAACTTCCAAAACAGCATCTGGCAGCATCTCAAGGATACAGTTGGCCTTCGGGGGTAATGGTTTTCTGGTATTATGGTATGCTTTAATCTGGTTAGGTGGTTTTAGCAAAACTTTAAATCAAGTTTTTCATTTACTCTGTTTGCCTTGCGTAGAGAGGCTTTGGCCTTTAAAACAAGGGGGCTATCGCTAAAGAAATGAATGGAAAAAAAATGGCAGCTTTTAGAAGATCAGTTCTTCTAAGTGGAAAACTTGCGAAGTCCTCACAGGGATCCATTGACGCCAAAGGTAAAGAGGGCAGGTTTAACCATAAAACGTGGAGGCTTAACCGGAAAGAAAAGATTCTGGTTGGAGTCATCCTGATAGCGGTCATTCTGATTCCCACGGTCATACTTTTTCCAAGAGAAAACCTAACTCAGCAGCCCTCCACAGATAAACCGGACGTCTCAAATACCGCGCAAAGAGATAACAGCACTGCCACCCCCGCCCCAAACCCCCTTGCAGAAATAGACAAAGCTATCCAGCAGGCAGGCCAAGCGATAAGCGAGGCAGTTACCGGTAAAAAAGTAGGCCCCATCGAAGGCGCCCAAACCATGAACAGCTCGGTCTGGCGAACAGTCGCCACTAACGCATGGAACTATTTCCGGCCTGGCGTAGGCGTGGACGGCAACACGGGGCTTCCATGGTCAGGCAACTCGTATCCATACTTTACAGATTGGGATTTGGGCATTTATGTTCAAGCAACCATAGACGCATCCAAGCTGGGTTTAATCAAGAAGGACGGCGACTGGGGATTCAACGACAGAATGAATAAAGTGTTAATTTTCTGTGAAACACGCGAACTCAACAACGCCACTTACCCCTACTGGTTCTATCAATCCATCGACGGCAAAGTCTTCCGAGATAACTCCAACGACCCCAACTTCGTCGCCGACGTCGCCGACACAGGCAGACTACTTGTTGCCCTAAACAACCTAAGAAACTACGACTCCGCCTTAGCGGTCCGCGTCAACAACTTGGTTTACAACTTCTATGGCAACCGCTCAAACTACGAGGGACTAGTTGCAGGCATCAAAGCAGAGAGCCTTACTTCAAAGAGCGTCTATGCCTACTACGCCGCAAGCGGGTTTGCAAGCTTTTGGCCAAGCCTACTCCCCGACGCAACCTCAAAAATCCTCAGTAACATTTACTCATCAGAAAACATAACCGTTAACGGCGTCGAATTGCCTAAAGCCAAAATTACAAGTGATGTGCTGCTGGCTCTGCTCTTTGAAACAACCCCAAACGATCGGCTTACAAGCCTTACTCGCCAAGTGTATCTGGCACATCAGAACTACAACCAGCAAACCGGTAAATTCCGGGCATATGGGGAAGGCTCTGGGATCTCAAGCTGGGTTTGGGAATATGTTGTTCTGCCCGATGGAAGAACCTGGAACGTTACGGATGGCGATCAGATAGAAATCAAAAGTGCCCCCATGATGTTCACGAAGGTTTCACTGGGCTTTCTAGCGGTCTACAACTCAGCATTTGCCAAGAACATGTCAGGATACATCGAGAGAGCACTCGACAGTAGCGATCAAGGCTACTATGAGGGCGTCGATGAAATTGGTCAGCCAAACTTCTCGCTGGGCGTTCATACCAACGGGCTGATTGTCGGGGCGGCACGCTACGCCATAGAGGCAAGACCCTAAGCTGAGCCTGAAGGCTGGCATAGGGTTTATTACCAAAAGTTGCCCTCATAGGTGACAACTGAACACGCATGATAAAGCTAAGAATCGACGTTGACTACCCCTACACCTCAAGGGCAAAGAGCTTCCTCTACATAGCCCTGCGTAGGAAAAGCCCAGGGGGCAGCGATTACCTGAGGAACGCACGCATCGTTGCACAGATGATTAACCAGTCCCCCAAGCAGGTTTTCGCTTACTGGTTCTTTACGCCCTACACCATCCCCGACCAAAACATGCTTTCTCTGCTGGACCCACGGCGGCATGAAGTCGCGCTTCACGTGGCAACCCACGCAGTTGCTGAGTGGCATACGCTGGAAGAGAAAACCAACCGCAAAATCCAAACCTACACGATGCATGGAACCGCAGGAAAACTCAACCGGCTGCTGTGGGGACGTAAACTCAGCCAAGCCCAACCCAGCATTCCAAAGGATTTCCCCCTTAAATCACTCCATGAAGTCCCAACTATGAGCCTTGACCGGGAACGCTACCTCCACGGCTACGAAAAAACCCTATCCGACATCAACATCTGGGTTGAGGAAGGCGTGGTAATATCGATTCATCCAGACTGGCTTTTTGCCCAGACAAAAAAAACCCAGCGAGGCCCCTACTACGATACACTAAAAACAGCGCTGGAGGTAGATGGCGACTTAGAAACCATCAGCACCCGCAAAACGCTCAACGTACGCATAGCCCGAGATTTCCGGGAGTACCACAAAAAAATCTTGCCCACCGACACCTTCCTCGATAAACTGCGGCTGCGGGGCTTTGACATCTTTACCTTTATCGAACGCAAATGGTGCTGCCCCATCCCCAACCCCCCCGCGGATTGGGTGAAAGTTGAAGATAACATCGGCTTGCTGGAGATAGCGGATTACCAGAGCTGGTGGAACCAAATCGGCAAGAAAACCCGCAACATGGTGCGTAAAGCAGAAAAAGAAGGCATAAAAGTCGATGTGGCACCGCCAAGCGACCGCCTCGCAGAAGGCATCTACCACATCTACCATGAGACCCCGATTCGGCAGGGCCGCGCTTTCCCCCACTACGGCGAATCGTTGGAGACCGTGGCTGGGAACATGTACGCTGAGAAGAAATCCACTTTCATCGTGGCCTACCTTGGCGACGAGTTAGCAGGGTTTATTCAGATTCTGCACGGCGACGAGTTAGCCATACTCTCCAACATCCTCTCGATGCAGAAGCACTGGGATAAATCCGTCAACAACGCGCTCCTCGCCAAAGCCGTCGAAGTCTGCGCCTCGAAGGGGGAGCGGTGGCTTATGTATGGGCGCATCGGCAACCATCCGTCCCTCGACAAGTTCAAGGAAAGCAACGGCTTTGTCAAGTACCCCGTCGCCCGCTACTACATCCCCCTCACCTCCAAAGGCAGATGGGCAATTAAGCTGGGGCTGCATCAGGAACTCAAAGATGCCTTGCCCGACGCCGTCAAATATCCGCTTCTGCCCGCGGTAAACTGGGTAAGCCGAACCAAAGCCACCGTGAAGCTTGCCCTAAGAAAACACCGATAGCCCGCGGGGAAATCTTGATTAGCACAAAAACAAATAGCTCAGTGGATGGCACAGTTGGCAAGCGTAAGCAATCCTAAGTGAGTTAAATGAAAATCACCTTTATACTACAAGAGAAAGGCGCAGGCATGGTGGGAGGCATCAGGGTTGTCTACGAATACGCTAACCACCTAACCCAAAGGGGACACCAAGTGACCATCGTTTACCCTTTGACGCCTTATGTGCCAAGACCCAAACTGCAATTAAGCAACCTGAAGAATCAACTGCGTTGGCTTAAAGGTCAAGCCCGCTGGCTAAAGCTGAACCTGAAAAGCGGCAAGAAAGTCGGCTGGTTTGACGTCAAAGCGCGCCTCGTCACTATCCCATCCACCAGCCCCAGCTTAAGTTGGCTGTCACAGCGGTTCATCCCCGACGCCGACGTGGTGCTGGCGACTGCATGGGAAACAGCTTACCTTGTCAGTAAACTCAACCAGCATAAAGGCAAGAAATATTATTTTATCCAGAACTACGAGATCTGGCCGGTCTGGGACAGCGAGGAAGCATGGGCCGAGGCCGAAGCCCTTGAATCTGACCCCGACAAGCTGTGCCTAGCCATGCATGACGTCGCCTTAGATAACCCTAAGCTAAGAGACTTCAAAGAGAGAGTCGATGCCACATACAAGTTACCCCTCAACAAAATCGTGATTTCCAGCTGGCTTAAAGAATTAGTTGAGGCTAAATTCGGTGAAGCCGCCAATGGACCAATACCTAACGGCACCAACTTTGAAACCTTCCACTTAGAAGACACCCCCCGTTTTGGCAAGCGGGTGTTGATGCCTTGGCGACCCGCAAAATGGAAAGGCACCCAAGATGGGCTTAAAGCGTTGGCGATGGCGAGGCAGCGTCATCCTGAAGCGGAGTTCGGCGTGCATGGCAACCCCGCCGACGCCGATTTACCCGATTGGATCACAGGGTACGGCAGGGTTTCAGATGACGAATTACGGCACCTCTACAATCAGGCAGGCATCTACGTTATTCCCAGCTGGGTGGAGGGCTCGCAGTTGCCCCCGATGGAGGCGATGGCATGCGGCTGCGCGGTTGTGGCAACCAACGTGGGGGGAGTAACCGATTATGCAGTCGCAGACAAAACCGTGCTGGTTTCTCCGCCCCGAAACCCTGAAGCGTTAGCCGCTAACATCTCGGCGCTGTTGGAAGATGCCGAGCGGCGGGCAAGGATGGCGCAAGCCGGAAACAAATACATTGCACAGTTCACTTGGGAGCGGGCTACAGATAATTTAGAAAAAATCCTGCAAGCCAACCCCTAAAGCCAAGATGCCGGGCCGTTAAAGCAGCAACTTAGCCAAAAAATCCATCAAAGCTGCTTTGCTGGGGAAGCCCCGGAATATGGCTTTGCCGCTGGTGTAGAGCCTAAAGGAGACGCCCTCAAAAGTTAACTCGAAAATGATTCCTGCCAACGAGTTCTTCAACGTGGCTTTTTTGAGGATAACCGCGATAACCTCGTCTTTTTTTTCGAACTTGAAGTTCACGATTACGTCCTGGTCTGCGCCGCAGGTGCCTTCGAGGCGGGACACGTAGTCGGCGACAGTGGACATTACTTATCGAGCTCCCCTATGATTTCTACGAAGCGATCCACTTCTTGGCGGGTGTTGTAGAGGTAGAAGCTTGCCCGCGCGGAGGAGCTCAGCTTGAAGATTTCATGCAGGGGCTGGGCGCAGTGGTAGCCGCTGCGTAGGGCAACGCCGTATTCGTCGAAGAACGCGGCTGTCTCATGCGAGCTGAAGCCTTTGAGCCCGAAGGGTATGATGCCGCATTTCTTGGAGTCCGTGGGGCCATAGAGGGTAACTTTCTCTAAGCCGCTGAGTTTACTGTAAGCATATTTGGTGAGTTCTTTTTCGTGGCAAAACACGTTCTCCATGCCCAAGTTCTTCAGGTACCTAACCGCAGCGCCCAGGCCGATGGCGCCTGAAATGTTAGGGGTCCCTGCCTCGAATTTGTAGGGCACATCATTCCATGCTATGCTGCATTGGCCCCCTTGGACTGAGACCTCTTTGATCATTTCGCCTCCGCCCTGGAAAGGCGTCATCTTCTCCAGTTGCTCCTTTCTGCCATAAAGGACGCCGATGCCTGTGGGCGCCAGCATCTTATGCCCCGAAAACGCCAAGAAATCCATGCCGATATCCTGCACGTCCACGGGCATATGCGGCACGGATTGGGCGCCGTCCACCAGCATCAAAGAGCCGTTGTCGTGGGCAGCTTTGGTTACACGTTTCACGTCGTTTATGACACCTGTGACGTTGCTGACTTGGCTTAGGCAGCAGATGCGGGTGTTCTTGGTGATTTTGGCTTCGAAGTCCCCGTAATCGAGTGTGCCATCCTCAAAGACGTTGGCGTATTTGATTTTGAAGCCGCGGCATCGAGCGAGGATTTCCCAGGGCACGATGTCGCTGTGATGCTCCATAAGCGAAACCAGCACTTCGTCGCCTTCGGTCAGCGTGCTGCAGCCTAATGAGTGCGCGACGAGGTTGATGGCTTCGGTTGTGCCGCGGACAAACACGACTTCGCTGGTTGATTTGGCGTTGATGAAGGTGGCTGTTTGCTCTCGGGCTTGCTCGTAGAGATCGGTTGCCTCCGTGGAGAGTTTATGGATGCCGCGGTGGACGTTAGCGTTGTGGCTGCTGTAGTATTCTACGATGGCATCTATGACTTGGCGGGGTTTCTGGGTGGTTGCTGCGTTATCGAAGTAGATGAGGGGGTAGCCGTTGATTTTCTTCTCCAGAATGGGGAAGTCTCGGCGGAGGGCTTGGCTGTCCACTTACTTTTCTGCCTCAGGTTTCTGCCTCTTAGAAAGCGTCTTGGCTAGTTCCTCTTCTTCAAGCGCCTGTTTCTCCTCGTAAGTGTGCTCTTTAGACAGCCAGCTTGGTAGCTCTGCACCCTTCTGGGTGAAGTACTGGCGGATGGCACGTTTGAGGGCGCCGACGGCGAGGACGCCGCAGTGGAACTTCACGCTGGGCAAGCCGCCGATTTCCTCAGTGACTTTTTTCCAGGTGATGTCAATCCAGGCTTTCTCCAGCGTTAAGCCCTTTATCATTTCGGTAACTATGCTGCTGGTGGCGATGTTGGCGGCACATCCGTAACTTTCAAACTGGGCTTTCTCGATAACTTGGGTTTGCTCGTTGATTTTCAGGTAGAAGGTTATCATGTCTCCGCATGCAGGGTTACCTGCGACTGCGACGACGGTGGCGTCTTCCATTTTGCCTAGGTTTTTGGGGTTACGGAATAGATCCATGACTTTGGGGTTGTAGGGTAAGGGTATACGTGACATGTTTAGTGCACTCCTGTCGAGCCAACTATCCCTCTGATACGATTAACTGCTGTAGGTAGAACGTCTAGAACGTAAGATATATCGTCTTCTGTGTGGCTGCGGGTAACCTTCATCAGTATGCTGCCATGCGCTTCCTCGAAGATGCGGCCGATAGCGATGAGCACGTGGCTGGGCTGCAAGAGACGGCGGCTACAGGCGCTTCCACTGGACACATAGACGCCCTTGAGGCTCAGCTCGATGGTTAAGGCTTCGCCCTCCGCACGCAGGATGCTTATGTTGGCGTTGTCTGGGCTGCGTTTCTCGCCCCTGGGACCGTTAAAGCGCAGATCGGTGAGTTCAGCGAAGATGCCGTCTACGAGTTTGTCGCGGAGGCTACGCATTTTGGCAACGGTGGCATCGAAGTCTGTGAAGGCAAGCTCGGTGGCTTTGGTGAAGCCCACAATCAACGGTGTATTCTCTATGCCGGGCCACAGTTTCTGGGTGCCGATGGGCCCCTCCAGGATACGTTCGAGGCTGACGCCTTCTTTAAGGTAGAATGCGCCGACTCCGCGGGGACCCTGGATTTTATAGCTGCTTGCAGATGCCATGTCTACGCCGAGGCGCTGGACACTGAAGGGAATTCTGGCGAAGGCGTCGGAGGCGTCGGTGTGGAAGAGCACATCGGGGTTTTGGCTTTTAGCGATGTCGACGGCTTCTTTGATGGGCTGGATGGTGCCGACTTCGTTGTTGACAGCGGATATGCTGACAAGGATGGTTTCTTTGTCAACTGCCGCTTTGAGTTTTTCAAGGTTGACAAAGCCCTCGTGGTCCACTGGGATTTTGGTTGTTGAGAAGCCGAATTTACCCATCAATTCGGCGACCTGCAGCACGTTAATGGGTTCGATTTCAGATATGACTATTTTTTTGCCTTTGGCTTTTTTTGCGAAGCAGGCGGCTTGGATGGCGAGGTTGTTGGCTTCGGTTTCGCTTGGTGTGAAGGTGAGTTCCTCGGGGTTTTTTGCGCCCATGAAGCGGCTGATTTTGGTGAAGCAGCCCATGACGGTTTCAAAGGCTTCCCAGCCGGGTTTATGGGTTAAGGTGGGGTTGCCGTAGGCTTTCTGGTTCCAGTAGGGCGCCATGGCGTCGATGACTTCCGCTGGCACTTGGCTGCTGTTTTCGTTGTCTAGGTAAACTTCGCGTTGGATGCCTTCATGGAGTTTGAGTAACTCTCTTACGTTTTCAACCATACAGTATCCTACCATAAGTTTGTGGATAGATAACTCGTCACAGTTGGTAATGCCACATCTAATAGAAAAATGTAGCTGAAAAACAGCGCTTAAGCGTTTTTAGGGGAAGAAACCAGTTGCACCTGTTTCTGTCTTATCTGTCAGGTTGGCGTGATTGCCCAACGTGAAGTAGAGCTCAATTTCCGTTTATTCAACCTGTGTTTAACTTTTTTTAAACTAGAGTTTATATGGTTGGATTATCCAACCTATTCAGGTAATAAAAATGCAAAATAAGCCAACACCCTTACCGCCGCACAGAAACACATCACTAAACAACAAAAATACCCGCCTAAACAGGCGACGCACCGGAGGCACCGCCCTCTGAAACGAAACAGCATCATCCTGGTCTCGACGGTACTTATCGTAGTAATCTGCGGATCCGCCTTCGGAGCCCTCTCACTTTTATCCGCCCCTTCATCGAACCAAACTGCAACCCCAACAGCGCAACCAACAACCTCACCCACAACAAATCCACCCACGCCGACCACGCCTACAACATCCACGGCAACGCCGTCTGCCACGTCTTTGTCGTCAACAACTGCGTCTAATCCGCTGCCGATTACAACCCCTGAACCCACTGGCCCCGTCACGGTAGTAGATGCCAACGGAGCAAAAGTTACCGTGCAGCGTCCAGTAAACCGGATTGTCTGCTTGACTTCCGTTGAAATCGTATATGCCCTGGGTGCAGGAAGCAAAATCGTGGGGATAGCTGGGATGTTAACTACGGATGTTAAAGATGTTTTGCCCTCTTGGATTCTGAATTTACCCGCTGTCGGTGACAAAGACACCTCGCCTAACATCGAGGTTATCTTGGAGTTGAAGCCTGATTTGATTCTTGCAAGCCAAAGATTAACTGATGAAAACAGAAAACGGTTCGAAGACGCAGGCATAGCGGTGATTGAAGATACCTCAACGGGCACCCGACGCAACGAGTACTTTACTAATCTGGGTTTAATCCTGAGCAAAGAGGCTAGAGCTAGCGAAATCATCAGCTACGAACAGTACTACTGGAACCTAGTTGAGCAACGCGTGGCGAATCTGCCGCGGAGCCAAAAGCCCCTGGTGTGCTTTGAATGGTATATGCCATGGTTTAGCACCGGCCCCGGAGGCTCCTACACTTTACTCATTGAAACCGCAGGCGGCATAAATCTGGGGGAAAACGCTTCAGTATCTAGCCCCCAGTTAAGCAGCGAGTTTGTGATGGAGAAAAACCCCGACTACGTCATCCGCATGCTAGACGTTACTTCCGGAGAAACATACAGTGCCTTCCAAAACCTCTACAGTAGCGTCACAAGTAGGACAGGGATGAGTAACCTAAACGCAGTTAAAAACAACAACGTTTACGTCATCAAAAGCACCTTGCTTGTTGAGAGAGACGTTATTGGGCTGCTTTACTTTGCAAAATGGTTCCACCCCGACTTGTTCACCGACATAGATCCAGCGGCAGTGCATTCAGAGATGGTTCAGAAGTACTACGGCTCCACCGTTTCAAGCGTTTACCTGTACCCCTAAGCCTTCAATGCCTACTTTCCCCCTCTTTTTTTAACCAACCCTACGGTTCTTCTACCAAAAGTTTACCCGCAAAAGATGCTTTGAAAACTAAAAACTCTAATAACCCACACAAACCCATAGTAGCAGCACAGACATTTATAGGTCGATACCAGTTGAAGATTGCAGAGTTATCCGTGCCCCAATCCGTCAAAGATGTCCTCGACTCGCAGGGGATTTGCGAGTTGTTTCCGCCTCAGGAGGACTGTATACGGGCAGGAGTGCTCGAGGGGCAAAACATCGTGCTTGCCAGCCCCACCGCCTCGGGCAAGACGCTCATAGCGGAGCTCTGCGCGATGAAGCATGTACTGGAGGGCGGCGGCAAAGTCATCTATCTCTCTCCGCTGCGTGCGCTTGCAAGCGAGAAGTTTGAGGAGTTCCAGAAGTACACGGGCATCACTAAACCCGACGGCAGAAACGTTTCTGTCGGAATCAGCACAGGCGACTTCGACACCGCCGACAACTGGCTTGCCCGCTACGACGTAATCGTCACCACCAACGAGAAAGCTGACTCGCTGCTCCGACACCGCGCCAAGTGGATGGAGAGCATCAGCGCCGTAGTCGCCGACGAAGTGCACTTGCTTAACGAAGCCGACCGCGGACCAACACTGGAAATCGTGCTGGCAAGGCTGATGCAATGCAACCCCCACATCCAAATCCTCGCCCTATCCGCCACCATCAATAACGTGGATGAGATTGCGGGGTGGCTGTCGGCTAAGCACATCGTCACGACTTGGCGGCCCATTAACCTTAAGGAAGGCGTGATTCTGCAGGATGAAATCCAGTACCGCGACGGGGAATCAAGGCGGATCGAGCAGGAAACCCGCTTCACCGTCATCAACATGGTCCTCAGCACGCTGCGGGGCGGGGGGCAAGCGCTGATTTTCGCGTCCACCCGCAAAAACGCGGTTTCCGCCGCCAAAACCGTCGCCAGCCACATGGACAAGGTGCTGGTGCCTAAAAGCGGCAGCAAACTGGTTAAAAAAAGCCTTGAAGAGCAAACCAAAGGCGCCCTCGAGAAGGAGGCACACAAGATACTGGAGGCAGGCGAGCATACCCAGATGAGTGATGAACTCGCTGAGTTGGTGCGATGCGGCGTGGCTTATCACCATGCTGGGCTGTCGGGGGCTCACCGCAAAATCATCGAGGACGCCTTCAAAGAACGCAAAATCAAGGTTTTAACGGCGACTCCGACGCTGGCATGGGGCGTAAATTTACCCGCGCGTACCGTGATTATTCAGGATTACCGCCGCTTCGAAGCAGGCCTTGGCAACTATCCCATCCCCGTTTTGGACTATAAGCAGATGGCGGGTCGGGCGGGGCGGCCTAAATACGACAAATTCGGGGAATCGGTGCTTATCGCCAAAACCGCCGACGAAGCCGACTACCTCATGGAAAGCTACGTACTCGCCAAGCCCGAACGCATCTGGTCGCGGCTCGCCGTGGAGAAAATCATCCGCACCCACGTGCTCGCCACCGTCGCCTCAGATTATGCGCATACCGAGCGGGGCATCTATGAGTTCTTCGGCAAAACCTTCTATGCCTACCAGTATGACGTGAAAGCCATCGAGGCGGTTATCCGAAAAATCCTCAAGTTCCTCCACGACCAAGAAATGATATATGTGGTGGGCAGCGATGACATCCGCGCAACCAGTTTTGGCCGCCGCATAAGCGAACTCTACATCGACCCGCTGTCCGGCGTGATTATCCGTGATGCGTTGCAGACTAAGCCGCCAATGCTAACCGAGTTCAGTCTGCTCCAGCTTATCGCGCATACCCCTGATATGGGGCCCATCATGCGGCCGTACCAGCGGGAAGTCGATAAACTCTCCGTTGAACTCGAAGGCCACCGAGACGAACTCTTCGTGGAGCCCCCCGAGCAGGCCGACTACATCGGCTACGCAGAATTCCTCGGCGAAGTCAAAACCGCCATGGTCCTCAACAACTGGATAGAGGAGCTGCCCGAGGACAAGCTGATGGAGCGCTTCAGCGTGCAGCCCGGCGACCTCTACCGCATCATCGAGAACGCGAAGTGGCTGCTGCATGCCACCGAGGAGCTCTCGCCTGTAGTTGCCAAAAACCGGGAGGTCACTGCCCTAAGCCTTGAACTGGTGGAGCGGGTAGGCAAGGGCATTAAGCGGGAGCTGATGCCGATTGTGGCACTTGAGGGCGTGGGCAGAGTCCGCGGCAGAATCATCTATAACTCGGGCTTCCAAACCATCGAGGATCTGAGGCGCGCCTCGGTTGAGGAATTAACGGCGCTGCCATCGGTGGGGCCGCGTTTGGCAAAGAAAATCAAGGAGCAAGTCGGCGGCTACATCAAAAAAGACGAGTGGGAAAGCCTGCAAAGCGCCGCTAAGGCGCCTCAGGAAGCGCAGCAGAAAGGACTGTTTGATTTTTAGTTATTTTAGTTTTTTCTGTGTAAAATTCGTCGAATACGCAGAGTAACATTGCTCTGTATTCCTCTATGTTGGATCGGATTTTTGCGGGGCGAAGCGGCCATCCAACGTAGTAGCTGAAAAGACATGTTGCCGCGGATATAGTTGCTAACTGTACCGCTGCGAGGGCTGTTTGATTAGTGTACCAAATGACTATGCTGATAATAACCATTAAGGATACTAGAAAAATATGTAGAAGACGAATAGCTGGATAGAATGCATTGGCGTCAGGGATGTTTTCTGGCTCTAATTTCTTCGCTATCAATTGGTTGGCGTCTTTTAGCTTTGAATGGCGCTTTTTCCATTGGCGGTAAATTCTAAGTGTACTCTCCCAACCGAACCATTTGCTATTATACTCGCCCTCATGCACCAAGAGAATATACGCAACGATTCTGCCATCGCTTCTCAAGCGGTTAGCTATGAACCACATATTAAAAGTCAAAATGAAAATAACTGAAGCAGCCAGGAAACCACTTAATGTTGAGCCTAAAAAGTATTGCAGAACAACTGAAACCACACCCAAAATGAGGATTGGTCTATCGAAAATGTAGCTTCTGTTACGTCTATGTTCCTCCTGTAGGTTTCTGTATTCTTCCAGCTTTAACTCATCTAAATAATCCATGAGATTGTATTCAAGCTATATACTAATAGAATTTTCTCATACCAAACGTGACAGCCCAAAAAAGGAAGAGAAGCCGCCTTAGCTAGCTGCGGCGAAGCGTTTAGCTTGGGCAACGGCTGTGCCGAGGTAGTTTTTGGGGTCCAGCGCCGCGTCGATTTCTTTCTCCGACAGTTTGCTGCCGACGAGTTTGTCCTCGATGAGCACTTGCCGGAAGGGTTTGTCGTCGAGGGCGCTTCTGATGGTGAGTTGGCGGAGCATCTCATGGGCTTCCTGTCGGTTCACTCCCACTTTAACCAGCGCCATCATCACTGACTCCGACATGGCGCGTCCCTGTGTCGCCGACATATTCACGAGCATGCGCTCCTTGTCGACACGCAGGTTCGCAACGATGTTGCACATGAGGCTCAATATGTAGTCGAGCAGTATGGAGGATTCGGGCAATATGAAGCGTTCCGCCGAGGACTGGGTTAGGTCGCGTTCATGCCAAGTCACCATATCCTCCAACGCCGGCACCGAGAGGCTCCGCACAATCCGCGCCAATCCGCAGACGCGCTCGCAGGTCTCGGGGTTCTGCTTGTGCGGCATCGTGCTGCTGCCCACCTGCTTTTCTTTCTCGAAGGATTCGAAGACCTCACCGATTTCGGGGCGCTGCAACTCGCGGATTTCGGTGGCGAAATTCTCCAGCGAAGAAGCCACCATGGCGTAGATGGAGATGAGTTCGGCGTAGCGGTCCCGCTGCACGATCTGCGTGGAAATCTCCGCGGCTGCGATACCCAGACGCTTCATAACCAAAGCTTGGATTTCCGCGGCGTGCTCGCCTAGCCCCGCCTGCGTGCCCACGGCGCCGCTAACTTTGCCTGCTACCACGCGTTTTTTGCATTCGTCGAGGCGCTGCAGGTGCCGGTTAACTTCGTAGCCCCAAACCGCGAACTTGAAGCCCAGCGTGATGGGCAAGGCGTGTTGGCCGTGGGTTCTGCCAATCATGACTGTGCCGCTGTGCTGGGCCGCCTGCTTTTTGAGGATAAGCTTGAAGGCGGCGAGGCGGTCTTCGAGGACGGCTATGGCGTCTTTAAGCTGCAACGCGTTGGCGGTGTCCACGATGTCGTAGCTGGTTGCGCCAAGATGCACATAGGCGCCGCTTGAGCCGCACTGCTCCGAGAGCGCACGCACCAGCGAGGCGATGTCATGCTTGATTTCCCGCTCGATGGCTTTAACACGCTCCACCTTAACGTATTCGGTGGATGCCTTAGAAGCGATTTGTTCCGCGTCCGCTTTGGGGATGTTGCCGACTTCTGCGTGTGCCAAAGCAAGGGCGGCTTCGACATCCAAAAGTTTCTGCACGCGGGTTTGCTCATCGAAGATTTTTAGCATTTCAGGCGTACCGTAACGCCCAGTGTCTATTGGTAAGATAGGCAAGCTGTGATTCCTCAAGGGAAGGTATTGTCGATTAAAGATTAATGTTTTGCCAGTTAAGAAAACGCTTTTGATTGTTGAGGGAACATTTATGGGGGGTTAGTTTGAATTTTGGTTTCTTTATTTTTCCTCTTCTGTTCTGAGCTTGTAGACTGCGTATTCGAAGGCGTGGCTTACGTCTTTGAATCGCTTGCATTTGATTTGTTCGTTAATCCAGTCTAGGAGGTCCTTATCTATGGTGATCGAGCGGCGGATTCGTGACATGTATGTTTAATTTACACATGTTCCTTTTAATTTTAGTGGTTAATGTAGGGTACTTTTTAAATGTAAATGATGCGCATTTGTGGCATAGATGTATACAAAGGGTGATATAAGCTTATAAGCGGTGACTAACAGTAGGATACCATGGCTATCATTACCATCGACGTCACAAACCTAAAAGAATCCGTGAAAAAACAGATATTCAAAAAATTCTTCCTAAAAGAAGGCTTCACAGGATTCTCAAGAAACACCAACAGCAGCGAACACTACGTTTTCTACTTTCGAGGAAGCTCAACTAACGCCGAGTTTTAGCAATAAAAATAAGTCCAGCGCACCACTACTAAAACATGTACAGAGGTTCTCAGAGATGAAAGTTACAGTTGCAGTGTTGGATAAGAATGGGGACAGCGTGGTCACCCGGGTTTTGGATGCTCTTCAGAGCTTTGATGCTGGGCAGGTGTCGCATTTCGGCGTCGTCACGCCCAAACGGTGCGTGCTTGAGAAACCCCTCGGCATCATCAACCGCCAGGGACTGGAGACCTCCGCGATGCTGGGCTACATCAGCAGCCGCCCCGCCGTCTCCAGCAACTACGAGTTCCAGCAGTTAGGCGACACCGCAGCCGCGTTTGAGGGCAGAATCTACAAGCCCCTCTCCAAAACCGCCCTAACCGAGCAACTCGGCAAAACCCCCAGCCACTGCGAAGCCAGCCTGCAAACCCTCATCGAGCAAGCCGACGGCGACTACGCATTCTGGATGCTACGCGAGGGCTGGATAGCGGCGGGACGCGACCCCATCGGCGTACAACCCCTCTACTATGGCGAAAACCGCGACGTAGCCGCATACGCCACCAACAAAACGGCGCTGTGGCAGCTGGGCATAGAGGAACCGCAGAGTTTTCCGCCGGGCACATTGGGCTTTGCCGACAAAGACGGCTTCAAATTCAAGCCAGTGCGAACCCTCAGCTACAACCCGCCCCGACAAGTTAGCCTCGATGAGGCAGCCGACCAGTTGCTGACACTCCTCACCGAATCGCTGCGGCGCCGCGTGGCAGGGCTGGAGAAGGCGGCAGTGGCGTTTTCAGGGGGCCTAGACAGCAGTCTCGTGGCGTTTTTGGCTAAGAAGCTGGGCGTGAAGGTGCAGCTTTTGCATGTGAGTTTGGAGAATCAGCCTGAAACCGAGGAAGCCATCCAAGCCGCGGAGGCGCTGGATTTGCCCATGTCGGTGCATCTCTTCAAAGACTCCGATGTGGAAGCCGCCTTGCCCCATGTGGTGGAGCTCATCGAGGAAGCTGACCCCGTTAAAGCAGCCATAGGCGTGCCCTTCTACTGGACCGCCCAGAAAGCCGCAGAAGCCAAGTACCGTGCGGTGTTGGCTGGGCAGGGCGCAGATGAACTCTTCGGCGGCTACCAACGCTACGTCAATGAGCACTGCAGCGGAGGCGCAGAGAAGGTTGCCCGAACCATGTTTGGCGACGTCATCAACATTCACCAAAGCAACCTTGAACGCGACCTAAAAATCACTGGTTCCTTCGATGTGGAGCTGAGGTTGCCCTTTGCATGCTACGAGTTGGCGGAGTTTGCGTTGGGGTTGCCGGTGGAATGCAAAATCGAAGCCAAAGCCGACACGCTGCGTAAGCTGGTGCTGCGAAAAGCCGCCCAGAACGCCGGTGTCCCCAGCCTCATAGTGGTTAAGCCCAAAAAAGCCGTGCAGTACTCCACAGGCATCAACGACGCAGTGAAGCGCATTGCTAAGCTGCAGGATAAAACCGTCGGCGATTACGTTGCTGGGCTGTTTGAGAGAACAAAAAGCGGCGTCTAACTCTGCGGGTACCCATGCCAGAAGCGGCAGCTGGGCAACCTGCAGCTATGCTTTTCTGGTTCTTCGCTTGAAAACCAGAGCGCCCGCGATTAACGCCGCAACAACAGCCGCCAACACGACGCCTAGGATGAAGCTGCCGTCGTCGACGCCAGTCACTATTCTTGCCTGCGACACCGTGTTTACGGTGACCTGATGGGTGCTGTGGCTATACGTGAACTCCAGAATCCAGTAGTCAGATGAGGAGGTAACGGAGTAAACCATTTCTTTCCCATCTAAAGCAACCGCAAAGTCCGCGCCGTCCGCGACAAGGGTTTTAGCCACCGTAACCTGCGTTTGGCCCTTTGTGCCTGACTCGCCGGTGACGTTGAAGCTTAAGATGCGGTTTTGGCTGTCGAATTTAAGCTCGGTTATGGTGCTGTTGCTTTCCACAAAAAACACTGCTTGATCGCTGTAGGGCAAAAAGGACACTGCCGTTATGGCGTTTGAGCCGCTGTAAGCGTTGTTTCCAGCCCACTCCGCCTTTAAGCTGAAGGTGCCTGAAGCCTGAATTAGCCACTGGATACTGTACTGCCCCGATGCGTCTGTTTTGCCTGAGCCGACAGGTAACCATGTTTCGCCGCCGTCCAGCGAGGAAGAAAGAACCACGGTTTCGCCGCTGAAGGGGGTTTCGCTTTGACTCGTCAGGTTTCCTTTAACGGTTAAGGTTGAGCCCACCTGGTAGGAGGAGGCTTCTGTGGATATGGACAACGTGGTTGAGGGCAAAATTGGCTTTGGAGTTGGAGTGGGGGTGGGGTTTTGGGTTGGATTGGTTGTGGGTGCGCTTGTAGGCGGGGCTGTTGGGGCGGGTGTCGGCTGGGCGGTGCTTACGGTTATGTTCTTGTTAAGGTTGCTGTTAACTGCGAAGCTGTACTCGTAATAGGTGGTGAAGGGGGTGCAGGGACCATTATAGCTGGGGTTGTAGGCTGTTTGGGGGTGGGCATCAATGGTGTAGGTTCCCTCGGGGACGTTTATGTAGTAGTAGCCTAAGCTGTTTGTGAACCATCCTGAACCGTAGACTCTGCCTGCGGTCTTGAAGAGAACTGAAGCCCCCACCATCGGTGATCCTGAGGCGTTAATGACGTAGCCCGAGATTTTGTAGCCCGTCTGAAGAGTTACATTCTTCACCAGATTCGAGGACACCTGCACTCCTGATTCATCGTAGTTGATGTAGTTTGAGTCGAAGGGCGGCCACACATACATCTGGTAGCTGCCTGCGGGGGCAGAGGTAACGTAGTAGCCCTGGCTGTTAGTTTGGGCGGTTGGGATTACACCGTTAAAGTTAACGTAGGCTCCCGCCACGCCATGGCCGTTTGAATCCAGAACGTACCCGCTGAAGCTATAGGTTGCCTGACCAGACAGAGGCACCATAAACATTGAAGCAGCCAACATGCTTGAAATTAACAAAAACAGGCCTGATGAATGCGATTTTTTCATATTTCCGCCGAATTTGCCTAAGGCTGCGCAGCCATATAAGGTTTTAGATGCCACCGCCAACGCTCCACAGACGCATAGTCAACTTTGGAAAGCACTCGTCGAGTTCAACGGCAATCTAGACTATATATAGAGGGGGGGTAGAGAGGTGCACGCAACAGACCTCGCCGCTCCCTCGCTAAAATAGATTAGATAGACTCTATGGAAAGCAAACGTGGCTAGGCTGCCCTTTTGCGCCGCTTTGAGTGGGCTAATTGCCCCAGCTGATAGAGTAGGCTGCCGATCGATAATGCAAAGGCGGGGAAAACCGGCAGGATATACCATTCAAGCTTGGTCTGTATGAGGCTAAATACAGATAGCACAAGAAGCATCCAGCCTAAAACAAACAGGTCGCTTTGGGAACGCCGAAAAACCCCCCTGAACAATGCAAGACCCACAGCAAAGGGCAGCAGAAGCATCCACCACCACTCGGCGCCCCACAGGTAGCTAAAATAGTAAAACAAGCCGCCAGCATGGCCCTCAAGCGCACCTGCTGCACGCGAAAAATCAGAGAAAACAAAAAACCAATCCAAAAAACCCCCTCCGTAAACCGCTGTCATGTAGAGTGGCCAGGGCAGAAAAATCAGCATCGCCACACCCCAAAACCGCAGCGCATACTGCCTGCTAAAGAGGAGCTTGATGCTCTTTTTGGTTGCCAACAGGTAGAGGAGAATCAGCAGCGGCACCGCAAACGCCACCACCTGCTTAGTCATCAGCGCCAACCCAAAAAACACGCCGCATAGGAGGATGTAGCGGCTGCTCGGGGTTTTCTGGTGTTTAACTGCGAAGGTGAGGCTGGAGAGAACAAAGAACAGAAAAGCCATATCGGTCATGGCTAGCCGCGCAAAACAGAAGAAGGTGCTAAAGGTGCCCAGCACCAGCGCGGAGGCAAATCCAGATGCGCGATTGTAGAGGGTTTTGCCCAAAAAATAAACGGCAACCATCGCTAACCCCGCAAATATGGGGCTCCAGAATCGGGCTGCAAAGTTGGTTGCGCCAAACACCTGAAACGACAGCGAGAGCAGCCACATGAAAAGCGGCGGCTTGCCAATCCACAGCGCCACGGTTCCCGACGCCCAGGGCGTGATGTAGTCGCCGCTTCGGTACATATGAAACGCCCACTGCACATAGGTCTGCTCATCCGCTGCCCAAAGGTGCCCACTGGACAGGTTCAGGTAGAAAACAGTGGAAAACGCCAAAATCGCAACGACGCAAGCAGCGTCGAGGTGCCGAGTAATCCAGCTATCCCTTTTAGCGTCACCAGCCGAGGAAACCTGCCTTTGCCCCCTATAAGCGCCCACTGCAAGGTAAGCAAACGCCGCCGCCACAGCCAAGAAGACGGCGTCAAAGAGCACCGTTGACCAATTCACAGATGCCTGTGTAGGCAGAGTCTGCGCGGAACCTCCAAGACGCAAAGCATAGAGGTGCCCATCAGCGGAGCCCACGTAGAGGACGCCATCGGCGCAGGCGGGGGAAGAATCCACATAGCTGCCGGTCTCAAACCTCCATAGCACTGCGCCGCTTTGGGCATCAAGGCAATAGAGATAGTAATCCTGCGAGCCCACATACACCCTGCCATCCACGATTGCCGGCGAAGACCTAACCCAGAAACCCGTCGGCGCCCGCCAAACCAGCGTCCCCTCTGCAGCATCCAGACAGTACAGGAAGTTGTCGTCTGACCCCGCATACACGCAGCCAGATGCAGCTGCAGGCGAAGAAACCACGCAGCCGCCGGTGAGGTATCTCCAGATGGCTTCGCCGCTTGACGCGTTGAGGGCACAGATGTATCCGTCGTAGGAACCCGTGTAAACGACGCCGCCTAAAAGGCAGGGCGAGTCGGTTTGGCTGCCGGTATGGCTGCTCCATAACTCGGCTCCAGTTGTGGCGTTGAGGGCATACACAAAGTAGTTGTCGGCGGCAAAGTAAACCACGCCGTCGGCGACCACGGGGGAAGAGTATACTCTGGCGGGCAGCGGATGCTTCCAGAGCAATGAACCATCGGTGGCGTTGAAGCAGAAAAATTCATGCTTGCCCGAGCCCACATAGACTGCTCCATCGGCGACCGCGGGGGAAGACTGCACTTTTCCCTCAACCACCGACGCCCACAATGGCACCCCAGAGGCAAGGTTTAGGCAGTAAAGCCAGCCGTCACCTGAACCCACAAAGACAAAGCCGCCCCAAATGGCGGGTGACGAATCAACCTCCGCGCAGGTGGTGAAGTTCCAAACAGGCTGCCCAGACGTTGCGTTTAGGCAGTATATGTTGTAGTCTTTGGAGCCAAAGCAGACGTAGCCGTCGCTGACTGCGGGGGAGGAGGTGACGGCGGCGTTGGCGGTGAAGTTCCAGAGCAACTGGGGGTTATTTTCCAAGGTGACATTAGAGGCGGCACCGCTGTGGGCTGGGTCATGACGAAACATCGGCCACCCTCCGTTTACGCTGCAGACTGCGGAGTTGAGGCTGAGGCAGCTTTGGAGAAGAACCAGTACAAGGAGGCTGATTAGCAGCCAGAGGCGTTTGCTCATCTGCAGACCTTACGCTAAGTGCATGGAACCGAGAATATATTAAAGCTACCCAACCCCGCCGAAGCGGTTCCTATTAAAAACCTCAAGGAAATTAAGAGAAAATAAAGGTAAAAGAGATAGCAGGTTACTCTCTGCTGGAGAGCACCAGTATGTAGTCAGCTGTGTCCGCACACATGTCCGCTGCCTGCTCGATGAACTCGATTAAATCATCAAAGATAACCAGGGCGCCGCAGTTGATTTCTGCACCATACTTCACAAAGAGGCTTTTGGCTCTAAGATACTCTTCGTCAATGGCATGCTCGATTTCACCCACTTTCTTTGCTTCACGTATCGCCTCGTTGGGCGCAGAGGAGATTTTCTCGATGCTGTTACGCAGAGTCTGAGCAGTATCAACCAGCTTGGAGGTCATGATAACGGTTTTATCCGTCAGCTCCGATGGAATGTCTGAGCCAAGCAGCATCTCAAGGCAACGCGCAGCATCCTTTGTGTGGTCAGCCAATGTGTCGAGTCGCTTGACTAAGTGCAGAAGGTCCTCGCGGTAATCCGCAACCAAAGCTGCACCCTTTGAAAGCTCCATAAACACGTCGGTGCGTAGAGTATCAACCTCTTCTTCGGCTTTGTAGAGGTTTTCGACGTACTTTTTGGCATCCTTCATGTTTTTCTCAGAGAAGCTTTTGGTTGCCTTCTGAAGCCAGGTTACCGTATCAAACGCCTTTGTTATCTGGTCATGTGCAAGTTCTAAACCGCGGGTTCTTCGGCGTTGCTCAAACCAATCGTAACTTTTTCTTTCCACAGACGACATCTCCAAGATATACAACCAATATTTCAAATTGGAGATATAACCCTTATCTAAAAACCGCATAGAAAGCCAAGGCTACAGCCTACAAAAAAGGGCTTCTAAAGGCGTAACCTTAGGCTAAACCTGCATCGATGGCTAAGATCCAATCAAGCAGATCAGAGTCTAATGCGTTGGCTTGTTTATTCTCATCTATTTCCTGCTTCAACATTTTCCCCTCGAATATGCTTAAACATGGATAAAATACCATGCTGAATCAACTTTTGCACGCTGCTTTTTAGGCTTCTTTGATTGCATGGCGATACAAGTAGAATTGTTGCCTACCTACCCTATTTAGACTGCCCACATAATCTATAGAGACACCGATATTCTATAGCTTAGCCTTAGCCGCCAGAACCGCCTGCGCCAACAAAACCTTATCCGATAAACTCTTCATCACCGTATTCTCCACTGCAACATAAACCCCCAGTGCCTCAATGCACCCCTTGAGGGCAGAGTCTTGCCTGTCAATCACGATGGCATCCAAGAAATCTGAGTAATACTGCGCCACACCAAAAGCGGAAACCTCCAAACCGAAACACCGCATCATCTTATCCGCCGGACCCTTAAGGGGGGAACCCGCCACGATGGGACTAACCGCCGCAACCTTCGCATCAGTTTGCCGCAGCGCCTGTCTAACTCCAGCCACCGAGAGTATTGTGCCGATGCTTACGATGGGGTTGCTTGGGCAAACCACAACAAGCTCAGCGTCCGAAATCGCTTCCAAGACACCTGGCGCTGGCTCAGCATCGGAGGCACCCCTAAATTCTACGCCTAAAACGTCCTCTCTGCATTGATGCTTTACAAAGTATTCCTCGAAATGCATCGTGCCCCTTGGCGTGGTTATGTAGGTTTGGAAGGGATTGTTGCTCATGGGGAGAACGGTGGCTTTCACGTTTAAGGCACGGCGGATTTGGTCAGTGACCTCTGTGAGTGTTTTGCCCTGCCTGAGCTGCTGTGTACGAAGAATATGTGTGGCTAGGTCTCTGTCGCCTAAGTTAAACCATGCGTCTGCGCCATGCTGCCGCATCATGTCTAAGCAGTGGAAGCTGTCATCTTTGATTCCCCAGCCCTTGGCTTCATCCACGATGCCGGCTAGCGTGTAGGTGACTATGTCTACGTCAGGGGAAATATGCAGACCAAACAGGTCAATGTCATCGCCGGTGTTAACGATAACCACCAATTCCTCCTCGGCTACGCAACGTGCCAGCCCAGTTAGAAACCGTGCTGCACCCACGCCTCCAGCTAACGCTACAATCACATTGAATTCTCCAAGAGGGGGTTTTGTGCTGCCATAGGGCACCAAGGGTAACTTGGGTGGTTGTGCCTAAAACTGTTTACGGTAAAAGGGAAAGAGAAAAGAAAGGTGTTTATTCTGTTGGGGCAGCAGCTTCTTCTGCTTCTTCGGGTGATTCTGGCTCGGGCTCTTCTTCTTCGTCCTCTTCTTCTGGTGCGGCGCCTAGGTTTGTAACGGGGCCTTCAGGGGGCAGAACTGCGGGGGGTGCGATGAGTTTGGATTTGCGTATGCCGACGTGGCGTAGGGGTGCGACGAGTTTTGCTTGGTTGTAGATGTCTGAGGCGATTTTGCCTAGAACCATCTCTTGGACAAATTGGTCAAGGGTTAATGCTGCGGCTTTGTCTTTGATGATCTTCTGCATCATGTCACGGATGATTTTTTCCTGTGAGGTCTTTATGCGGGAAAGCGTAAGCGCTGAGACGGATATGCGGAGTTTGAAGCCGTCTTTTGTTACGAGGTTGAATAATCCGTCGACTTTGGTGGTTCGTCTGCGGACGAGGCTTCTTAGGTAGTCACGTGAGTATTCATGTCCCTTAAAGAGAGTGTGAGCGGTTTTGGCGTCTATACGGTTGATTTGGAAGAACATTTTCAGGTAGTGATGCGAGAAGTCGCCTGTTATATCGTAAAGTGTGGCTTCGACGACTCTGCCGATTAACATCTGCTCTTCCTGAGATGGAATGGAACCTAACTCTATGTTACCGAAGAACGAGGGCGCAACTACCATGTACCAGGTTTTAGAGCGCCACTTATCGCGAATATGCTTTGCTGATTTAGTTTTGGAAGACAAGCTAATTTCTCCAAGACGCCTCAGAACATTCTCAAAGCCATATTAAAACTTTTAGCGTTTTCTGCAAATTTTCTCTCTACCGCCCATGTATTTACGCAGAACCTCAGGCACGTTTATGGTTCCATCCTCGTTTTGATTGTTCTCCAGCAACGCCACAATGGTTCTGCCCGTGGCGATGGCAGTGGAGTTTAGAGTATGCACAAAGCCCTTGGGCGCCGCTCCTTCTTTTTCTCGGTAACGTACACCGAGGCGACGGGCTTGGTAGTCGGTGCAGTTGCTGCAGGACACCACTTCGCGGTAGCCGTTCTGCGCGGGCATCCAGGCTTCTATGTCGTATTTTTTGGCTGCTACGGTGCCGATGTCGCCTGTGCAGACATTGACCACACGGTAGGCTAAGCCGAGTTTCTGCAGCAGGACTTCAGCGTTTTCCAGCAGTTCCTCATGGAGTTTAGTAGAGTCCTCTGGAGCGCAGAAGATGAACTGCTCGATTTTGTTGAATTGGTGGGTTCGGAAGATGCCGCGTGTGTCTTTGCCGTGTGCGCCGGCTTCCTTGCGGAAACAGGTGCTGGCTCCTGCGAGCTTGATGGGTAAGTCGGTTTGCTTGAGGGTTTCGTTCATGTACATTGCTGCCATCGGATGCTCAGATGTCGCGATCAGGTAGAGGTCTTCGCCTTCCACCTTGTAGAGGACATCGACGAAGTCTGCAAGCGCAGTTACACCCTCGTAGGCGTCATGGTTTAGCAGGTAAGGCGGCACGATGGGTGTGTAGCCGCGTTTGTCAAGTTCCTCGATGGCAAAACTCATCAACGCCATATCAAGCATCGCGACTTCGTTTTTGAGGTAAAAGAATCTTGCGCCGCTAACTTTACCCGCTCGCTCCATATCGATTTGTCCCAGCGCCAACGCAAGGTCAATATGGTTTTTGACGGGGAAAGAGAATTCTGGCGGGTTACCCCATGTTTTAACGGTGACGTTATCGTTTGAGTCCACTCCGATTGGCACCGAATCATCCAGCAGGTTAGGCAGGTTCAGGAGGTAATCGCGGATTTTAGCTTCCTGCTCAGACACCTGCTTCTCCAGCGCGGTGACTTCCACATCTATTTCCTGTGCCCGGGCAACTTGGGCATCAGCTTCTTTGCCTGCCTTTTTTAGTTTAGCGACTTCGATGGTGCATTGCTTGCGGCTGTGGCGTAAATCGTTTAGTTTGGTGTTGTTTTGCCGCCAGGCACGGTCGAGGCTGATTAGTTCGTCGAGCATCAGGAGGCATTTTGGGTCGTTGCGTTTTGCCAAGTTCGCTTTTACCAGCTCTGGGTTTTCCCGGATAAGCTTGATGTCTAACATGGGGGTCACACTGAATGATTCTCTAACAGGTCGATGTGATATTTAACTTTACCATACCCCTAAGGCTCTGCTTCTCCCCGCAGCCTATCCCCCTCTATTTATAGCGACATAGCTGGGGCGTCTGCTGCTCACCCGCTTCTATACCCCCTTATATATAGCAACTCTGCAATGGCTCGGGGCACCCTGTTTTTTGTTATGTGGCTTTGCGGTTTAGTAATGGTTAATAATGCTTCTTTACTTAACTTCTATTGGAGCTTTTGGGTTTTTGTTGAGTTCAGAGACCTGTCTGTCTTTTTCCGTCGGCGGCATGGACTGCAAAGGCGAGGTGCTACTGGTTTACCCCGGCAAATACCATGCCCCTGACCCGCAGGTTCCCCTCGCCCTGCTCTATCTGGCATCCGCGCTCCAGAAAGAGGGCTTCGCGGTGCGCCTCTTTGACATGCGCCTAAACGATTACCGACGCCTCAACGTAGGCACCCCCGTGTTTGTAGGCATAAGCGCCATGAGCGGAGCCCAAATCAAGTACGCCCTCAAATTCGCCGAGCACGTACGTAAGCAGGACTCCTCTGTTCCCCTGGTCTGGGGCGGCGTGCATCCTACTCTTCTGCCCGAGCAAACAGCCGCCAGCGACCTCGTGGACGTGGTGGTCCGCGGAGAAGCCGACTTAACCATCGGGGATCTCGCCAACGCCCTCTCAGAGAAGAGGTCCCTCGATGAGGTGGCCGGCGTCACCTACAAAGTCAACGGGGTAATCCAGAGTAACCACCCCGGCAAACTCGTTGACCTCGACGAGATACCCGTCGACTTGCCCTATAACCTGCTTGAGTTGGAGCGGTACCCATCTTTTCGGGCAGGCCGATTCCACATCCAAACCAGCCGCGGCTGCCCCCATCGCTGCGGATTCTGCTACAACACCAAGTTTAACCACAACAAATGGCGGGGTAAAAGCTCACGGCGTGTACTTGAAGAAATAGCGTACATAAAACATGCTTATCCCCACATAAAAATCATTGACCCCATCGACGACAACGTCTTTGTTGACGAGTTTCGCATTCAAGAAATCTGTCAGGGACTCATCAAGCAGCAACTCGGCGTTCACTGGCGCGGTAACTGCCGATTCGACTACTTGGCAAATTACTCGCGGGGTTTTCTGGAGCTTTTAGAGCAGTCAGGCTGTGTGGAGCTTGATTTCGGCGGCGAATCCGGCTCGGAGCGTCTTCAGCAGCTAATCTGCAAAGACGTCACCGTCGAGGATATGTTGGTGTCCGTGGATAATCTGCGGCGATTTGCCCCCTCGATTGAGCCCTATGTTTCTTGGATGAGCGGTTTGCCCGAGGAGTCCGATGCTGATTTAGCGGAGACGTTTGATTTGATGGATAGACTTAAGGAGGTTAACCCTAAAACCCAGCATTACGGCATCTTCGTCTACACGCCCTTCCCCAGCAGCCTCACCGACGGTTTAGTGGAGTTTACGGCGCCGCAGTCCCTGGAGGAATGGGGCAACATCGAAGTTTTCCGTTTCAACGCGCCCTGGCACAGCAAATCCCAACTGAGGCGGCTGCACACCATATCCGCGGTTACCCGCATAGCCTTCTATCCCCATGCAAGAATAAATGAACGGGACATCGTTTTCAAAGCCGCCTACACACTGATAAATAAGATTGAGAAGTACCGATGGCGGCACCGCGCGTTTTGGTTCCCACTGGAAATCACCCTTGTCGATGCCCTTTCTCAGCGATTTAAGGGGTTTCTTTAGCGGCTGTAATCTCTGCCTTCAGGTTTTGTGCTGGGCGGCTTTGCACCTGCCTGCGGAATCTGGGGCAGCGGAATCGGCGGGGGTATGTTGAGGGTGCGTGAGATAAAGACGGATTCTATGAAGACCACGTTAGATATGGACTGCATAATAATGGGTGCCGGAGGCTTCTTCTGCTCGTAATCTTTAAGCACCCCGTCGAGTTCGTTTTTGTCGCCCATGACGTATGCGTTGCCTTTGAGGCTAAGCTGCGCTATGGACGGATTGTAGACGATTGAGAGGACAAAGGGCACATCGAGGGATTCATCGGGCTTCCTCTCCATCCCCACCACGTTGATGTTGGTGTTAATTTGGATGGGCGGAACAGGCTTATGGATGTCCCAGAAGCGCTCAGCTGAGATGCTTGAAATAACAACGTTTACTCTAAGCATGATGGGTCAAAAAAGAATAGTGCAGTGGGGGAATTTAAAACTGCTTATTTCTGCTTGTAGCGTGTAAAGCCACAGTGACCGCAGGTGTAGCGGTCATGATGGTCAGCCATGAAGTAGCCGGGGCCACAGCGCTCGCAGGTTGGACGTGCACGTGAAACCTTGCTGCCTTCAACCTTGTACATAACATGGACGCCTCCAGCACCTTTCTTTGCGCCCTTGCTTTTCGGGGCTTTGGCTGCTGGGGCTGCTGCTGCATCTGGCTTTTTAGCGTCGGGTGTTTTGGACATTATGCAGTCTCCTCTTTAGGTTTAGCTGGAGAGTTTCGTTTGCGTATGTATTCGGGTTCAACGATGTTGGCTTGAGCGACGGATTCGTAGACGTTGGCGACTCCTTGGGTGATGTTGGTGCCGGTTTTGGTGCGCATGCGTTTAACGAAGACAACGTCGCTGCCGATCTTCATTTCTGCGGCAACGGCTTTTTTGACTTCTAACCTTGCGGGTGTCTTCTCTTTTGGACCCTGAATAATTGTGAAGCCTACTTCTTTCCGTTTCAGAAGCGGGTTATCCTTGGTTGATTCAATTTTGATTTGCATTAATCTTCACTTGAGGCGTAAGTTCATACAATCTTCTTCTTATTTAGCTTTTCGAAGCTTTCATCTCTTTTAGGAACTCTTTAACCTGTTCTTTCTTCTCAGCAGACGCAGAAACCACCACAATGCCCACATGGGGCTGCCCATAAACCACAAAACTGCCCTCGGGCGCGTATAGCACCGCCGCCAACGTAAGCAGGTCCTCTTCGCCCTCCACAACGATATGCGTATGCACATCCCCCTCCAGTGCTAACTTAACAGCAACGAGGGCTTCCTCCGTTATGGTTCCCTGCGGGTTCTTCACATACACCGTCTTCTCCACAGGCACCTCTTTAGGCATAACTTGATTGCGCAAAGAAACGTAGTCGACCACGGAGAGCTGGGGATGCAGGCCGCTTTCATGGAGGTTTTTGGTGACTACATCGCCCACCGACACGAGTTTCGGCGGCTTCTTCTGGGCTACAAGCACACCAAGTTTAGCCATGGTCTGCTCTGGGGTACCCTCGATTAATGCTCCGAAGGGCTCCTTAAGAAACAGCCGCAGCCGCTCAGTAAGAACGTACTCTGCCTTCATCGGTTAAACCTGACAAAATAGATGAGCGCAGCCCAGTTAAGAAGCTAACCCCTGTTACGAGTCTCTTAGTCAAAGTTTCTTGACGAAAAAACTTAAATTTCCGCCCGCCCGACCAGCCTTCTTGGAGATACCTATGCGTAAAGTTGCTGCTCTGCTATTTGTTGCATCGTTTCTTGTAGCGTGCTTTTTGTGCTTGGCTGAGCCTGCTTCGTGTAATACTGGTGCAAACGAGAGTCCCTGGGTGACAAAGGAGCATATGCCGACTGCCGGCAGCGAATTTAAAGCCGGCGTTGTAAACGAGAAAGCTTACCTGTTCAAGTTTAACCTCACCTATGAGTATGACCCCCCTAACTGGGCAACCAAAGCATCTATGCCTACATCCAGAGACTATTTTGCGCTGGCAAGCTATCAAAACAAGCTTTACTGCATCGGCGGCAGGCATAGCAGCGGGCTATCCGCGGCAAATGAGGTCTATGAACCCAAAACTGACTCTTGGGCAAATAAGGCTGCAATGCCCACGGCAAGGTCCGGGATGGAGGGGGTTTTGGTTGACGGGAAAATCTATGTAATCAGCGGTGTCGTTAAAGACCCCAAATATCCAAACATTGAGGGCTTATATGTACCTACGAAGGTAAATGAGGTCTACGATATTGCCACTGACACATGGAGCACCGCAGCACCCATCCCCCAAGCCGCCAGCTACTACGCCTCGGCAGCGGTAGGAACCAAAATCTACATCATCAAGGGAACAACCCAAATTTATGACACACAAACAGATACATGGAGCAACGGAACCGCTCCCCCCGCATCGCTAGAGATGACTGGCTGTGCTACAGTCAGCGGATTAGATTCTCAGCGGATATATGTTCTGGGCGGCAGAGTTTACCTCGAAGAGGATTACCTTCAAATTTACGACGCAGAAACCGATACATGGAGCTATGGAACGCCTCTGCCCACTGCCCGCTTCGGTTTAGCCACCGCAGTTTTAAATAACAAAATATACGCGATAGGCGGAATGAAAGGCAGCTTCTATAACGTAATCCGGCTGGACGTCATCGAGGTGTATGACCCCCTAAAAGACGCCTCTGCGCCACCTCTGCCAACGCAAACCCCTAAGCCTACTTCAGTGCCGCCAGCAGCCCAGCCAGTAGGGGGCAGCCTCGAAATCACAATAGTTGCTGTTGCAATTGCAGTATTTGCGGTAGAAGTATGCCTTGGCTATATGATCTATAAACGGAAGCGTAATCAAAAAGCAGGAACTGAAATGGGGCGCCAATGAAAAGCGCCAAAAATGGGTTGGATCAGCGGACTTTGAGTGCGTAGCGTCCTTTCTCTTTGACGTCCATGGCTTTGGCGATGGCGCTTTGCTCGGGGTCAAACACAACCACTAAGCCGGCGTAGTCCTCGCTGAAGCTGGTGGATTTGCATTTTGGACACGTGTTTTCTTTAGTTAACGCGTGGCAGTTAGTGCATGATTTCTCGCTCATAACGCTCTCTCCTACGCTGCCTTCTCGGGGGCTTCAGGCTTCTTACCGGTGCCTTTGCCCTGATCCTCTTTGAGCCAGTCCAGCTTGCCCAGAAACGGCTGCCGTGCAGTGACGCCGATTTTGCCGCTGCTGCCTGCCCTGCCCAGCGAAACCGCGGTGATGCGGACGCGTACTTGGTCGCCGCTGCTGAGTTTACGCTTGGTTTCCTTGCCCAACAGGACGCCCTGTTTCTCGTCGTAGCTGATGTAGTCGTCCATAAGTTGGCTGACGTGTAGGAGTGCGTCGACTGGTCCGATGCGGACGAATGCGCCGAAATCAGCGATTTCCACAACGTCGCCTTCCACGACTTCCTGGATTATGGGGTAGAAGGTTAAGAGGGAAAAGTTTACTTTATGGTAGGTTGCGCCGTCGCCGGGGATGATTTTTCCTATGGGGCTAACTTCTATGCCCGTTACGGCTATGACGTAACCTAATTCCTCATCCACGATGCCTTCGTATTTGTGTTTAACTTGGTCGCGACCCACCTGCTCGAGGGGGTTGCCGAAGGTTTCGGGCGGGATGCGAATTGTATCTTGAAGAGTAATCAGCTTGAACATCTACGATATCAACCCGTCAATGTCTAGACGTGATTTTTGTCTCAGATAAATCACTGGCACACTTATATCTCTTAGCCTCCTCCGCAGCTCCCTATCATTCGTAAACACCAACGCGTGCCAGCTTTTGGCTACCCGCAAGATAACATCATCCACCGCTTCGCCCCGCGAATCCACCGCCACAAACAGGCACCTCTCCGACAACCGCAGCGCAAAGCTGGCCTGCCGACGCAGCTTAGGCTCCTCGCCCCCTGCAAGCAGCTCCAGCTCATGCTTGACTGGCGAAAGCAGCACAAACTCGACGTTTCGTCCCAAAAGCGCCTGCGCCTGCTCGAAGATGTCCATTCGGAATTCAAGGGGCACAAACAGAGCGTTTGCATCTAAAATGATTCTGAGGGGTTCTTTTGTGTGTTGAGCCGTCACGGCGGGGCTCCCTGAATCTATTGGTTGCTTTGCTGGGCTTTAAGGTTTGCCTGTTTAGGGTAGCCTGATATTTACTATTACTTTAAATATTAAGCAGCTATGATTTGGTGCAGAATAGAGGTAAATGTATGCTTCACGAAAAATCCTGCGGCGCCGTCATATACCTAAACAACCAGCAGAGAACCCGCTACCTGCTCCTCAACTATGCAGCGGGCCACTGGGACTTCGTGAAGGGCAACGTGGAGCCAAACGAAACCGAGCGGCAGACAGTCAAGCGGGAGCTGCAGGAGGAAACCGGCATAACCGACGCCCACTTCATCGAGGGCTTCCGCGAATCCATCAGCTACTTCTATCGCCGCCAAGGCGCAACAATCAACAAAGAAGTGGTCTTCTTCCTCATGCAGTCCAACGTGGAAGAAGTCCAAATATCCTTCGAGCACATCGGTTTCATATGGCTCGAGTATGAGCCGGCGATGGAGAAGTTAACCTTCAAAAACGCAAAGGATACTCTGCAGAAAGCCCACGATTTCCTGCAGAAGAAAGGCTCAGTTAAAGACTAAGCCTGCATAATTAAACCGAAGCCGATGAGTCTCCAGCGCGCAGTGATTTTTCTGCTTATGGCCACGCGGGAATTAGGCAACGCGCAGATGGGCCGGGTTAACTTGACTTTAATGATGTTCTGCTTGATGTAGGTTACTTTGCCCACGTTCACCGCCGCGCCGATGTGCAGCAGCAACGTTTCATCCGGATTGATTTTCTCGACTTTCTGCAGCTCCTTGGTGCCTACCACCCGCTCCAGCACATGGGTTTCCAACGTAAGTTCGGTGAGGGTCGGCGGGAGCATACCGGTTTTGCCCGCGATGCTGCCGGTTAAGCCATCTGCTTTAGAGTAGGAGGGATCTAGGAGTGTGCCGACGCCGACTAGGCCGCCGCAGGTTGCCTCCTTCACGCTCTGTTCGCCGGCGTGTAAACTGACGATTTCGCTGATAAGGGGATCATAGACAACTCTGCCTTCCCGCTCAGCCATGATGCCGGGGCGAATTTCGATTTCTTCGCCCACCACGAATTTGCCCTGAGCGATAGTGCCGCCTATGATGCCGCCGTCGAGGCCCTCAATCGTTGTTCCCGGCTTGTTAACGTCGAAGGATCGCACGATGTACATGAGAGGCGGCAGTGTGGGGTCACGGTGGGGTGTGGGAATGATTGTTTGGATGGCTTCGAGGAGCACGTCGATGTTTATGCCTCGCTGCGCCGAAATCGGGATAATCGGGGCGTTCTCCGCTACGGTGCCCTTCACGAAGGCTTTGATTTCCTTGTAGCTTTCCAGCGCGCGCTTGTTATCGACTATGTCGATTTTGTTCTGGACCAAGATGAGGTTTTTTATGCCGCTGACTTCCGCCGCTGCCAGATGCTCGCGTGTCTGAGGCTGCGGACAGGGCTCATCAGCTGCGATGACCAGTATAGCGCCGTCCATGATGGCTGCGCCTGAAAGCATAGTTGCCATGAGCGCTTCATGTCCGGGGGCATCGACGAAGCTTATGGCTCGGACAAACTCGGTTGGGCTACTGCATTTTTCGCAGACCGGATGGATGGTGTAGTTGTTGGGTCCTGGACATTTGGGGCATCTGTAGATGGGCATGTCTGCGTAACCGAGTTTGATGGTGATGCCACGTTTAAGTTCTTCACTGTGCCGTGAAGCCCACGTGCCTGTTAAGGCTTGGACAAGCGTGGTTTTGCCGTGGTCAACGTGCCCGATGGTGCCGATGTTAACCTCTGGTTGTCGCGGCAGTGATTTGGTTTTTCCCTTTTCTGAATTTTCAGCCATTACAAACGCCCTTAAGCTCAAGCTTCTCTTATTATTCACTGTTTAAGTTTAACCTTTCTATGGCAGATAAATAGTTTGAGGCGGCAATCGATTGAACATCGGCGTTTAGGTTGCTTAAAGATGGAAAGATTAAAATCTGCAACCAAATAAACAACAGCCTATGGCTACGGCCTAAAGTGACAATTAAACCAAAAGAGCTTTTGCTTGTTTGCCCCAGTAGTATCCACCAAATAGTGGACTTATCAGACGATATTGATTTCTTGGTTATACGTTCGCCTATATCAAACGATGAAACCAAAAAAGTAGTAAAAATGGAAAGAACCCGCTAGCAGAGAAAAGCTATGCAAAGAGCAACTGAGGTGCAGGTGCCTACTCTGGCGCCGGCGCTTCAGGGGTCTTTGCGCCTGCTGGGCGCTCAGTTATTTTCACGTTTATCTGCACGATTTCGTCGGTTACGACGCTGCCGCGGACTGTTTTTCGTCGGCGTTCGCCTTCCCGTTTGGGTTTAAAGCCTGCTCCGCCGCTGAGAACTACGCTTCTGCGTACACCGCCATGCACGTTGGGCCTCATGGGGACGCCGTCTTTGTCGGAGCCGCCTAGGAGTTGCACTTTGTGTGCTGGTAACTCGACGACTGCGCCGTCGATTGTTTCGCCTAGTTTTCTTCCGATGAATGGGGCAGCGCGTGCTTCTTCTACTTCAACTACTTTGGATGTTCCCGTTTGTGGATCGGAAACTATGACCTTGAACTTTGCCATCTATGATTTACTCTCCAGCGGAGTATCAAGTTGGACGGTCTCTCTATTAAGTATTTATCCCATCGAATCCGCAAATCATCCCAAACAACTCTTACAGGTCAAACTGTGGCTGTCTTGGAAACACATGAATCATCAAGTGTAACTGCTTTTTCGGGTAACAGAGGCATGATGCCTTCCAGACCACTTTCACGGTCAGAGTCGGTGCTGCCGCTGTTTTGGCGGTTGCTTTTCCTAGGTGATATAACCGTGAAGTGAAACGCCGTGTAGGAGATGACGGTTTTAAAGAGGAAAAACACGACGCCGCCCAAAAGCGCCACCGACGCACCTATAGCGAAGGAGACGCCTAGAGCCCGGTAGATTTCGCTGGTAATGATCTGGGCGTACCCCACAAAAGCGTATCCCTGCGACTCCACGTTGCCCGCGATGGAATGCACAATCACCACTTTATCTACGGCGATAAGCTGTGCAAGCGAAGCAAACACCAAAAGCAAGGTTATGATTTCGAAAATCCAGCCTAGAAAAGAGAAGATGATGGGTTTGGTGAGCATGCGGGGGTTTTTGAGCAGAATCTCCATGCCCTCATGGTAGTCGCCTAGCGCCTTGTCTATTTTGCCTTCAAGGCTGGTGAGGGCTTTGCGGTTTTTGTATATGTGGCTTATGCCCTCTATTATGTTGGCGACGATTTTTTTGGCTGCGACAGGGTGGAAGCTGGCAAGCAACAGCACAACCAGCGGCAACGTGAGAAGCAGCATAATTCCGCCTAGGCCAATAAGCAGCGAAGTTTCCAAGCGATAATTGAGCAGAAGCAGCGCCAATGCAAAGATCATGCCGCCTAAGTTGAATATGGCTTCATACATGTTTTTGGCAACGACGGAGGCGACGGCTTTGCCGCTTTGGATATTTGGGTCCTTGTTTAGCAGGTAGGCCTTGAAGAGGTCGCCGGACCAACCTCCGGGAATCAGGTTATCCACGAATAAGCCGACCCAATAGAGCGTGAAGGCCCGACGCATGGTGATATTAATTTGCAGGGAACTGAGGAGTTGACGCCACACGATGGTGTTAAAGAAGATGGAGGCAACAAGGCTTAGGATGGCTAAAGCGTATAATCCTAAACTGGCTTTGGCGATGACGCCGACTAACTGGGCTATCCCCACGACGTAGAGAAGATAAAAAATCAGCGCTGCGTAGCCAAACAATGTCGTGACTAGTATCAGCTTCTTAACAGAAGAAGTAAGCACGAAGGGTCTATCAGCTACGTCTCCCATGCCTCAATTAAGCGTCGTGACAATATTTCAGTTTTTTCTAGCTTGCCTTGCTAGGGAGAAAGTGCTGCTGAAAAGCAGTTCAAAGGCAATCTGCCCTGCCGCGGCTAAACATTTTAATCCTTCCAGTGTGTGGTGCTTGGCTATGTGGCGTTTGGGGTTCTTCTTTCACGAAATCGCTTTCGGACTGCTAACTGTGTTTGTACCCCTCTACCTAGTCGCCTTCAGCGACACCAGCATCCTGGGGGGACCACTGGTGGCTTTAGGCATCATGATGTCCGCCGCCATCTTCTGCTCTATCCCCGCCTCTTTCCTATGGGGTTACCTCTGCGACCGCACCCGCCACTACAAAGCCTTCATACTGCTTTCGTTTCTTTCCTCAGCAATCCTGCTGTTTCTGATGACCCTGCCCTTCGCAAAAAATGTCCTCGTTTTCGTCGCCCTCTATGTTGTCATGCAGATGCTGCATGTCGCACATGAACCACCCAAAAACGTCCTGATAACTGAACATTACAGCCGCAGAGACTGGGAACGATCCTTTGGCTTCTATGAGGGACTCACCGAAATCGGATTCATAGCTGGCCTAGCCCTTGGGCTAGTGTTAAGCATAGGGTTATTCACCTTCACCACGGCGCTCAGCCCAGCGGTGTTGGCGAATTATACGCTGTACCTCTGCAGCGCGCTAAGTGTAGTGGCTTTAATTTTGGCGGTTGCTTTGATTGCTGATCCGTTGATGATTTTTGAGCGCCGGCTAGTAGGCATCGAACGCAATGTTGATTTCGCTTACCGCGGAGCCCAGTCTTTTGAGTCAAACTGGAATGGCTCTTTAAAGAGAGAAAGCTTTGCCGGCTTCGCGTTCGCCATCGTTATGTTTACTTTGGCAACAAGCATTTTCTCCACGCCGCTGCCGCTATTTATACATCAAGCCCTAAACTTGCCTGCCTACATGGTTTATGTCGCCTACATCCTTATGTCCGTTGGCGCAACAACCGGGTACTTTGTGATTCGAAGCAAAGCACGCTCAATGGACCTGCGAAAGCAAATGCCTCGGTTTCTGCTGCTGCGCGGCCTGCTAATCTTCTCGTTAGTTGCCGCCATCTGGCTTGCCATCCAGCCTGTCCTGATGACAGGGGTGATACTGGTTATCTTCGGGTTTGCCTTCGCCATGTTCTATATCATGATGATTTCTGTTTCCATGGAGCTTATTCCCCCGGGTAAAAGCGGGCTCTTCGACGTGCTGGTGGGTTTAGGCACCGGCATAGGCTCCTTCCTTGGTCCCTTCTTAGCGTCCTACATCAGCTATCTGCCGACGTTTATGGTGGCAGCCGCCATTTTCGTTGTAGCGTTTGTAAGCTTAAAAATAGCAACAAGATAAATAAAAGAAAATTTTTGGTGGAGCGGTTTTCCGCTCGCTCCGGTTTACTCGGTGTGGACGCGGTAGAGGTCTACGTCTTCACGCATTGCCGGTGTTAACTCAAGGAAGTCCCGGACTGAGCGTTCAACATCTTTGGATTGGGTGACGTAGCGGCCGACTATGAGTATATCTGCGCCCTGCTCGAGTGCTTCTTTAGCGGTTTCTGGAACGATGCCGCCTGCGACTGCGATGAGTAGTTTCTTGTTGGGGAAGGCTTTGCGGATCATCTGTATGCGTTCAAGCCCGCAGCTTCTGCCTGTTTCCTGATCGATACCCCGGTGCAAGATAACGATGTCGGGTAAATCGTTAATCGACTTGAGTTTAGCTAATACGTCTTCCACGTTAAGCATGTCGATGACTGCGTAGATGCCTAGCCGCCTGGCTTCCTGTACCGTGGCGTCAAGGGTTTCCGGTGGAGCAAGCCCAGCTGCGACAACCGCATCAGCTGTATCCTCGTATGCGATGTCTGCCTCGACTTTGCCGACGTCGAGGGTTTTAAGGTCAGCAATGATGAATTTATCAGAGGCCAATTTGCGGAGTTCGCCGATGACGCGGGTGCCGTAGCGTTTGATAAGTGGGGTTCCGACTTCAAGGATGATTCGGTCGCTTCCCGGCAGCTGCTCGATAACTTTCTTTGCTCCCTCCAAGGATGGCGCGTCGAGTGCAATCTGCAGGTACGGTGGCCTCCAGAGGCGTGGAACTTTAAAGCCCATTATGGGGTGCTTGGCGCGGTCTTTGTCGTAGATGATTTTGTCCAGCGAGGGGTACTTCTTGAGGGCACGCTGCAGCGCCATCTTGGTTGCGCCGTAGTTGTACTGGTAGATTCTGCGGTAATCCGTTGCCTGCGGATGAATGAAGACACTGCAGATGATAACCCATTCGTCGAGTTTGTCAACGGGGATTACGCCTTCCTCGGCTGAGTCAGCGATGGCTTTGGCAACCGCGGCTTGGGCGGGACCGAAGATTTTGCCGGTGTCCTCCATGTTTTTAACTGTGACTTTTGGCACGATAAGCGTGTGGGGTTTAGGCGGCAGGTTAGGGCGGATGACTGCAAGCAGCGGTGTGTGGCCTGCTGAGAGGCTGGTGAGGCCGTTGGCGAATGCTTGGCCAACTGGACCTGACTTGTCGCCTATCATGAGGTCAACATGCGCAACTTCGTTTCCTTCCCCGACCAGTGATTCACCAATCAAGTAAACGGGTGCTGAATTTTCTTTTTTATCATCATTTATTGTCGGCATACCATTAACGATCTCCTTAAAATCGACATTAAACTCCTTTAACCATGAATAAACTGTATCTCTGTGGATGTTCAGTTCTTTAGCGGTTCCGATAACTGTCGGTTTTGTCGGTTTGCCCTTGGCTGCAACTTCTTTTCTGGCGGCTTCTGCGAGCAATTTTATTAAAGCATCACGGTTTTCTGGCTTTTTCACGTCTGCTCCCGACATATGGTTATCCTCGGTCGGTGTCTGTATCGGAGCTTGTATTTAAAACTGTCGGATTAGCTGTGTAGGATTAAGGGCGACTCTAATGGGTTTAGCAGTGAACTGCCGCTGAGGCTTCTTGGCTGGGCGGCGGCGAATCTAAGCAGTAAATCTTTATATCTAAAGGGATTCATTGAATGCTCCATATCATATGGGGATCTAGTATGTCTTGGACTGACTGGACACTGCTTGGCGTCTTCATTGCGGGGTTTCTGCTGTTTCTCTACGGCGCCAACGCCTACAACGCAGCTGTCGGATACGGCGGCGTTTACCTCTTCATAGGCTCCATCGCAGCCTACCTTGTCCTGTTCGTCTACAAGGAACTCACAAAGAAGCCCGTCGCCAGCTAAAATCCGCAGAGCCGCCCATACTTCTCATTAAGGTACCCAAGGAAAGGAGAAGAGTCTAGGCTGCCTCCAGTAGCTAACTTGATGAGTTCTTCGGGGTCATAGAGGTTGCCTCTGCTGTGAATCTGCTCTTTAAGCCAACCGTTAACTCCGCCCAGTTTCCCCTCCGCTACTTCCCCCCGCCAGTTGGGCAACGCATCATTTAAGGCGCGGCTGATTTGGCCATCATAGATGTTGCCTAGGGCATAGCTGGGGAAGTACCCATACAGCCCACTTGCCCAATGCGTATCCTGCATCACGCCCTCTGAGTCGTTTTCGATTTCTACTCCAAGGTAGTCGGCGTACTTCTGGTTCCAGACCTGCGGTAACTCGTCAACCTTTATTTTCCCGGCGAAGAGGTCACGTTCGAGCTCGAAGCGGATGATGATGTGAATACTGTAGGTGACTTCGTCGGCTTCTATGCGGATTTTGGAGCGCTGCACCCGGTTGATTGCATGCAGAAACGGCTCAAGCTCCAAAGCATCCAGCGAAGGCGCAGCCGCCGCCTTGATTTTAGGCAAAAAACACTGCCAGAACGCCTCTGAGCGTCCAAGTATGTTCTCGTAGAATCTGGATTGGGATTCATGGATTCCAAACGAGCAGGGCGAGCCGACTGGCTGGTACTCCCAGTCTCTTCTGAGGTTTTGCTCGTAGACGGCGTGTCCGGCTTCATGCAGCACCGAAAACACGGAGCTTGCAAAGTTGTTAACGTAGTAGTGGGTTGTTATGCGGACGTCGTCGTAGTAGCCGGAAGTGAAGGGATGCTCGGTTTCATCTACTCTGCCGCCTGCTGAGGGGGATGAGGTGTCGTAGCCCAGGGTCTGCGTGATAAGCTGGCTGATTCTGCGCTGCGCCTCAACCGGCACCGGTGGACTGGACGTTTTCTGCGTGGACTGGTGGCTCTCGATTTTCTCTATCAGCGGCTTAAGCCCCGCCAGCAACCCATTAAATGTCTTGGTTATGGTTTCAGCGGATAGCTGCGGCTCGAAATTGTCAATTAACGCTTCGTAGGGCGTTTTGGTCTGCTTAACCTCCATAAGGATGCCTGCTGCCTGCTTTGAAAGATCCAGCAGTTTCTCCAAATCCGTCTTGAATAGGCTAAAGTCTTTTTTGGCTTTCGCCTTCTTCCAAGTGTTAACGGTGACGGCTTGCTGCATCGCCAGTTCCCCAACGAGCTTCTCAGGCAACGCGGTTTGCTCACGGAAGCTCTTGTCGATAAGGTAAAGGTTGCGTTTCTCGACCTCGCCCATCTTTTGGTTTTCTGGGCTGGCTTTTATGTCGGCTAAGAGCTTACCGATTTGGGGGTCCGTGCCTAATTTGTGGTGTATGCGGCTAAGCAAAGCCAGCTGCTCGCTTCGCTGCGGCACCGCCCGAGGCGGCATCATGGTTTCCATGTCCCAGTTAATTATGCCCTCTGCCGTGGAGAGCACCGCTGCATCCTTGGTTTTGCCTAAAAGGCTCCGATAAGCAGAATCAGTGTCCATCAAAACACAAATCTCCACTATGACTCAGTAATATCGGCTTTATTTACCCTATGTATGGGATGTTAGAGTGCAATACCTACCGAGTAGTCAGGGCTGATTGGCTCAGCGTGCTTGCGAAGGCTAATTCGCTTGAAAAAGCTTTTATTTGCCAAGCAACTGCTTTTTACTGAGGATATTCTAAAAATGAGTAGTAGTAACGTTGAAACCAGTAAACTCTTAGCTGCAATCGGTGCACTTCTGCTGTTCCTTAGCTTTGTGCCCGTTGTCGGTATCGTCGGCTTAATTCTCCTTCTCATCGGAATGAAGGGGCTCTCAGAGTACTATCATGACGATGGCATCTACAGGCATGCATTCAAAGGCTTAATCTTCGGCATAATCGGTGTAATCGCTGTTTCAGTTATGGCCTTCTCTATCGGCGGAGCTTTTACGGCTTTTAGCTATAGTTTCTATAGCTTGGCAGCAGTGTTAGGCGCAATAGCATTGTTTGCCGTAGCAGTAATCGTGGCTTTCATTTTCTACGTACTGATGGCAATGAACTTCAGACGGGCATTTAACGCGCTTGCAGAACGCTCAGGCGAAGGCAAATTCAAAACTGCAGGAACTCTGCTCTTCTGGGGTGCAATCTTAACCATAATCTTCGGCATAGGCTTAATACTGGTCTGGATCGCATGGATATTCGCTGCACTTGCCTTCTTCAGCATGAACCTTGGACAAGCCCGACAACCTTCCCAATACGCTGCTCCGCCTCCGCCGCCACCCGCGCCCTCGTCAGCCCAGTCAGGCGGCTTCTGCCCCAACTGCGGCGCACCCATACAGCCCGGCACCACCTTCTGCCCCAACTGCGGAAAACCACTAAACCAACCCACCTAAAAATCTCCAACCTTTTCTTTTTCTTTGTTGCAGCAGCATGCAACCACAAGAGTTTATGAATGCTGCTGAGCGCTTTTAGTTGAAGTGCATTTTATGGAATCATTTTTCTGTTGCCAAATGAGCAGTTCCCATCCCCTGCCAAACGCGCCGCCGGTGCCCGAGGAGCCCCTTGAGCAGATGCCCAAGAGCAGGCTGGCATGCGAGATCTGCGGTAAAACCTTTAGAACCCACAGTGAACTCGACCGGCACCTTGAACAAATACATGGGCACCCAGAGAAAACACATGTGCAGCGAAGGCACCCAGAAGAATAAAGCGAAATAGTGCTCCGGCCGGGATTCGGACCCGGGTCGCCGACTCGAAAGGCCGGCATACTTGGCCGGACTATACTACCGGAGCGCACAATAGTCGGGAAGCACATGCAGAATAGAATTTCCCATGAATAAACCTTACCCTTCCAGAAGCCCTCTTTTAGCTGTCAGGTTTCTTGCGGGGGCTTTTTTTGGATGAGGATGGTTTTGGAGTAAAAAGGAAGCCAGTGATTTGCTCGATGAGTTTGGATTGGCTCTGGATGGTTTTTTCGAGTTCACAAACCCTTTTTTCGAGGTCGTTAGAGATGATTTTGCCTTCGATGCGGTTGGCGCTGCGGAACATCAGCAGCATCTTGAAGACTTCGCCCACGGCTTTTTCCTGCTCCTCCACCGACGCCGGCTTGGTGCCCGCGATGATGGAGAGCATCTCGACGTAGTGCTCTTTGATTTTTAGTTCCGCGTTAACTGAGGGGTCCTTGGGGAAAGCGATGTTAAGCGGGGTCTGCTTGGCAAGTTCAGCGGCGGTTGGGAAACGGATGATGATGTCGCCCCGAATCCACGAGGACACAAACTCGGTGACGTATCGACGGATGTCCTGCCTGGAAAACAGCTGAGTCTGCTCCGGCGGCGTTTCCTCTTTACGTTTGATTCTGACACTGATTATTTTCTTGTCATCCGAGCCTACAGGTGGTAGATTTGACACTTCGCTCCCTTCCACACTAAGAGTGCACTTATTATTCTCCTTATCAAGCTCTAGTATTTAAGAAAAAGCGTCTGGGAAGCTAAAAAGAGATTTTTGCCGCAGAAGGAATCTTGCCTAAAATCTTCGCGGTGGCCTTCTCCACTTTGGCGCGGTCAGAGGCGTTGGTGTAGACCCGCAGAATATTCATGAAGCCCTTGAGGGTTTCGAAGATTTTGGAGCTTTCGCTGAGCCGCTGCAGCTTCTTCTCGCCTGCCTGCCGCGTGAAGGCTGGGATCTCCATCGACTCCATCAAAACGGCATGGTGATAGGGCACCGAGGGAACCGTGGGCACATCGATTATGACCGATGAGAGTTCGACGCCTGCTTCCCGTGCGATTTCGGCTCGCACCTGGTTACGGTAGGATTCGCGGCCAAAGAGGTTAGAGATCATCGCGTCCTTCTCGTAGAAGGTCCGCTCGTAGGCGCATTTGAGCATGCGGCGGTTCTCGAGGTTGCTGATGACTTCGTTGGAGGCTTTGCATTTCTTAAGCGCCGCCCAAACCGTGTAGTCATCCAGCTGCATATACTCCTCGGGCGTGTTAAACGCGGTTAAGCCGAGTTCGCTGTTGGCTTTATCCATGGCGTCGGCAAGCATAATTTGGGCTGCGCGTCCGACTCGGTGGAAGTAGATGCTTTTGAAGGATTCGATGCGGGCAATCATGAACGCCTCAAGCGCCGAGAGGGCGCCGAGTTCAACGGCGAGGTTCTCGCCCAAAACATCGAGGGCGTGGATGAGGCGGTACACGTCGATGAAGCCGTATTCGGCGCCGGTGTGGTAGGTATCGCGGACGATGAAGTCCTGCTTGTCCACGTCGACGGCGCTGCTGATGATTTGATCCAGAAACGCGCGGTCCTTCCGATGCAGCTTGCCCACCGCTAGCCCCGCCACTTCCTTTGGGTTGTAGCCGAGTTTCTCAAGTTTGTCGGCTAGCAGGCTGTTCTCGATTATCCATGCCGTGAGGTCCTCGTGGGTTTTGTCAAGGTCCTTGATGAGGAGATGCTCAAAAACGTGGCTGAAGGGTCCGTGTCCGCAGTCATGGAGCAACGCGGAGAGGCGGCACATGTTTACTTCTTCGTCGCAGACCACCCGCGAGATGTTAGGGTTCTCTAGCACCTGCCCCGCCAGGTACATGACGCCCAGGCTATGCTCGAAGCGGGTGTGGTTGGCACCGGGGTACACGTATTCGCTGCCCGCTAGCTGCCGCAGTCGCCGAAGCCGCTGCATGGGGTAGGTGTCGATGATTTGTTTCTCCTCATCCGTTATGTAGACGTAGCCGTGGACGGGGTCTTTGATTTCTCCCCAGTAAGCTTTAGGCACAAGTGGTCGCCTCAATGACAGGTTATATTTATGTATCTCCAATTAATGTGTAACGCATGCAGGCAGGGTTGACTGGATTGGTTAAGAAGGGCGTTTTCCTGGTTATTGAGGGATTGGATGGAAGCGGCAAAACCACCCAAGCCACGCTATTGGCGGAGAAACTGATTGAGAAATATGCGGTGTGGTTAACGGCGGAGCCCAGCCGCGGCAAAATCGGCACCTTCATACGTGACTGCTGCCTCTACGAGCAAACCCGCTTGCCCACCGAAGCTGAGGCTCTGCTTTTCGCGGCTGACCGCATCGAACACATGTACAGCGAAATCAAACCCGCCCTCGACGCGGGCAAACTGGTCATATGCGACCGCTACGTCTACTCCACACTCGCCTACCAAGGCAGCGCGGGACTTAGCCTTGACTGGATAAAAACCACCAACGCCCGAGCGCTCCAACCGGACTTCTCAATATTCATCGATGTGCCGCCCCAGCGGGTGATAGAGCGGCTGCAACGCAAAAAATCCGTCATGGAAACCCTTGAGACACAGCAGAAAGTCCGCGAAGTCTACCTCAAATACGTGGAGAAAGGCGAGCTTATCCGAATCGATGGCGACCGCGAGAAGACGGCTGTGGCAGATGAACTCTACAGGCGGGTTTGTGAGTTGCTGACGCCCCTTGCGGGGTACCTTTGCCCCGTTAAACACTGATTTTAATGGACTGGGGCTTGGTTGAGGCTGATATGCATGTACCCCTCTATGGTCTGTTCATAGAGTTTCTAATAGGCGGCAAATAGAGCATGCAAGAATTAAAAAAATTTAGAAGAGGGGGAAGGGTTAGTCTTCTCGCCACTTAAACAGCTTCACGGCCAACACGAAGATAACCGCTGTTATAACCGCGATAACCGCAAGGTCCACAACTGCGCCCAGGTAGTTCTGGTACACCATGACGTTGTTTAGGCCCTCCACGATGTAGTAGAGCGGCAGTATATGCGCGAAGGCCTGCAGGTACTCGGGCATAAACGCGATTGGGAAGAAGGTGCCTGACAGGAACATCATGGGGAAAGTCACGATGTTGCCGATGACGCCTGCGGTCTCGGGGTTCTTGGTTACTGTTCCAACCAGCATTCCAAGGGAAGCAAACAGCATGGGGCCAAGGATAAGGAAGGGTATAAGCCAAGCTGTCAAAGTGATGTTGGCGCCGAACACAAAGATGCCTACAGCCGCCATAAGCAGAAACGCCATCGAAGACAAAACGATGTACCACATGATCTTTGCAGTTAACCACTCGATTTTGGTCAGCGGCGTTAAAGAGAGCTGCTTGAAGAGCTTGTTCTTCTTGTAGTTGGAGGATATCTCAACCAGCGAAAACATGGGATTCACCAGTATGGCAAAGCCGATTAAGCCGGGCACAAGGAAGTCAATGTAGTTTTCCTGCGAACCCACATTCTTTTGATTTACAGAAATTATTGCGCTGCCATTGTATGCTTGGATGTTGAATTCATTGTTTATGGCGCCAACTACTCCCAGCACTGTGCCGCCGGTGCTTCCGGAGGGGTTGGTGTAGACGGTGACGTTCACGGGTTGATGCGTAATGTAGGCTTCGGAGAATTCCTCGGGGATAATCATCCCGTTTTCAATGGAATTTTTAGACATGTACTCCGTGAAGTTCTCGGAATTATCAACCGTGACTACCTTGAGGGTTCCAGTGGAGTTTATGGCTTTCAGATACGTCGTTGAAAAATTCATAAACTGAGTCGGAGCCACCTCTAAGCCGCTGTCTTTATTCTGCACGTAAACCGTGATTGATCCGCCGCTGCCTTCCGAAAAGATGGCGCCAAAGATCAAAATCAGAATAACCGGAAAGATTAATCCGAAGAATAACCCGAATTTGTTTCTTAGGTATCCTCGGCTGAAAACTTTGAAGTCTGATACGATTCTTCTTCCACTAACCATTCTAGAACAACCCCTTCTTCTTTGCTTTCTGTTCCACAGCAACATCGCCCTGCTCGCCGGCTGGTTCACTGACCAGCTTTACGAATACATCATCGAGGCTATCTTGGCGCGTCTGGATTTGTCCCCAATCCAGCCCTGACTGCTCAGCAGCCGCCAACGCCGCAAGGGCATCGATTTTCTTTTTTAGCGGTATTACGATTTCTCCTTTGGTTTTGTCATAGTCTACCTGCAGCTCCGTGTTTGCTTTGATGTAGGCAGCGAGTTTTTCGTTTCCTTTGATTTCGAGGCGTTCACCTGAACCGTGTTTCTGGATGATTTCGCCTGTAGTGCCCATGGCAACGATACGTCCGTGATCCATGATGGCGACGCGGTCGCTGAGCTGCTGTGCCTCGTCAAGGTAATGAGTGGTTAAGATGATGGTTTTGCCCTTTGCTTTGAGGTTCCTTATGACATCCCAGATGGCGCGGCGCGCGTTGGGGTCTAAACCCGTGGTGGGTTCATCTAAAAAGAGCAACTCCGGGGAATTCACAAGCGAGAGCGCCAACCCTGTTTTGCGTTTCTGTCCACCTGAGAGGTCCTCAAAGAAGGTCTTTTTTGATTCTTCAAGCAACACATCTTTTAGGATTTCGTCGGGGTCCACTTTGACGTTGAAGAGGTCCGCATAGTAGAGTATGGCTTCTCTAGGCGTGGTTTTCTCAAGGAAAGTGAATTCCTGGGGGATGACGCCTATTTGCTTGTGCAATTGGTAGCCTTTTCTCCAGGGGTCAAGGCCAAGGACTTTTACGTCTCCGCCGTCGCGTTCACGCAGCCCCTCCATGATTTCGATGGTGGTGGTTTTGCCTGCGCCGTTGGGGCCTAAAAGCCCAAAGACTTCTCCCTGCTTTACGTTAAAGGAGATGCCGTCTACGGCTTTTAGGCTGCCATAGTTTTTGCGAAGCGCGGATACTTCAATGGGTAACATGATGATTCCTCAATTTATTTTTGGAAGGCAGTTCCAGTTTAGGTATTGAAGGTAGAGATATAACTTTCGGCTATAGACGCAATAACTGGTTGCTTGAGTCTATATCCCTGGGTTACAGGTTTGCTTCTCTTAGCATTCTGCGTTTGGAATCTTTGTTGGCTTCAGCCACCAAAAACTCAACCAAATCCTCCGGAGAAAGATAGCGGGGACCCCGCTCATGCGCCACCTGAACCTCCAAGCTGCCCTTCCCAAAAACCAGCCTTAGCATGTAGTAATCAAACTTCAACGGCGCCCGCGCCTCCCCGCAGCCCCGGTAGTAGCGTATGGCACAGAAACAATCCAGCTCGCCCACACGCGTCTTATCTAGAACCTGCAGTGCCATCTCCACTTCTGATTGGTCAATAAAGGTAAAGTTGCCTCCGTCAGCGAGCCCGAACTCAAAAATCACCCAGCCCTCGGGCACCGTGGGTACAGAAACCTCCTCGAAACGGAATTCCCGCTTGTTCACCTCGCCTAAAACTGTGATGAGGCGCTGCTGAAGCTGCCTGGTGGAGGCGGTTGAGAGGTAATTTTGGATAAAGTGGATGTTGGGGGGGAAATTGCTGTAGATGCCCAGCGTCAAGGCCGATTTAAGCCTTCATCTTCTTGATTTTCTCGACGCTGTTTAGCAGTTCGCTGAGGGCAACGGTGAGCTTTTGGAGTTCGTCGATGTCGTCGGTTTTCTCGATTTTCTCCTGCAGCTGAGCTATCTTGCCGTTTAAGGTGGCCTCCAGCTTAGTGTAGGCGCCGCTGGGCTGCGCTGCGGGCTTTGGAGGCTCATCTCCCTCTTTGACGATTATGACTTTTTTTTCGTCTTTGCCGCACCAGAGTGAGCCATCTTGGAGGCGGAACAGCGGCGAGTTGCAGGCAGGGCAGGAAAGGTCGGTTAAAGTGGCTCCCTGCCGCAGAAGCTCAGCCATACGCTTGATTGAGGTGCTCTCTTTGTCTTGTTGCATTTTGAAACCCCAAACGTAAATACGTATAAATACATATATAACTTGATTACTGCCAACATGGAGTAAAAGGGGAAGAATCTATGGTGCGAAAAAAGAAATCAGAGGAGTATGAAGCAAAGATCAATCAAGCCCTCACAGTGCTTGGCGAGGTTTCAGAGGACAGCACGACACCGCGCAACATCCGCCGCAGCGCCAAAGACGCCATGAACGCCCTGCAGGGCACCGAGTACACGCCTGCCGTGAAGGCCTCAAACGCCGTTGCGTTGCTGGATGAGATTCTGCAGGACCCCAACATGCCGCCCTACACAAGGGTGAAGCTCTGGAACGTTATGAGCTTCATAGAAGCCATAAAAGATTAGCCAGCCTCCGCACTTCCTTATTTTATCGTTGTTTTTCGATTTTGGTTCAAGCAACTCATAAATAGCATGCTGGGGCTAGCTAGGATATGTTATACCAAAAGATTCTTGTTCCAATCGACGGTTCCGCATGCTGCCGCGGAGCACTAAGCGAAGCAGTCAAGATCTCCAAGGTCACAGGCGACGTAATCACTCTTCTCCATGCCTACGATTCAGAGGCGCCCAACGTAATGTCCTCCAACGAGGCTTTCCGTGAATCACTGCTAGAGGACGGCAGAAAGGTGGTGGCTGAAGCCAAAAAAATCGCTGAAGCCGAGGGCATCAAAGTCGAGGCGTTGCTGGTTTCAGGCGACGCAGCGGGTCAGATAGTTAAAACAGCTAAGGAAGGCAGCTTTGAATTGATTGTTATCGGCGCGCGGGGACGCAGCAAACTGTCGGGGCTCATTTTAGGCAGCGTAAGCCAAGATGTGATAAAGAGAGCCCACTGCCCCGTGCTGGTCACCAAGTAGTAATCCTTTATTCCTCATTTGTTTTACCTTAACAATATCTATCTGCTTGCTAAAATAATTCTGATTTTAAAAATAAAAAAAGAAAGAGATTGTTTTGTTTATGGGCGTTTTCTTAGCAGCAATAGTGCCATTAAGGCAAAGCCGATTATGATTGCAACGATTATTCCAGCGATTGCGGGGAGGAAGTAGGTTTCTGAAAGCAGTGCAGGTGGCGCTGTTGGTTGAGTTGTTGGTTCAGCGGCTGCGTCGACTACGAAGGCTGTCTGCGCGCATGATGGATAGTACGAGTTTGTTCCTGCGAAGCTAGCGATAACGGTGTATTTTCCGGGGATGTCAGGTTTCCATTCAAGGTTGTAGGCGCCGGTGGCATCGCTGATTGCAGTGCCAACGTTGCGGTAGTTGCCGTTTGCATCTAAGACATCGATTGTGACTGGAACACCAACTGTGCTCATGGGTAGCTCGAATTGCTTATAGACATGCAGCATCCATTCGCTTTGGCTTTCGTCAGAGACTGCGGGAACGCCATTGGGGAAACGCATGGTTATAGCAAGGTCTTTGGTGCCGGGGGATACGTCCATTACGGTGCCGCTAATCATCAAGGATGAACCAGATGGAACACCCATGTTTGGTGCAGTGACGGTAAGAGCGCTTGGGCCTTTACCAACAGCGTAAACGCGCTGGTCATAAGTATCCATAGTCACCATTATGCTGTCACCGATGATGCCGCGTCCGCCCCAGCGGGTCTGTCGGAATAAGCCATCAGCAGTCCAGATTTCTTCGCCGGTTGTTGCGTTTAGGCAGATGAAGGGTGCGCCGCGTGGTCTGGGGTTCATAGGCGAGTGCTCTGTGTGGCCAAGGTAAATTTTGTCATCAGTGATGAACACTGGCTTTAGCCACCATGTGTCTTGGAATAGGTACTCAGTGTATTTCTGTTTAGCTTCGTAAGTCCAAAGGAGCTCGCCTGTTTTGACATCATAGCAGTATGCTATTCCGCCAACGCTTGCAACGTAGAGTTTACCGTAAGCAATGTTCCTAACGTCTGCAGCTGAGTCGTCGATGGCGTCTAAGTAATGTGTTGGTTCAGTGGGACCCCAAAGGAATTTGCCTGTTTCAAGATCAAACGCGAAGTGCTCTGTGGTTTCTTTTACCATGAGTACACCGACGTGGTCTTCTTGACTCCACGCTACCCATCCGCCGCTAAAGCCGCTGATGGTTACTTCGTCCTCAGCCCATGATTTAGGAGGAGTCCAAGTTGTGTTGTAGAGTAGACGACCTTCTGTTCCTGGTTCTAAGCTGAAAGCCCACAGTCTAACTGCTGATCTATCTGAAGCTATCTGTGCGCCGACAACACGGTCGTTCATCCAGAATGCGGTGATGCTACCTGGCAAGGTTCCTGTTGGTGTCGTTATGTTGATGTACGATGTTTTTTGAGCAGTGGTGTTACCGGTCCAGCCTCCAGCGTCTAGCGTTTTATACAGAATACCTGTGCCCCAGCCGCCACCTTGCTGGTATCCACTACCAGACATGGTTCCTAAAGCTGTCATGTTCCAAATGCGCAGTAGATTTTGGTTTGCAGTGTATTGATAGCGATAGATCCAACCGTTTTCGTCGACAACAGTAGTTCCGGCAGGGACGTTGTTTATCGTAAACACCCATTGTGCAGTTAGGGGATCATATGCATACCAAGTGGTGCCAACGCTTACCCATAGGTATGAGTAGACGCCGTGGTGGTTGTAACCTTCCCAGCGTAGTACTTGACCCATGGTAATTGATCGGTTGTCAAGGAAAGTCGTTGTCCAGAGGTGTTCTCCAGTGTGAATATTATAAGCAGAATATTCCAGTGGACGTGCACTAGTGTGGTGTGTATAGATGACAACGCCAGATACGACGAAGCGGCTAGTCCATTTGCCTTCATATGCATCGCCTGAACTGAACGCGTCGTCGCCGGTTTCTCCGCCTGCAATGCCTCCTACTGTTAACGGCTGTGTCCATAGAATGTGTGCACTATCAGGTGCTGCAGAGTTGTATGGAACAAACTTGTTATCTGGAGTGGCTACTAGCCAGCTTCCTCCCATTGTGTTCCATTCCCTGAGTTGAGCATCGATTGGTCGGCTCCAGTATTCAGATGGAAGTGGATGCCCCGGATAGAGGGGTATTGGCTCTTCTGTCACTACAAGGATTACTGGTGGGCTATACCCTTCACGCACTATTGTGCCTGCGGTCATGCTTTGTCCGACTTTGCTGCTTGTTGTTACTTGCTCGGGGAAATGTGCCTGTAAAGTGTAATTACCAGCTTCTGTGGGTATGAATACGCCGCCGGTTCCGCCGGTGGAGTCTGTTTTGTATGGTCCAAGCGTTGAGTTGTGACCGTCTGGCCAAGTGACAGTTACAGTTATGCCTTCCCAGCCCATTTGGACGGACTGCAGTGCATGTGGACTTCCAATGTGAAGCAATAGTTCCTGGTTGACGCCTATTGGGTTATTGATGACGCCAAGGTAGACGTAGCTTGGTCTGCTTGGCGGGTCTTCTTGTGCTATAGTGTTTGGCAGTGCAAAAACTGATACAGTCATCGTTATTACCAGTATTAAAGCGATAGTTAGTGTCGTAGTTTTGTTTTTTAACATTTGTTTTTCACTTTTCTCCTATCAGTATACACTCAAAACTGAGTGTATTACAAATAAATTATAGATATCACTATTTAACGATTGCTGAAATAAAAGAAAACCGACTACCCACTTACCCACCAGACAACCTGCTAAAAACCTATTTTACATAGTTAGGGTAAACCAAAAAACATCCAAGCTGCGTGCCAAACCCAAAAAACTGCTCGACACAAATCAGTTTCAAGCGCCAAAGAACACATTTTATCTGGCGCGCTTCCGCTTGTCGGGTCTCACATTAACTCTTTGTTTTGTTTGTATGCGGCTGCACAGTGGACACAGCAAAACGCTCTCTCGACGCCGCCGATTGTTTCGCGGTAGGCGCCCTCGTAGACTTTACATCCGCAGTGGGAGCACACGTCGAGGCTGGGGGCAATGGCTATGGAAACCAATTCTGCGAAGCGCCTGAAGAGTCCGGTGCAGAGTCCGCGTCCCGCCTCGGTTAGCTGGAAGATTTTTCGTTCTTTCTCGCCGACCATCTCTGCGGTGTGGCTGACGAGGCCTTTTTCTTCGAGTTGCTGCAGAAAAGGGTAGACTAGGCTGGGGCTGATTTCTTTTTTGACGCGTCGTTTGAATTGGCTGATGATGCTGTATCCGTGGGCGGGGCCTTCGTAGAGTATGGTGAGTATGTAGAAGCGGCTGAAGTCGCTGATGAGGTCGTCGATGCCGTTGGATTGGGGGCTTTGAGTCATTTTTGGTCAATGTTTAGGGGTGCTTTGCGGTTATAAATGTTTATTAGATATATCTCAAGAATACACATGGCGGCTGAGAAAGCCATGAACATCTGCCATTACAAGTGTCTACGCCAAAAAACAGAAGCCTGCTGCACAAAAACCAAAACAACAACGCTAACCCAACCCTCTGTCTCTGTAACAGAAGTCGAGTTGCTTGAAATGCAACCAGGCGGCTACAGTCCACTACACAGCCACAGAGCCCAACACACAATTCTTGTCCTCCAAGGAGAAGGCGCAGTCTTCGGCGGAGAAAAAACCTTCCCTATCCAAGCAGACGAAGTGGTTACGATAACCCAAAATGAACAACATCAAATCAGAAACATAGGGAAAACAGCCCTTAAACTTCTCCTTGTAACCTCGCAGTCAAAACAATAACCTGATGTTTCCCAAGCGATAGGGCACTAACAAATATATGCGACCCTTGACATGTAATTCAGGGTTCCAGAGGGAAAAATCCTTTGAAATATGACGTCATCATCGTGGGCGCAGGCCCCGCAGGCATCTTCTCAGCGTTAGAATTAACCCAAAACACCAACCTAAACGTCCTAGTTATCGATCGGGGCAACGACATCGACAAACGCAAATGCCCCAGTAGCCGAGGCTTTGAATGCGTCCACTGCGAGCCATGCAACGTCCTTAACGGTTGGGGCGGAGCAGGCGCCTACAGCGACGGCAAACTTACCTTATCCACCGAAGTCGGCGGCTGGCTAAACCAGTATGTCTCCACCAAAGAGCTAGACAAGCTAGTTAAGTACTGCGATGAAATCTACATCCGATTCGGAGCCAGCAAAGAAGTATTCGGCACCCCAAACGAGGCAGTGGACGAAATCGAACGCAAAGCCAGCCTCGCCGGTCTTAAACTGATTAAACAGGAAGTCCGCCACATGGGCACTGACCGATGCCTAGACGTCTTAAAAGAGATGCGTAACTTCCTCGACGACCGAATCACCTTTCTACCCAAAACCGAAGTTAAGGGACTCATCGCCGAAAACCACACCATATTGGGCGTGGAAACCGTCGGCGGCGAGAAAATCATGGGCAAATACGTTATCATCGCGCCGGGCAGAAGCGGCGCCGAGTGGCTGCAGACGGAAGCTCAGGTCCGCGGACTCAAAACCGTCAACAACCCCGTTGACATCGGCGTACGCGTAGAGCTGCTCGCGTCAGTTATGGAGAATCTCACCAAAATCCTCTATGAACCCAAACTCGTCTATTTCTCACGCAGCTTCGATGACCAGGTCCGCACCTTCTGTGTGTCACCGCATGGCGAAGTCACCACCGAATCCTACGATGGCGTCTTAACCGTCAACGGCGGCAGCCACGCGGAAACCAAAACCCACAACACCAACTTCGCTATCCTGGTAAGCACACAGTTCACTGAGCCCTTCAAAGAACCCATCGCCTATGGCAAATACATCGCTCGGCTCAGCAACCTCTTAAGCGGCGGCGTCATGGTGCAGCGCCTCGGCGACCTCAACCATGGCAGACGCAGCACCCCCGAACGCATAAGCCACAGCGTGCTGACTCCCAGCCTCAAAAACGCCACCCCAGGCGACCTCAGCTTCGTGTTGCCCTACCGCTACCTCACCGACATCCGCGAGATGCTTGAGGCCCTTGACAAAATCGCCCCAGGCGTTGCTTCCCCCGAAACCCTGCTCTACGGCGTCGAAGTCAAATTCTACAGCAGTCACCTTCAGCTTAGCAACTGCTTGGAAACCAAAATCGAGAACATGTTCACCATCGGCGACGGCGCAGGCGTCACCCGCGGACTCATCCAGGCCAGCGCCTCAGGCGTCATCGTGGCGCGTGAAATTCTTAAGCGAGAAAACTTGTTGAAGGAATAAATGCATGGCTATGGCACAGAACATCCGATGTTCCCACTGCGGCGCCCCCGTCGATTTCACCCCTGGAGAACTGGTTGCCTCATGCAAGTACTGCGGCTTCACCACCGTCATCGAGACGGGGCAAGCCTTCAATTTTGAACACTCAATTCTTCTAAACAGGTACAGCCCCGAGCAGATGGAGGGGTTGATTCGGGATTGGATGCGTTCAGGCTTCATGAAACCCGGCGACTTAGCCAAGAAATCCAAGATCTTTGAGAAAAATCTGGTTTACCTGCCGTTTTGGGTGGTTAGCTGTGAAGCATCCACCAAGTACAAGGGCATCTTTGAACGCATTGCCCCCCCGATTGTTAAAGAAGGCGAAATCAAGAAGAAATATGACTGGCTGGTTCTGGCTAGGCAAGCCTCAGATTTCCCAACCCAAGCCTACGACATCCCATTGGAGGGCAAAATACCCTATGACTTCCGCAAAATCGAGGGCTACGCCAAAGTCCTCAACAGCGAAATCGAGCGGGAACAGGCAACCGAATTAGCCCGCCAACAAATCGATACGCACCACCGCTTCCTGCTCCAAGAAGACATCGACCGCGTCATAGAAGCCACCACAACCTTGACGCCTAAGCAGATGGTCTATCTGCATGCACCCATCTGGTTTATCCGCTATGAATACAAAGGCAAAAACTACCAGATGCTGATAGGCGGCGCCAAAGGCATAGTGATCAAAGGCGACATACCCAACACTCGCTTTTAGCTGCTCTTTGATAATCTTTAAAAGCGACCGGTTTTTATATCGAGATGAATGCATGGGAGGATTTGGTAAATGAGCGAAAACAAAGATGTATATGCAGAAGCGAAAAGCCAAATGAGGCTTTCCGAGAAAATCGCCGCGGCTCTTCCGGGTTTCCGAGGATATAAAGAGAAGGAGCTCCGCCGCGAATCAGACAAACTTATCCGTAACCACCTTGCCCTTAAACTAAGCAAAGACAAGGATACGGTCCGCAGTATCGCGCAGCGTATAGCCGATAAACGCTATCTTGACGTGTTAGCTGACATCGACCGCTTAAACGCCAAGATGGACCGCATCACCGAAAAAGTCAACCACGCATCCTATGGCTACTCAGGCTTCTTTGACATAGTCAAAATCAAGGAGGCAAACCTTGACCAGATGATAGCCTACGACAACCGTCTCCTCGACTACGTTAACGCCCTTGGCAGCGAAATCGACGGCTTCAAAGCCGCGTTGCTAGCGGGGGACTACACGAACCTTAAGGATAAAATCCAAAGCGTCACCGACAAGTTTGAGTTGCTCGAAGACGCCTTTGATAAACGACAAGAAGTCATCATGGGAGTGCATGCATAATGCCGCAGGTAATTGAATGGACAAACGTCGGCGCCGAAGACATCCTCTGGCGTTACCCCACCGAAGACATCACATGGGGCGCTCAGCTAATCGTACATGAATATGAGATGGCGGTGTTCTTCCGCGACGGCAAAGCCTATGACGTCTTTGGAGCGGGACGCCACACCTTAACCACCCTGAATCTGCCCCTAATCACTGGGTTACTGACGAGGCTAGCGGGTTTCGGTGGCAACAAACCCTTCAAAGCCACCGTGCTCTTCATCAGCACCAAAATCTTCGCAGGCAAATGGGGCACCCGCGCGCAGACCACCGAGCTTGCTCCTCTGCAGGTCTATGGGCAATTCTGGTTTAAAGTCGGCGACGCCTCGCTCTTCGTCAACGAAGTGGTAGGCGGCCAACATGCCTTCACCACCGAGGGCGTCAACAGCTTCCTACGGGGCTTCCTTAACGAGAAAATCATCGATGAACTCAGCCACTACGACCTTGTCTCAGTCTTCACACGCCTCGACGAAACCAGCGTCATCGTCAAAAACACGCTCATCGACTACTTCAAACGCGTCGGCATAGAACTCACCGACATGCGCTTCGAGGGCATAGACACCACACCCGAGTACCGTGAACGCCTCTTCTGGCTAAAAACAGGCAACACCGCCGCCGGCGACGTGCTACGCATGGAAACCGTGAAGAGTGCAGCGGCAAGCCTTGGGCAGGGCGGAGGCGGAGCAGGCGCATTGGGCGCAGGCATGGTGCTTATACCGCAGGTCATGAACCAGATGGGCACGCCCCAGGCGGCACCGGTGGCGGCGCTGGTTATCTGTCCTAAATGCAGCGAAAAAGTGCCCGCTACCAGCAAGTTCTGCCCCAACTGCGGAACCAACCTCACACCACCCAGCCAACAAGCCATGACGTGTCCCAAATGCGGCAAATCCATCCCCGCCAACAGCAAATTCTGCCCTGAATGCGGACAAAAAATCGAGTAGGCGGCCCAACCATGAGCGAGAGCAACCGCAACCTCTTAACAATCGGCGTCGTCATCCTCACCTTCGTAGTAGCCATCCTGCTCTACGCGGCAGGGCTGATTGATTGGACGCTAATTGTGCCTGTGGTTCTGCTGCTTTCGGGTCTCTGGCTGCTAGCGCTGGGCGCGATGCGGATGGGCAAACCCGTCATGTATGAGCGCACCGCGTTTAGCACCGCCGCCCTGGGCTTAGTCGCCATCGCCGTAGGCGGGGCATGGGCGCTGTTTAGCGTCAACTGGCTTTACTCAGTGGTCGTGATACTGCTGGTTGTTGCCGCATTAGCCATCATAGCCGCACTAAAACGCAAATAATCTCGGTTGAGCCCTTTTTTGGCTCTAAACATTTTTTTATATCTCTGCATTCTGTGTTTGGCTGAAGGAACGCTGTTATGAGTGAAGAAATCGTCGGTCACGGCACATGGTACGATCTGATGGCAAAAAAAGTCATCGAGCGAGAACAAACCCTAAAGCGGGACATGAGCGTGGTCCGCACCGAAATGGGCTTGGGCGCCTCGGGTTTTCCCCACATCGGCAGCCTAGGCGACGCCACACGCAGCTACGCCGTCACGTTGGCCCTCAAAGACCAGGGCGTCAACTCGGAGCTTGTGGCTTACTGCGACGACAAAGACGGCTTACGCAAAGTCCCCGCTGGCATGTCTAAGGATATGGAGAAGTGGCTTGGCTACTCCGTTTCAAGCATCCCCGACTCGTTCGGCTGCCATGAAAGCTATGGTAAACATATGAGCAGCCTGCTTTTGGAAGCTCTCGAAAAATGCGGAATAGAATACAAGTATTACTCAGCTAACGAAGTCTACAAAAAAGGGTTGCTGCTAAACGAAATCCGGACCCTGCTCACAAACGCCAAACAAGTCGGCGAAATCGTCAAAGAGGAAGTGGGACAGGAAACCTACACTGAGGTTCTGCCGTTCTTCGCGGTCTGCGAAAACTGTGGTCACCTCTACACTACCCGCGCATACAAATTTGACCCTAAAACAGACAAAGTCACCTACAAATGCGAGGGCCTAGAAATCCGCGGAAAAAAAATTGCTGGATGCGGCCACGAAGGTGAAGTCGACATCAAAAGCGGCGAAGGCAAACTCACATGGAAAAGCGAATTTGCAGCACGCTGGCGGGCGCTGGATATCCGCTTTGAAGCCTACGGCAAAGACATCGCTGACTCCGTGCGCATAAACGACCGCATCTGCCGCGAAGTCCTCAAGTTTGAGCCGCCTAGCCACGCCAAATACGAGATGTTCCTCGATAAAGGCGGCAGAAAAATCAGCAAATCCGCCGGCAACGTTTTCACGCCGCAGGTGTGGTTTAACTATGGTTCGCCGCAGTCGCTGTTGCTTTTGATGCTTAAGCGCTTTGTGGGCACCCGCAGCCTCGACGTCTCAGACATCCCCGCCTACATGAACGAGCTTGACTACATGGAGGAAGTCTATTTTGGCAGAAAGCAGGTGGGCGAGAAAGAGAAAATGCGCCTAAGAGGCCTGTTTGAGTACTGCTATCTCCTAAATCCCCCCGCCAAGCCCAGCCTACATGTCCCCTACAACCTGCTAACTTTCCTTGTCAAGATGGCACCCAAAGAATCCCAAAGCGATTACATCACCGAGAAGCTTCAAAGCTACGGCTACCTCCAGAAGGATCAGGGCATAGACGCGGGGCTGCAGCAGCGCATAGACTACGCCCTGAATTGGACACGGGACTTCGACGAAATCACCGAAACCGAAGTGGAACTCTCCGAAGACGAAAAGAAAGCGGTAACCGCGCTGGTTGCCAAACTGCAAACCGACCTCGACGCAGACGCCATCCAGAACGCCATATTCACCTCAGCCAAGGACAGCGGCATAAAACCCGGCAACTTCTTTAAGGTGCTCTATCAGATCCTGATGGGTGCGCCTCAGGGGCCACGGCTTGGACCATATGTGCTTGCCATGGGCAAACAGAACGTGGTTGCGGCGTTGGAGCGGGCGCTAAAACGCAGTTAGCCACCGCGGAATTTCTCCCCTTTTTGAACCCTATTGCTTAGCGCAGGTTGCTTTACCAAAAAACTTTACTTGTTTCCCTCTCTACATTATAGTGGTTGGCGTTTTTAGAATCTGGTTGAATTGTCAGAAAACCGGAAGGTAAAACCAAAGAAACACATCGATGAGGTTGACGATAGAGAAGCCGCCTCCATTAACTCTTCTCCACCCTGCGCTAGCGCCCTAACCAAGCAGAGGCTTGAAGAAATCCTCGAGAACGTCTTATCCGCCATCGTGGTCTTCGAAAGCGATAACGGAAAAATAGTTTACGCCAACCACCAAGCCGTCGAGATTTATGGAGGCAACCCCTGCGGCATCACTCTTGTGCAGCTTGCAGAGAAACTCGACATCCGCTTTCAGAATGGTAAACGTTGCCCTGCCGAGGAACTCTTTGCCTACCGCGCACTAATGGGGCAGCCATCTCAGGGGACCCTTGTCACCATAGCTCGGCCAGACGGGCGCTATTTCATCGTTAACGTAATCGTAAGACCGCTTTTTGGTGAGGCTGGCGCAGTAGAGTATGCCCTGGTTATACTGTTGGATGTCACTGACGCCGTTAAAGCTGAGAGGGCGCTTAAGGAAAGCGAGAAACGCCTCAGGATGGCCCAGAAAATCGCACAGTTAGGCAGCTGGGAATACAACATCAAAGAGGACCGGGCGGTCTGGTCTGAGGAGCTCTTTAGGATTTTTGGGCTCCCCATTAGAGAGTTTGGCCCTAACTTTGTGGAATACTTCACATACATTCACCCCGATGATCGCCAGAAGCTTAAGGCAAGATTGCTTAAAGGCAGCTTACTGGAACCAATCAGTTTTGACTACCGCATTATACGGCAAGATGGCGCCGTGCGGTATATCCATACAGATCAGGCGGTACGCGAATACGCTCAAGACGGAAGCCCCTTAAGAGTCATGGGTATCGAACAGGATATAACCGAGCGCAAACAGATCGAGGATAAGCTTCAGCAGTACGCTAAAAACCTCGAGCACCTTGTGGATGAACGCACGCAGCAGCTTAAGGATGCGGAGCGGTTGGCGGCGATTGGGCAGACCGCAGGCATGATTGGGCATGATATCCGAAATCCATTGCAAGCCATCGTGGGGGAGCTGTATTTGATGTCGCAGACCGTGGATGAATCTGCGGGCGGCCCATGCAAACAGGAGTTGCAGGAGGGCCTAGGCGCCATCCAAGAGCAAATCGAGTACATGAACAAAATCATCGCTGACCTGCAGGATTTCACTCGTCCCCTCAAGCCGGAGCTATCTGAAGTTGACCTCTGCAAGATGCTGCCTCACCTGGTGCTCACGGTAAAAATCCCCGGCAACATTGAAGCATTCGCCAAATGTGACCTTGAGCTGCCTAAACTTAGGCTGGATCCCACGCTGCTAAAACGCATACTTGTTAACTTGGTGACTAACGCTGTGCAGGCTATGCCTAACGGAGGCAAATTAACCCTGAGAGCCACCCGCCAAGACGGGGGCGTCGCCATCACCGTGCAGGACACAGGCGTAGGGATCCCCGATGAGGTTAAGCCACGGATTTTTCAGCCGCTTATGACGACGAAGTCGAAGGGACAGGGGTTTGGGTTGGCGGTGGTTAAGCGGCTGGTGGAGGCGCAGGGAGGCACCATAAGCTTTGAGAGCCAAGCCGGCGTAGGCACCCAATTCAAAATAATCTTCCCAAAGCAACTGGATTAACTCTGCTTTCTGGCACCACTATTCTTAAGTTGGAGAGCAAAGTATTTACTATTCTGCCCCCAGAATTGGAGGCACATGACAGGTTGGGCCTGTTGTATAGTACGGATTATTACACCGGCCTGCGGAGCCGGAGATCGAGGGTTCAAATCCCTCCGGGCCCGCCAATCTAATTTTAGAAATTCATTCTATCCATACTTGTTTTAGTTTATAAAAAATAATCAAAAAATTTATTAAACTAATCTGTGAGCATTGATTTACTGAAGATGTGATTTAATTGAGTCACCAGTTGGAAAGCTATCGGCATTTCCTGCTCCCCCAAGAAACGCTGCTTTTCTGGACAGAAGCCGCAAGGCTTGAACCTCATGGCACCGCCAATTTGGCACAGGCACGTGTGCTCACTTATGAAGCCGGCATGTACGCGGGAAAAGATATCACCACTATGAAAACCATGACTGGTCGTCAAGGCGGTCAGAGGCTGGCGGGTACACTCATGCTTACCGACAAGAGACTGTTACTTGTTCAACTCAGCACGTTGATTACGGGAAGAATAATTTTATGTGAAGTGATTTTTGATTCCGTCCTAGCAAAGAATCTTTTAGCGGTTTTCACAGAAAGAAACTATGGATTTATCCAGAAATTCTATCAAGGTGGCCTTCTAAAACAAATGAAGATGACCTACACCATCACGTCAAACGGGCCTGCAATGACGATGCAGGTGCTATCAGGCGTTTCAGCGGCTAAAACCATGCTTGGTATGCCAAGAGTAGAAATTGTGGTCTCCGAACTCTGGCTTTTCGCGGGTGATAAGAAGAAAGATTTAGCGCCTCAACCGATCAAAATGGTCACAAGTACCAACTACACAATGCATATTGTGCATCCTTGGAACATAATGGAGGGCGCCATGGCTTTTGTAGATTGGCCTTGGGCAGCAGCGATGGCAGTGAAACACAGGTCAAAAACTGAGGAGTATAATCCAATCATAGATATTGTAAATGCTAAGGTACCCGCTATGATGGAGCTAATAAATGAAATGAGCCGACCTCTTCCGCCTCCTCCTTAAATGGTAGATTAGAAATTTTGCGCTGCTCTGATGGTGGGAGTTAACAAGCAGTATGCAAGCCGCCTTGCCGTTTGATACTAAGATGAGATATTTTGCATAAACCCATAGAAGGGGCAATAAGATAGCTTTGAGACGTTAAATCTAGACCGCCAATTTCCCAAAGTAATAATTTCGACTGCGGGGCTGCCACTGGTCCTCAAGAAAAAGCCTGTTGATTATAGCTCAGCCTGTCGGGAAATCCATTACTCCCCCGATTTTAATCGCCAAACGTAATAAGTATCTCTTAATTCAAATTTTTTCTTTTTTATGGAGTCTATACGCTTGATTGATTATGGAATTTTCAAAATAGAATAAATAGAAACTTTTAAAAATAAAATTAGGTTATTATTAAGAATGTGAAATATATGATGCCAAACAAAAGTTATATCTTAGTAATTCTTGGCTTGATGCTTTTGCTTATTTATTCTGCTAGTTATGTTCAAGGAGCGTATTCTCCGACACTATCTTCACCTGCTCAAACCGAAACTACAGTCACCTTACAGTGGACAAAATCAGATGATTGGATTTTTAGTAAATATGAAACCTTTTATTCTACATCAGTAAATGGACCGTGGAAAAGTTTTTGGAGTACCGATAGCAAAGACCAAACGTCTACCTTTATTGGTGGATTAATTCCTAACACCGATTACTATTTTAAAGTTGAAGACTCTGGTTCTCTAGTTGGAACAACCCCGTCCAATACCTTGCAAGTAAGGACTAAAGCTAATCCTGCCCTTGAAATAACCTCTAACACGTTAACTACAGCAAGCTTAAGGTGGATTGTTTACAATACATATTCTTCTTCGGTACCCTTCAAAAGCTATACAATACAAATGAGAACACAAGGAAGCTCATGGTCAATACTCACCACATCAACCGATGCTACACAGAATACCTATACAGTAACTGGTCTATGTCCAGGCACCTATGAATTTCAAATTATAGACAAGGTAGGAAACAACGGACAGTATTCCGCTAACTCAAATGTTGCGACGTTAGTAATCCCGGAACCAACACCGGAACCCACAAGTGCGCCTTTAATAAGTGAACAATGGATGGTATCCCCAGTGATAATAGGGGCGATAATATTCATTATTGCCTTGGTCTTGATTGTTGTTGCTGCCCTATTAATTACTCGAAGAAGGAAGTAATAACAAAGGTACCAAACCGAAGGGCCACAAACACCAATATTACTTTTTTTAAGAAGCGTACTTGCTTACGGTTTTTCGGTTGGTTTTCTCCTAGATTTTATTTAAAAACTGTAATAGCCATCCTTTTTTTGGAAACCTTTTTCTGGACACCGAAGCCACCAGCAGTACATTCACCGCTATCAGGTAGGCGGGGAACGCCAGCGCCGAGAAGCTCCAGGTTGCGGCGACAAGAAAACTCGTTGCCGGCGCCACTGCGCCGACGAGGTATGGCCAGATGGATTCGGTTTGGGGGCTGCGTCTGGCTTTGGTGAGGGTGGGCACGGCGGCTAATGCGTCGCTTAATATGGCAAAGACGATGGCGAGGTTGGCTTGCGCGGTTACAAACCAGAGGACAAGCGCTAGCCCCGAGAGGGCAGCGCAGATGTAGTCGAAGCGGGCGGATTTCCAGTAGGCTTTTTTGGTGAAGAAGGAAGCGGTGAAGATGAGGAAAGGCGAGAATCCCGACATGAAAACTGGCACCACTGCTAGTCCTACTCCGCTTGAGAGGGAGGCGGCGGTGGCTATGAAGGGCGCCACTGACCACATGAACCAGGTTACCCTGTTAGGCATGGTTTGGCCGCGGAACATGCTGCGGATGTAGGCTAAGGCGGCAAGCAGCGAGGCGAAGGCTGCCACAAACACGAGATAGTCAAGCATACATACTCATGTTGGCAGCACAGATATTTTAACCAAAACCACCAAAAACCCTCCCGCTTCACCCGCAAACAGCTTTTAGCAGCCCCAGCCAATAGTTCCTCCATGTCAACCAGCATCAGAGACGACACTTTCATGGCCCAGTTCAAATGTCCCCATGGCATCCAGGGACGCGAAGTTGCAGCGTTAATGAACCGCGAACACGACGCCCTGACAGAGTGGGGTTTAGGCCACGTTAGGGTGGGGGCTGGCTTTTCGGTTTTGGATGTGGGCTGCGGAGGCGGCAACACCCTAAGTAAACTGGCGCAGCTCGCCTGCAGAGGCTGGGCGGTGGGGCTGGATTGCTCAAGAGACATGGTGGAATATTCCAGGCAAAATAACCAAGCGCACACAGTGGATGGTAGGATGGGGTTTTTGCGGGGTTCGGTGGAGAAGCTGGGTTTTTCAAGCGGCACCTTTGACCTTGTGACGGCTGTGGAAACATATTATTTCTGGGGCAACCTGACGGATGCCTTTGGGGAGCTGTACCGCGTGCTTAAGGGGGGCGGCTGCCTGCTTTTGGTGAATGAGATGATAAAGGACGGCAGATACGAAGTCGAGCATGCCCAAACCATCAAGAGAGCGCATGTGCATCTTGAATCGCCAAGCGACCTGACGGCGCAGCTGCAACAGGCTGGGTTCAGTGAGGTTGAAATCTTCTTGAAGGCGCAGACGCCCTGGAACACGCTTGTAGCCCATAAGGAATAAGCAGGCTTCGACGCTGTAGCTTCCGCTGCCAAATTTGATGCTTGCTTTATCTAAGGGGAGGGAGGTAGCGGTGGAGCAGCAGACGTTTGCGCTATGACCCTATAAATAGAGGGGGGATAGGTCGCTTGGAGCGCAAAGCTACTTTATCAGCGGCACAACGATCCATTTGACGTTGTCAAAGCCGTATTTGCCGATAAGCGGATCGATAACGTTTGGGGCTAATTCATCGTCGATTTCCGAGAAGACCACTGTGTCGCCGACGCGGTAGACAATGCCGATTTCGGTGAGGTCCTTGAGCGCAGCGTATTTCCCGCGGATTTCCCAGTAACCCGGCTCATCTCGGCCCTCCTGCATAATCCATGAGTACTTATCGTTGGGGTGCTCGCCTTCCGTGTAGTTAAAAGCGCAGACCACCTCGCCTACGGTTTTGGGGTCATCGTTTGTATTAACATAAAACCAAAGAGTCATAACTATACACCAAAATTAATGGGGCGCTTCTAGCTTAAAGCGTTTCTTGCACTCACCGTTGAGCCTCAATAAGCGTCAGGGTCTCAAAAAAGGGCAACGGCAACGAAGAGACAACATGCGCCCTCAGGTTCTGGTCAGCGAAACCCCGCAGCGTCGCCTCCAAGCCAGTAAGCGTGGACTGCATCAGCAAAACACGACCGTCCACGTTGAGGTAAGCCGGCACCAGCGAAATAAAGCGGTCCACCACCAGCCGCCCATCCGCGCCGCCTGCCCAAGACCGCGCAAGCCACGACTCCTCCTCATCCTCCAAAGAGGGCAAATACGGCGCATTAAACAGGACCCAATCAAACTTGGCGGCCAAGGATAGCGCCGAGAAGAGGTCGCTGCGGATAAAGCTGACTGCTGCATCGACGAGGTTTAGCTCTGCGTTGGCTTTGGCGCGATGTATGGCATAGGGGTTCACGTCGACTGCGGTAACGTGGGCGCCCTGCTTTGCCGCCGTTACGGCTAAGATACCGCTGCCCGTGCCCACATCCAAAACCTCCGCGCCCGCATTGACATGCAGGTTTTCAGCGAACAGAAAAGAATCCTCGGCTGGCTCATACACTTCCTCATCGACGTCGAAGCGGCATGGGCCAAAGTGGACTCGTTTAAGTTGGGAGGACATCTGCGATTGCTCCGAAGTCTTTAGGGGAAAGCTCCCTTACCCGCCGCTCATGGTGGGGCAGGCGCTGGGCAAGGCTTTCTGCGTCTGCTTTAGAGATTTTTCGGCTGCTTTTCAGGTAGGGCGCAAGGGCTTTAGCCAGTTTCTTGTTGCGCTGCGTAAAAAGCCACTTAACCAGCTGCTTAAACTCCGCGGGGTTCTTCACCGTGAACGCAGGGGTGCTGTGGGGTTTTAGCCGCAATATCACCGAATCAACCTCGGGCTGAGGGTAAAAAAGGGTTTTTGGCACCAAATCCAGCACCTCTGATTCCGCCTGCTGCGCCGCAACCACCGTTAACCAGCCGTACTCCTCGCTGCCTACCGACGCGACGAGGCGCATGGCAAATTCCCTCTGCACAATCATAACTGCACAGTCCACATGGCGCTCAAGCAGCCACATCACCAGATGAGAGGACAAATAGTAGGGCGGAATAGAGACGGCTTTGTTGAAGGCAGGCACAGGCGCTTTAAGCACGTCGCCCTCCACCAATGAAACGTTAGCTTTGCCCCTTAGGTGTTCACGTAGGAAAGCGGCTAGCTGCGGGTCCTTCTCGACGGCGACGACTCCTCGGCAACGCTCCAGCAGAAACCGCGTTAAAAACCCAAAGCCGGCGCCTGCATCCAAAACCACATCTGACGGTTGAAGATCTGCGTAGTCGGCGAGTTGGGGGTACAAGCTGGGCTCTATCATGAAGTTTTGTCCCAGCAGCCTGTTAGGGTTGATGTGGTGGGTTAAAAGCAGCTGCTCGATTTGCTCTTGACTCATCTGCTTTGCCTTACTGTGCCCGCGTGAAGAGGCGATATTTGCTGTCGCCCTCAAGCTCCTCCATAACCCGCTTAGTAATCAACTTCACGGGGTTAGGCAACTCAGTGCGTTTTTGGAGGTCATCAAAACTTTCAAAGGGCTTGCGCTGCCGCTCGTTGATGACTTGCCACATGTATTTTTTGCCGATGCCGGGCACAAGCTCAAGGGCATGCATACGGGGTGTTATGGCTCGGGCAGTGTTAAAGAAGTTAACAAACCACTTCTCGCGGTTAGCAACGATTTTGCTGATGACGCTTGGAAGCTCAGCTCTTGCAGCGGCGGTTAACTCTTCGTAGCCTATGCGGCCGATGATGTAGGTGACTTCTTCGCGGCTGTCTTTGCCAACGTGAACGCGGTCGCCGGGCTTTAACATCAGCCCCTCCTTCACCAGCGCCTCAAGGACCGTGAAAAATTCTTCGCCGACGCATTGGATAAGGGCGCCTGCACGGTAGCCTGCGCGTCCAGTGGGGCGGACTCCGGGTTTGCCGTGGGATAGAAAGTCCAGTACGTAAGCGTTCTCTTCATACCTTTTTTCCATAGCAGTCACTTGTGCCTCTAATGTATTTCCGTTAACTAGTTAAAAACACTTTAGCCAATTTACCTATTTGAGGAGGCGGTTTTCATTTAAAAGTTCTACGATTTGATTCAGTTTTTGGGTTTCGATGATTTTGCGTCCGCCTGCTAAGAAGACACGAAGTTCATCTACGGTTTCAGGCATGCAGTTGATGATTTGGACAGCTTCCGCTTCGTCTAGCTCGTATTCTTTGATGAGCGTCTGCAAGAGTTCTTCAGCTTTCTGAGGCTCAACTTTGCTGAATTTGCTCACGTAGTCAAGGGTGCGGCGCTGGAACTGGTCAAGGTTTTCCTCGCCGATGCTTTCCAGTACCTTTTTGACTTCTGGCAGAGTTAGCCGATTTTCGCTTACTTCTCTCTTGCTCATTTTACTTTCACTCACGTACCTGTATAGGGCTCAAGATGCTCCGAACGCACAATTATGGTTTTTATGGCTTCGCCCTGTGGGACGCTGACCACGTAGCCTCTGCCCCGCTTCTCAACGATAAAGCCTATTTTGCCGTGGAAGCGCTTATGAGGCATACTTTTCTGTGTGCTGGAATCCATCTTTATGATAACCTGGTTACCGGCTTCGTATACGTGAAGGAGCTTGCTGATTTTAGGTTTGCCTTTTTCACGAGTGGGTTTGCGCAGAAGACTGCGGGTGCCAGTGTAGTAGCCTTTTGAACCTTTCATTCTATTTCACCTATTCCATGATTACGTTGAGAACGTCAAGCTTAAGCGTCTTCGCTGGGTTATCGAGCAAAGCCGACACGTTGGGTACTGTACGTCCTTCATCTCCAGACACCAATTCTTTCACGTAGAGTCCGCCCTGACAACGAATTAGGAGCAGAGCTCTCTTAAGCGTCACCTTCTTAACTTCAAGCTTATATATGTACCTTTCCCGCACAATGTCGGCGCGGCGATGCACAACACGCAGAGGCGTCTGCTGCTTTATCAATGCCCCCGTGAGCTTCTCCTCTATCATACGCAAGCCCTCGTCGGTGAGGTCATGTTCGAATTCAGCCAGTAAACGGTACTCCTTCTGGGCGCCCTCCCCCTTCTTTAGGTGCCGCACATCATCTTTGGTGGCGAAATGCAACTCGGAAACCTCAACTTTGCCTAAGCCGCCAGCGTTGATTGCCTGCTCAATCACCTTGAGGTCAACGGCGCGTTTTTTGGGTTTAGAAACCTCCACGATGTAGGGTCTGCCTGAACCCAGCATACGCGCATCGATGTCTTCTCTGCCGGAGGCATGGAAAAACGATTCTTCGCCGCCTGTTGCTTCCAGCAGCGGCTTAGACGTGAAGGCCTCCACTGATTCAGGGTAAAGTTTGCCTGTGCCGCCGCATTTCTCGCAGCCTCTGCCATGGCAGCTGGAGCAGAACCACTCAGACTGGGGAATGGTGCGGACGAGTTTGCGGTATCTGCCGCCTACAAAAAGCGGGTTAATTTGCACTTTGACTTTTTCCTGGAATGGATCGATGACTGGAACCACTTCGGGGGTGAGGTACTCGGCTTCTTTGCCTGTTGCCTTCGCCAATGCTTTACCGAAGACTCTGCCGAATTCGTGGCGGATGCTTTCGCCGTAGCTGATGTTTTGAGTGCCTTTGAATTCATCCTCCCGCTCCTCGACGGCGATGGGCAACTCGATGCCGACTAGGAAGGTTTTGAATTCGTATTCTTTGAGTGCATCGAGGGCTTTTTGGGTTAAAGTTTCAACCTGAGCGAATTTGCCGTCGCAGAGGTGGCATTTGGCGTCGGCGGCCTCTGTGGGGACGCTTTTTTTGAGGTGTTCAAGCGTTTTTTTGGCGGCGTCACAGAAGCCGTTGGATGCTAAGACCCTAAGGCGCTCAATGCCTTCTTCCGATGCCTGCTGCGTGGCTAAATCGTTAGCTGCCATGACGAGGCTGACTTTGAGGGCTGCTCCCCGGAGGTTGTTTTCCATGCAGTAGCCCAGCTGTGCGAATTGGCGGCCTAAGCAGTGGTCGCAAAGCGGGTATTTACTGAGTAACTCGTATGCTTTCTCTAAAACATCCATCGCAGTAACCTACATTTACCCTAAGCCCATCGGCATGCCGCCTTTTCCGCCCAGCCCAAACGGCAGCTTCTTTTTGCGCTTAAACATCTTGAGCATCTTCTTCATGTTAAAGTACTGTTTAACCAGTTCCTTGACTTCTTTCTCGCTGGTTCCGCTGCCCCGTGCGATGCGGCGTGCACGAGAGGAATTAAGCAGTTTCGGATTCTCTTTTTCCGCAGGAGTCATAGATTGGATGATAACCTGCCAGGTGTCCAATCGGCCCTCCGCGGTGTTTAACATGTCATCAGGAATGTTTGAACCCGACATACCCGGCAGCATCTTCATCACTTTGCTGAATGGACCCATGTTTTTGACTGCCGCGAACTGCTCGTACATGTCAGTTAGGGTAAAGTTGCCGCTGAGGATCTCCTTGGCCTTCTTCTGGGGAACCTTGATTTCGGCGTCATGCACCTTCTCCAGCAGCGTCTCAAGGTCTCCCATGCCAAGCAGGCGCCCCACGAAGCGGCTGGGCACGAAGGCTTCGATGTCCTCGACTTTCTCGCCGGTGCCTATGAATTTGATGGGTGCGCCGGTGGCTGCGACTGCGGAGAGTGCGCCGCCTCCACGGCTGGAGCCGTCGAGTTTGGTGACGATAATTGCGCCGATGGGGGTGGCTTCATGGAAGGTTTTTGCCTGCGCCAGCGCCTGCTGCCCGATGGTGCCGTCGATAACCATGATGATTTCGTCGGGGTGAATGCCCTTCTCGATGTCCTTCATTTCTTTAATAAGGTCTTTTTCTTCCTTATGGCGGCCAGCGGTATCCACGATTATGAGGTCGCGGTCCTGAAACTGCTTAAAGCCCTCTTTAGCCACCTTAACGGGATCCTTAGCTTTGGCGTCGCCGAAGATAGGCACGTTGATGCGGGTGGCTAGCTGCTGAAGCTGGGCGTAGGCGCCCGGGCGGAAGGTGTCCGCGGCGATTAAGCCGACTTTTATGCCGCGTTTCTGGAAGTACCGCCCGAGTTTGGCGGCGTGGGTGGTTTTGCCTGAGCCCTGGATGCCCACGAGCATGATGGTTTTCTTTTTGCCGGGTTCCACTTTAAGGGGGACAGCTTTGTCGCCTACGAATTTGGTGAGTTCCTCGTAGACTACTTTGATGACGTGTTCACGTCGGGAGACGCCTGGGGGAACCTTTTCTTTAAGGGCGCGTTCCTCGATGTTTTTGCTGATTTGGAGCACTAGCTGAACGTTTACGTCTGCTTGCAGAAGCGCCCGCTGTATGTCGCGGACAAGTTCCTTCACTGCTGCTTCGTCGACGACGCCTGCCTTGAACAGTTTCTTAATAGCGTCGGTTAATGAGGAACTGAGCTTGTCTAGTGCCATCTGGGTCTCCGCCTATCACTTTATTGTTCTTTTAGATAAAGATTACACAACAAAGCAACGTTTAAACCTGAATCCGCGGGGTTGAAGCCTCAGGATAAATAATTCCCCATTTAGCGTTCTTCACAATTCAGACGGCTCTTCATGCATCATTGGCTTCACCAAAAAAGCGCCATGCTAGAACATAAACTTTGGCAGGTTGTTTGTTTTTTCTTTCTGTGAAGAGCCGCGGTTTCTGCTTCACCATAAAAGTGCATTTTGGGGCGATTGCTGCTGCTCCCAAAGACCTACCCCCCTCTATTTATAGAGACAAAGAAGCGGCGCCTGCTGCTCCACCACTACCTCCCTCCCCCTCTTCAGGTTTTCTTCATAGGTTAACCATTAGGCGGCTAATAGACTCACAAACATCAGAAAGCAACGGCAACAACTTTTGTGGTTGGTTTGGATAAATTTTAATGCAGCAACCCTTAACTCTTCTTTATAGGTGAAAAGTGTTGGGCGCTGAGCGGGTAATCCACGCATCGATATTTGTATTGTTACTAGTAGGGATAGCTGCATTGTGCTTCTGGGCGAGCTACACTTACCTGCCGCTGGAGAGCAACCTCATATTGTTCGTTGCCAGTATCCCGCTAAGCTGGGGAATCTTGCTGTTGGCGCTCTACGTTGCCTTCAGTCGGCTCGGCTGGAAATGGTGGAGCTAAAAAAGCAAAGCTGACTAAATGGAAAAGAAAGCCGCAGAAGAAAGCGGTTACTTTGCGCGGACGATTTTGACTTTGCCCAGAATCTTCCAGTACTCTATCTCGGTGCCCGGGGTCAATTTTGCTTTTAGGTCTTCCTCTTCTGGGAAGGGGGCGTCGAGGTACTCGTAGCTTTCTAGGTCCATGATTTGGACGCCTGTTGGGTTAACTGCGAAGACTTGGCCTGGGCGCTTGTCGATTATGGGGACTTCTGCGCCTGCATCCACTGGTTTAACGAATTGTCTTTTCTGGTTATCGAATACGCCGATTGCGACGATGCGGGCTTTGGCTGCGCCGTGTTTGCCTGGTTTAGATTTGGCTATGTCAACGATGCGGCAGGGTTCGCCTTCAATCATCATGTACCCGCCAACGCGTAGTTCTCCGACGTCTACTGGTTTGCTCATACACTCACCACAGTAAAGATTCTATTTAATGCAATTCCTAATTACACCCATATATAGATTAAGGTTCACGCCCGCGTAAAAGTGACTTAGTGGCGTGTTGTATACCAGAGATTTTTACGTTTAAAAAAGCAAAAATGCAGAGAATGAGAAAGTCCGCTAGCGGTGGTAGAGGCGCTGTATCACAAAGAGGATAAATTGGCCATGCTCGGTCTTCACCAGATTAGACGCCAGCTTCACGGGGAGTTTGGCTCCGTCCTTGCGCAGATGAACCATCTCCAGATTCGCCTGCCCCCTTAACATGATGCGGCTCAGCAGATCCTTCACGGATGAGGCATCCGAGGGCGGCAGCAAAGCAGCGATGTTTAGGTTCAAGAACTCATCTACACTATAGCCGTAGGCCTTCGACGCCGCGTCGTTGGCGTATGCGAAGTCGCCTTTGGTGTTAACCAGAAAAATCGCGTTCAACGTGTTATCCAGGACGGCGGCTCGGAGCTTGAGGCCCTCCACGGTTTTTCTGTGCTCCTCAACCTCCAACGAGAGCTGCTCGTTTATTTTGGCGCATTCGGAGGTTCGGACCGCCACGACCTCTTCAAGTCGCCCCCTATAGTTGCTGAGTTCGGTTTCAATATCCCTTTTCTTAGTTGCATCCAAAGACAGAATCAGGATTCCTTCAGGTATCGGTTCGATTCGGAGTTCAAACCAGCCTTTGGAGCCGTCGGGATAGGTGAATTCGTTGTCGACTTGATGCGAAATACGGTTGGTCATGGAGCTTTGCAGGTAACTGAAAAGTAAGGTTTTGTCGATGCCGGGGTAAACCTGCATCATCGTGTAGCCTAAAAGCGCCTCTTTGGATTTGCGTCCCTGCTTAGCGGCAGCGTCGTTTACGTAGAGGTAGCGCCAGTCATAATCGATTATCTGGTAGCCCTCAATCATGTAATCCAAGGTTACCTGCAGGCGATTCTCAACTTCATTTTGAGACCACACCTTTCTTGACCGCGCCGTAACATCTTCGCCTGAACTTAAAACCCCAATAACAGTGCCGTCAGTGTCGGTAACTAAAACGTTATGGAAGTTAAAGACGACTTCTTCGCCGTTTCTGGCGGCGACTGGATGCTCGTAGTGCACGTGGCGAAGCGTACCGCCCAGCATGTCATGGAAAAGCCGTTTGGCCTCAGCGCGCTTGATGGCGGGAACGAAGCTTTCAAACCAGTTTTTGCCGACAACCTCGCCTTTGGGGTAGCCTAGAATTTGAAGGGCTTTCTTGTTTACGTCAACAACGACTTCTCTGCTGTTGACGGCGACTAAAAAGACGTCGGCTAAATCAAAGTAGAACTGCGCCAAATTTGATGTTTCCATCCTATTCATTCTCCTCTGGGCTGGGGTTTGCCTGTTTGGAGGCAGGCAGATACATTTGGGTAGTGTACTCCTTCATCATGCGGCAGGTGTTGAATCTGGGCGTAACGGTTTTTATGGCTTCTTTCACGGCGCTTATCCAGCCGTTGGGGATGCCTCGTCGGTCCCGTTCATAGTAGAGGGCGGTGATCTGGTTTTCGAGTTGACTGTAGAGGGATTCGGCGTCGCTTCGGTCTTCCTCCTCGCGGGGCACCGTAAAGTCCCCGATGGCCCAGCCGTTTTTGCCGTTGTAGGCTTCTGCCCACCATCCATCAAGGACACTGAAGTTCACAACGCCATTAAGCGAAGCCTTCATGCCGCTGGTTCCCGATGCCTCCTGCAGCCGCTTAGGCGTATTGAGCCACACGTCGACTCCTCGGACAAGATCACGTGACAAGTTGAGGTCGTAGTCCTCGATGAAGGCGATGCGTCCCTGAAAGCCCCGGTCAAGCGCAACCTCATACACCCTCTTAAGCAGCAGCTTTGACTGGTAATCAGCCGGGTGTGATTTGCCTGCGAAGATTATCTGCACGGGCCGCTCGGGGTTGGTGATGATGCGTTTTAGGCGCTCCATGTCCGCGAGGAGCAGGTAGGGTCGCTTGTACTCGGTGAATCGACGCGCGTAGCCGATTGTTAAGGCGTAGGGATCCAGCATCGTGCCCATGGCGGTTAACTGCTGGGGCGCCGCTGAACCATGCGTCCATCGCCTCTGCGCGCGATCCTGGACAGTGAGCATCATGCGGCTCTTCAAGGTTTGGCGCAGCTGCCATAGCGCCTGCTCAGGTACAGAGTCGATGCAGTCCCAGTACTCTTGGCTGTCCTGCCGCTTATGCATATCAGGGCTGAGGTATTTCTCGCAGAGCGCGCCTATCTCGGGGGCCTGCCAAGCCGGCAGATGCACGCCGTTGGTTATAGAGAGAATCGGGACTTCCTCAGCGGTTTTTCTGGGCCAAAGCACCTGCCACATCCGCCGCGTGACTTCCCCATGCAGCTTAGACACGGCGTTGGAGCGGCTGGAAAGCCGGAAAGCAAACGCGGTGAGGTTAAACCTATCATTATCCAGCCCCGGATACTGCCCCAGCCTAGCGAAGGTGCCTCGGTCGATGCCCAGTGGCTCCCAGAGGTTGCGGGAGTAGCGGTCCATCAGGTAGAGGCTGAAAACGTGGTGGCCAGCCGGGACAGGTGTATGGGTTGTGAAGACCGTGCAGCTTCGGACGTTTTCGATGGCTTGCTCCAAAGAGGCGCCCTGTGCACGTTCAAGCCGCAACCGCTCAAGCATCATGAAGGCGGTGTGGTCCTCGTTAGCATGCCAAACCACGGGTTCAATATGCAGCTCCCGCAGCGTCCTAGCGCCTCCTACGCCCAGCACGATTAGTTGGCGAAGCCGCTCTTCCTGGTCGGCGGTGTAGAGGCGCGCTGAGAGGGTTCTGTCAGCCTCCGTGTTTTCTTCGACGTTGGTGTCAAGCAAATACAGGTTTACTCTACCCACTCTCACCTGCCAAACCTTCACGTAGACCTGGCGGTCAGCGAGGTCAATGGGGATAAGGGGCCCGCAGCCATAGGGCCAGGCGCAGGGACTGATGGGTGCATCGTTGAAGTCGATTTGAAGGTAATCTTCCTGCTGCTCGCCCTCCGCGGAGATGCGCTGGCGGAAGTAACCCTGAGGATACATGAACCCCACCGCCACTAGAGGCAAGCTGCGGTCAGAGCATTCCTTGCAGATGTCGCCGGCTAAAACGCCAAGGCCACCCGCGTAGATGGGTAGGGAATTGTGGATGGCGTACTCCGCGGAGAAATAGGCAATGGGTCCTTTGGGCACATCGGGGCTGGTTTGGCCGCACCACTGGGGCGGTCGGGACATTTCAGCGTCAAACTCTTGCATCACCGCATCGTAGAGCTCCAGAAAAGCGGGGTCACGCGCAGCCGCCTCCAGCCTCTGGGGATCAATGGTCCGCAGCTGCTTAACGGGGTTATGTCCGCTGGTTCTCCAAAGAGCATAATCTAGCGAGCGGAAAACCTGGCGGCCGCCCTCGTTCCAGCTCCACCACAGATTGTTAGCTAGCTCGAATAGTCTGCCGATTCGTGGAGGAATCACCGATAATCTGGTTTCGCTGTAACCTTCAGCCGTCACTTGGGTATCCTCGTGGGTTTTTAGAAGCCAAGTTAGGGGCACGCGCCGAAACTTTATCCCCTAACGTCAGTAAGATAGTGCCGAAACTAAATAAAAGATGTTTCTTTCGATTATAGCTGCGTTTTAGGGGGGTCTGGAAGATAGATGGCGCTTTGCCTCCGCGAACGTTAATATAGATTAATGGGTTCACGCTAATTACAAAGCGGTGGAAAAGTGTTCAAAAGCGTTGGGTTAATCGCCCGCTTCGACCAGAAGCCTGCGTTACAACTCGCTGAAGAGCTAGCCGAGTTTCTTGCAGAGAAGGGCTTGGAGGTTTACATAGAAGATACCCTTGCCGGCATCGTTTCAAGCAAAGAACGCTTTGTTCCACTTAGCAAGATGCAAACTGACTTCATAATAACCATCGGCGGAGACGGCACCATCCTGCGCACCGCCATAAACATCCCTAAACCCGACACGCCAATCCTTGCAGTCAACATGGGCGTAAGGGGATTCTTAACCGAGGTGGAGCCTAAATGCGCCTGCGAAGCCGTGGAGCGCACCCTGAAGGGCGATTTTCGCATCGAGAAATCCGCCAAGATGGCGGTTCAAGCCGGCAAAGAGCAGCTTCCCGACGCCCTAAACGACGTTGTCATCTCCACTGGTGAGCCCTCCAAGATTCTCTACGCCCAAATCTGCAAGAACGGCAAACCCATCCTGAAATGCCAAGCAGACGGCTTAATCATCGGCACCCAAACCGGCTCCACAGGCTACTCGCTCTCCGCCGGCGGACCAGTGCTGGACCCGCAGGTCGACGCGTTTGTGCTTACCCCGATTTGTTCGCTGACTGTTTTTCATTCGCTGGTGTTCCCCGCGGATTCCACCTTAACGTTTAATGTGCTGCGCCCCGAAAAGATGCTAGTTATGATTGATGGCAGCTACCGCAAAACCGTATGCACCGACGAGTTAACGGTGAAGGTAACCCGCTCCCAAAACGTAACGTCGTTTATCCGTTTTGAAGCAAACTTTTATGATAGACTCCGCAATAGGCTGCTCTTTAAGGGAACCGAATGAGCACGCAACCCCCAAATCAGCCTCGCATAACGGTCCTGGATACCTCCGCGTTTGTCGGCGGCTTTGACCCCTTCGCCTCAGCTGACTTGCTGGTGACTGCGCCGGCGGTGGTGGAGGAAATCAGGCGTGACTCGATGGTGAAAATGCGTTTTGAGGCTGCCTTGGAAAGCGGCAAAGTCAGAATCCAAGAGCCCAGCAAGCAATACCGAGATGCCGCGGAGGCTTCGGCGGGCAAAGTGGGGGATGCACATAAACTCTCAGAGGCGGACATGCAGCTGCTAGCGTTGGCGCTACAGCTTAAAGCCGAGGGTTACCTGCCCCAAATCGTAACCGACGACTACTCCATCCAAAACGTCGCCGTCAAAGTGGGCGTAGAGTTCTCGTCGCGCTCCACCTATGGCATCAAGCGGATGCTGGAGTGGATACGTTACTGCCCCGCCTGCCACAAACAGTACCCCGGCACAAGCAAACTTCAGGAATGCCAAATCTGCGGCACCCCCCTTAAACGCAAACCAAAACGGCAACTTCAAACCTAAAAGAGAAGCAAAAGCAGAATCAAAAGCAGCCCCTCCACGCCGAAAACTGGGGGCGCGACGCGTTTGGCTTTCGCGATGGCTTCATCCACCAGGACAGTTATGGATTTTAAGCGTTCTTCACCGATAACCCGCACGTTTGGAACAGTGAATTGGATGCAGCCGGCTTTAGCATCTTCCAGGTCGGCGGCGGCGTTTCGGGCGGCTTGTTTAACATAGCCTATGAGGGCTTGGTGGTCGATGGCTTCGCCGAGGGGATGGTAACCGCGGCTGCCCGTGGACAGGGCGCTTACGGCATGTGTGTCGGTTGTGAAGACTTCGGCTGCATCAAACCCTGATTCAGATAGGGCAGAGAGGATTTTCTCGCGCAGATGCGGCACCATATTGTTTCCGTCAAGCACCACATACACGGTTTTTTGGCCCGCAACCTCAACGGCGACTGCGGTTACGCCGCCTGTTCCCATGCCCTGCTTCTGGGTGAATTCCTTTGGGTACACGGTTGCGGAGCCGACTTGAAACGGCTTTTTGGTTTCTGCGGTGGCTTTAAGCAGGCATTTGAAGGCGGCACGCTTAAGCTCGTCAACGTGCTGGGCGGTGTCGTCGACTTCGCCAAGGCAGTTATGTGCGTTAACGATGACCGCATGCTCAAAGCCATAGCGGTTGGCTTCCTCTGTGACGAGGCGTCCCAGCTCCTGTGGCAGGTCCTCTGTTGTTTGAGGTGCCAGCGAGAAGGCAATAAGGACGGTGTTGTCGAAGATTTGGCAGCTGGCGGTTGCGGCGCCGTCGGTTGCCACCAAAAAGGGGGAGGCTAAGTCGGAGGCGGCTTTAAACTTGGCTTTGGAGAGCACTTCAGCAATGATTTTTTGGTTCTGAGCCTGCGAGGCTAAGTCAAGTTCATGGCCCAATATGCCCAGGGGCGTGCAGGCGCTGCAGCCATACTGCTCCTCGTAGCCATGCTTTAGAAGCGACGGCAAAAGGCTGCTGCCTATGTTCTTGAATGGACCCGGATGCACAAGCGGCATGATGATGGCGGCTTTAGGTTTAGAGGCATCGAATTTAAGCAGGGTAACATCGATGTCGGCGTCTTGACCCATCTCTTCAAGGTATGTCTCCAGCGGTGCGTTTGCATCCGTGACCCAGTTGGTGATAAAGGCGCGGAACAGCGGCATCGCGGGTAATCCGTAGCTGCTTTTTCCCAGACGATTAATCGATTGCAGGAACAGGTAGACGGCTGCGTAGCTGATTACGGGGGCAAGGATGATGAAGGGTAAAAGGGGTAAAACCTCAAGGATGGAGACTTGCCAAAGGGCTAGGAAAGCAGCGATGACTAGGAGGGGCTGGAGGATTGCCGCGGCGATTTGCCGCCATGCGCCGCCGGTTGCCACCGACGAGAGCACTAGAAAACGCAGGGTAAGGACCGCTCCAAAGCCTATCAGGGCAAGCTTAACCCATAGCAGCCCACCTAAAAAGAAGCCTAAAGCTGTGCCTACTGCCAGCAAAGCAATCCAGATTAACCAGCAGGTAAACGACACCACGGAGGTTCGCCGCGTGTTAAAGATGGGGTCGTCTTTTAGGATAACTTTGCTTATTGTCGAGTCGGCTATTAGGGTGGCGGCGAGTGTGAGGATGCCCAGCGCTAAACTGTAGAGGGGAGACAAAAAGGGCAATGCAGTGAGGGTGACGCCTGCCAGGCAGATGGCGGCGATGGCTAGCAGGGAGTTTCGGTAGGTGGGCAGGGAGAATAGGGAGGAGTAGTGTTTTTTGGCTTTGTCGATTGAGCTGTTAAGGGAACGGTCGGGCTCCATGGCGTGTCTTCACTATGGAATTGGATAGCCCTATTAATATTTAGCTTACAGGGACCTTTTGGGTTGTCATTAATTACAGGATTTTCTATAACAGCACAGGCAAGCAACCCTTTTTTAACATAAAAACGGCAAAAACAAGGGCCAAAAAGCGGAGGTTTGCTGCTTCAACCCAAAAAAGCACCATACCCGCGAGGAGATACCGTTTTATGCAAAGAAGCCCATCATTACTATTCCCTGAAGTCCTATCTATGCCAGAGCAAGAATTGCCGCCGTCAATCTATAACATGCTGGAACGCAACATCGGAAAAAAAATCCGGGTAATTTTAGATCCAGCATATGGATTTGAAGGCACATTAGCCGCAGTTACAAATCAGCCATCGGGAATTTGGCTCTCCGACGCGGACGCCATCGTGCTTCGCTCAACCATAGCGCAGCCTATTCCGCAGGTAGCTAGCCGAGAGGAGCGCAGTGAGCTTTTTGTGCACCTAAACTCGGTTCAAAGAATAGAAGTTCTCCATCCGCCCGCGGCGCCCAGAAGAGGATAAAGAATAAAGGTTTTAGAAGAAGATTTTTGCTAAAACAGACACAACAATCAAAGTCACAGCCATACCTACGAGAAGTTCAGGGCGGATTTTGATGCCTTCGGTTTCTTCCTCGAAGAACCGCAGCAGCCCTGCGCTTGCAGCAGGCATTGGACCGGAGTCTTTCTTTCGTTTTCTCATACCCATAGAGGTCGCATCCAAAGATGTTGATACCAGCCTAAGTGCCGATTTTAACTAATTAATGTTATGCCAACCCGATAGAAAACAACTGCTGAATTCACAAATCCAGCTATAGCCAATTAGAAGTCACAGCAGACTTTATGGTGAAAGAGTAGGCACATGTGAGGTTTTGCCGAAAACGTGGATACTATAAATAGAGGGGGGGATAGATTGGCAGAGCAACAG